>JBBSUG010000023.1:0-68537 GCA_038235165.1 Pyrinomonadales bacterium
AGTCTCGTCCGCCCAACCAGCGCAGCGAGGCGTTGGATGCCTTCATCCACTAACGTTACGCTGACAACGCTTCCAACTTCGCTATCGCTGGTTGGGCGGACGAGACTTTCGCGCTCCGCCGGACGAGACATTGAATGCGTTCATCCATTGAAATTACACTGACAACGCCCGCAACTTCGCTTCGCTGATTGGCGGACGAGCCGTTCGCGCTCCGGCTATTGAACAATGTAGGTTTCGACGGTTTTCATCAGCGTTTCGGGTCCGAACGGCTTGGTGATGTAGCCGGTGGTTCCCGCCATTCGACCGCGCACTTTGTCGAAGAAGCCGTCTTTACCGGAGATCATCACGACCGGCACGTCTTTGGTCGCTTCGTTATTGCGGATCAGCTTGCAGACCTGGTAGCCGTCCATTCGCGGCATATTGATGTCGAGCAGAATCAGGTCGGGCATAATTTCGTTGATTTTTTCCAACGCTTCGATGCCGTCTATCGCGCATAAAACTTCGTGTCCGCTTTTTTCGAGTTTGGCGGAAATCAGTTTGCGAACCGTCGCGCTGTCGTCAACGACCAGAATTTTTCGGTTTTTTGGCGTGGAACTATGAATGTTTTCCTGCTGTTCGATTTCAGCCAGCCGAATTGACAGCGCATTGATTTGCGAACTCAACACTACATCGTTCGGGTTTAATTTTAATGAATCCTGCAAATATGCACAGCCGAGCCGCAGATTTTTGAGATTGATGTGTCCGATGCCGAGCGTTTTGAGTTCTTCCGCGTCGAGATCATATTTTTCGCCCGCTGCCTCTATTTCTTCCAACGCGTATTGCAGCGTGTTTTTGTCTGCGCCGTGATGGGCAAGAAGCATTTCCAGATTGGATAGCGTCAGCATCGTGTGACATTGATTGCAGACAAATTCCTGCGGTTCATTTTTTGCTTTGCAATACGGGCAGGTGACTAATTCAGCGGGAGTCTTAAAGAACACTTCCGAAACTTTTTCCGTCACCTCCGCAGATTCCTGTTTTGTTTGAGTTGCCGGTTCAAACATTTCCGCAGCGGTTTCGACGGTCGCCGGGATGCTTTTTTCTTCATCAAATTCCTCGACCAGCGGGACTGACCGGTTGTATTCGGTTTCAACCGTTTGCGCCGGAGCAAAAATGTCTTCGTCGGTTTCGTAATAAAAGACCTCATTTTTTTCCGCCGGCGAAAAATTCGTTTCTTCTTCCTCCTCATCAGCTCCAACCGCCGAACCCGAGTTATTTACGGAAGAATCAAAATTTGCCGAATATTCAAATGCAGCAGACGGCGAGCCGGCTTCAGCAAAACTTTCCGCTGCGTTTTCACGCTGTTGTTGCGGCGCATCAACATTTTCGTCGAAATATTGTACGGGCAGATCGAAACTTGCCGCTTCTTTCGGCGCGTAGAAATCTACCGGCTGCTGCGGCGCGACTTCCGGTTCAGGCAGCACTAGAGTTTCACTGAAATGGTTTTCTTCCGTTTCGTCAAATGCAAAAGCCGCTTTCGTGTCCGCTTCTTTTTCGCCGACCTCGCTGAAACCGACCGGCATATATTCCAATTTTTGCGTCGGCATTGTCGCTGCATTGTTTTCTTCGGTGAAAAGAGCGGCTTCCGGCTGCGACAGTTCGGCGACTTTGTTTTGGCGAATGAAAAAAATTTCTTCCGGGTTTTGCGTAATATCAAAGGTTTCTTCGGAAAGATCTATCTCGTAAACATCATCCGCCTGATTTTCATTTTGTTCCGGCGCGGCATTTTGAAAATGCCCGGTCGGTCGCGCCCCCGGCTCATCCATTTTTACCAGATCCGCCGACTCGACTCTCGACATTATTTCCAGCAGCACCGTCCAGTTGACGTTTGCCAGCGGGCTGTCCGGGTTAATCTCCAGAATTTTTTCGTAACAGACAATTTTTTCGCTGAACGATTCGGATAAATACGACTTCAAAGCCCACGCGTCTTCCATTCCGGGCGATTCTTCCAAGACTTTGGTCAGTGTTTCGTTTGCCGCCGCGCGGTCATCGGACACGGCTTCGGAAATCGCTTTTTTGAATAAAGAATCAACCGTCTGCTTTTTGATGGATTTGAGCATCGTCAAAGCACTTTCATTTTCCGGGTTAATATTTAAAACTTTCCGCAAGTGCAGAGTTTTTTCACCGACCGAATCGGAGGCGGAAGCGAGCCACAACCAGGCGACCTCGTTTTCCTCGTCGTGGGCGATAGCCTGCATAAAACTGCGGCGGGCAAATTCTTTCTGGCTCTCTTTGGATGCGTTAATTCCGCGCTGAATGAAATTGTTGGCGAGCAGAGATTTGGTAGATTTCGTCCATTCGAGAGCGCGGTCGTTGGTTGGATTAACGCTTAAAACATTGTTCAAATAGCCGAGCAGTTCTTCCGGGTATTCGCTGATCGAAGCCAGCCACATCCAGGCATTTTCGTTGCGCGGCTCGATTTCCGTAACACGCAAAAGCACTTGTTTGGCTTCGGATCGGTTGCCTTCCTGCGCGGCTTTGATGCCTCTTTGCAACAGCGGTTTGACCAACGCAGAACCGTTGTCGGAATTGGCAGCATTGGTAAAATCATTATCAATGAACGGAAAGGCTGACGGATTAGGTTCTAATTCTAGTTTCATAATTTTTATGGAGCTATAAAATTTAAGTGTTCGTTAAAAGTTTTAAGATAACAGGCAGCACTCAATACAAATTGTCCGACCCACGAAACAAACCTTAAAGCAAGCGAAATGCCAAACCGGTTACTTTTGACAATTTAATTTGAATGCTCGTTTTTATTGACGATATGCGATTTTATTGGCTCTTAAAACACTTACCCTTCACAATTGCGGAAGGCACAAGTGACAAAAAACGGGAGAAATTATTGACAAAAAGTGGTAATTTAAATAAGTCGGGCGTAAAGATATTTGTTTATAATTTGAGTTTGCGTCTTTAAACACAAGGCGTGACGAACGCAAAAAAGAGAAATCGCCCGTTAATTATCAAGCAAAAACCGCGCCAAACTAATCTGCACCAACTTTTATGAACACAAACAACAAATACGACGTGATAATTATCGGAGGCGGCGCGGCAGGCATTTCGTCCGCACTATGGTGCGACGAACTCGGATTAACAACCCTGCTTTTGGAAAAATCCGCCGAACTCGGCGGGCAGCTTTTGCGAGTGTACAACCCGGTAAAAAATCATCTCGGCGCATCGGCGGAAAACGGGCGTGAGATGCGCGACGTTTTTGTCAAGCAAATTGAAAATCGAAATTTTGCCATAAACTTAGTCGCTGAGGTCGCCGGATTTGACGCAAAAAATAAAGCTCTCACACTCAAAACGGGCGAAAAATTATCTGCCAAAGCGATTATCATTGCGTCGGGTGTCAGCCGCCGAAAGTTAAAAATCTCGGGCGAAAACGAATTCAAAGACCGGGGAATTCTCGAATCGGGCAAACGCGATTCGATCAAAGCGGCGGGAAAACCGGCAGCGGTTATCGGCGGCGGCGACGCGGCTCTTGAAAATGCGCTGATTTTAGCTGAGACGGCTTCGCAGGTGACACTTATCCACCGGAGCGCAAACTTCCGCGCCCGCCCCGAATTTATTGAGCGCGTCAAAAACAATCCGAAAATCGAAGTTTTACCTGCGACCGTCACCGAAGAAATTCTCGGTAACGAAAATGTTCAAGCCCTCAAATTAAGAAACACCCAAACCGAAAAAACAATCATTTTGCCGGTCGAATCGGTGTTGATCCGCATCGGGGTCGAACCCGACACAGCAGTTTTTCGCGGGCAAATCGAACTCGACAAAAACGGCTACCTCAAAATCAACCAAAACTGCCGGACAAACATCAGCGGCATCTTCGCCGTCGGCGATGTTGCCAGCCCTCATTCGCCCACCGTCAGCACCGCCGTCGGAATGGGCGCGACAGCGGCGAAAGTCATTTTTGAAACGGTATTTGGTCATTAGCAGTTCTGATCGGGTTAAAAGACAAATTCGCTTGATGAACTGTCACCAAACGAAATTATAAAATCAATTGAAAACTCTCAACGCTTTCCAAAAATTTGGATTTTTGGTGACTTTTTCCAATCTGATTAATTCAATTTTATTATATCGGTAATAAGAAATTCTTCTGTTTTCTTTACTTAGAGGTTTTTTGATAAATGGAGCGCAAATTGCGTCGTAGATTTTATCTTTCCAAGTCACGGTTGTTTGAGTGAATTCGTCCTTCTCTGATTTTCGATTCGACTCTGCTTTATTGAACGAGATTTTTCATCGAAAATTCGAGGTTTTATCGCTCACACATTTTCAAAATCGAGTTTATAAATCCCGATTCAAGCATCGCGGAATTCTTTTAGTTATTAACTTTTAGGAGGATCAATGAATACAGACACATCAAAAATCAAAGTCGTTGCGGTTTTATCGGTAATGCTGCTTTCCGCTTTTTTTAACGGAAATGTCAACGCTCAATCCGGGACGACCGGTATTAAAGGCACAATCAAAGACCAACAGGGAGCGGCGGTTCCGGGCGCGACCGTTCTGCTGACCAATCCGAACACCGGATTCAGCCGCACGGTCACATCAACCGATGACGGAATTTATGCCTTTCCGGGCATTGCGCCGGGAACATATCAAATCGAAGTGACGGCGGGCAACTTCAAAAAAGCGGTCGTCACCGGCGTTAAAGCACTGGTTGACAACCCGATAGAAGTTAATGTTCCGCTCGAACCCGGCAGTGTTTCCGCGACGGTGAACGTCACTGCCGACGACATCACTTCAATCGTTAACACGCAGGATGCGAGTCTCGGCAACAACTTCGTGCCGCAGCAAATTACGCAACTGCCAACTGACTTGAGAAACGTCGCCGATTTGCTCACTTTACAGCCGGGTGTCACCCGCGAAGGCTATGTCGCCGGTTCAAGAAGCGACCAGTCGAACATCACGCTCGACGGGGTTGACATTAACGACCAGCAGACGGGCGGACGCAACAACCAATTTCAAACGTCACAAGGCACGGTTCTGCGGCTGACGACCGAAGCGGTTGAAGAGTTTCGCATCACGACGACGAACGCCAACGCCAATCAGGGACGTTCATCGGGAGCGCAGATTTCGCTTGTTTCCAAAAGCGGAACGAACGATTTTCACGGCGCGGGATTCTATTTTTACCGCCCGACGGCTTTCTCCGCCAACAATTTTTTCAACAATTTAGCCGATGTCGAACGACCGAGTTTAGCTCGCAATGTGTTCGGCGGCGCAATCGGCGGTCCGATCAAAAAAGATAAACTGTTTTTCTTTTATTCGTATGAAGGACAGCGGGAGACAAAAGCCGAATCGGTTGTCCGCATCGTTCCGCTGGCAAGTTTAGGGCGCGGCGAACTACGATTTAACGGAACGGGACCAAACGGGGCAGCGGGACTGCTGACATTGAACACGACGACGTTGAACAGCATTTTTCCGGGTGTTGGCATCAATCCGGCGGCGGTCGCCGTTTTTGCCGCTGCCGCCAGCCGTTACCCGGCGAATGACACGAGCGTCGGCGACGGGTTGAACACCGGCGGATTTCGCTTTAACGCGCCGACCACCGTTGCCCAAAACACGCACATCGTCCGCTTTGATTACAATATCAATAACAGTCAATCGCTGTTTCTGCGCGGCAATTACCAGTCCGATTTGAGCAACTTGACTTCTTATTTTCCCGATACGCCTTCGAGAGCTTTGTGGGAACATCCTTACGGCTTTGTGGTCGGTCACAACTGGACGATCAGCAGCAACAAAATCAACAATTTTCGCTATGGGCTGACCCGTCAGGCGTTTAGTCAACAGGGCGATTCTTCCGACAACAGCATTAGTTTTCGCAATGTCTATCAACCGTCATTTTATGCCAGGACATTAAGCCGCGTGACGCCGGTGCAAAATTTTACGGATGATTTCACCCTCATCAAAGGAAATCACACGATTCAGGTCGGCGGCAATGTTCGAATTGTCCGCAATCAGCGTCAGGATTTAGCCAACGCGTTTGATTCGGCAATTACCAATCCGTCGTTTTACGATTCATCCGGTGCGGTCTTGACCGATGCGTTTAATGCTGCCGGATATTCTCTCGGCGGCGGTCAAGACTCGATTGTGGCGAATGCGGCGACGGCTCTGATCGGACGTTTTTCGCAATACAGCGGAAATTTTACTTTTGATCTCGCCGGCAAAGTTCTGCCTTCGGGAACGCCGACCATCCGCAATTTTGCGACTGAAGAATATGACGTGTACGGGCAGGATATTTGGAAACCCTACAGCAATTTGACTCTGACTCTTGGTTTGCGTTACGGGGTCAGCCGTCCGGTTTACGAGAAAAACGGCTATGAAGTCGTCCCTGATACGCCGCTGGGCGATGTCTTCAATCGCCGGGTTGCCAGTGCGGCGGCAGGTCGCCCCGATAACGAAATTATCAACTTCAAATTGGGCGGTCCGGCTAATAAAGCACCCGGTTTTTACAAAACGGACTGGAACAACTTTCAGCCGAGCGTGGCAGCGGCGTGGTCGCCGAGCTTTGAAAAGGGATTTTTAAAAACTATTTTCGGCGGACGCGGACAATCAACCATTCGCGGCGGTTTCAGAATTGTCAACGACCATTTCGGCGAGCAGTTAGCCGTTTCTTTTGACGGTTTATCTTCCATCGGGTTCACGTCCGCATCAACCATATCGGCGAACACATACGATGTGGGGACTAATCCGGCACCGCGTTTCACCGGTTTCGGTCAGGACGTTCGCGCTCTGCCCGGTGTTCCCGCGCCGACCCAGCGGTTTACGACTCTAGCGGATGAAAGTCAGCGCATTGAAAGCTCGCTCGATTCGACGATTACTACGCCGACCCACTACACTTGGAATGTTTCTTACGGTCGTCAGCTTCCAAAGGGAATGTATCTCGAAGCGTCATACATCGGTCGCGCCGCTCGTAATTTATTGGCGACGAGGGATGTTTTGGCTCTTAACAATATCGTTGATTCGCAATCGGGAATGGATTGGTACACGGCGGCTGGAATGCTCAACGATTTACGCAACGCCAACACGCCGATTGATCAGGTTCGCGCGATTCCGTATTTCCAAAATTTATTTCCGAACTACACGTCAACCGTCAACGGCGTAGCATTAAATTCGACGCAGCGCATCTACCGGCTGGTCGCCAGAGACGGCATTGCCGGACCTGTCGGCGGAGGTCTTGACATTCTCGACTGGACATTTATTCAAAGCATTATTGACGACCGGGGAATTTACCCGAATATGTTCTTTCATCCGCAGTATGCCGCATTTTCATCGTTCAGTTCGGTGGCGAAATCCAACTATCACGGTGCGGTATTTTCTTTCCGGCAAAGACTCGGACAGACACTTTCCTATGATGTCAATTACACATTGTCGTTATCGAAAGACAACGCCTCCGGTTTGCAGACCGGCGGTTCTTTTGGTTCGCAGTTTATTTTGAACGCATTGCGCCCGGATGATAACTATTCATTTTCAGATTTTGACGCGCGGCACGTTTTAAATGCAAATTTTATCTTTCAGGCTCCGTTCGGCAGAGGACAAACTTATTTGAGCAATTTGAACAAAGTCGCTGATGTATTTTTGGGCGGCTGGCAGTTAACCGGCGTTTATCGCTATAACAGCGGTTTGCCGCTTTCATCCCCGTTCGATCAGCAGCAATGGGCGACTAACTGGAACGTTCAGTCAAACGGAACACTAATTGCCCCGATTTCGACCGGATTGGTGCGTTCAACGCAAAACCTATTTGCAGACCCGGCGGCGGCATTCAAAGCGTTTCGCAATGCCCGTCCGGGCGAAACCGGACAGCGCAATAATTTCAGATTACCCGGTTATTCGGCACTTGATTTAGGACTTTCAAAATCTTTCAAGATGCCTTATGGTGAAAACCACAAAATCCAGATTCGTTGGGAAGTTTTCAACGTAATGAATTATCAGTATTTGGTTGACGGAGGGCAGACCACCACCACTTACGGTTTGCCGATAGACCCGGGTCTTAGTGTCGCGCCTTCGACTTTTGGTAAAATCTTTACCGATATTCAAGGTTCGCCGCGTTCAATGCAGTTCGGATTACGATATTCATTCTAAATTCAAAGGCAAAAAAGGGAAAGGGCGAAAGAGAAGAACGATTTATCAATTCTTCCCTTTAGCCTTCCGCCTTTTTACCTTAATTCACCGTGCGCCGAACGAATCGTTCCCCGTAATGTTGGACAGATGACGCGTGTCGTTGAGAGCCATCACGCGAATGTTGGAACGGCTGCGAATTTCAAAACGATTGATGCCGCAGTTTGATGTAATCAGCCACGGCGTTGTTTTCGTTTTGCGAGTAATCGCGCCCATTAAATAAAGCGTCAAATAACAAATCGCGCCGGTATGCGAAAAAATAGCGATATTCGCGCCCTGATTGTTGCGGATAACTTCGTGCAGTGCTTTGGTAGCGCGTTTGAGCAGTTGACGGTAACTTTCTCCTTCAGTGATGACGTGTTGGATGTTGCGGTTAATCAGCGCGTAGTAATCTTTCGGGTATTCATTTTTTGATTCGTCAAATGTTTTCCCTTCTAAAACGCCGACCTTGCGCTCACGAAACGCCGCGTCTTCGTTAATCGGCAAATCCAACATTTCAGCGAGCGGCGCGGCGGTTTCGACTGCACGGTGCAAATCGCTTGAGTAAATGATGTTAATTTTTTCTTTGGCGAGTCTTTGAGCGGTAACTTCCGCCTGCTGCCGCCCCAATTCGGAAAGCGGAGTCGGAGAATGTCCGCCAAATCGCCCCTCGGCATTTCCGGCGGATTGTCCGTGTCTGATGAGATTTAATCGGGTTACGGGCATTCTCTTTTTTGGTCTAGGAAGTTTTGGAAGTCGGGCAAGTCTTGAAAGTCGGGAATCATTTATTCCGAGACTTCCGGGACTTTCTAAACTTCTCAGACTTCCGAGACTTTTAAGCTGAGACGGTTTCGGCTTTCAGCTTTTCGGTTTGATAATGAGTCGTCAGCGCGTCAATAAATTCGTCCAACGCGCCTTCCATCACGAGTTCTAACTGATAACTGGTCAAACCGATGCGATGGTCGGAAACGCGGTTTTCTTTGAAGTTGTAGGTGCGAATTTTCTCGGAACGGTCGCCGCTGCCGACCTGTGATTTGCGTTCGGAAGCCTGTGCGTCGTGAACTTTCTGTTCTTCAATTTCTTGAAGCCGCGCCCGCAAAACGCGCATCGCTTTTTCGCGGTTTTTAATCTGCGATTTTTCGTCCTGCATCGAAACGACCACGCCGGACGGCAGATGTGTCAAACGAACAGCGGAATAAGTCGTGTTGACCGACTGTCCGCCCGGACCGCTCGAACAAAACGTATCAATTCGCAAATCGTTTTGATTAATCTGCACGTCAACCTCTTCGGCTTCGGGCAGCACGGCGACGGTAATCGCCGAAGTGTGAATGCGTCCCTGCGTTTCGGTCGCGGGAACGCGCTGAACGCGGTGAACTCCCGATTCGTAACGCATTTTTGAATAAACGTTATCGCCTTCGATCATCGCAAACGCTTCTTTCAAACCGCCGACACCGGTGTCAGCCGCGTCCAGAATCTCCATTTTCCAGCCCTGCCGCTCGGCGTAACGCGCATACATTCGCAAAACTTCGGCGGCAAACAGCGTCGCTTCATCGCCGCCCGTTCCGGCGCGAATTTCCAAAATGACGTTTTTCTCGTCGTTCGGGTCTTTCGGAATCAGCAAAAACTTGAGCTTTTCATTAGATTTTTCGAGACTTTCTTCAAGATCGGCAACTTCCATTTCGGCGAGTTCGCGCATCTCCTCGTCACCGGAATTCTCTATAATTTCTTTCGCGCCTTCGAGTTCCTCAGTCATTCGCTTGGCTTCACGATATTCACCGACAATTTCGCCGAGCGAACTGTGCTGCTTCATCAGTTTCGTGTAAGCGGCAATATCGGAAGTAACATCAGGCTGCGAAATCTGCTCGGTGATTTCATCGTAATTTTTTTCAATTTGGGCAAGTTTTTCCAACATACAATATTAAACTAATTCAATTTTTTGAAAAGGCTGGAGCGTAGTCCGTCCCGTTTGCCTTTGGGTGTCGCCTCGGCGCGAAAAAATATTTATTGACATTCAATTTCGAAATTGGAGAAAGAATGTTTCGCGCTCGCTGCTCACTGCAACCAGGGCAGAACTGCGTTCCGATTCCGTATGTAACAACACCATTTTAAATTCTTCAATCAAATTTCCGCCGATTAATTGATCTTCTTATTCTCCTGAAAAACCTAAACGACAACTTCCAATTCGCGATTAATTGCCGGAACTTCTTCGACATCTTCCGGCTCGAATTTCAGCGATTCTTTTAACGCTTTAATAGCGACTTCCAATTGTAAAGCGTCCGGTTCCTGCGTCGTGATATTTTGCAGCCACAACCCCGGCAGCGTCATAAATTTGAAAACCGCGCTTGATTCCTTTTTCGCGGCGTAACGAATAATTTCATACGACAGACCGGCAACGAGCGGCATTAAAACGATTCGCACCAACAAGTTGAGCCACATCGCATCAAATTTAATGATAGAGAAAAGCACAATGGCGACCAGCATCACGACCATCAGAAACGACGTGCCGCAGCGCGGATGCTGGCGTTTTTGCGTGTGCGCGTTCGCCGGTGTTAAATCGAGTCCCTTTTCCCACGCGAAAACTGTTTTGTGTTCCGCGCCGTGAAATTCAAATACGCGGCGAATATCTTTCAAATAAGACATCGTAAAAATCATCACGACGAAAAACGCCATTCTGATCAAGCCGTCAATCAAGTTAAACGCGATCCAAGAATCTGGTTTTATTTCCCAAATATAGGCTTTGAACGTCTGCCAGTAAGTCAAGTTGGCGACAACCTCCGGCGCAGTCGCCCAGCCGAGCGCGATGAACAAGATATTGGTCAGGATCAGCGGCGCGACGATAAACAACAGCACATTAAAAAACAGCGCAAACACAATCGAACCGACTGCGCCCGCCGCCTGTGCCGGCTTTTTCACCGCCGACTTTTGGGGCATCGTCACTTTAACCGGTGCTTTGGTGAAATTTTTGTCGGTCGTGCCGTCGGCTAAAACTGTTTCGGGGGCAAATTCAAACGCTTTTTCCCTTGCCTCTTCTGCTTCCATATCGTCGTGAGCGACGCTCGCCGAAAAGTTCAACGCCTTGATGCCGAGAGCCATTGATTGAATTAGCGTCGCGCCGCCGCGCAGAACCGGAATGTCGAGCCACTTATGTTTTTCGCTCCACTTCGGCAAACTTTCCGCCGTGTGAACGATTGAACCGTCTTTTTTGCGAACCGCAATCGCATACGCGCTCGGCGTTCGCATCATCACGCCTTCCATCACGGCTTGACCGCCGACGATCAAATCTTTTTGGAGACTCATCACCAAATTCAAAAATGTAATTTTTCGATGACTGTTTTTCTTTTTCATAGCTTTAATGTTTGACTTAGAACCGTTTAGATTATTAACTAATAAATTGAGATGCTTATTGCCCGCGCAAATCCAGAATCCCTAATGTAAAATAAAAAACAACGCCGATATTTTCCTGAAAAAATTCGTTCCGGTGTATTTTACACCACAAGCGAACCGCGCTGGAAAAGCATCGGCGTTATTTTTTTGTTTTGCTAATACTGACTGGAAATTAAATTCACGGCGTATTTATTATGTTGTTTCAGTGGTTGCCGCTGCCGCCGCACTGCCGCGAGCGTAGCGTTTGTTAAAGCGGTCAACGCGACCCGCCGTATCAACGAGTTTCTGTTTGCCGGTAAAAAACGGATGGCATTCCGAACAAATTTCGATGCTCAGGTCGTCGCCCGTCGAGCGGGTTTGAAAAGAATTCCCGCACGCGCAGGTTACTGTAATATCTTGATAATTTGGATGTATTTCAGGTTTCATTGGTCTAATGGTCTCCTTTTGTTTTAAAATTGCGCTCCATAGCGCAAACTGCAATAATATGCGTTTATCGGATGAAAGGTCAAGCTGAAAGGTTTGCTTCATATTCATTGATGTAGTGTTCTGTTTCAAAAGCCGTTCCGGTTATATGTTTTGAGCCGTTATATTTATTCAAAATGATCGGGGCATTTCCGGCTAATGCGTAACTGATGTTGTCGGTTTCAAGATATTTTTTAGAATCGTAGAAAAACACCCAGCCAAAATTCCTTTCAATAGTATCCTCATTAAGAATAACAAATTCATCTCCTTCAATTTGCCAATCTTGGAGAAGAAATTCCGTCACTATTTTTTCGGCTTCATTTTTGTCAATCATAAAACTTCTTTCTTGTTAATACTAACCGAAAAAATCTTCGCCTTTCTGTGTCTTAACATTACAAAATCCCTTTATCTCATCAAAGTCCGAAATATTGTCAGTTATAAGTAAAGCGTTGGGGCGTTTTGCAATCCGCGCTATCAGAACATCTCTCGTGATTCTTTGAATCTCGTTCGTCGAAAGTTTTGCCGTTTTGCCTGCATTTTCCGATTTCGGTCCTCTTAAAAGCGAATTCAAAACTTTTCCTGCCATCCACCAATCTTCACCGTTCGGAACAAGTAGGGTTCCGTCTTTTTCTCTCGCCTTACGAGCTTCGTTCCAAAATCTAACTTCCGTATCATCACTCGCGCCGACAGTTAATTCTTGCAAAACAACAGCCGTCATCCGAAATCCTTTCGGTAAATATGACGGCTGGTATGAAATGAAAATACAGGTATCAAAAGTAATTATCGCCATTACACGACCTTTTTTCGGTTTTCAAAAGCTTTTCCCCAAGCGCGAAGCGTCAATTGGTCAGCTTTAGAAATAGATTTTTCAGTTTTGACTTTTTCGACAAATTTTCCCGTACTCGAATTTTGAGAAACAGTTTTTCCTTTTGTGCTGATTTTCCCGGAAGCAGAAGTTTTACAACCGTTTGAAGAATTCATCTTTGATTTATTAACTATCACCATTTTGACCTCCTCCGAAATTCTCTAACTATGATGCGGTTTTCTGGGTAAATGTCAACAAAAACTGTAAACCGTGCTATTTCTCACCTTGCAGTAAAATTTCTAACCTTTGCTCTTTTATTCCATAAAATTCTTTAATCGAGCGAATTTGTTCGTCCAATTTAACCGTGTCAACATCTTTTTCGTGTTTCGTGCCGACGATCATATTGTTTTTCGGCGTGTGTTCGGTCGCCACGAATTCAAAAAGTTTGGTCGCATAGCCGCTTTTTTCTAATAAAAGCGAGCGCAGTCCGTCGGTCAAAGTTTCGGCTTCGCGTTCGAGCATCACGCCGTGTTTGAAAATATTTTTGAACATTTCCGGCGGTTTAATTTGCGGGCGAATCTCCTGATGACAGCACGGCGCGGCGACGATCAGCGCGGCATTCGTTTTGATTCCCGCAAAAATCGCGTCGTCGGTCGCCGTGTTGCAGGCGTGCAGCGCGATCAGCACGTCAACATTTTCCAATTCGTAATCGCCGATATAGCCTTGGACAAATTGCAAACCGCTGAATTCGCTCGCTTTAGCGATGTCGTTTCCAAGCCCGACAAGCTGTTCTTTTGTATCAACGCCGATAACCTGAACATCAATTTCGCGCGTATTTTTGAAATAATCGTATGTCGCAAATGTCAGATAACCTTTGCCCGAACCCATATCAACAATTTTTAATTGTTTTTTATCGGCAAGCGCGGATTTGTCAAAAAGACTACCCAAAATTTCAACGAATTTGTTGATTTGTTTCCATTTATCCTGCTGTTTGGTGCGAATGTCGCCGCGATCAGTCGTAATTCCCAACGCCTTCAGATAAAAACTGTTCGGGTCAACCTGCAACTGCTTTTCGCGGTCGTGTTCGAGCGTCGGTGTCGCTTTGAAAGTCGGTTTTCCGGCGTTCAAACGCGATTTTCCTTTTTTGCCGATGTCGAGCTGAAAATCGTTCTCCGTCGTAAAAAGGTGTCCGCTGAAAAAACCACTGCCCAAAACTTGGCGGAGAATTTCCAAGCCTTCGTTAAAATCAAAATTTTTCGCCGTGTCGCGCGTGTCGTAGCGATAAAGAAAAAACAGCCGCTTGCCGCGCTTTGTTTCAATCAGACGAATCAGCAATTTTTGCAGATGCGCGTCTTGCCCTCGATAATTTCCCAAAGTCATTTTGACGAAATTTTCTTCGTGCAGACATTTTGCAAATTCACTGATAAATTTTTCAACATTTTCCGTCATATTTTCAATTCAGGAGCGCGGGAGTCTCGCCCGCCCCGTTCAAGCGAAGCAAAGAATGGGCAACGCCGCTCACCCTATAATTTAACTTTTATGCAACCACGGCGCACACCCAATTTTGCGCTTCACTCGCCAATTTTGAGCCAAGCAAAGAACACAGCAACGCCGCTCGACATTTTAATTAACTTTTATGCAAATGTGAGCGCACATCCGTTCTTTGCTTCGCTCGAACGGACGGCGGGCGGGACTCCCGCGCCCCTGCAAATCATTCAGCCGCACGTTTTAATCTGTCCATCAACGCCAAACCGATTCCACCTTCCTCAACCGTTTCGCAGTAAATCGTTTCGATGTTCCGCGCGTCGCATTCACGAAAAAACGCAAAAAAATCGTGTACATAATCTTCGACGGATTGGCAAACTTTTATCATATCAAATTTTTTATCCGGCTCATTCAAACCGATAAACGCATTCAATTTTGAACTTTGGACTTTGGACTTTGGACTTATCAAAACCACGCGAGCGTTTGGCGAATAATGCTGATGCTTCAAACCCGGACTTTTCGGCTGTTCATTATTTTTTACTCGATAAGTTTGCGTTTCCGGCACAATTTCGCGCAAATCTTCGAGCGTAATCGCGCCCGAACGCAAAATCAGCGGAACGTCCGACGTGCAGTCAACGACGGTTGATTCCAAACCGATTTCCGTCGCCGCGCCTTGCAAAATACAGTCAATTCGTGAATCCAAATCTTCAAAAGCCGCCTGCCAATTTGTCGGCGAAGGTTTGCCCGACAGATTTGCCGACGGCGCGACGACGGGCGTTTCGCAATTCCATAAAAATTCCAATGCCAAATCATTTTTCGGCATTCTGACACCGATTGTTTCAAGATTTGCCGTCGCAATCAGCGGAACTTCATCGGCTTTCGGCAAGACCAAAGTCAACGCCGACGGAAAAAAAGCGTCAATAAATTTCTGCGCGTTCGGAGTAATTTTACTGACCAACAATTCGATTTGCGCGAGATTTCCGACGTGCGCGATCAACGGATTATCGTTTGGACGCTGTTTTGCAGCGAATATTTTCGCAATTGCCGCCGCGTCAAAAACATTCGCGCCCAAACCGTAAACAGTTTCGGTCGGAAACGCGACGATGCCGCCTTTTTTGATAAATTCAGCGGCTTCGGCGGCGGATTTTGTCAGGAATGTTTTCATTGGATTTCTCAGATTTTCCCTTAAAAATGATGAAAACACAAAGAAACCGCGCGTTTTGTCGAAAAAGTTAAAGCTGTGTGCCGCACTGCAAATTTCGCATCGTCAATTTTTCGTTTAGGCAGCCGAAAAATCCCGTCTGTTTATTATTTTTCATTGATAAATTTCAGAGATGTTTCAAAGATTTCGTCGCGTCCGGTCAGCAATCCGCGCCGCGTAGTTTCGGCGGCGATGTCGGGAACGATTCCTCTGCCTTCGAGCGTCGTTCCGTCGGATGTTTGAAAACTTGCCACGACGTATTGAAGCACGCCGCCGGTCGGAAGTAATGCGACTAATGACGGCAAAACCGCGCCTGCCGACGGCGAACCGACAACGACGGCGCGTTTATTCGACTGCATTCCGCCCGCGAAGACTTCCGACGTGCTGCCTGTTCCTTCGTCGGTTAAAATGACGATCTTTCCTTTGTAAGCCCGTTCACCCAAACCCGCGTAAGCATATTGTGTCGTCTCGTAGCGATATTTGAAAGAACCGAGCGAACCCGGCGATTTGCACAGTAAATTTGCCAACGCCGGAGCTAGATCGCCCGCGCCGCCCGGATTTCCGCGCAAATCTATAATCAACGCTTTGGTATCGCGCAATTCGTTTAGTGCCGCCGCAAACTTCAGCAAAAGATCGCCGAAAAATAAATTGAATTTGATATAGCCGATGTTTCCGTTAAGTTTTTTCGATTCAAATTCTAATTGATTCCCGACCGTTTGCGCTTTTCGGGTGAGTTCCAATTTCAGTGATTTATCATTTGCGTCAGAGAATTCCAGATCAACTTTGGTGTCGGATTTTCCTGCTAATTCACCGCTGACGGAACGTGCGCGAGCGAGTTTTTCGCGCAGTTGAAAGCCTGTGTTCTCTTTTCGATATTCGGCGTAAAGCTCGTCCGGCGTTTTGCCGTTGACGCGGCGCAAAACGAAACCGGGACGAATGCCGGCGAGCGCGGCGGGCGAATCTTTTTTGACAGCAGCGGCGAGCATTTGATTTCCGACATACTGCACGCTCAAGCCAATCGAACCGTTGCCGGACTCCGACGCGCGGGAACTCAGCGTTCTCACGCCGGTCGGCGGCACGACCTTGAAATGAGAAAGATGCAGTTCCTGAACCATCCGGTTGAGAAGTTTATGAAAATCTTCGCTTTGCGCGTCCCCTTTTGCCAGCGGCAGATATTTGTCGTGAATCGCCCGCCAATTGACACCGTTAAATGCCTGGTCGAAAAATGTGTCGTTGACGGTTTTCCAAACAGTTTCAAAAGTGTCGAGACGCGCCGTTTCGGAAAGTTCGCCGCTCTTTTCAGTTTGCGGCGTTTCGGTTCGGCTCGATTTCTGTGCCGCGTCAGATTTTGAAACGGCTGGCGATGTTGACGATGATGTCGTTTCCTGAAATTCAAAAATTTCGCTTTTGAACGGCTCGTTAAATTTCAGCCCGGTTATTTTGCTAATCAGCGAGTATTGCGAATTAACCGCAGTCGCAATAAAAGCGACGGTTACTCTGCCGACTTTGCGGTAGTCGTCGTAAGTTTTGGTTTGCGTGACGGCATCGCCGCTGATCGTCTGTTTTAATAGATAAGTTGACGGGTCGAAATAATATTTAACCGGAATTTCCTTTCCGTCATTGTCAGTGTCCGCGCTTTTGACGACCAGATAATTTTTACCGCCGAGCTGTTCATCGGCAAGACGCTCAAATTTTTTCCCGCTCGCTTGATAATCGTAAAGCACTGCGCCCGGCAGTTTTACTCCGCCGCTCATCAAAGATTTCGCCTGCGGATTGGTCGCGTCGAGATAACCTTTGAAAAACGGAGCTTTCTGCCACGCTTTTGTGCCGTCAAAACCCGATTCGATAATTCCCGCGCCGCCGTCCTGCCGCTGATATGAACGCTTTCCGGCTATTTCTTCGATGAGAATAATTTTAATAACTCTTCCCATCACCGCGCTTTCAGTCGTTCTTTCGATTAATTTTATCGCGGCAAAAGCCTCGCGCCCGCCGATGGCTTCGACGTTCTTTTCTAAAATTTCATCAACCGTTTCATTACCGTTTTTGGGCGGCATTTTTTGCTGTGCTGCCGCGCCGTGCGGCAAAAGACCGAACATTATTGTTATCAAACATAAAAAAGACAGTGTTTTGTTTTTCATTTATTTATTCTTCCTTTATTTAAGATATTTATGAATTTCGAGTTCCATCAAAACTTGACCGTCAGTATCGGATATTTATTCGGTTTGGTTGTTAAGACGGTAATAAGAAGTTGTTAAGAATGTAAAATCTTACGTTTAAGCGGTTTCGGAGAGGAAAAGTTGTGGCACAATGGCAAATGTGAGATATCGTTTTCAAAAACCGGGTTTAATTTCTGCGGCGGTTGCTTTGCTCGCAGCGACTCTGGCGACGCTCGCCGTGCTGCAATATCGCTGGATTGGGCAGACGAGCGACGGCGAGCGCGAAAAAATGCAGAAATCGGTGAAACTCGCCGCCGAAAATCTGAGCCGCGATTTCGACCGCGAATTGACGCGCACTTACCTGGAAATGCAAATTGATTCGACGAGTTTTGAACGGAAGGATTGGGAAAATTACGCTCTGCGCTTTCATCGCTGGAAGACGACTGCCGCCTATCCAAAGTTAGTCGGCAAAGTTTTCGTCGCCGATAACGAGCGCGGAACGCTTCATTTGTCGGCTTATGACGAAACGAAGCAACGCTTTGAAGAAACGACGTGGCTGCCGCAGTTTGCCCGCGTAAAAAGTGAAATTGAGCGTGATTTAAGCGGCGCGGAGAAAAACTGCAAAGTCGAATTCCTCGCGCCCGATATTCCGGCTCTGATAATTCCGATTTCGACGGTTAATCTGCTCGATTTGCAAAATGTTCAGGTTAGTTCGGCGCAGAATGAATCTCAAATTCGCAATCTGGTTCGGTGCAGCGGTTATACAATCGTGCTGCTCGATTCGGATTACATCGAAAGCGAATTATTTCCGCTGCTCGTTTCACGCTATTTCAATTCAGCCGTCAACGATGAGGATTCCCACTACGACGTAACGGTTGTGAACCGCACCGAGCCGCCGCAAATTATTTATCAATCAGATTCGCCCGCGCTGCCGGAAACTTTGGACAAAGGCGATGCGGAAAGCGATTTGTTCGCGTTGAGATTTGATGAAATTCAGAGTTTATTGTCCGCCGCGCCCCGTCTTCAAAAACAGTCGCCGACGAGCGAAGAAAAACAAGAACGAGCGGTTTCGGTCAGCGTTCTCATCGCCCCGCAGAGCGGCAGTAATTCGGCGATGACTGCCGCCGGTGCGCTGTTTGGCGACGAACGCGGACGCTGGCAGTTAATCGCGCGGCATCGAAACAGTTCGCTCGAAGCAGCGGTCGAAACGATGCGGCAACGCAATCTGATCGTCAGTTTCGGCATTTTGCTGCTGCTCGCCACCAGCGGAATTTTGCTCGTCGTTTTATCAAATCGCTCCAGAAATTTCGCGCGGCGGCAAACCAATTTCGTGGCAAGCGTCACGCACGAATTGCGAACGCCGCTCGCCGTCATTCGCGCGGCAAGCGAAAATATCGCCGACGGAATTATCGCCGACAATGCCGAAATCAGAGAATACGGCATATTGATTAAAGACGAAGAACGCCGCCTGTCGGCGATGGTCGAACAGGTTCTGGAATTCGCCGGAGCGCAGACGGCGAACAGGCAACACTATGAAAACCGGCGCGAAAACATCGCCGTAATGGTCCGCGCCGCGCTCGGCGATTACAAAAGCGAACTGGAAGATCGCGGGTTTCAAGTCGTTTTAGAAATCGAATCCGACCTGCCGGAAATTAGAGCTGACCGTGAAGCATTGCGCCGCGCTATTGGAAATCTCGTCGGCAACGCCGTCAAATACGCCGGCGAAATTCGAGAAAAACGGCGCCTCGAAATCAGCGTTCGCGCCGCGCCGGATAAAATGTCAAAACAAGTCGAAATCGTCGTCAAAGACAATGGCGCGGGCATTGAAAAATACGATTTGCCGCATATTTTCAAACTATTTTATCGCGGGCGAAAAGCAGCCGAGAGCCAAATCAAAGGCAGCGGCATCGGTTTGAGTTTGGTCAAACAAATCGTTGAAGCGCACGGCGGAAAAATCAGCGTCGTTAGCGAAACGGGGCGCGGCAGCACTTTTGCGCTGCGTCTTCCGGCTGCGACTGATTCTGATCTCGACGGTATTTTTACACATCAAAATTTATGAAATCACGCATTCTTTTGATCGAAGACGAACGCGGACTAATCATTACTTTGCGCGACCGCCTCAGAAGTGAAGGTTATGAAGTCGAAACGGCGCGCGACGGCGTAACGGGTTTCGAGCGCGCCGCCGCCGAAGCGTTCGATTTAATTTTGCTCGACGTGATGCTCCCTGAACGCAGCGGCTTGGATGTCTGCCGCGATTTGCGACAGAGAAGAATCTCGACACCGATATTGATGCTGACGGCGCGCGGGCAGATTTACGATAAAGTTTTGGGACTCAAGATCGGCGCGGACGATTACTTGACGAAACCATTTGATATGGCGGAACTGCTCGCCCGCGTCGAAGCGCAGTTGCGCCGCATCATTTCTCAGATTGGTTCCGGCAGCACTGAAAGTTATCGTTTCGGCACAGTCAGCGTGGATTTTCGCCGCGCCGAAATCGTCCGCGCCGGACAAAAAATAGAACTGTCGGCACGCGAGTTCAAACTGCTGCAATACCTGATTGGAAATCGCGGAACGCTCTGCACACGCGATAAACTGCTCGACGAAGTGTGGGGTTATGATGTAACCGTAACGACGCGCACCGTTGATGTTCACATCGCTTGGCTACGGCAGAAACTCGAAGAAAATCCGCGTCATCCGCAATATCTACTCACTATCTACGGTTTGGGTTATAAATTTGCGGATTAAACGAGGAAACTTAGCAAATATGACATAACCGCTTTTTCCGACGGATTATGTTTCAATTATTCAGCCACAGCTCCGATCAAATTTCCTTCTTCCCGCGCCTTTGCGTCTTCGCACCTTCGCGTTAAAATTTAGTTAATGACTTTAGACGAAAAACTAAAAACTCTGCCGACTTCGCCCGGCGTTTATATCCATAAAAACGAAGCGGGAAAAATAATCTACATCGGCAAGGCGAAAAATCTCAAAAACCGCGTTCGTTCGTATTTTCAATCGAATCGCGGACACGACCGCAAGACGCGCGAACTCGTCAAACGCATTGTGGATTTTGAATATATCGTTGTTGATAACGAGGTCGAAGCGTTGGTTTTGGAATCGAATCTCATCAAAAAACATAAGCCGCGCTTTAATGTTCTGCTCAAAGACGACAAACAGTATCCGCATCTGAAAATGACGCACGAAGAATTTCCGAAAGTCGTCATTACGAGAAAAATTATAAAGGACGGTTCGGATTATTACGGACCTTTTCTGCCCGCATCTTTAGCCAGAAAAACTTTGGATTTAATCAACCGCGCCTTTCAAATGCGGACGTGCGACATCGAAATTGACGGCAAACTCCCGCGCCCGTGTCTCGAATATCATCTGAAACGCTGCCTCGCGCCGTGTGTCAAAGGGCTTTGCACGAAGGAAGAATATCAGGAAGCAGGGCGAGACGTGAAACTTCTGCTCGAAGGCAAAAACAAGGAACTCGCCGGAGATTTGGAACAGCGAATGTGGACGTTTGCCGAAAATCAGAATTATGAATTGGCGGCGAAATACCGCGATTTGCACAAAACCGTTCTCGCGCTCGGCGAACAGCAGAAAATGGCGATGATCGCTGATTTGGACGTGGATATTCTCGGCTTCTACCGCGAAAAACAACTGCTCGCGCTCCAACTTTTTACTATGCGTGAAGGTCGTATCGTCGGACGGCGCGAATTTTTCTGGGAAGATTTGGACGCGGAAAACTTCGACGTTTCCGAATTTCTGGGCGAAGTTTTGGCGCAGTATTATTCGACCGATTACGTTCCGCTCGAAATTCACGTTCCCGCCGATTTTGAAGACCGCGACGTTTTGGAAAAAGTGTTGACGGCGCGGCGCGGGCGGCGCGTGAAAATTCTCGACCCGAAACGCGGGCAAAAAGCCGAAATGATTTCGCTCGTCGAAACCAACGCGAAAATAGCTTTCGAGCAAAGATTCCGCGTCTTAAAACCTGACACCGAAAAGGTTCTCGGCGATTTGCAGGAAATTCTCGAACTGCCGCATTTGCCCGTTCGCATCGAAAGTTTCGACATCTCGAACATTGCCGGTGCCGATAATGTCGCCGGCATCGTCGTCTTTGAAAACGCCAAACCCGCCCGCGCCGAATACCGCCGCTTCATCATCAAAACAGTCGAAGGCGCGGACGATTTCGCCTCGATGAACGAAGCCGTTTTCCGCCGCTATAAACGCTCACTCGCCGAAGAAAAACCGCTGCCCGACTTGATTTTTATTGACGGCGGCAAAGGACAAATCTCGGCGGCGGCAAAAGCGATGCGCGAACTCGATTTAGAGATGATTCCCATCGTTGGCTTAGTCAAACCGCCGCGCAAACACAGCGAAATTTCCCACTTGTTGCGCTACGGACACGAAGACAAACCCGTCTATTTTGAAATGGGCGTGCCGGTTTTCCGCCTCGTCCAGCAAATCCGCGACGAAACCCACAAAACCGCCATCGAATTCCACCGCAAACGCCGCGAAACCCGCGATTTCACCTCGGAACTAACCGCAATCGAAGGTGTCGGCGACAAACGCAAAATGAAGCTCCTCCGAAACTTCGGCTCAATCGAACGCATCGCCAAAGCCTCAATCGAAGAACTTTCACCGTTTGTCGGAGCGAAAACGGCTAAACTTGTTTTCGACCATTTTGAACGGCAGAGAAAATTGGCGGAAAAATAATATGAATAACCACGAAACCTATGACTCGAATGTAAAAGTCCGCGAAACTGATAATCTGGATGCAAAATTGGAGAAGCATTTGTTTGAAGTAAATACAAAATAGAAATATACTTAGGCGCATTTCCATTCTGGATACGACTGAAAATCAAAATGCTGAAAATAGAAAACATAAAGATCAATGGAATAGGACCTATCAAACATCTTGAACTGAAGTTTGATTCTCATTTCAATATTATTTGCGGTCAGAATGGAATTGGTAAAACTACAATTCTTGATTGTTTAGCTCAATCATTTTCTGCCAACCAAACATCCGTCAAAAAAACCGTAGGTATAGAAAGTGGAACTTGGAAAATTACAGCTTTGATTGATGTAACATCAATAGAAAAGGATTTCAACACGTTATCCTTTCATCCAAATGAAACTATGTTTAATCAAATGCAGGGTTTATATGAAAATTCAAGAGATATAATTGTATTCAAAACTCATAGAGATATCCCTTATAAAACATTAGATTCATTAAATAGAGACCCGGACAAGCAGATTAGTCAGTTCGCACATGAAACAAACCAAGGTTCGTTACCAGACGATTTAAAGAATTGGTTTATTAACAGATATTTGTTTTCAGCACAATATTCTTCTTTAGATGAAGGACAATTAAGAAATTATGAATTGGCGCAGCACTGCTTCAGTATCTTAAATAATAATATAAATTTCAGCAGAGTTACTCCAGACTCTTTCGACATACTGCTAAATACTCCTGATGGAGAAATCTATTTTGAATACTTGTCTTCAGGTTACAAGTCTTGCCTTGCAGTCTTGTTAGGGTTAATTAAAGAAGTAGAACTTAGATATAAACATCCAAGCAAATATATTCAAGATTACGAAGGAATTGTTTTTATAGACGAGTTAGACCTGCATCTGCATCCAGAATGGCAAGCGAAAATTTATGAAGCATTGAAAATGATTTTGCCGAACGCACAGGTTTTCACATCCACACATAGTCCGCACATTATTCAAGTAGCTAAACCAAATGAAATAATTGCATTAACTCTAGATGAGAAAAATCAAATCCAATCAAATCCAATTATAAACGAAGAATTTGGATGTCAGGGTTGGACTGTTGAGGAAATACTTAATGATGTTATGGGAATGACGGAAACACGAACAGAAACCTACCTAAATGCTGTAACTAATTTTAATTTGGCAATAGATGATGAGAATTTCTTGGAGGCTAAACGCTGTTTTGAAACACTCGATAAAATGTTACATCCAGAGAATTCACTCAAGAAAATACTAAAAATACAATTAGCAGGATTATCGGACAATGATTAAATTAGATAGAACACCCAAACCTGTTGAACTCACACCTGAATTACAAAAAAATCTGACGGACGAGTTTAAATTAACAGGAAAATCAGTTTGGAACTTAGACTTTATTAAGAGCGGATTGTTAGGATTCTCCAATGATAAATGTTGTTATTGTGAAGCTAACATTAACGAGGAAAGTAAATACATGGAAGTTGAACACTTTCATCATAAGAACAAATATAAAGATGAAGTTTTGGAATGGAAAAATTTGTTACCTGCCTGTAAAAAATGTAACGGAAAAAAAAACGATCATGATACTAAAATGGAGCCAATTGTAAATCCTAGTGTTATTAACCCCAAATTACACTTATTATATTGGCGTTACAGAATCAAAGGCAGAGATGACTTTGGAAAATTAACAGTTTCAGTATTAGACCTTAATAACCAAGATAGATTAGTGAAAAAGAGATTTGAAATAGGTGACGCAATTCAAAATAAATTAGAACAATTAAATGAAATGGCAGAAGACTATATAAATGGAATTCAAACTTCTACGAGAAGAAGAAACAGGATTGTTAATGGAATAAAAGATTTAATGAGAGAAGGCTTACCTACTTCAATTTACTCTGCGACTAGCGCAACAGTCATTTTAACTGATACAGAGTTTCATGAACTCAAAGCCAAACTGACAATGTTAGTTTTTTGGGATGCAGAGCTAATAGAACTGGAAAATGATTTATCAAATGTAGCATTGGAATTAAAGAAATAATATTTAGAATGAGGTTTTTCAGCGAATAATTTTGTGATAAATTCTTGTGATTTTTCAGCAAATTTAACAATAAGTTTTTGGGCTTTACTTAAACCGAACATAAAGAATAGAGCTTTCCAGCAGGATTCAAATTTAGTTGTATTTTTCAGGCACAAGCGCAATCAACCCGCGCAAAGCATCATTAACAGATTGCGAATCAGGAAAATATTTCCGCACGTCTTCGTCGAGAAATATCGGGCGCGTTTCGGTTACAACGGTTGAGCCGTCCGATTTGTGGATGATTGTCGTATGACCTTTTTGCAACGGTTTGTAGTATTTTCCGCGAACGCCTTGTTTGCCGCGAAAATCGTATTCTTCGCGCATTTCGTCTTCGTTATTGCTGATCATAAGTTTCTCTTTCCAGCGCAGTTGCTTTGCGGCAACTGATGATTCTGATTAAAATTTCATCCGCTTTTTCGGAAAATTCCGTGTGAACGATTAATAAAATTCTGTTCTGATTTGAAAGTCCGATGCTGATTAATCTTTCTTCTTTCTGCGAATGAAAATCATCGGGAAATGTAATTAGAAAACGATCATCAAAAGCTGATTCACCTTCGGCAAAACTGATTTTGTGTTTGCGAAAATTTGACTTCCCCTTATTTTCATCCCATTCAAAAACAAACATCTCCAATAATTATAAGCGAAGATTGAAAAATCACAACTGAAATTGTAAAAATAACAATCGGCGCAAATAAAATGAAAATTAATTTTTGTGCATTTTGCAGGACAGAGAAAATTGGTGAAGCGGTTGCCGTTATCGCAAATATATTTAATAAATGAATTTTCAAATTGAAACCCCGCGTTTGCTGCTTCGGGATGTGCAGGAAGACGACATACCGATTCTTGTCAAACAATTTGCCGAACCCGAAGCGCGGGGCGGCATTTTGTCTTTTCAGGCGGACGAAGCGTATAACAGAAATGAATTGGTCAAGGCGATGGGGTGGGCGCGGTGTTCGCCGCGTCCGTTTTATAAGTTGGCGGTTGTGCTGAAAAACGGCGGCGATTTGATCGGAAGCTGCAATCTCAGCGATGCCGTGCTGGGAGGTGCGGCGGCAAATATTGGCTGGCATTACGGATACCGATTTCGCAACAACGGTTACGCGACGGAAGCCGCCCGTGTTTTGCTTGATTTCGGGTTCGAATTTATTAAAGTCAGTGAAATTTTCGCCGACTGCTTTGCCGATAATCAGGCATCAATTCGCATAATGGAAAAAATCGGGATGACATCACACCGGAACTTCGGATTGTTTAATCTCGTTCGCGGTTGGAGTTACGGCGAAAGTCGCCCAGCGGTCAGACATATCATTTCGAGAAATCAATGGCTGTCGCAAATTAATTTCAACGGTGACGACGGCCATTATGGCGACGAAAAAAATTGATTGCGGATTCAGCTTTTCACAAATCGCTTCCGGGCATTTTCACCTCCCATTTTTACTTGAGCGGAATTTGTTTTTCGGAAACAAGGTCGGCTTGATAACTGCCGAGCGTCAGCCGCAGCGGCAGACGTTTGTCGTCGAGGCTGAGATAGAGCCGCAGATTTAACGAATCTATCAGCGGGTTGCCGGTGGTGACGGTGATAAGCTGCGCCGGGATTTTTTCGCCTTTTAAGTTGATTAAATCAGCGGTTGAGGGACGGAGAATGAAAACATTCGCGTCCGAACCGAGAAAGACGGCAACGCGCGTGTCGTTGACCGGATTGGTCGGGTCTTTGCTCGGCTTGAGGTTGAACGAACGAACGGCGTAGGCGAGCGACAAAATGCTGTGGGTACCGACCGGAATGAAGACCGCCGTTTTCCCGTCGAAAGTCGCTGTTCCCGCTTTTTGATTGAATTGCGTCGTTTGAGAATTCGCGCTGTAAATGCCGCTGAATTTGAATTCGATTTGCTGCGGCGCGAGCGAATCTGGATTGACGTAGGCTTTGATGCTGTCGTTCAAATTTAGAATTTGCTGATTCGGTTGTGTTTCGGTGACGATTGCCGTCAAAAGCAGACTGTCGAGAGTCGCAAATTGTTTGCGTTCTTTGGCTTGCAAAGTGACAATACCGAGAAATTTCCCGTTCGTCGAAATCTGATAATCTAATGTTTCGCCGAGCTTGAACGGCAGTTCGGAAAGCAGCGGAGCATTTTCGAGGTATGGTGTCGGCGTGGCAATCGGTTTTGGTGTCGCCTGCGGTCGCGGCGTTTGAAGCGGGGTCGCAGTCGGTTCGGTCGTCGGTTCGCCTTCGATAATTTGAATGCTGGCGAGTTGGGCGCGAAAATCTCCTTTGGCAGTTTTGAGCCGAATCAAAACCGGCAGATGCGCCCCGTCAATGCTGTAGTTAATGCGTAAATCGGTGATGCCTTTGTCAGTCAAATACTGACTTTGAACAGACGAAATATTTGTTTCAAAATTGCCCGCGTCCGTCGTCACTTTCTCGGTTCCCGTGTTGATTAGATTGACGCTGTAACTTCTTTCGTCTTCCTGAAGCAGAAAATTTCCGATTCCGCCCGTGACGCGGGTTTGATAAATCAGCGTCAGCAAATCGTAATTAGCGGTCGGCACGACCAAGTAATTATCAATCGTTTCCTTCGGCACGATCCCCGCGTTGGAAACTTTTTTGACATACAGCGGCAGACCGCTTTCGGCGGCAGCATACGTCGTCCGCGCCTCGTCAAGCAGATAAAAAGCCGCGCTGACAAAATTGGTCGTTTTAATTTTGGAGTGCAGTTCAACCGCGTCTTTGTCGCCCAATTTACCGCGCGACACCGCGAAAATCTCGGCGTAGGCGGCGTTGTTATATTTTTCAAACGATATGTTATACGTCAGCCGTTCACCGACGCGAAACGGTGTCGGCGGCAGCGTTTGCGCCTTAACCGGATTTTGCGCTGATGCGCTTTGCTGAATAACGAAAGTTGCTGCCGACAAAAATAAAAGACCGAGCAGCGGCAGTGCGAAACGAAAAAACACGGATTTTCCGGTGAGATTTTGAGTTTGAAATTTTAAGTTGCTCATCAATTGATATAAATTTTTAGGCAGCCGCCATTTCCCGTAAAATTTCACGAACCGCCGCAATTCTATTTTCGCTCTGTGTAATCGGGCGACCGATGACCAGATAATCCGAACCTGCCGCCACCGCTGCGCTCGGAGTCATTACACGCCGCTGATCGTCATTTGTTGCAAATTGGCGGTTGGTTTTTGTTTTTTGGTCTCCGGCAGTTAAATTTGGAATTTGGAATCTGGAATCTGGAATCTCGCCCGGTTTGGTGATTCTGATCCCTGGCGTGACGATTAGAAAATCATCTTTCTCCACATTTTCCCTAATATTTTTGATTTCGTGCGGGGACGCAACCACGCCGTCGAGATTATATTTTGCCGCAAGCCGCGCCAAATTGACAACTTGCGTATTAATTTCAGTTTCGATGCCGGTTTCGCGCAAAGTTTCCTGATTGGAACTCGTCAAAACCGTCACGCCGATAATTTTAGGCTGATTAAGACTTTCCTTTTCACAAACTTCGCGCACACTTTCTACCGTTCGCCGCATCATTTCGCCGCCGCCGAAAGCGTGAACATTGAACATCCAAACGCCGAGCCGCGCCACTTCGACCGACGCTTTCGCCACCGTATTCGGAATGTCGTGAAATTTCACATCAAGAAAAAGTTTGACATCACCGGCGACGACTTCCCGCACAAAAGATGCGCCGGCAGCCGTAAAAAGCTGCAAACCGATTTTGAACGCGCTGACTTCCCCGCGCAGTTCCGCAATAATTTCACGCGCTTCGGCGGCGGTTTCTACGTCGAGAGCGACAATAATTTTTTCTTTGCTCATACAAATATTTTAGTCAACAAATTTGAAAATCTGCTCGCGGAAAAACTTGTTCAATCGTAGTGAGCCTTTGGTCAGCAGATGATTTTTCTCATTATTAAAATGCAAAAATGGCAGTGCTGTTTCAAAATCGGGCAGTTGCTTTCCTTTTAAGAATTCGAGACATTGTGCGCCCGCTTCCTTTGCTTCAAACGCCGATTGGCGGGTGTTTTTCGCGCTTTGTTCATCATCGAAAATTTTGTAAATCACGCTCTGCATAAACCACGCATCAGCATATTTGATGTCGGATGAAGTCGCTTTTTGCAGATGCACTAATGCAGCTTGGTGATTTTGGAGTTGGAAATAAGCACAGCCGATCAGATATTGGAGTTCGGGAATTTCTCCGCCGCCCGCCGATTGTTTGAAGGCGGCGAGCGATTCCGTCCAATTTTTTTCATACGCCGCGAGCATTCCCCAAATGTAATTGATACACGAACTTTTTTCGGGAATATTGACCAACACGCTTAATAATCTTCGCGCTTTTTCGCTTTCCGCTGCGTCGGCGTAAATCGTGCCGAGAAGAAGAAGCACTTTTTCGTTGTGCGGCGCGTGTTCAAACGCCTTTTCGAGATGTTTTCGCGCTTCGGGAAATTTGTCGGCGCGAAAAAGTTTTCCGGCGATAAACACCAGCAGCGGAATGTTTTCCGGCGAAAGCAGCACGGCGCGTTCGAGTGTTAAGAAGGCTTGTTTGTCCTCGTTTTGTTCGAGCAGTTTGACACCTTCCTTAAACAAATGCGTCAGCAGATCGGTTTGCTTGTGGTCGTAACCGGCGAGAATTTCAGCGAGAATTTGTTCACTACGGTCTTCGGCGAAGAGTTTTTCCTTTTTCTCGTCGAAAATTTCGAGCGTGTTTTTACTGATCAAATTGGACAAATCAGGATTAACCTTGTGAATAGTTTCAAAAAACGATTGTAACAGCGTGTGATCTTTTTGAAATATTTTCGACTCGCGGCTGATATATTCATAAACCATCGCCACTTGTTCGGTCAGATGCGCGAGCCGCAGTTCGAGCAATGAAACCCTTTCAAGCAGATGATCTTCGTAATAAGATGGAATAATCCCGTCGTCGTGCCGAACAGACGGCGGAAAAACGATCAGCATCAACCGCGTTCCGCACCGTCGGCAATTCGATTCGCCAACCTCGTTGGCGGCGCGGCACTTCTGACAATAATGTGAAATTTTCTCCAAAATCTAAACTCGACGACTGCCGATTTATAAATCAGTCCAAATCCAGCGGATTCTTAAACGGTGTGTTCGGTTCGCTCTGGGCGCGTTTTTTCGCTTCCTGAAATTTTTCTTCGAGCAGACGTTCGCGGTCTTTTTGCGACGACATTTCCTGCGCGAAAAGCTGGTCGCGCAGTTCTTTCTGTTTGTCGAGTCCGCTCTTTAATTCTTCAAATGAGCCGTGCAGTTTCTTTTTTTCCTCGTGCGCCAAAATCGCGCCGGTGCCGGCATCAATTGTTAAAACCGCTTCGCAGCACGGACAGATGATATTTAACTTTTCCATAGCAGGTAGGATTATAACCGAACAGTTGGAGATTGTGAATCGGCTTTGGGTTTTGGTTTGATGTGGTTTGTCTTATGTGTGATAGAGCCGTGTATTAATTGATGATAAGTGTTAGCAGCCCGACTGTTAAGAAGGGCTTGGAAGCAGATGAACAAAGCCCTTCTTAACAGTCGGGCTGCTGATACAGCTAAAAAACGTCTTCTCGTTTAATTTTTAGATGCCGGAGCAGGTTTTTGCGGCGCGGCACCGACGGAACTTAATATCTCATCCGCCGAAACGTCGAAAACATTATCAAATTTGTCTTTCGGCAAATCTATGACTTTACCGTTTTTGAGATAAATCTTCACCTGCTGATTTTCCGCTGTCAGATGAGTGCGGACAACTTTGTCGAGCGACGGATTATTTTTAAAGATACGCATTTCAACGGACTGTCCCTGCTGATTCATTTCAGTGTAAATTTCCGAATTATCCGGTGCGGCGGTTAAAAGCTGCCGCGCGTGCGGATCAACCGGGACTGTGTTGGCGCGTTTTCCCCGTCCTCTTTTTTCCATCGCACTCATCATCGAATCGGCAGTTCGAAGATTTGCTGAATTTGCCGAATCACCGTCGGCAGACGGGGCGGAAGGAACATTATTAGCGTTCATAAACTCTTCCATCGTCGTATTCGACACATTCGTGTTCTGCGTTTGTGCTGATAAATTAGCCGCATCGGCATTTTTGGTGCCGGTGTTTGAATTACGAGTGGTGACATTTTCGGTGGTCGTTTGGGAACAGCCGCCGACAAATACACAAAAAATCGCTAAACTTAAAAACTTTTTCATTGAAAACCTCACAATTTCGCCGTTAGTCCGGCTTTTACGCTCTGCCATTCCGAATCAATAATACTGAAATAAACCGTATCACGAAACCGCCCGGATTCGGTAATCAGATGCTGCCGTAAAATTCCCTCTTCCACTGCGCCGAGTCGTTTGATGGCGTTTCTCGATTTTTCGTTGAAGACATCGGTTTTTAATTCGACGCGAATACATTTCCAAATTTCAAAAGCGTGGGTCAGCATCAAAAGTTTTGCTTCGGTGTTGATTGCCGTGCGCTGCCAGCGCGGATTGATCCACGTCCAGCCGATTTCGGCGCGGCGGTTTTTCACGTCAATGTTGCCGAACCGGGTCGAACCGATGATCTTATTTGAAGATTGTTCAATCGTCACGAACGGCAACGACACTTTCCGTTCAAATTCATCAAGTGCAGTTTCAACATAACGCCGCAGATCGTCCGGCGTTTCGACGATATTCGTCGTCCATCGCCAGATCGAATCCTCAAAGGCAATCCCGCCGAGTTCGCTCAAATGCTCGATTTGCAGCGGTTCGAGCCGCACAAATTTTCCCTTCAATATTATCGGTTCAATTTTCATCAGCTAAAATTATAAATGGGAAAAGGTGAAAAGTTAAATCGGCTTTACGCCAACAAAGTTTTCACCTTTTCCTTACTTTTACTTTTTCACATTAAACGTCGTAATACATTGAAAATTCGAGAGGATGCGGACGCAGACGCATCGGCTGAACTTCTTTTTCGCGTTTGTATTTGATCCAGCGTTCGATCATCTCAACCGAGAAAACATCGCCCTTGAGCAAAAATTCGTGATCGGCTTCAAGCGCATTTAACGCTTCCTCCAAACTTCCCGGCAGATTCGGCACGTCTTTTAATTCTTCCGGCGACAAATCGTAGATGTCTTTGTCGAGCGGTTCACCCGGATCAATGCGGTTCTGCACACCGTCGAGTCCCGCCATCAGCAGTGCGGCAAAAGTCAGATACGGATTGCACGACGGATCGGGCGGACGAAATTCGAGCCGTTTGGCTTTCGGCGACGGCGAGAACATCGGAATTCTGACGGCGGCGGAACGATTTCGTGCCGAATACGCCAGATTAACCGGAGCTTCAAAACCCGGAACGAGCCGTTTGTAACTGTTCGTCGTCGGCGCGGCGAGCGCGATCAACGCAGGCGCGTGTTTGAGCAAGCCGCCGATATAAAATTTCGCCATTTCCGAAAGTCCGGCATATTCTTCACCGGCAAACAGCGGATTGCCGTCTTTCCACAAAGATTGGTGAACGTGCATTCCCGAACCGTTGTCGCCGTAGAGCGGTTTCGGCATAAACGTCGCCGTTTTTCCGTAAGAGGTCGCTGTGTTTTTAACGATATATTTGAAAAGCTGCAAACTGTCTGCCGAGTGCAGCATATTTGAATATTTGAAATCAATTTCGCACTGTCCGGCGGTAGCAACCTCGTGGTGGTGACATTCGACGTGAATACCGACCTCGCCGAGAATCAGCGAAATCGCGTTTCGCAAATCAATCAGCGTATCAGTCGGCGCGACCGGCACATACCCTTCTTTCGGTCGAATGTGATAACCGTTGTTCGGCGACATTTCACCGCCCGTTCGCCCCGTATTCCAGTGTCCTTCTTCCGAGTTGAGCGTATAACCGGCGGACTGCTGATTATTGTGGTAGGAAACCTCGTCAAAAACAAAAAACTCAGCTTCCGGTCCGACGAAAACCGTGTCGGCGAGACCCGTAAATTTCAGGTAGCTTTCCGCCCGTACCGCCACGGAACGCGGATCGAGACCGTAACCTTCTTTCGTGATCGGTTCGACGATGTTGGCGATCAAACAAATTGTCGGCTCTTCCGTAAAGGGATCAAGCCAGTAGCGTTCCGGGTCGGGGACGAGCAGCATATCCGACTCGTTAATCGCCGCCCAACCGCGCAAACTCGACGCATCAAATCCGAAACCGTCTTCAAAAGAATCTTCATTAAGCTGTTGGATTGGATAAGTTAAGTGATGCCACGCGCCGGGCAAATCCGTGAATCGCACGGAAACAAATTTCGCGCCCTGATCGGCGGCATAATTAAGAACATTTTTCGCGTTCATTAAATCTCCTGTTTTTTTTATAAAAAAAGTTTATTAATTAAATTATTGTGTTTTACTTCACACGCAAATTCCAGAGAGATAATACAACACTACACGACAACATCAAAACCAGACCAAACAAAGCCACAATTTTGTATTGTATTTTTTTGATATGCAACATTTTTGTAGAAAAATGGCTCGCCGAGTTTTTATTCTACAAGACGATTTTTAATTGAGGAATAACAAAATAGAATGGAAAGGTAAGTTAATGCAGAAGTCCGCACGAAGTAAGGGCGCACATTCACGCTCTTACTCGTGCGGACTTCTGCATCTAAACAAAACTTCTTGAATGGATTTTGGTAGAACGAATTTAAAAAGAAGAAAGACTGGCGGAAAATGTTTCCCGCCAGTCTTTCTTCTTTTAACTGATTTTGCAATTAAGGATTTGCTCTGATCACAAAATCGGTCAGGTCTTCGGTGAGCGACATCACAACGGGAGCGAAACTATAGCTCTTGTGTCTGACGTTCACAATGTAACCGGCACCCGACGGCAGATCGGCAATCTGGAAATTACCGAAACCGTTTGTTCGAACGGTGCGTGACGCGCCGTTCGAGTCGGTTATCGTGACGACGGCACTGGCGATACCGCGACCTTTGCTGTTCAGAACTCGTCCGGCAATCGAACTTCCGGCGGCTGTCGGCGCGGCACTCACACAAGCGTTGAGTGTCACGTTATCAACATACCAACCGGTCGTCGAACCGCCGCAAGAATCGTTTCCAAAGTCCCACCGAAGCTGCACGATATCGTTAGGAGCGGCTAAACCAGTCAAATTAACGATTGTCTTACCGAATGTTCCGCGGCTCAAACCGCCGCCGTCCGCACCCGACCAGGCACGCTGTCCGGCTTGCGGATTGCTGTTGCCTGCCGCCGCCGTTACCAAAGTTGCATTCGGCGCATTATATGTAAAATTTGCCTGCGGCACGAGCGTAAACGCGCCGTTGTTGACTTTGTAGTAAACCTGTCCGCCGTCATACGTTGCTTCCGAAGCAATCCAATGCTCAAAACTCAACGTCATCGCGGTCGTGTAGGTTGCCGGAATCACCACTGCCGGACTGTCGAGAAAACGCTGCCCGGTTTGATCCTGCGCTCCTGCATCACACGAACTATACGGATTGGGAACGAAGAAGCCTTTACCGGCGCGACCATCCGGCAATGTCGAACTGATCGCCCAATCGAGCAGACTGTAACCGGCATCTTTGTTTTGATGGCTGATCGTCCAGCCTAGTGCGCCGCCTTCAAAACCATCTGCGAAAAGCGTAGTGCGTGATGTGTTGACCGCGCACGTCGGTTCCGCCGGCGGAGCCTGTGCGAGCAGCGGCACGAATGCACAAGCAGTAGGTATCAAGCGCATCTCGACCGCCAGCATCGCCGTTCTAATTTGCTGTACGTCGGCGGCTGTAATAATTTCACCGGAAGGCGCGCCGGTAACTAAATCATTCAAATTTAAACCGATTAGATCGGTTGCTGATCGTTCCAGAGCATCCGCGTGGAAGGTAAAATCGGAAGCCGGATTTTGATAGACCGATTCGGCACGGAAATAAATATGTGCCGCCTTCGTCAAACCAATCGCGGAAACGGTTTGCCCGTTATAAGTTCCGCCGTCAACCAGTAAAGCATAAGCGTGGTTGACCACGCCGGAATTCGTGTGAACGCCGCCGCTGTCGCCCGCCTGGGTGTTCGGTCCGCAGGAATAGTAAGCGGTGTCGCTGACTTTGCCGGGATTTGAATAACACGTCGGGTTATACATATCGCGCAGTGCGCCCGCGAGTGCGCCCGTATCATCTTCACCGAGCAGCCAGCGCGTTGAGTTATCACCGTTCGGCGAAGCACTCATCGTCACATTTACCGGTGATCTGATATTGTCAAAGATGCTGTTTGCTGTTCCTTGAGTAATGCCAAGTGCCGGAATTGTAACTGTCGCGTCGGTTCCGCCCATTCCCGGCAGTCCGGTGGCAACATTGTTACCGACGATGACCCCGATGGCACCGGCAATCTGGGCATTTTTAACTTTTATGGTAAAAGCGCAGGTTCCGCGATAGACCAGCGCGATTTTGCCGTTGACCTCCGCCGCATTCGTGATCGTCGAACACGCATCGTTGGTCGCCGGACCCGCCGCATCCGCCGCATCCAAAGCGACGACGACATCTGAAGTTTTAGGTCCGGTCGAAGTCAATGAAGGACCAAAAGCGGCAGGCTGTGCCGGATTGCTTGATACCAGCGGTGCCGGTGAATTGATAACCAATCTGGTCACCGCCGGTGAATTCGTCGAACAGCTGCCCGCCGTTCGCAGCGCATCAGTAGCGGAATTACCGATATTGTCACGACCGTTAATGCGGTCAACCGTTTCACCGAAAACGTCGGAGTAACCTTCGTTGAGCGCACCCGGCTGCCACGCGTAAATTAATCCATGGGTGAATTGGGTGTAAGCGTGCGACCATTCGTGCGAAGTTACGTCGTCGGTCGTTAACCCGGGACAGAATGAGATAAAGGTGCCGTTCCACGAAGCGTTCGGACAAGAGTTACCGCGATTAAAAATCGCATCCATCGTTGCGCCCGCCCCGTTGAAAGAATCGCGTCCAAAGGCAGCTTTGTAAAAATCGTAGGTTTCCTTCGACGAAGTAATCATATTATTCGCCTCAGCCGAAGCCGTCGGAAAAGCCTGTCCTTCGAGCCAGTAGGGTGTTCCCGGGTAATTCGGCGGAGTCGCCGAGGTCGAACCGTTGCCGTCAAAGGCGCGGCGATTGAGCGCGTCCGGTGTTCCGGTGTACTGGTCAACGAATTTGCCGGAATGTGCGTCAATATAAACGAATTCGCGGAGGGAAGATTTGTTCGTCACGGTGACTTCCCAAACGAGATGATCTTCGCCCGGAATTCCCTGCACCAAGCCGGTGCGGAAAACAAAAAGTTTCACGGACGCAGCATTCAATCCGCCGAGTTCCGTTTCTTCGGTTACTTTAGCGATTGCCGTCGCCGCCGCTTCTTTCGAAGTGCGCGTCGGATTGACATCAATCTCGATTTCCGGCACGACGTTGCCGCCGACGGCGTAAAGATTGTTATCCTTGTCCAAATGTGTTTTGATTCTTCCGGCGAAAACTTCTACGCCGTTAAAATACTGTTGAAATGTTTGATGTTTGCTGCCGATTGCGTCGGTGTCGTCTTTCTGAAACTGCAAACTGTTGTCAGCGTCGGCAATGCCGAAAAGCTGGGCGTTATCGCGGAAAAAAGATTTCGATTTATCAGCCGCAGAAGCCTGTTCCGCCGCATCTTTTCTACTGTCCGCCGAGGTACCGGCTAAATCGGTTAAAAAATTATTTCTGAGCTGGATAAAGGTCGCCGCGCCCGTCGCCGGACTGACGCTCAGTTCGACTCCCGGCGATTTGGCATTCAATTGTGCCAGTGCCGATTTTGAAACCGTCATTTTTTTGCCGTCCTGTACATCGGTTTGACCGGCATAAACGACTTCTTTCTTAACACCTAAAATCTGAGCATTCGATTTCGGTGATACCGGGAAAAACATAAATATCGCAGCCAAACCGACAAACGCCAGCACAGATGCACCTAAAACACGAAACATATTTGTAACTCTCCTTAGTAAAATAAGATTGCGAACCGGTATTTAGTGTTCAACAATTACTTTTTAGTTTTAATTTGGACTTGGAAGATGGAAAAATTTATAAGTCGGAAATCGGTTTTATTTATACAATCGGATTGATTTTATAGATAAATTTGATAATTTTGACTTCTAAATTCCTAGACTGTTTCCACGGATTCTATAAAAGACGGCGATAAATGTCAACGAAAACTTAACATAAATGTAATTTTCTGGAAAAAACTTCGCGGTTTTCAGGTTTTAGGTTTTAGGTTTAAGAATTTAAGGTTCAATATTTAACGAAATTTGCACCGAAACTGTGTTTGTTCTCTTGCCTTACATTCTCGACGGTGCGTTAATCTTTTTCGTTGACAGGCAGTTTCTCTTTTCCCAAAACGGCTTGTTCTTCGCGTTTTTGTTCCTCAGCCAATTCTTTGCTAAGGAAATAATTAAGCACGGTACGAATGGCGGCGATGGCGGCGAGTTTGCCGATTGCCTGCGGGGTCGGGGCAATCGCAGTTGATAAAATGTCCGCGCCGAGTTGAAATTCGAGAGCCAGTGTCAAATATTTGCCCAGCGTCAGACGAACCTGGTTGAAATTTGTTGACTGCTGTTCTTTGTACTGGATTACCAAACGATAAATCGCCAGCAGTGCGCCGAACCCGATGACCCCCGCGCCGACGGCTTCCACGCCGAGCCGGAGCCATTGCGCGACCGAGAAAACCGTCTGTTCGACTGCATCGAAAGTTCCCGGATCGGTGAGAGTTTGTAAATTTTCCTGCCAGATCATTTTTGAATTTTTTTATAGTTTAATGCCGTCGCAGAGTACCCCGTCAATGCTCGAATAAAACAGCGGAACTTCGGCAATGCGGTCGGTTTCGCGGCAGTATGAAAGGCATTTATCGAAAGGTTTCGAGTAAATGTGCAGACTGACCGCCGGTTCGTCAAATTCCGGCAGATTCAGGATTTGGTGAATCGGTTCTTCCAATTCGACTTTGGCGGCGAGGCAATCGGACAAATCGAAAACGTCGGTTTCTTCGAGTTTGCAGAAGCCTTTCGCTTCATCCAGTTCGACGGCGCGAAAATTCTGCCCGCGCAGTTTGCCGACCGGCACCGTCATCCAGCACATCTGGTCGGCGTGATTGTGGATTTTGGAAGCCTGCCCTTTGCTCCAGCAGAGCGTCATCAATTCAAACCGTTCGTTTTTGAAAATCAGATTGCGCGTGTAAAACTTCTCGCTCCAAAAGAAAAAAGGTTCAATCGTTTCAACGGCAATCGGATGATCGGCGAGATATCGGTAAACATTATCGCAGGTGAAATCCGCGTCCGGTATTTCACATAAACCGTGTGTTAAATTTTCGATTGAAATCATAATGTGTTTGCTCCCTTTTTTTGCTTACGACTTTTATAGATATTACCTTTTTATTCACAATTCGCCAAAAGGAACGAGCGCAAAAGGAGCGCGGGAGTCTCGCCCGCCCCGCTTCGAGCGAAGCAAAGAAGCGGGTTAGCGTTGCTCACCCAAAAAAGTAAGTTCAACGGTTATGCGGCGCGCGTTCGTTCTCGCTTCGCTTGCACGAACGGCGGGCGAGACTCCCGCGCTCCTAGGCAAAGAAGCGGGTAGCGTTGCTCACCCAAAAAGTAAGTTCAACGGTTATGCGGCGCACGTTCGTTCTCGCTTCGCTTGCACGAACGGCGGGCGGGACTCCCGCGCTCCTACAGGCGAGCCGCCTGCGCTCCCATCTTGAAAATTGCTTTACAGTGAAATCCGATTCATCTATAATTTGCACACTGTAAATCTTCCCGGCAGCCTACTTTCAAACAAACGGTTTATGACGGCTAAATTTGAGTTTTTCGGAGAACAAAAAAAATGAATATATCTCGCATCGTTTCCAGACGCATCTTTACTTTCGCGACTTTCGCGCAGTTAATTTTAATTGCATTCGTTTCAATCGTGGCAATTTCAGCACAAACGAGCAGTGTTGACCCGTCTTTCTTTCCGCTTGTTTCAGCAGCAAGCGGCAGCTTGGGTAATTTTACGGTTCAACCCGATGGTAAAATACTGACCTACGGCGGTTTTCAACTCGTCAATGGTGTCGTCAAAAACAACCTTGTCAGACTAAACCCGAACGGGACGATAGATAATTCGTTTAATTGCACGGCGTGTGATTTTTCGATTATTAATGCGGTTGTTCAGCCGGACGGCAAAATAATCGTCAGCGGATCGGGCGGTTCGAAAACCCCGAACGCTTCATCAGCCCGTCTCAAACGGCTCAACTCCGACGGCAGTTTAGATACGTCATTTGCACCATTTGGAAACGTGCCGCTTTCCAAGCAAATTTTTATCGCTGATGTTCGTGCCATTCAGCCGGACGGTAAACTTTTGGTAATATTCATCGGGTCAATCTCCAACAATATCTCTTATGATTTGAACCGTTTTAATCCGAACGGGACATTTGACGAAACTTTTACTCCGGCAAATGTGGGCGGCGACCGACCCGTTAGAACGACACCATCTAAAGTTGCCGTTCTGTCGAACGGAAAGATTCTCGTTAGTATCAACACTTCCGGGAATCTTTCGACGGGAATGCTCAAAAGATTTAACGCGAATGGAACACCCGACAATACGTTTGAATCACCGACCTTCAGCGGAACAGCGGGAATTTTCGGGAACGGGTCATACATCTCCGAATTTGCCGTTTTAGCCGACGGCAGCGTTGTCGTGGTCGGCGATTTCAACACGGTCAACGGTATCAGCCGCCCCAATATCGTCAAACTTACACCCGCCGGAGGGGTTGATTTGAATTTTGTTACGCGCAATATTTTTCGCTACGGAGAACCCGTCTATCAAATTAGAACTTATCAAAACGGTAAAATTTTAATCAGCACGCGCCCAGTGACAAGTTCAACTAATCGGTTTATTCGTCTCAATGCCGGCGGCAGTTTGGACAATTCGTTTATTCCACCGGCGAATCCGATGTTGATTTACAATTTTTCTATTGACGAGGCGGATAATGTCTTCTTTTTCGCCAATTTTACGGAAGGCAGCGTGATAACCGGCAAATACGGGCGGATTGATGAAAACGGCAATCTTGTTTTTTCGTTCACGGTAGATTATGCACGCGGTGCTTTCGTTTCGGCTTTGGCAATTCAACCGGATAAAAAAATTATTGTCGCCGGAAACTTCGAGCGGGTCGGTCAAGTTTCCCGACAAAGTCTGGCGCGGTTGAATTCTGACGGAACGCTCGACCAAACTTTCAACCCCATCGCAGGATTTGACGCAATAGTGGCGAAAATAATCGTTCAGCCGGACGGAAAAATTTTGGTCGGCGGTTCGTCGCCGATTTTTGACGGAACTGATTTTGATGCGCTTGTCAGACTTAATGCGGACGGCAGTTTAGACACGTCCTTTGATGCGAAAATCAACTCCGTTATTTATTCGATGACGCTGCAACCCGACGGGAAAATTTTAATCGGCGGTATTGACATTGACATCGCCGGACAGCAACGCACCGGAATCGCGCGGCTCAATCCTGACGGCAGTTTGGACACGGCATTTAATCCCGCACTGCTCGACAACAATCCCAACCCGTCACAGTATGTAACGCCGACTATACGAGGCATCATCGCGCAGCCGGACGGCAAAATTGTTATCGGCGGCACATTCAAAATTGTGAACGGAGTCAATCGAACGAATTTAGCCCGTTTGAATTCTGACGGAACTTTAGATACATCTTTTAACGCAGGAAACATCGCAACGGTTTCATCGGTCAAAAGCTATCCGAACGCAAAATACTTGGTTTCAACGGGCAACACGCTTTTCAAAATAAATTCCGACGGCTCAAACGACAACATTTTTCAGAGTTTGACCTTGAGAAACAGCAACTTGGTTTACCAAAGTATCAGTGCAATAGCAGTTCAGCCGGACGGCAGTATCATCATCGGCGGCGAGTTTTCAGACATCAGAGGCGTTCCCCGCTCACATCTGGCGCGATTGCGGGCGAACGGAAGTCTCGACACGGATTTCTTTCCGGTTGGCACCAACGGTGATGTCGTCACCACGATTGTCAATCAATCAGACGATAAAATTATCATCGGCGGCAATTTCACGATGATTGAAAACGTCATTCGGCTCAACGTCGCCCGTTTGACACTCGCGCCGGTTCGGACCCCGTCAACACTGTTCGATTTCGACGGTGACGGTCGCGCCGACCTCGCTTTTTATCGCCCGTCGAATACTTCCCTATATCAATTGTTGAGCCGGGACGGTTCATTCAAAGTAGCGGCATTCGGCGCATCAAACGACAAATTAGCCTTTGCCGATTACGATGGCGACGGCATCACCGACCTCGGCATTTTTCGTGCAGCAACCAACGGCACCAACAACAATGGCTTTTTTTACATTCTCGGCTCGACCACCGGTTTTCGGGACACACAGTTCGGTTCTCCGGGTGATTTGCCGATCAGCGGCGATTGGGACGGCGACGGTAAAGCCGACATCGCCGTTTATCGCGGCGCGTCGAGCGTCGGCGGGCAAAGCTATTTCTACTATCGTCCGAGTTCTATACACGGTGCCGATTTCAACACCATTCCGTGGGGAAAGCTCGGCGACAAACCCGTGATGGGCGATTTCGACGGCGACGGCAAACTGGATGCGGCGGTGTATCGCCCGTCAAACGGTGTGTGGTATGTGTTGCAGTCGTCAAACAACCAGGTTATTCAAAAGCATTTCGGGGCGGCGACGGATATTCCCGTTCCGGCGGATTACGACGGCGATGGGAAAACCGATTTGACGGTTTTTCGTCCTTCAAACGGAACTTGGTACATCGCGCAGCCGGCGGGAACGGCGGCACAGAACTTCGCAGCGGTGCAGTTTGGCATATTGGGCGATATTCCGGTGGCGGCGGATTACGACGGCGACGGCAGAGCGGACATCGCGGTTTATCGCCCATCAAGCGGAACGTGGTATTTATTGAGAAGCACGGCGGGATTTACCGGGATTCAGTTCGGCACGGCGGAAGACCGCCCGATTCCGAGCATTTACATTCGGTAAATAAAAACAGCCGGTGTGCAGTTGACCGCCGCCGATCAATATTTCGGAAGAAAACAACCAAAAGCCCGCCCGTGAAAAATTGCGTGAATTTTGATTCGTCAAACGCGCTTTAATTTATTGGCGGACTTCCGCTTGTCAAACAAAAACTGCGGAAAAAAAATCTATTTACAAACCGGGCATTAAAGTTTAAAATCAGTGCAATTTGTTTTCGCCCAAAAAGTTTATCTTTGTGACGGCGATCTTAAACTTCCAACTTCCTCGAATAAATTAAAGGATTAAGAAATATGAACATTTCCCAAAAGATTTCAAGGCGTATTTTTATTTTGACACATCTGTTGATAACCGTATTTGCTGGTATTTCAACACTTACCGCTCAATCGAGCAGTGTTGATTCTACTTTCAATCCGATTATTTCAAAGGATGTAAATCAATTCGGCACTGCCATTCAGCCAAATTTCACCGTTCAGCCGGACGGTAAAATCTTGACATACGGCACTTTTCAAGTTGTCAATGGAGTCGTCAAAACAAATATTGTTCGACTCAATTCCGACGGAACTTTAGATAATTCGTTCAACTGCACGACTTGTGATTTCCCCACCGGCAGCGCGGTTGTGCAGACGAACGGTAAAATTATTATCGCCGGTTCTCTAAGTGCCGCCGACAACGCTGCCGCCGCCGCCAGACTGAAACGGCTGAACGCGGACGGCAGTTTGGATAATTCATTCAATCCGGCTTCACCGATTAACGGTAATCCTGTTTTTCCGAATTATTCCGGCGCAGCTGTTTACGCAGTTCAAACAGACGGGAGGATTCTGGTGGTGGTGGGCGGTTCAACCGGCGGCGGCTCATATGGATCACTTCAAAGATTTAATTCCGACGGAAATTCCGACAGCACATTTTCTCCAATCGAAGTTATCAGCGGACGCAATATTCGCACTTCTCCGACCAAAATAGCTTTGCAGTCCGACGGTAAAATTTTGATTGCTCTGACAACGACATCCGCCAGCGGTTCGGGTTCGGTTTTAAGACGTTACAATGCCAACGGTTCGGTTGATGCGACTTTTGAGCCGCCGACAATTGGAGGAACCGGAGCATTCGGCGAACGGACATACATCAGTGATTTTGAAGTGGGCGCGGAAGGAAGCGTGATCGTTGTCGGATACTTTACAAAGGTGAATGCCATTGACCGTATTAATATCGTCAAACTTCAATCTGCCGGAAATGTTGATTTGTCTTTTGCACCGACCAATGTTTTTCAACCACTTGAAGCGGCGAGCGGAGTCGAATTGTTATCAAACGGCAAAGTTTTGATCGGAACAAACAACCGATTTGTTCGATATAATCCGAACGGTGAGGTGGACACGACGTTCGTTTCGCCCGCCGGTGTTTTTTCAATTATTAAGTTTGTGATTGATTCGTCGGACAGCGTTCTGGTTTATGGAGCTTTTGCCGAGAACGGCGCGACGGTGAATAAATTTGTGCGTTTGAGTCCTGACGGCAGTATCGTTTCTTCGTTTGCCACCAACTACGGCACCGGCGGAACAATCTCGAAATTAGCTGTTCAAGCGGACGGCAAAGTTATTATCGCCGGAGATTTTACTCAGGTCGGCGGTATTTCCGCGACAAACACGGCTCGATTAAATACTGACGGCACACTTGACCAAACGTTCAATACGGGCAGCGGTTTCGATAGCGCGGTGGAAGCGATAGTTGTGCAGCCGGATGGCAAAACTCTCATCGGCGGAAGGTTCACGATGTACAACGGAACCTCAAAAATAGGATTTGTCAGATTAAATAATGACGGCAGCTTGGACAACTCATTCAATAGTGTTCTTGAAGTAAATGCGATCATTTATTCAATTTCCCTGCAAGCTGACGGAAAAATCCTCATCGGTGGACAATTTACCGTCGTGAACGGACAATCGCGCAATGCAGTCGCACGGCTCAACGCCGACGGCAGTTTAGACGCGAGTTTCAATCCGGCATTCGGCAGCACAATAGTTCGCCGCGTCATACAACAGCCGGACGGCAAAATTTTGGTCGGCGGTTCATTCAGCGGTGTCAATGGTTTCAACCGCACGAACTTAGTTCGATTAAATGCCGACGGAACACTGGACGCGACCTTTAATGCCGGAAATATTGCACCAGTCGCAGTGGCTGAACTTTATCCGAACGGGAAATATCTCGTTTACTATGACGGCAATTTGATCAGGCTCAATGCAGACGGCACGGCAGACGCTTCATTTAAAATAACTTCATACATAATCAACGCGCTTCTCGTTCAGCCCGACGGCAGCGTTATAATTGCGGGCAGTTTTACGTCTGCCGGAATTGTTCCACGTTCAAGACTGGCGCGACTGCGGGCGGACGGAACGGTTGACACAACATTTTTTCCAATCGGTGCAAATAATCAAATCAATGCGATTGCCAATGCTTCGACTTCTCAGAGCGGCAATCAAATTGTTATCGGCGGAAATTTCACCACAGTTGAAAATTTAACGCGGCTCGGAGTAGCGAAATTAAATATTTCCGCCCTTCGCGCCAAGTTCACACGCTTTGACTTCGATGGCGACGGTCGCGCCGATGTTTCCGTTTTCCGTCCGTCAAACGGCTTCTGGTATCGCCTGTTCAGTCAGAACAACGCTTTTAATGCCTTCCAGTTCGGTCAGGCAGCCGACAAAATCGCTCCCGCCGATTACGACGGTGACGGTCGTGCTGATGTTGCTGTTTTCCGCGATGTTGTTTCCGGCGCGGGAACGCAGGCTTATTTTTACATCACGTATAGTTCTGATAATTCATTTCGTGATATTCCGTTCGGCACACAGGGCGATATCCCGATGTCCGGCGATTGGGACGGCGACGGCATCGCTGATTTGGCGGTATATCGCAGTGCAACAGCGGCGAATGGGCAGAGTTATTTTATCTACCGGGCGAGTTCGGTTCCGAACGCCGGATTCACGATTATTCCGTGGGGAACCTTCGGCGACAAACCGGTAATTGGTGACTACGACGGCGACGGTAAATTGGATGCGGCGGTGTTTCGTCCGGCAAATGCGACGTGGTATATCGTGCGTTCGTCAAACGGGCAGGCGATCGTCCAACCGTTCGGATTAAGCACGGATGTTCCGGCACCGGCGGATTTTGACGGCGACGGGATCACAAACTTTGCCGTGTTTCGACCTTCGACGGGTTACTGGTACACATCAACAAATCCGCAGACCAATTACGGCGGAGTGCAGTTCGGCGCAGCGGGTGATGTTCCGGTTCCGGCGGATTACGACGGCGACGGCAAAGCGGACGTGGCAGTGTTTCGCCCATCAAACGGAGCGTGGTATTTATTGAGAAGCACGGCGGGATTTACCGGTGTGCAGTTCGGGACGAATGAAGACCGCCCGATTCCCAATGCTTTTGTGAAATAAACTGACAATCATAAAAAAGAGCATCGCCGGAGAAAACAATTTCCCGGCGATGCTCTTTCTTGTCAAGTTAAAATTAATTATTGGTACGGATTTCAACTTTTTCCCACCACTTTCTTCAAATATATTTGAGAGACCAATATTTTGGGTTTAAAGCATTACTCAAAAGCCCGACGAATTTTACTCTTTTCCCGCACACTTAATAAAATTTGCAGGTTTTTGGCAAAATACGCTTGTGCGCTTCGTCAATTTTCAGATGTTCGCGTGTTTTTTTTTAATTCACATATTTCGGAGTTGATTTTATGGTGCGTTTTTCGACATATATCCCGGTTGTCATTTTCTCGGTTTTTCTTCTATTTACTTCGGTCTCTGCACAGGAGCAAGCTGTCATAGCAGAAATTCAGGCGCGCTTATTCAACAGCAAGACTGGAACTTTTTCCGGTAATGTTCTTGCCAAAGGAGCTTTGGAACTCGGGAATGTGCCGAGCGGCGATTTGGCATCAGTTTCGACTTTTATCCTTATCAAAGTCAGTTTTGGTCCAAAAGGATCAATCCCCAGGAACGCACAGGTAAAGTTGACCGCCACCGAAAGTGCAGTCCAGCCTTTTGGCTCAAAGTCGGGCAAACAAATATTACTTAACGGGGCGAGCAAATTAGGTCCGGCGGATGCTGACGGGAATACGTTCGTCGGGTTTTGGCTCAACCGTACAGGCTGCAAATCCATTACATTGACCGCATTATTGACCGGGGCGGGTAAGGTGTCTTCGACAAAAGAAATACTGCCTTTTGCTTGTTACGAATAATCTAGTTTCCTAAATAAAACATTATGCAATTGATTACAGGTTCCGTCGGCGAAAATGGAGCAAACTCGCTAAACGATTCAGCTTTGGTACAGGCGATCTTATTAAAGACCCAAAGGGCTGCGGCTCCCAACAGACCGGCGGCTCCGTATCTTCCAAGCTATGATGGGGCAGTCGGCAATGGAACAAAAACAGCCATTCGGAACTTTCAAACCGATCACGTTTTTGTCTCTGCCAACGGCACCCAGTCAGCGGTCGTCCCAAATGCGACAGCAGGACTCGTCAGCCCGAATGACGCGACGTGGACTAAACTTCTGGAGAAGGTTGATCCCTTATTTAAAGATATGCGTGTTCTCGTCGGCGGCAAAACTGTTTATGTCGCAGCCACCAACGCACAGCTTCTGATAAAGACCGCCGCTACCAGCGCACTAACTTTTACCGCCGCTTTTCGCCTTAAAGTGAACAACTGCATCAACCGGATGCACCTGCTTTACGGCACAGCCGTCAGCGTTTCCGCCCAGGGTGATCGGCGGAATTTCCAGCAGCAGTATGATCTGCTCAACGGACCGGGAAACGTTACTAATGCGGGACCGGGCGAGAGCAACCATAATTTCGGGATGGCGGTTGACCTCGGCTTTAAGGAACTTCGTTGGTTAAAGAGAAACGGTACCGTCGTTGAAAATGAAACCTCGTGGTTTCATAAGATGGATGCAGAAACCGGCTTTAGCGGCGAATCAATAAAATTCTGGAATGTTTTGCGGGCTGTCGGCATAAGTCCGCAAGTCGGAGCCTTTCGCGGACCGGAAAGCGACCGTCCGCATTTACAGAACTGGAGCGATGCCGGAGTCAGTATGACCGCCCGTCTGCCTGTTCTACTGACCAGTGCCGGACGAATGCGCTGGTCGCGGGCGCACGGTGTTTACACTTGCGATTTTGGCTATGGCGGTGCCTATTTCCCGGTTGGAACGTCGTCGCAAATTTGGAATAGAGCGGCTGCCGTCACGATTGCCCAAATTACGCAGGGACGCGCAGCTGCCCGAGCGGCACATCCACCCCGAGCTGTCCCTCTCGGTCCGGTGACACAAGCGGACGTTACCGCGATGCGGGTTGCCCTGCGGTCAGATTTCGATGCGGCGGATGCGGCGTGGGAAACGTGGACTCCGAATTAATATGAAAAGACAAAGGGCGAGAGTAAGAATTTTTCTTAAACTTTCGCCCTTTATTCCTTATACGTTTTAGTTTTCATTCTGCGTCGTCCTGTTCGCACAGTTGGAAATGAAACTAAAATTAAAATTGTAGAGAGATCAACTTCAAAAATCTGGTGTCATTCTCTCACCCCTAAATTCCAGATTTTTCTTGTGAGTGTCTTATACCAATACCTTTCACATTTTCAAATATCTGTTTCGCAAAATTGACTATGCGTGGATATCGTAACAAAAAGAAAACTCGCAGGAAAGACTGCCTGCACTGCGTTTGCGAAAAAAATCAGTCAGATTATCCAGTGTTAATCTTCGGTTAGTTGCTTTGTGCTTTTTGAAGAAAATCAACAAACTCCTCCGTCTTTCGTGTCAGTCCCGGAAAAGTCGCCACGGTTTTGCCGTCGGCATCTAAAATGGCGTAAAAAGGAAGCGCGACGGTTTGAAATGTCTGTTCTTGAAATTCCTGCTGTTTCGTATTGTTTTCGCTGCCGTCGTCTGTGTAGAGACGGGTTAGAACGAACTTATTTAGTTCACTCTCCACTTCGAGTTTCGGGAAAATATTCGCCTCCATCCAACGGCAATTGGTGCAGGTATAGCCAGTGAAATCCACAAAAACCAGTTTCTTTTCAGATTTGGCGGCGGCTAATGCGCTGTCGTAATCATTGTCAATCCATTTGAGCTTCGGGCTGTCGGATTTGTTAAAAGAATTGGTGGAAGTTTCCGTTTCGGGCGGCAGAAAAGATTCGAGTTCGCCGAGTTTCGCGCCGAACAGTCCGGTTAATAAAAAGAAACTGATCGCCAGACTGACGACCGCCGACATCAAACGAAACGCGCCGATGCGTTCGGGTTTCGAGTCGTGCGGCAATTGGAATTTGCCGAGCAGATAAACCGCCAACACGCCGAACAACGCAATCCAGATCGCCAGCACGACCGGGCGCGTGAAAATTCCCCACTTCCAAATCAGATCCACGTTCGAGATAAACTTCATTGCCGCCGCGACTTCGAGAAAACCCATCGCCACTTTGACCGAATTCATCCAACCGCCCGCTCGCGGCAAATTTGAAATGTATTGCGGAACCAGCGCGAGAACAAAAAACGGCAGTGCAAAAACGCTTGAAAATGCGAGCATTCCGACGAGCGGTTTCTGCCACGCACCGTTTGACGCGGAGACTAAAATCGTGCCGACAAACGGCGACGTGCAGGTGAATGAGGTCAGCGTAAACGTCAATCCCATCAAGAGTGCGCCGATAATTCCCGAACCTTCACCTTCTTTACTGCGCGTTAAATTATCGAGTTTGGTTAAAATTCCGGTCGGAATCGTAATTTCATACGCGCCGAACAGGTTAAATGCGAAAAAAAGGAAAATCGCCGTGATAAACAGATTGACCCACGGGTTGGCGGCAAATAAATTAATGCCTGCCGCGCCGACGAAAATCGCCAGCAGCATTCCCAGAATGGTGAAGGTCCCGGTGATGCCGAGCGAATAAACCGTCGCCATTTTGACGGCTTTGGCGCGGTTGCCCGAGGAATGATTGGTAAAATATGAAACCGTAATCGGAATCATCGGAAAAACGCACGGCGTTAAAAGAGACAGTGCGCCCAATGTTATCGCCAGCCAGATGAACGACGAGAGCGGCAAATCGTTGGGGTTTTGGCTGTTTGTGTTTGATATTCGGTTATTGGTTTCCGAATTTAGAATCTGCGCTTCGGCATTTGGAATATCCGATTGACTGCCGGCAGCCGATTGCTGTTTCTTCGTGTCTTCAGAACCGTTGAAAGAAACTTTGACGGTTTTCGGCGGCAGACAAATAGTGTCGTCGCACACCTGATATTTCACATTGACTGCTAGATCGGCGGCGGCGGCGGCGTTTCCCGTCGCTTTGAGCGGTAGATTGAACTCGGCTTTGTCGGCGAAAAACTTTGTTTCAATGTTAAAATTCGGGTCTAATTTGGTGATCGGCGCGGGCGACGACGTTTTGCCGTCAATCGTGAACGGAGAATTTTCGGCAATCGTAATTTTTGTCGGATAAGGTCCGCCTTCCGGCTGCTCGACGGCATAAAGATGCCAGTTCCCTTCGATTTGCGCTTTGAGTTTTGCTTCAAATTTCTCATCCGTTTTGAGAGTTTTCCCTTGACCGGCGGACTCAAGCGACCAGGAAACTGGATTTTGGGCGAAAGATATAATTGGCAGCAAAAGAATTGCCGAAAAAATAAAAATTAGATATGACTGACGAAAAATTTTGAACATATTTTTACACGATTTGCAATAAATTTTATCATTATTCGATGTTGAAATGCTAAATTCGGGTTGATTTATTCCTAATTTACTCTTTTGCACAAACATTGCCTTGTCGCTTATAATTCATTTAGACGGTATTTAACCCTTAAATTTTGTAAACATTTTTAGCTGATGATTCGGCGCGGAGGAATAGGAAATTTTGCCAAAGACAACAACTCGCCAAAAAACAACGACCAAAACAAACAACGGTTCCACGAACGGAACGAGCAAACACGTCTCGAAAAAGTCGAGCGGTGATGAAGTGACCGATACGGTGAACCGGAAGGAAGCGCAGGCGGAAAACGTCAAACGCAAACGGACGCAAACGGATTTAATTAAGCAAACCGATAAGGAATTGCTGCGCGAAATGCTTTATCAGATGGTTCTCGGCAGGGTTTTCGAGCAGAAATGTGCCGAAGTGTACCGCATCGGAAAAATCGGTGGTTTCTGCCATCTCTACATCGGACAGGAAGCGATTGCCATCGGTTCGATGATGGCGTTGAAAGACGGCGATTACGTGATTTCCGCTTACCGCGATCACGTTCAGGCGATGGTTGCCGGGATGACGCCCGAAGGCGTAATGGCGGAACTTTACGGCAAAGAAGGCGGTGTCGTCAAAGGCAAAGGCGGCTCGATGCATATGTTTTCGAAAGAACATAATTATTTCGGTGGACACGGTATCGTCGGCGGACAAATCGGGGTCGGCACGGGAATGGCTTACGCGCAAAAATATAAAGGCACGGATAATGTCACGCTCTGCTTTTTCGGTGAAGCCGCGCTCAATCAGGGGATGTTTCACGAATCCTTAAATATGGCGCAGCTTTGGAAGCTGCCGATCATTTATATTTGTGAAAACAACCAGTACGGAATGGGAACTTCGCAGGCGCGGGCGATGTCAATGTCGAACATCGCCAAAAAAGCCGAAGGTTACGGAATGGTCGGCGAATTCGTGGACGGGATGGACGTAATGGCGGTGCGCGAAGCGACCGAAAGAGCCATCGAACGCGCCAGAAAAGATTCGCTGCCGACGCTGCTCGAAATTCGCGCATACCGATATATGGGACATTCGATGAGCGATCCCGGCAAGTATCGCACGACCGAAGAAATCAAAAAATATCAGGAACGCGACCCGATTGTGCTTTTCAAAAATTCATTAAAAGAAGCGAAGATTTTCACCGACCAGGATTTTGAAGAAATCGAAAATCAGGCGAAGGAAGCGACGCAGAAAGCGATAGACTTCGCCGAAGCGAGTCCGCTGCCGGATGAAAGTGAATTATTTACGGATGTTTTTGCCAAATAAATTTTCTTGATGAAATACGCAATCGTCTTCAAACCGCGAGCGACTAAAGATTTGCGGGCAATTAATGCGAATAACGTGAAAAAGATTTTGAATTTGGTTGTTATTTATCGAATTAAACATCGGCAGGAAGTTTACAAGTAGTATGGCAGCGATTGAATACATTCTGAATTTTTGACGCAAAACGGTGAGAAACAATTTGCCGTGATTTCTTACAAAGAATTTAAGGCTTTGCAGTAATGGCTTGAAAACGCTGAAGATTTGCTTGATCTTCGCGCCGCGTAGAAGGTAGAAGCGATTCTTCCGACAATTAGTCTATCGGAATTAGAAAAAGAATACGGAATCAATTAAATTATGGCAGTTTTAACTATCCGCGACGCACTGAATGCGGCGTTGCGCGAAGAAATTTTACGAGACGAAAATGTTTTCATAATGGGCGAGGAAGTCGCCGAATATGACGGGGCGTATAAAGTGACGCGAGGACTTTGGAAGGAATTCGGCGACAAGCGCGTCGTTGACACGCCGATCACCGAACTTGGTTTTGCGGCGGTCGGGGTCGGCGCGGCAATGGCTGGTTTGCGTCCCGTGATCGAATTTATGACCTTCAATTTTTCGATTCTCGCGGCTGACCAGATTATCAACCACGCGGCGAAAATGAATTATATGTCGGGCGGACAATTTAATGTGCCGATTGTATTTCGCGGTCCGAACGGTTCGGCGTACCAAGTTTCATCGCAACATTCGCAGGCACTCGAAGCGTTTTACGCCAACTTTCCCGGTTTAAAAGTCGTGATGCCGTCAACTGCCGCCGATGCAAAAGGTCTTTTAAAATCCGCGATCCGCGACAATAATCCGGTCATTTTTCTCGAACAGGAAAGAATGTACGGTTTGAAGGGCGAAGTCCCTGAAGATGAAGATTTTACGATTCCGCTCGGCGTTGCCGATGTCAAACGCGAAGGGACGGACTGCACTATCGTCGCCCGTTCGATGACCGTGCCGCTGGCGATGCAAGCAGCCGAATTGATGCAGAAAGAATTCGACGTTTCGGTTGAAGTGATTGACCCGCGCACCATTAAACCGCTCGACATTGATACGATTGTCAAATCGGTCAAGAAGACGAATCGGCTCGTAATCGCCGAAGAATCGCATTCGTTCGCTTCGGTCGGCGCGGAAATTTCGTATCAAGTGATGGAAAATGCGTTCGATTATCTCGACGCGCCGATCAAACGAATTTCAACCGCCGAAGCACCGATGCCCTACGCGAAAAATTTGGAAGAACTGGCGTTGCCGGACGTTCCGAAGATTATCGCGGCGGTAAAGGAAGTTTGTTATCTGTAGTTTTATAATAATATGGAAAACGCCGACAACAATTTAAATAATGCGCCGACAATGCCGCCGGATTTTTCGTCACGCAATAAATCATACGCGGCAGTTATAGTTCCGCTGGCTTTGTTCTTGATTATTATCAGCGGCGCAAAGATTTTGGGGATTATGTTCGGACCAAGGCAATTTGATGAAATCGGACCCGGGTTGCGTATTTTCCAGCAGTCAATCGGTTTTGCTGTCGCAATTTTAGGTATCGTAACAGCAGTCGGTGCGTGGACGAGTACTGGTAATGTGAGCAAGTTTTTCAATGCCGGAGATCAAGCGGCGGCTGAGAAGGCTTCGGTAAAAGCAAAAACATCAGGTAAACAAACCCTTTTGTTCATCGGATTTATCTGTGTGTTTTTAATATTATTTATTGTGAACACATTTTTTCTTGGAAAGTAACATCGAAAAAAATGGAGACATTCTATTTGACGGTTCCGGGTGTAACGAATTCAGGTCCGCAGCATTGGCAGAGTTTATGGGAAAAGAAATTTCCCGAACAATTTAGACGTATCGAGCAAGTCGAATGGGACACGCCGATTTGTGATGACTGGATTACAGCAATTGAACGCGAAGTGCAAAAAGAACTGCCCGAACGAGTCATTTTAGTCGCACACAGTTTGGGCTGCACGGCGGTTGCACAGTGGGCGAAACGGTTTGGGACAAAAATAAAAGGTGCGTTTTTAGTTGCTCCAAGTGATTGCGAATCTGAAAATTATTCTTTTGACACCAAAGGATTCGCACCGATTCCGCTTGAGAAATTACACTTCAAAAGTTTGGCTATTGCCAGCGAAAATGACAAATATGTTTCGCTTGAAAGAGCAAGAAAATTTGCCGAAGCTTGGGGAAGTTCATTTATAAATATCGGTATGAAAGGTCATATTAATGCAAATTCCGGGTTTGGCGAGTGGAACGAAGGTTTGGAGATTTTGAAACAACTAGATTAAACAGATTAAATTATGGCGAATAAAATTTTAATGCCCAAGCTTTCTCCAACGATGGAGGAAGGACAAATTGCCCGCTGGATCAAGGCGGAAGGCGACGCGATTGAAGCGAACGAAACGATTGCCGAAGTTGATACGGACAAGGCGACGATGGAAATGACTTCGCTCGAAGCCGGAACGCTTTTGAAAATAATTATTCCGGGCGGCGAGAACGCGAAACTCGGTCAAATTATCGGTATCATCGGCGAAAAAGGTGAAGATTTTTCCGCTTTGCTTGATGAAGCGTCTTCAAACGGCAATTCGGTGAAAGAAGAAAAACGCGAGGAAACGACGGAAAAAATTGAAGATCGTATTCCCGTTTCCGAAAAACCGAACGTCGTCGCTAAAGAAGGCAATGAAGAATTGGAGGAGGAAATCGCCGAAACTGAGGGTCGCAGTTACGATTACGACCGCACTGAAGCAAAAGAGGATGCGCGTAAATCGGAAACTTCCAAACCGGATAGCAACGGACGTTTGATTGTTTCGCCGATTGCGGCACGAATGGCAGCGGAAAATAATGTTGATTTGAAATCGCTCAAAGGTTCGGGTCCGAACGGTCGCATTATCAAACGCGACATCGAAGAAGCGATGACGAACCCCACAAAATCGCAGACTGAAAACATCAAGAGTGAGGAAAAAGAAACGCCGTCAGCCGCGCCGACTTTTGCCGGTGCCGAACAAACTCAAAATTCGTCGCGATTCCGCGAGGAAAATACATCGAGAATGCGGCAGGTTATCGCCGACCGACTAGCCGAATCTATCGGACCGATTCCGACGTTCTATTTAACCGTCGAAATTGAAATGGATGTCGCGATTGAATTTCGCAAACAAATCAATGCACTGATTAAAGACGAAGAAAAAGTTTCGCTTAATGATGTGATCGTCAAAGTGGCGGCGCAGGCGTTGACTAAACATCCGTGGGTTAATTCTTCTTATCAGGACAAAACCGTGCGCTTTTATGAAGATGCGGACATCGGTGTCGCCGTCGCGGTTGAGGACGGATTGATAACGCCGGTCGTGCGCGGCGCAAATCGCAAGGGAGTAGTCGAAATTGCCAAAGAAATAAAGGAAATGGCAGGTCGGGCGCGGGAGAAAAAACTTCAGCCCGAAGAATACACCGGCGCGACTTTTTCGATCTCAAATCTGGGAATGTTCGGCATCAAAGAATTTACGGCAATCATCAATCCGCCCGAAGCCGCCATTTTAGCCGTCGGTGCGGCGAAACCGACGGCGGTCGTCAAAAACGGTGAAATAGTTATTCAAAATCTGATGACCGTCACAATGTCGTGCGATCATCGTGTCATTGACGGCGCAACCGGCGCGAAGTTTTTGCAGACGTTTAAGCAAATGTTGGAAAAGCCGATTTCAATGCTGATGTAATGTTGCTAACAAGTAATCTAACTTGAGTCAAAAAGTTAAAAGCGGTGGAATACATTCCGCCGCTTTTAACTTTTCGCCGAGTGCAGTGAAGATTTCGATGATGTTAATACAAGAAATACAAAGTCTAATTCATCGCTCCGACAATGCCCATTTTCCCGTAAACGTCCTGCAAAGTTTCCCGCGCAATCACCCGCGCTTTTTCCGCGCCGTTTTTGAGATACTCGTTTAATTCCGCATCCGTGTAGGATTTCGCTTTTTCCTGAAACGGTTTCAAGAATTCGATAACTGCCCCGGCTATTTCGGTTTTGAAATGTCCGTAACCTTTACCCTCAAAATTAGCTTCACATTCGGCGGGTGTTTTGCCGGTCATTAATTGATAAATCGTCAATAAGTTGTTGATGGCGGGACGCGATTCGTCGAACTTTATCTCGCTGCCCGAATCGGTGACGGCTTTCTTAAATTTCTTGAGAATCGTGTCGGCATCGTCAAGCAAAAATATCGAACCGTTGAGATTTTCGTCTGATTTCGACATTTTTTTCGACGGGTCTTGGAGCGACTGAATTCTCGCGCCGACCGGCGGAATAAACGGTTCGGGAATGATAAAAGTTTCGCCGAAATCGCGGTTGAATCTTTCCGCTAAATCACGCGTTAATTCGAGATGCTGTTTTTGATCCTGTCCGACCGGAACGAGATGGGTTTGATATAAAAGAATGTCAGAAGCCATCAAAATCGGATAGGTGAACAAGCCGACGCTGGCGCGCTCACCGCTTCCCTTCGATTTATCTTTGAACTGCGTCATTCGTTCCAATTCGCCCATTCGCGCAATGCAGTTCAAAACCCAAGTTAATTCGGCGTGCTCGGCAACATCCGATTGAATGAAAATCGTCGAGATTTCAGGACTAATTCCAGTCGCGAGATAAATTCTGGCTAAATCAAGCGTTTTCTGTTTCAAAACCGTTGGATTCTGCGGCATCGTAATCGCGTGGAGATTGACGATGCAGAAAAAACTTTCGTATTCGTCTTGCAAATCAACCCAATTTTTCAATGCCCCGAGGTAATTTCCGATGTGCAGTTCGCCGGTCGGCTGTGCGCCGCTGAAAATACGTTTTTTCATAAATTAATTGAGCAGGTTAAATAATCCGATCACGAACGGCGAGATGATAAGATTGAAAAGTCCGATATAAATAAAGAACATCAGAATCAAAAAGCCGTATTGTTCGAGCAGATTAAAAACCGGCTTAAAACTTTCGGGCAGAAACGTTGACAAAATCTGACTGCCGTCAAGCGGTGGAAACGGCAGTAAATTAAAAATGAACAGCGAAAGATTGAGCAGCATCATATCACCCGCGAAAATCACCAGCGGGTTGGAACTGCTGCCGAAGAATTCGCGCGGCGCGATTCCCTGCGAAATCATCACTTTCGCCATAATGAAACCAATAATCAGCAGAATCAAATTTGCCAGCACACCGGCAATGGAAACCATCACGTTGGCGAGTTTGTAATTCGTCCAATTGCGCGGATTGACCGGCGTGGGTTTGCCCCATCCGATCAGCGGGATTGCGCCGAGTGCGCCGCCGACCGCGCCGAACAGAAAACCGACAATCGGGATCAGCAGTGTGCCAATCGGGTCGGTATGGGCGACGGGATTTAAGGTGACGCGCCCTAACATATACGCCGTATCGTCGCCGAATTTGTGCGACATCCAGGCGTGTCCCGCCTCGTGCGCCGAAATTGCCAACAGCAAAACGACCATAAAAATTACCAAGTGACTGACCAGTTCCGCGATATTAAAACCTTCCATTTTTTTCTCCGTCGTAAATTATTCGAGATTTGAAATTATATTTACCTTACTCGAATAAATTATCAAATTCGCAAGTTATTACTTTTATTAGTTTTGTAAACTTGCAAAGCTGTCGTTTTTACAGTTAAATTGTGCCATTCTTTTAGCACAAAACAAAACCGCCAATTCCTTTCAGATTCCGGTACTGAATAAAAAATACGGAGGTTTGGAAAAAAAACAAAGAAATATTATATGAAAAATTATATCGTCTGCATCGCCAGCGAGTTCAAGGGAAATGAATTTTACGAAGAGTGTCACGAAGCAGGTTGGCACGTTACTTTGGTGACGAGGGAAAATCTGCTCGATTCGCCGTGGTCGTGGACGGCATTAACAGAGGTGAAAACCGTCACGAACCAAGCGACAGAGGAAGATTACGTTCGCGCCGTCACCAATCTCGCCGGTCAGCATCCGGTTCACCGTGTCGTCGGCATTGACGAGTTCGATGTTTTGACTGCCGCCAAAGCCCGTGAACATTTGCAAATCGAGGGGATGAACAATTCGCACGCGTTGCGTTTCCGCGACAAACTGCGAATGCGCCATCTCGCCGCCGACATCGGTATGCCGTGTCCCGCGTTCACCGGCGTTTTTAATCCTGATGAAATAAATGCGTATTTGGAGAGCGTTCCCGCACCGTGGATTGTCAAACCGCGCACGGAAGTCAACGCTTTCGGCATCCGTAAGTGTGATACGCCGGAACAAGTTTGGGAATCGCTGGGCGAATTCGACGCACGAAATACGTGGCGCGACCATCCGTCGCAGTTTTTAATCGAAAAATTTGTCGAGGGCAAAGTTTTTCACGTTGATTCGGTGATCGAAAACGGGAAAATTGTCGTCTGCGGAGTCAGTCAATACGGCACGACGCCGATGAAAGTTTCGCACTCGGGCGGCGTTTTCACGACTTCCATCGTTCCTTACAAAAGTGCGGAAAGAAAAGAGCTGGAGAAGTTAAACGCGAAACTCATTAAGGGGTTCGAACATAATCGCGGGGTCGCCCACGCCGAATTTTTGCAATCATCGGAAACCGGGGAATTTTTTCTTTTGGAAGTTGCCGCCCGTGTCGGTGGTGCCTATATCGCCAACGTTTTGGAGCAGGCGTGCGGGTTCAGCCTGTGGCGCGAATGGGCGAAATTGACGATTGCGACAAAAGAAAATCCGTATAAAGCACCGAGGATTCGCAAGGAATATGCCGGGATCACACTCGCTCTGGCAAATGAGGAACAGCCCGACACATCTCATTACACCGATTTGGAGATTGTTTATCGCGTTACAAAACCGAAGCACGTCGGATTAATTTTTCACTCGCACAAGAATGAGCGGGTAATTGAATTGATGCAGGTTTATACTGAACGAATATCGCAGGATTTTCTCGCAGTTGCGCCGGTCAAGGAACGATATGATGATTGATTTTTGACACCCTTGCTGACGTGCAGGTTTTCGCCGAAGTTGACGTGCGGGTTTCTGCCGTTTCTTGTACACAAAAAAGTTCCGCACCGAAGTGCGGAACTTTTCTCTTTGAGAAGACGGATGTCTCGTTTGATTCGTTGAAAAAAATCAAAGGTACAAAGCACACACAAAATCGCACCATTAGCGGTAAAAATTTATCAGTGACTTCTTCACCCACCTACGAGGTTAGCTGTCGGGCTTGGAACTGAAGAAGTGTCCCCGCGTTTTCTTTAGCTAAACGCTTCGCCCCGTGTTCTGCGTAAAGTGCCGCAAAACTTTGGTTCCCCCGCGTTATTTTACGTTCAAAATAACTTCGGCAATCAAGTTTTCAACATTCAGTAATATATCACCGATGTTTTAGTTTGGCAAGAAAACTTTGCAAATTTTTATTTCGCCGGAAACAGTTGATAAAGCAGAAGATAGACGATTACGCCGGTCGTCGAAACGTACAGCCAAATCGGGTAAGCGTATTTAACAATTTTTTTATGGCGGTCAAACTGCGCGGTGACGGCGAAATACATTGCCCGTAGAACCAATGGCAACACGATTAGCGACAGTCCGATGTGACTGATGAGAGTAAAAAAATAAACGTGGCGAATGAAACCTTCGCCCTGAAATAGATTCGCCGGGTTTGAAATGTGATAAGTGATGTAGCAAACCAGAAACAACGCGCCCAACACAAAAGCAGTCGTCATCGCCGCCCGGTGCAGATGAACTTTGTTTTGCTTGATGAAATAAAGCCCGAACAGCAAAACAACCGTCGTCAGCGTGTTTATCAGCCCAATTGCGTGTGACAAATTTTTCGTCCATTCGCCGAGATACAGTTTATTAGGCAACGAAATCAAAATCGCCACGACAACCGGCACGACGACCGAAATTACGTTAATCCAGAACAATGATTTTTTTTCTTGCGGCATTTCTTTTAGGATTTCATGTTTTGTGTCGGTGAGATTTTTTATTTTTTATGGTGTTGCGGCTACAGTCGAATTCACACCGGGAAAACAGCCACAGGCAAAGTAAAAATAAGAGATAATTTTGTTAAATAGAAACTGTCCGCGCCCTCACGTCCATTGATTTGTTCGGCGTGTTGTCATAATTTGCTGAAACGTCTTTTCCAATTATTCATTAAATCTGCTAGTTCCTCTGCACTCATTCCGTACGTATCAGGGAAACCCGCTTCAAAACCGAAAATTCCTTTGTTCATTTTTCGCAGTGCATTTTGATTTTTGTAAGATGATGAATAATTATAGACAACGGTTTTCATCCGAGACGCATAGCCAACGGCAAAATTCTCAATTTCTGTCCAGCTATACGAATGCGAACGAAATAAAGAACACGTCGTAAATCCCTCTGATGTCAATCTGAGATACGAAGCATTCGGCAGTAAATGCAAAGCAAATACGATGCTGCCAAGTCCGAAAAAGCCAATACCAAGCCAGTAAATGAGTGTGCCGTTAAAAGTTAAAACTCCGATAACCACAAATAAAAGACTTCCAAACAAATAGAGAAGCGTTTTTGTTGGTTTAGTTCTTAAAGTGATTGTATCTTGATTTACTATTTTCTCTTGACTCATAGAATCTACGAAACGCCGAACTTTGAATTATACGGAAACTTTTCCCGCTTTTGTCCTTCGATTTCTACACTATTTGTCCGCTTTTCGCAGTGTAAATTTGCTTTTTCCCCTTACTTTTATTGTGATTTGAGTGTCTGTATAATCAATTTAATAAATGTTCGTTAATTTAACTATAAGGACAACTTTTGGAAGTAAAATTAATTTTTAGTTGTAATTAATTTTACTTCCAAAAACCAAGCAAAATAAATATTACCAACCATAGCGCGTCCATAAAGTGCCAGTACAACCCGACCGCGTTTGAAACGGATTGCCGTTTGACGAGTTCTTCGTCGGAGAATGTTTTGTTCCAGGTGCGGAGGAGAATGTAGCCGAGAACGAGGATGCCGCCGAAGATGTGGACGGCGTGGACGGCGGTTAAAACGTAGAAAAATCCGGCGTAGGGGTTGCTCGCCATATAAATTCCCTGCTGCACGAGTTCGAACCACGAGAGAATTTGCGAGGAAATGAACATCGCGCCCAAAACGGTGGTTGTCAGCAGCCATTTTTTCGCTTTGAGCTGATTGCCTGCCTGCATTGCTTTGTTTGAAACCACATACGCGATGCTGCTCAGTAGAATCAAGACAGTGCTGATCCAGACTTGGGCGGGCAGTGCAAAAGGTCTCCATTCTAATTCTTTGTTGGTAGCAATGACGATGTATGCGCCGATCAAACCGCCGAACGTCATCATAACAACTAACAGCAAAAACCACATTCCGATCCGAAATTTATCGTTTGGTCCCGACTGGGTTTCGTCCTGATAATCGTTATCGCGGCTGTCGCCGCTGCTGCCGCCCCCGCCTCCGCCGCGATTACGGCTTCCGCCGTTTGAACCGCCGCCGCCGCCGCTGAAACTCGAACGTACTCTGCTCTTTTTCTCTTGCTCTTCAATTGTTTCGATAGTTCCGATTTTCATATATTGCCTACTTCAAATTCGATTGAAAACCATTAACAGGAAAATTAAAGGTAAATAGATTACCGAGACGAGCAGCAGTTTGCGTGCTTTCTCGTTTGTTTTAGCCCGCGCCGCCGCGATACTCGCCCACAAGAACCAAATTCCCAGCAAACTCGCGCCGATCAGATAAACCCACCCCGCCAAACCGATAAAAAACGGCGTGAGGCTGACCGGAAGTAAAATAATCGTAAAGATGACAATTTGCTGCGCCGTGATTCGTCCTTCCGGTTCGACGACGGGCAGCATCAAAATTCCGGCTTTGGCGTATTGCTCGCGATACATCCAGGCGATTGCCAAAAAGTGCGGAAATTGCCACAGAAACAAAATTGCAAACAAAATCCACGCGCCCAAAGTAATTTCACCGGCAGCGGCAGTCCAGCCCATCAGCGGCGGCAGTGCGCCCGGAATCGCGCCGATGGCGGTTGAGGCGGAAGTGCGTGTTTTAAGCGGCGTGTACAGCAGAACATAGCCGACAATTACGCCCAAACCGAGAATCGCCGTCAGACTGTTGACCAGAAAAGTTAAATAAACTTCGGCGACGACACACTGCAAAACGCCGAAAATCAAAGCTTCGTTAAAGGTAATTTTCCCGACGACCAGCGGACGCTTCGCCGTTCGTTCCATCAGCGCGTCGGTCTTTATCTCCCACACCTGATTGAGCGTCGCCACGCCGAAAGCGAGCAGCGCGATGCCGATCATCGCGTTGATAAACACCGTGAAATTAAACCCGTTGTCCGAACCAAGATAAAATCCAGCCGCCGAGGTCAAAAGCAGCAAAAAAGCGATGCGCGGTTTGGTCAATTCAATGTATGCCGAGATTTTTTCGGACAGACTAATGTCCCTGACTTTTTGTATTTCCGCCGCCTTTTGTATTTCCGCCGTAACTGTTTCCATTTAAAGATTTGGTAAATTTATTCTATGTTTAAAAGAATAGCTTTACTTATTTGTTTTTCCAAATACTAATATATCAAACAAAACTTCTTTTTTTTAATAGTCGAACTAATTTTATGAGGAGATGACAAATTAATTAGGCTAAGTTATGATTTTTACTATAACAAGTTGTAGTATAACGAAATGCCGACAGCCGAAGAAACAGTCAAATCAGTTACCGCCAGCAAGCCGCGGACGAAATCAACGCCCTATCTGAACCGCATTCTGAATTTTTTGAGTTCGGTGCGCTTCGGTGTTTCAATGCTGTGCGTGCTGGTCGTTTTTTCGATGGTCGGAATGCTGATTATTCAGCAGAACGTCAACGGTTTCGACGCTTATTTTGCCTCTTTAACGCCTGCCGAGAAGCTCGTGTACGGATCATTAGGGCTTTTCGACATTTATCATAGTTGGTATTTTAACCTGTTGCTGTTGGTGCTTTCATTAAATATCGTGCTGGCTTCGATTGACCGTTTTCCATCGGCGTGGAGTTACGTTTCAAAACCAAAACTGGGTGCCACGCGAAACTGGCTGCTCAATCAAAAGCCAAACGTCGTGCTTAATTTGCAAGCCGACAGTGAAAAATCAGCCGCCGAAAAAGTCAGCCGTGTTTTTAAAGAGAACGGTTTCAAACCGCAAATCACGCAGACTGATAATATTGTTTACAAACTGGATGAGAACGGCAGCAAAGATTTTTCGCAAATCATCAACAAATCAAACCTGATAGTTTACGGCGAAACCGGCAAATGGAATCGGCTCGGCGCGTATATCGTTCACGTCGCGCTGCTGACTCTTTTTCTCGGTCATTTCGTCTCGCTTCAATCCGGTTTCGATGCCGATGTGCGAATGATGCCCGGACAAGAGACCAACGAAATTCAGATGATCGAGTTCAATCTCGACAAACAAGACCGCTATCAGGTCGCGCTGCCGTTTAAGATCACCTGTACCGACATCGAACAAACTTTGATTGACGTGAAAGGTTCGATTGACATCCAAAATACGATGGATTGGCACACGCGAATTACGATTGACGACCCGGAATACGGGAAAACAGATGCCGATGTCAGTCTCAACCGCCCGTTCTCTTATCGCGGCTATCGTTTTTTTCAGGCGAGCGCGATTACGCTCGGCAGTGCGCGAAAGATGTTGCTCGAAATCACGCCGCAGGACGGCGGAGAACCGCTCTCGGTCGAACTGGCGCGAAACGGTTCGGCGACATTGCCCGACGGAACGAAATTTGACTACGAAGCGTTTTTTCCCGATTTTACGTTTAATCAGGAAGGAAAACCCGACACCAAATCAGCGGATTACAACAATCCGGCGGTCGTCTTAAACGTCACTTCGCCGAACGGCGATAAAAATAAAGTGTTCGCATTTGCGGCGAATTTGTCGGACAAAATCCCGGTCGGCGCACCAAAAGCGGGTTATAAGTGGCGAATGAAGAGTTTTGAAAAATCACCGCTGGCGCACGTTTTGTCAATTAAATACGATCCGTATAACGCGGCATTTGTCGCCTGGTATATCGGCGGTTTCGGGTTGATCGGTGCATTATGTTTCGTGTTTTTCGTTTCACATCGAAGAATTTGGGCATTGATTGACGGGCAGAATCAAAACAGTTTCGAGATTGTTTTGGGCGGACACGCCAACCGCAGCCAACCGGGTTTTGAAGATAAATTTAACAAAATCGTTGACTCATTGAATCAAGAATAATTTAGAGTTTGAACAAGGTAAAAATTATGGAAGAAGTAAGCAGAATCCAAAGCGAAGTGTTTTCATCCAACAGGAAAGCAGAGATCGTTCAGGCAGCGACTTGGAAATCATATCTGCCCGCGATTTTAGCAATCGTCGGTGCATTTCTGGTGCTGTTTGCCCGGATCGAGATCGGCGCGAATTTTGTATCCGACGGCGCACTAATGATGATTGCGCTGGCGTGTTATATTTTCGCGGCACTTTTCCAACTGACCAACCTTTACGCCCCGTCGGAGATGGCGCAGAAACTCGGTTTGTGGAGCGGGACAATCGGCGTTTTCTTCAATTTAGCGAGTTGGCTGGTGCGCTGGGTCGGAGCATTCGACCGCGAAATTGCGATGATGCGCGAAAGCGGAAATATGGCGACACCGTGGTTTTTCCGATACATTCCGTTCGCCAATTTATACGATTTGAGTTTGGCGTTTGCGTTCGGCGCGGGCATCACGACGCTGCTCGTCGCGCACCGCAAAAATTTTCAGTTTTTGAGCGCGTTCACACTGCCGCTCGCCGCGTTGATTTTAACTCTGGCGCGTTTCATCGGACCGGAATTTATTGATCTGCCGCCGGTTTTAGATTCATACTGGCGACCGATTCACGTCGGCGTGGCTTCGCTCAGTTACGGCGTGGCGTTGGTGTGCTTCGCGGTAGCGGTCATTTATCTACTCAAAGACAAAGTAAAAGTTGAAGCGATGGCGATTTGGTCAAGCATTTTTACGCTCGCGGTCATCGGAACGGTCAGTAAATTTTCGGTATTCACGGCGTTTGTCTATCGCGCCGGACTGTTTTTGCCGGGAAATCCGAAACCTTTTTCGTCACCCTTTAGACTCGAAATCCCTTATGTCGGCGCGTCTTTGTTGGTGTCGGGCGTGCTGCTTTTAGGCGTGATCGTTTCGTTTCTGCTGTATCTTTATCAAAATAACGAAGCGGCGAAAAAAGCGGGACACTTGCTTTTGAAAATTTCATTAGTTACGCAGGTTCTGGCGATTGCTTTTTTAGTTTCCGGCATCAAATCAACTACCGATGTTGCGACCAAATTGCAGGCGCAGCTTGCCGCTAATCCGACCCAATATGTCACGGCGGGCAAAGAACTCGCCTCTAAACAAGGACTTTCCGCCCAAGAATTTGCCGCTTTGACACCGACGCAGCTTGAACAGGGCGCAAAACAGTTCGCAAAGAACAACGGCGATAAATTATTTTTGAGTTTGAACACCAATCCGGTCGAACTCGCCGGACTGATTACGGCACTGGCGGGAACATTTTTCGTCATTTTATTCGGTTTTAGAACGGAAACACTGCGCGAACGTCTCCCGTCGCTCGAATCGCTCGACGGTTTGATGTATAAAACGGCGAGTTTGGCATTTGCGGGTTTGGCGATGCTTCTGATCACCGGCGCAATCTGGGCGAACGAATCGTGGGGCAGACCGTGGGGTTTCGATTCCAAAGAAACCGGTGCGTTGATCGCGTGGCTGACCTACGCCGCCTTTCTGCACACCCGAATCTCGCGCGGCTGGTCGGGCAGAAGTTCCGCCTATTTCGCAATTATCGGATTTTTACTGGTTATTTTCACATATCTGGGCGTAAGTTATTTACTGCCGGGTCTGCATAGTTACGCGTAAAGCAAAGTACCGCGGTCGGGACGACTGCGGTACGCGAATTAATACAAATGCAAAAGAATATTTCATTCGGCATTATCGGCTTAATTATCGGTTTGGTGATCGGCTTTTTTGTCGCCAACGGCATCAACCGCCGGGAAATAGCGCAGCAAACTGCCATTCCGACTGATTCGGTCAACGCGCCGTTTGCTCATCCGCAAAACCAACAAACGGTCAGTGTTAAACCAAATGAAGCAGGCGGCGGCGGCAAAGCAACCGGTGCAAGGCTCCCCGAAGTGACCGAAACGCTCGATGCCGCCAAGAATGAACCAAACAACTTTGACGTGCAGATGAAGGCGGGCGATATGTATGCGAAAATTCAAAATTTTAACACGGCAGTTGAATACTATGAAAAAGCGAACGCGATCAAGCCCGACGATTACGCAACCGTCGTTAAGGTCGGCAACACCTATTTCGACGGGCAGCAGTTTGAAAAAGCGGAAAAATGGTACGCACAGGCACTGGCGAAAAAGCCGGAAGACGTAAATGTCCGCACCGATCTGGGCATTACCTTCGTCGAACGCGAAAAACCCGACCTCGACCGCGCCGTCAAGGAATTTCAAACTTCCCTGCAAACTGATCCAAAACACGAGCCGTCGCTGTACAATCTCGGCATCGCTTATTACAAAAAAGGCAATTTGGATGAAGCGAAAAAGGTTCTGACGCAGCTTCAAACAGTTAATTCGGGCGGACAATTGGCGGGAAAACTGGATAAAATTCTTTCCGCGCAGTGAAGGAAGAAAAAGAGCGGCACAAATTTTTGTGTCGCTCTTTTTGTTGCTTTTGACTCAAACAAATCCGAATTTGACTAATAGATTCGGGCGTTTGTAATTGCCCCTACAATTGGACTCGAACGATTTCCGAGGTTATCATCGGCGAAGGCTTCGATTGTTAAGTTGCTGTTTCGCGGAAGACTATGGGGAGCAAACGGTTCAGTGTAGATTTGGAAAGTCGCCTCTTTGTCATACCGGTAATAAGTGGTTTTGACACCCGATTCCGTGTCGGCGGCATTAATCGGCACCAGCTGGTGCCGAATCTTCCCGTATCCTGCGTAATTCATATATTTGGCGCGGTGACATCCTGCGCGACAGTTCCCGTTACGCGAACGTGTGCCGGAACAACCGTATCGTAAATTCCGTCCCCGTTCGAGTCGTAGCGTAAATCTCCCACTCCCTGCGGATTTATTGTCAAAAGACGCTCGGCATTGGCAGATAATTTTAAATCAATATACGGAGTTGCCAAATTTAGCGTATCATCACGTTCACCTTTCAGTATTTTAATGTCAATTGAATCTGACCCGGTGCGGAACTTTATTGTGTATTCCCTTCTTCCGCCGGCATATCCAAGCCGTGATAACCCACCGTATTTCGGTCATTATAAAAACCACCTGAATAACTAACTTCAAGAACTGCAATTTAAAAACCGTCATCACTGATTGAAGTATTTGTATTACCTAAATCATCGGATATATCAAGTAGGTCAACTCCCACTACTGTTGCATAGTAGCTTTCTACCATTGCTGGCTCCGGTATATTTGTTTCACCACTAAAATTCCGCGTTACTACTCGCATAAATTCCTCCTTATTTTGTTGTCTAAAACTTGCTGTTATTGTTTGACTTAGCAATTCAAAAATATTTCGGATCTCCGAAAAGGGATATTGGATTTATGGTTTTTCGAGATTTGTGCAAACGAATCGAAAGATTTTATTCAATAATAGTTTTCTCGACATCGAGAATTGAATAGCGTTCTATTTTTCCGTCTTTGGTAATTACGGTTAGTATTCCTTTGGTCACGTCGAAGCGAAAAACATCGCTCATCGGGTGTTCGATTTTCGTGCCGTTTTTGAGCAATACGATCAAACGGATGTTTTCTAACGCATTCGGCGCGGGCGGGGCAGGGACGGTTTTCTTCGGCTTTGTTTTAACTTTTTGGGGCGGTTCTTTTTTTGGTTCCTTTGATGTGATCGTCTCGTCCGGGTTGTTTTCCGTGTTTTCGAGCGTTTCTTTGCCTCTCGGTTCGCTAGTGATGGTGATTTTGGTGCTGTTCGGTTTGGTTTCCGCCGTCACTTCTGTCGGCACTTCGGTTTCCGATTTCGCTTCGATGATGTCGTTTTTATTTTCGGGCGGGGTGACTGTTTCCGCTTCATTATTTTCGGGTTTTTCAGCGTTGGTATTTTTCAATTCTTCACTCACGACGGCGTTGTCAGGCTCATCGCTTTTTGCTTCTTTGGCGATAACGAGAGCGACGGATTTTTTCGGCTTTTTGGTTTTAGGAAGCGGTTCGATTTTTGCGACTGTTTCTTTTGGCGCGGGGGTCGGTTTCGGTTTTACCTCGATAATTGTTCCGACCGAATTGACACGCACGCCGCTTGGATTTTCGGTTTTGACTTCAGGCAGTTCAGGCGCAGTTGTTTGTGCATCAGCCGCTAATGTCTCAAAACTTCCGGCAAACTTGATTTGAAAAGTCGCCGGGTCGTCATTCGGTGTGCGTCCCTGTATTCGCATCAGTAGTTTTTCCGGCTTTCTCAAATAAATCACCCGCCCGGTTTCGTTTTGAGAAATATCCGCGTAAACGGTTATTTTGGTGAATGATTTTATGCTGTCGGCGGTCGAAATATCAATGTCCCCGTTAAAATTCGACGTTTGCAAGTTGATAAAAATATCGCCCTGACTGCCGTTGAAAATGTAGAAGTAACTGGTCAAACGCGCATCGCCGATGTCGCGGGCAACGATTTTTCCGCTGATTTCATTGGTCGTCACCGCCGTTGGGTAGGTTTGATTGGTTGATTGTGCGTTGATGTCGATCACATTTAAGGCAAAATACAAAACGCTGAAAAGCGCGAGTGAATGTCCAAATTTCAACTTTAAATTATTCATTTAGATTAGTTCTTTTCGCAAATGAACAAGCTGCGAGGTTTCTTCATAGCCGAGTTTTAGATGAGCCGTCAAACTCAAATCATTGCCGATTTCCGCGTCGGAAGCCATCTCTTCGCAGCCTTTACCACGAGCCCATTTTTCAGCTTCGCGCACTAATTTTTTGCCGATGCCGTATCGCCGAAAAGCGGATTCGACAAACCAGCCTTCCAAATATCCGACGTGATCGGTGTGGCAGTCTTCGACAAACGGACGAATGCTGGCTTCCAGAAATCCGACGAGTTTACCGTCCTCAGTTTCGGCGACAATGATTAGTTGGGAATCGGTATGTTCATAAATATCGCGCATCTCGGTTTTGTGTTCGTCATCGCTTGAACCTTCCCACAACATTTTACGCAGCCGAAACCATTCACCAATGTCTTTTTCTATGAGCGGTCGCACTCTGAAATTTTGCTGTGTCATTGAAAAGTGATTTTAGCAGTATTGTTCAATTACTAAAAGGTTAAAAATATAAAAATGAAAATGTGGAAAAGTTTAATGAGTAGAGTATATGTGTATTTTTGTTGTCAACGAATATCACATAAGAGTATTGTCCTGAACTTGTGGTGCCGGAAAACGAACTCACTTCAACTGAAAGATACAAAGGTGAAGTATAAATTTCCGCTGCAAAGACAGCATTGTTGAGACTAATAAAAGTTATAAATTATTGTTCCCCTAAATTTGATTGGTTTATTATCACAGTCTCTTTTCGGATAAAACGTAGAACGAAGTGCGGCTCTCCGTGCTGATTGACTTAAATATGGCTTGTTGTCCAGGCTTCGTGCATAAATAATATTGCCAATTTCATTCACAATAATTTCCATCTTGACCTGCCCTAAAATTCCCAATCTCGCTGCTTCTTTAGAGTAATAAGGTTTAACCAAATTTGTTGGACAAGATTCATAACAAAAATGAGAAATTTTAGGCTTGTTTTGTTGGCATTCAACTGCTTTCTTCTCTTGCTCTTGCAGTTCAATAATTATCTGATTCAATACAGTCTCTTTTATTTGTGCCTTGAGTGAATGGCTTGCAAGAAAAGTAATCAAGAGGATGAGAGTAAAATTTAGTAACGAATATTTCATTAAGGGATTAGACAATCATTTATTGAAAATGTTCCATCCGCCTCAAAAAGGGGCTTTATGGCATAGATTGCTATTAACCTTTTAATCTATTTTTGATACCGCTAATGCCAATCAAGAGTAGAAACAGAGAAGCAGACAAGCAAATGCGAGTTTGCCGTAGCAATGCACTAACAAGCCTTTCTCTGATCTGACTTTTGAGGCGTTTTGATATTCGGTCTTTTCGTTGAGCCAGTTGAAAAAACT
>JBBSUG010000024.1:0-67577 GCA_038235165.1 Pyrinomonadales bacterium
CAATGAAGCGGGTTATACGTTCAGCATCGCCTTTAATTCCGCTTTGCTGACCAATCCGAGTGTCGTCATCGGCAACAGCGGCGGCGATGTTCTGTTTAATGCGAACAATCCCGGTCAGATCGGTTTCTCGGTGACGACTTTTACGGGCGGAACTATCGCCGCCGGAAATAACAAAACCCTCGTCACCGTCACCTTCACGGTGGCGGCGGGCGCACAACCGGGAACAGTCCCGATTACGTTTACGGATACACCGGCACGACGAAAAGCATCGCCGGTTGACCCGAACTTCCCGATCACACAGCCGACTTATATGGGCGGCACGATTACGATTGGCGGAGCAACGGCAGCGGGCGCGAGTATCAGCGGACGAGTCCTTACGGCGAACGGACGCGGCATCAGAAATGTGCTGATGACTATGACTGATGCGAACGGCAACAGCCGCACGGCGATAACGACGGCGTTCGGCTATTACCTGTTCGATAATGTGGCGACGGGCGCGGCATACATTATCGAAGCCAAAGCCAAACGCTACAAATTCGCACAACCGACTCAGATTAGAAATGTCAGCGGTGATATTGACGATGTAATTTTCACAGCGGATGGGTTCTAAACTTTTTCACCTCATAACCTCATCTCAATTAGAAAAGGGCAAGTTTGTCGGCTTGTCCTTTTTTTCTTGTAACAGATGTTACGCCCCGGTCAGTTTTCTCGCTTTGCAAAACGTTGATTACGGAACACTAATTTGAAACTATTTCCGATCTTTGACAGTATTAACAAGCAAAACTTTTTTCAAAAGTAATAAATCCAAAATTTTCAGGAGACTTGAACAATGTTAAAACGTAGATTGTTGAGCATATTTTTGCTGTACGCTTTTTTGATTCCGACGATGGCGTTCGGGCAGACGGCGGCACCGGCGGTTTATAAAGCACCGGATGATGTGATCGCTAAGATTAAGGAAGAAGGCTCGAAAAATTCGCAGGTGATGAATACTTTGAGTTATTTGACCGATGTCATCGGCGGCAGATTGACCAATTCGCCGGGGATGCGCCGCGCTAATGCCTGGACGCGCGACGAGATGAAGAAATGGGGAATGCAGAACGCCCATCTCGAAGCGTGGGGACCGTTCGGGCGCGGCTGGGAATTGAAGGATTTTAAGGCGGAAGTCGTCGAACCGCAGACGATTCCGGTCAGTGCTTACCCGAAAGCGTGGTCGCCTTCGACTAAAGGCGCGATCACCGGCGAGGTCGTCTATTTTGACGCGAAAACCGATGAGGATTTCGCTAAGTTTAAAGGTCAATTGAAGGGTAAAATCGTGCTGATGTCGCCGCTGCGCGAAGTTAAACCCGAAGACAAAGCGATGATGGCGCGTTATACGGATGAAGAATTGATGAAAATGACGGAAGCTCCCGATCCGGCGAGCGTTCAGCGTCCGCAGCGAGCCGATCAACCGCAGATGACACCGCAGATGTTGGAACGCTTAAAAGGCTTTATGACGGGTCTGAAAGCAATGAATTTTCTGCTTGACGAAGGCGCGGCAGTCGTCGTTGACAGCAGTTCGAGAGGAACGGGCGGCACGATTTTCGTTGCCGGGGCAAGCGTCGCCCAGCCGGTTCCCGAAAATCCGGCAGATTTGTTCAGCCGTCGCGCTGATCGTCTGTCGCCGCAGGACAAAGCCGCCGAAGGCAAAATGCTGCCGCAGATGACGATGGCGATTGAAGATTACAATCGTCTCGTGCGGATGATAAAATTCGGCGTGAAACCGAAAATGACGGTCAATATTGACGCGAAGTATTACGATGATGATTTGATGGGTTACAACACGGTTGCCGAAATTCCGGGAACCGACCCGAAATTAAAAGATGAAATCGTGATGATGGGCGGACATCTCGATTCGTGGCATTCTTCGACGGGCGCAACCGATAACGCCGCTGGAAGTGCAGTGGCAATGGAAGCTGCCCGAATCATTTTGGCTTCCGGGTTAAAACCGCGCCGAACGATTCGCGTCGCGCTGTGGTCGGGCGAAGAACAGGGGTTATACGGTTCGCGGGCGTATGTCAAAGAACATTTCGGCGAAATGACCGGCGAAGGTGCAAAACGTGAACTAACCAAAACTTCCGATTACGAAAAACTTTCCGCCTATTACAATCTCGACAACGGTACGGGCAGAATCCGCGGCGTGTATATGCAGGGAAATGCCGCCGTCGCGCCGATTTTCAAACAGTGGCTGATGCCTTTTGCCGATATGGACGCGAAAACCTTGACGCTCGCCAACACGGGCGGCACGGATCATCTTTCATTTGACGGAATCGGTCTGCCGGGTTTCCAGTTTATTCAGGACGAAATCGAATACGGCACACGAACACACCACTCGAATCAGGACAATTACGACCGTATTCAAGCCGATGATATGAAACAGGCATCAACAATTATGGCGGCATTCGTTTATCAAACGGCAATGATGGACGGAAAAATTCCGCGCAAAGAAATGAAATAAAAACTGTAAGCAGACAAAATCAAGGGGCGAAGGTTGAAAAAACTTTCGCCTTTTTTGTTTGACATAATCAATATCACATCACGGATTTCCTGTCCGAGCGTCAAAGCGAATTGGTTGCTGTCGGGCGGGCGACTGTGTGAGAAAAGTTTTTCAATGGTGTTTTGAGTTTAAACGTGAAACACACTTTAACGCATAACTTAAAAAACGATTTGTTTTGATACTTTTGCTGTCACTGCCGCTTCTAAAGAAAACTCGTGCAAGTTTAGTTCGGTTTCACCGTCAATTTAGAGTGGTAATGGCATCGGCAAATTTGTTTTTGATTCGGCTTGAATCTTGATGAGGTAAATATGAAATATGTTTCGGCAGTAATTTTTGTTCTTTTGTTTAGTCTCGGAATTTATTCGCAGGATAAAATCGTGCTGATCGCGCACAATAATTTTCTGGTCGGCGGAACGCAAAACGGGAAATGGATGACGGAGGCAGAAGTATTGACGAACATAAAGAAACCGACCAAATTTTTCGGGTTCGATTCTTTTAAAAATGAAAAACCTTCCGAAATTTACGGGACAATGAGCGATATGATGGGATGTGGAGCATATTTTTTTCATTTTGGCGGAACGGCAGACATTCCTAAAGAAGTTTCTTTTGATGAGAGTTTGAAACCGAAACTGGCAATCAGCGCAGCTGCCAATTGGAATCCGCTGCCGCGAATGCCGAAAAAACTCGATCTCACGAGTAAAATCTATCAAAAAATCGCGCTCGATTTTCTCACAACCAAGGGATTAAACATCAAAGGTGTAGAACTCGAAAACGCTTTTTCGGTTGATCTCGAAGGCGACGGCAGCGACGAGATTTTTCTCGAGGCGACGACTTACAAAGATAAAGCCGGCGATATTTATTTTCCCTCCGCCCGCGCCGGTGATTATTCGTTTGTTCTGATGAGAAAAATAATCAACGGCAAACCGAAAGACTTTTTGATCGAGGGCGAATTCAGCCCGAAAAAACCGGCGATTGAAGATTATATCAGCGAGTTCGATTTGTCGGCGTTTGCCGATCTCAACGGTGACGGGAAAATGGAAGTGATTCTCAAAGGTTTGTATTCATATGGCGGCGAATCAACGGAGATTTTTGAGTTGGGTAAGGGCAGTTTGAAAGAAGTTTTGTCGGTCGAATGCGGTGATTGACCGAACTATCAGAAAGAAACGCGGGCGAAAGTTGAGCGATATAATTTCTGTTGATATTGCAAACAAAGAAATTTTGCTTGCTTTCGCCCGTTTATTAATATGATCCAAATATCTAAGTTTTTTTCAGTTTTTTTGCTTTTATCAGCGTTGCTTTTCGGAAACGCTGCCGCGCAAGTTGTCAAAAATAATCCAAATCAAAAAACGGAACAAAAATCCGACGAATTTTTAGGCTTAAAACTGCGCCCGGAAGTTCGAGCAATCGTCAAAGAAATTGAGCAGAAATCGGGCAGAAAAGTTTTCCGGCAGTTTACCGAAATGAAGGAATTTATGTTCGGTGCGAGTTATGTCGCCGAAGACGGTTCGCCAGTCGTTTTAGCTGATTATGGTTTGAAAGACGATCCGAAAAAACTAGAAACCGTCGTCGCTCACGAACTTTTGCATCTCCGTCTGCGCGTCAGCGGTTATCCGACGTTTCAGTTTTCGGAAAGCGTCAATACCGCCAAAGGACGGGCGATTGACACGGAACAGGACACGCTCAACGATGTCACGAGTTTGATCGAACACCAGATTTTCAAAGCCGATATGGAGCGGTTCGGTTTATATAAATACGTTGATCTGGCAGGCGATACCGCCGCCGTTGCAAAGAAAAACAAGAGCCGGGACGAAGGACAATCCGACGGCATAAATTACGCCCGCGCGATCTTGGAATATCAGAATGCAGCAGACATTGCCGAAGTGCGAAAAATTTACACGGCAAATAAATGGACGCGGGCTTTGCGCGACGGTGAAGCGATTGCCGTATTTATCAAAACGGCGAATATCCGTGCGCCGAAAGATGTGGACACGATTTTTTTAAAATGTCTCTCACAGCTTTTTCCGCTGCCGGGTTCCGTTTATAATTACAAATTAACGCTTGCTCCGAATAAAAAAGTCGAACGACTGATGATCGTTAGCATTGCGCGGCGGAAGGCAGCGGCGCGAAAGAGTCCGTCGAAACGAAACTGATAAATATATGAAGGCTCTGATTTGTCCGCAGTGCGGCGGGAAAATGACGGATTACACGCCGTCTGATACTTTCGCTGTCTGCGGTTACTGCGGAACAAAATTCGTGATTGAACGCGAACCGCCGAAACCTCCGCCGTTTGCGCCGACTCCCGCACGGCTGAACGCTGCGATGTCGCCGCAACAGCTTTTGATGACGATTGCCGCCTGTGCCGCCATCGGTTTGGGTTTAATAATTTTCATCGTGATTGTTTCAAATAAAAAGAATCAGCCGGAAACTCCTTACGTTGGTTACACACCGCCGACACCGAGAACTTTATATACGCCGCCGCCTTCACCGACTCCGACCCCGAACTTAAATCTGCTCGAATTCGGCGGCAAAGGCACTGGCAACGGTCTTTTTAACGATGCCGATTCGATTGCGGTTGACGGGCAGGGCAGAATTTACGTCGGCGACGATTCTCTGCGCGTGCAGCAGTTTGACGCGCAGGGGAAATTTTTGAAGTTGTGGCAAATTCCGTCTCAAACAAAATTCTACCGCCGCGCGCGAACAATTCAAAAAGTTGCGGTTGATCAGGATAATCGGCTGTATGTGCTGGTTGGCGGAACGCTTTTAATCTACGAAAATGACGGCAGCGAACCGTCGAACACGCTCGAATCCGCGCCGAGCGCATTACAGGATTTCGCGCTGCGAAGCGATGGCGGAATTTTGATTATGTCTAACAATGGCAGCATCGAAACACTGATTATTCTCAACAAAAACAAAAAATTGATTCGCTCGATCAAAGGTTTTCACACTGATACCGCCGACGCTTCGATGTCACCGGCATCGGTTGGTCTGGCGGCGATTCGCATTGCCGTTGACGGCACAGGCAATATCTATTCGATTTACGCGCTCGGCGATTTGGGTAGCTATCAGCTTTCATACAACCCGGAAGATTTTATGACTTTTCGCTTTACGCCTGAAGGCAGATACGTTAATAAATTTTTTCAAACGATGAATTCCGTCGGCATCGAAGTTGATAATCAAAGCCGCATTTACATCTCCAACAATAAGAGCATCATCGTCTATTCCAACATCGGCGAATCTTTCAGTTTGATTAACAATTTAGCGGGTGTCAACGCTTTTGCGCTCGACAAAGAAAATAATGTTTATATCGTTCACAACGACCTGGTTATCAAACGCGCCGCCGTGCAGCAATAATGCAAAAACCTGGACGAAGTAAGGGCGACATCGTATCACGCCCTTACTTCGTCCGAGCTTCTGCATAAAAATTTAAATCGAGTTCCAAATAAAGCGTTTCATCGTATGGGTTTTGATAATAAGCCGGAACTTGACGAAATCCGTGCGATTCGTAAATTTTAACGGCTTGTGCCATTTTACCGGGCAGCGTGTCGAGCCGCATTTTTTGGTAACCGATCAAACGCGCTTCTTCGATCACTTTTTCGATGAGTTTAACGCCCAACCCCGCACCGCGAAATTCGTCGCGCAGGTAAAGCCGTTTCATCTCGCAAGTGTTTTCTTCTAACTTTCGCAGGGCGATACAACCGGCGATTGCGTTGTCAACCGAAGCCAATAAAAGCCGCCCGTCCGGTTTCGCGTACTTGCCGGGTAAGTTGGCAACTTCCGCTTCAAACCCCTGAAAACAAATATCGAGATTGAGCCATTTTTCGTATTCGCGGAACAGGCGGCGAATTTGTTCGATTTGTTCGGCGTTCTCAGCCTGAAAAATTTTGATCATACAAAGCCGAGGTCGTGCAGTTTTTCCATCGTGATGTTTTCATTTTTCTTTTCCGCTTTGCCGTAAAGCAGTATTCGTTCGACGTATTTGGCGATCACGTCAACTTCCAAATTGACCGCCGCACCGTTTGGTAGACTCGATAAATTCGTCAATTCCCACGTTTTCGGAATCACCGCGATTTCAAAATAGTCGTCTGTCAAATTTGCAATCGTCAGCGAAATTCCCTCGACCGAAACCGAACCTTTTTCAACCAGATACTGCCGGATTTCCGCCGGAAACGCGACGCGCACCGTCCAGAAATCGCCGTCCTGTTGCGCCTGCAAAAACTTTCCGCGAGCATCAACGTGACCCTGGACGATATGACCGCCGAGCCGCGTTGCTGGCGTGACGGCGCGTTCGAGATTGACCTTCGAGTTCATTTGCAACCCGCCGAGCGTCGAACAGTTCAAAGTCTCCTGCGAAACATCCGCCGAAAACTCATTTGCCGTGATCTTCAAAGCCGTCAGACAAACGCCATTGACGGCAATCGAATCGCCCTCGGCAGTTTGGTCGGTAACGATTTTCGCGGCGATTTTTAATTTCGCTCCGCCCGCGTGTTTTTCGAGAGCGGTAATCTTTCCCAATTCTTCGATAATTCCGGTAAACATAAAATTCCTTTTTATTTATTCGGCTAAACCTTTTATTTACAATTACTTACAAGTTAATTCAAGTTGCACAAAAACCTTTATGTATCTAACTATGTAGCCGGTTGCTGCAACTTTGCCTTTTTTAGACTGCTTTTGCTTTCCTTTTCTGCATTTGGTTTGCCGCGTCCTTTTTGATTGATTCCGACGGATGCGCGTATCTTGTCACTTCGTCAAGCGATGAATGCCCGAGCATCGAAGCCAGGGTTAAAAGATCAACTCCGTTTTCTAAAACCCGCGTCGCAAAAGTATGGCGGCAATCATACATCCGAAACTTTAGGTTTGCCCGTGTTATCGCAGTTTGATGTTGATCGTTTAGCTGATAAGTGGACGTTTCGCCGTCGCGGTCGCCTTTCGGGAAAAGACATTCCCCGGTGAAGCGGTCAATTCTCAATTTCAAAATCTTTGTTGTCCGGTCCGACAACCAAACTTTTCGATTTGACGATTTTGTCTTACTGCCGACGATCTGCAAAAAACCTTGTTCAAGATTAACATTTTGACGCTTCAATTCGTAAACCTCACTTGGACGCATCCCGGTTGCCAGCATCAAAGCGGCGGCATCTTGAAGCGGCTGTGGACAAGCTAACAGGTAGAGTTTTTCTTCGTCGTCTGAAATGACGTGAAAACTTCTCTCATTCGGCGCAAGCTGTTTTATATCACGCGCCGGACTCTTACTTAAAACGTCCTTTGACACCAGCCGTTTGAAAATTGTTTTCAGTGCAATCAACTCTAAATTGACCGTATCACGGGTTACGGGTTTGCCGGTCTTTTGCGAAGTTTGCCGGGAACGCCAACGGATAAATTTCTCTACGTCTTTCGGTTCGATGCGGTCAACCTTTGTTTCTTTGAAGTATATTTTCAAAGACTGGCAAGAATATCTGATACGGACAAATGAATTCGGCTTTTGAGCGTGTTCGACTTCCGACATTTTCAAAAAGTCTTCGACCGCGCGGCTAAACGCCGGTGCTTTTTGTTTCGGTTTGATTCCGATCTTACCCAAAGCAAGCTGCGTGCGATATGCCGACTCAACCGTCAAAGCATCGCGTTTATTGGTAACTTGCGAAGACTTTTGAATCAATTCGCCGTTGAAGTAAAACTTAAACCACCAGTATTTTGAATTTTCCCGTTTGAATAATGACATTTTATTTTTGCTTCCTTTCGTTTTGATAACAATTACATCTCGTATTTGGGCGAATGCACTTCTCACAGTATGGAGTTCTGTCGTTTTTGTATCTTTGTCTTCTACGCTCCGTATTTATTTGATCTTTATTTTTTTGCACAAACTTTTTCTGTCGCATTGAATTGCTGCATTCTTTACAAAATTCATTTTCTACGTTTTTGTTTAATCTTTTTAGCCAAAAAAAATCCTTGCAGTTTGAGCAATTCTTAATTCGTCTTATGTCTGCGCTATCACCGATTAAAACGTCAAACGGGAAATCGTATGCACCTTTTAGAACCCCATTGACAATGTTGAGCGAGTGAAATCTAAAACTATGCAAAAAGTCTGTTAATTTTGCGCCTCGTGTGTCTTTCCATTCTCGAATTACTGGTTTGTTTTCTGTTTTGGTTGTTGGATAATTTAGATCACTCAATTCAATAATTTTATGAAGTCCTTCTCTCGCAGCCGAAGCCGAACTTATTGCTGACGTTAATTCGCGTAGCGGGTTGAACCAGTGTTCAGAGCGTTCATAGCGAGAGGCTCGCTCGCCCCGCTCAAATTCAACCCAAGAAACTTCCCATTTTTGCGGATGCGTCTCCGACATAATTTCTATCGTTTCACCATCCAGAAAAGCTAACAATTTTGGGCAATGATTGAAAAAATCCTTTGGCAGAGTTTGAGTAAGTTCGGCAAATCTTCTTTTGGCTTGTTCTTTAGTTTTGGCTGCAAAAAGATGCTCTATGCCAATTTCGGACGCTAACGAATGAGGGAAGCCTTTAGGCAATGAGTTTGCCTGATTTATGACTTCGCCTATCTTCGGCGGGCATTCAGAAATCTTTTCTTTGGTTTTTGGCATAACGCTTATTTTCCCTAAATAAAAAATAATGACTAAAGTGCAAACCGCAATTACTTGATAAGTCTCAATATATCTCTAAAATACATCATAGATGCTTTAGAAAGCAGTGTCAATTTATGCGTTATACCAAATAGAGAAATTAAATGTTAGAAATTATTGCAGAAAAAAATAGCAGAGTTGCGGTTTCGGTTGACGAAGCCGCGAAAATCAGCAGTTTGAGCAAGCCGTTTTTGCGAAATGAAATCCGCAACGGCAATTTACCCGTCAAGCGTCCGGGAAATTCCCGGCGCGTCGTAATTATGATGTCCGATTTTATGGATTATCTAAATGGGGAAACCAATGAAGCAAAATGAAAAAAGCATCGCTGCAAACGATGCCTTTAGAAACCTAACTAACGAACTAAATAACCAACCAAACAATATGAATAGTAACCCAAATCAACCAATTTTTCAACCACCGCCGATCACCGCCGCGCGAACGAACCGCGAACTGCTCGAATCAACCAAACTTTCGCGTCTGCCGCGATTGCCGGAACGTCGTCCGACTGCTTTCGACAACACGCCGAAGCCGGTTGTCGTCGTTTCAACTTGCGCCGGGTGCGGCGTTCGTCTCGATACCGACGATCCGATTCAACAAACATTTACCGGCTGCCGCAAGTGCGTTGGGATTTACGGACGGCTCGACGCGGCGTTTGCTGAAAATGCCGAACGTAAAAGAAAAGAATTGCTCGAAAAAATGACGGGGGGTTTCAGCCGATGAACCGCCAACCATTAACCGAAACGGATTATCAATATTTTGCCGAAAGTTTCTGTTCGCGTGAATTTGTCGAATTATTCGGCATTTTCCGCGCGGGCGATGAAGACGCGGCGGAAATGCTCGGACGGAAGCGAAATGCTTCCGTTAAATGGGAATCGGTTGCTTTCCCGCATTACGACACGAACGGAAAAATAACCGAATACTGCTTCAAACCCGAGAACCCGGAAACGGAAACGCAGCCGGACGGAACGAAAAACCCGAAATACAAATATCTTTTTCCGCCGGGACGCGGCGGCATTCTTTATTTTTCACCAACCGCCAACAAACAACTATTCACCGACATTTCAAAACCGCTCGTCATTACCGAAGGCAAAAAACAACTGATCTCACTGACAAGAGTTGCCACAGGCGACAACCCGCAGGCGACGGACTGGCACTTTTTGCCCGTTGCGATTAACGGCGTTTGGGGTTGGCGGAACAAAGCGACGGGCGGCGTGATTCAACAGTTTGACGAAATAGCTTTCCAGTTTCGCGCTGTTTATCTAGTCTTCGATGCCGACGTTTCGACTAACTGGCAGGTTCGCTATGCACGGCAACAACTTGCCTTGGAACTCCAGCGGCGCGGCGCGATTGTTTATCTTGCAAATTTAACACCGGGAGGTTTGAAATAATGAATAAAGACGGAATTGACGATCTACTCGGAAAATATGAAACCGATCACGGCGCAAAGACGGCAGTCGAAAAAGGACTGGAACTGATACTTACCGGCTCACAGCTTTTTAACGGCGAAATGCTGGCAACGATCAGTACGGGCAAGATCACACTCGGAGCGGCGGCGGCAGACCGCAACAAATGCCGACTGACAGCAAAGACGGCGGACGGCGGCGCGGCGGCAATGGATGTCTTCAACCCGGCAGATGCGGCGCGGCGCGAAAAGTTTATCAAACAAATCAACGATGTCGTTCAATTGTCCGACGATGAAAAAAGACAGATTGCCGCCGAACTGATAAATCTGGCAGACGCGGCGGACTCGATTTTCAAAGTCGGATCGGAAACGAAGTCGAAAAAAGCACAGGGCGAACCGGTTGAAGTGTCATTCAAGGTTCTGACAGACGGGCGCATCATTGAACAGATTCGCAGCGGGTTTGCGGTTTACAACCCGGAAACCGGCACACACGAAATCACGGATGCCGTCGAAGACGCAGACGGCACAACTTACGCGCCGGTTGACGACGAACTTTTTACGAAACAAGGCGGCATTCAGCTTGCCGAACAACTAACCGAATACGGCACGGAAACGCAATTGATCGAAGATGTCGAAAAATATCTGTCTTCCTATCTCGATCTGAAACCGCTGTTTTTGAGATTGACGGCGTTTTATATTTTGTTCACTTACATTTTCGATTCAGATTCGATTCTCGAACTTTCATATTTGAACGCGACCGGCGACCCCGGCAGCGGCAAAAGTCGTTTCGGAATGACGGTTTGTTACGGCTCACATCGCGGACTTTCGCTTGTCACGCCAAGTGCGGCAAGTCTTTACCGGATCGTTGATAAATTCAAGCCGACTTTGTTTCTTGACGAATTCAACTCCGATGCCAACTCTGACGACGGCGCGGCAATCATTCAGATTCTAAATGCCGGCATTCAAAAGACAGCACAAATTCCCCGACAGTCCGCAACCGCTGACGGGAAATATAAAACAGAAATGTTTGATGCTTTTTGCCCGAAAATTATCGGTTCGCTTAAACAAAGCGCGTCGAATGCTTTCAACTCCAGATGTATCGAAATTCAAATGGAGCGAACGCAGCGGAATGATATTCCGCTGCGCCTTTCCCGGAAGCATTTAAGCGACGCGCTGAATATCCGTAACAAGTTGACGTTGTGGAGACTTCGGAACATCTCAATTGACTTTGACACCCGACTTGACCGGGCGGAACGTGAATTGAGAGAAAGCGGAATTATGCCGCGCTCGATACAAATCAACATTCCGCTGTTCGCGCTGATCGTGGACGATAAATTGAAACGCGAATTCATTTCACTTCTGAAAGGGCGTGATGAAGTGTTGACCGATGAAAAACAGCGGACGTTTGACGGCGAACTTATTCAAACGCTTCACACGATTCTTTTTGATGTCGAAGAAAGCGGCGCGGCGGTCTGGAGCGATCAAGTCGGCGGAACGCAACCGGCGGACGGCGAACTTTGCGAACATTTACGAATCGAAAAAATAGTTTCGATGCTTAACGACGGACTAAACCAAAAAGACCATTTCAACAGCCGGTATATCGGAAAGAAAATCAGCAGTTTCGGTTTGAGATCGTCACAAATTCTGAGGAGAAAATCCGATTATCACAAAAAATCAGCCATTCGCTTTGACGCGCACCGGCTGAAAATAATATTCAAAAATTACGGCTTACCCACACCCGGCGATTTTCAATTAGACCAATTAGACCAAAACGCTAACATCAATATTGACAGCTACTTAACCCGGTCTAATGGGGAAACGAACGGAAACGGCAATCAAACGCCAATAGACCAAGCTAAACCCAATGGACACAGCACTAACAGCGATTGGTCTAATTGGTCTAATGAAAATACGGGAAACGGGGTGAAAGCGGCAAAAGTGTTAGTTGATGAGGTAATGTGATGAACCAAAAAACACAAAAGAAACAATTGAACCGGCAGCTTCAAGATTACGGAGAATGGTTATTCTCCGAACTTAAAAAGCAGGGCATTGATCTTGAAGTTGTCGGAAACGGTTTGCGCGTCAAAGGCGAAATCACGGCGGCGCAAAAAGAGTTTATCCGTATCTGGAAACGGCAATTGATCGAAGCCGCATCGCCGAAATGCCGAAACTGCAATTTAGCGATGGATTTAATTGAAGACGGCAAACTTTGGTTTTGTCCGGTTGGCTGTGAAAGCAGGGAAAAATAATTTATGAATACCGAATTTACAACGATGCTTTACGACCGCAAACACTTGGTTATCCGAAACGAAGCAGACCGAAACCCGCTGGTAATTTGCGAATGTTACTTGCTCGAATCCGCCGAAACGATCTGCGCGGCGTTAATTGAACTGGAAAAACAAAAAGGAGAAAAAACTAATGACTAACGAAACGAAACAACAAATAAAAGAAAACGAAATAACCGTCAATCGCTGGAAGGCGGAAAGACTTGCCAAAATTCTAAATCAAAGCGTCGTTTTGCCCGACAACACGGCACAGGCTTTTTATAAAATAGTCGGTGAATTTACTGAAGGTTTCAGAATTGAAACCCTGCGCGAAAAGATGGATGCGGAAATGCCGAAACTTTGGGATTTTATGCCGCTGCCGAAAAATGAAGACGAATGGACGGAGTATTTCAATGATTTACTAACCGACTGTGCGGCTCAAGAATGTCTGACGATAAAAGAGGTCTGGCAGATAATCGGATACGACCCGGCAGAATTTGAGAAACTGCGCGGCAACGGCTTTTCCTTTGTTGAGGCGTTTGGCGAATTGCATTTGAAGGAAACCGCCGAACAGACGGACGCGCGAACAAAAAACCTTGCACCCGAACAGTGTCAAGAACGGATTGAACACGCGGTAAATCAGTGGCGGGAAGGTCAAAAAGAGGTTTCGAGACTGCAAAACAACGCATTTAATAAGTTTGGCGTGAACATCCGTTTAGAGAACGGATTATAGGAATAGTCGGAGCAAGGCTTAACCAATAAAACGCGCTCAAATCGAAGGCGAAACGGACGGAATAACTCAAATGGCAGAAAACACGAAAACAAACGGCGAACAGACGGCGAACCGGCAAACAAACGGCACATTTGCGCCCGGTCACAAACTCGGCAAACGGTTTCAGAAAGGCGAAACGGGCAACAAAAACGGACGACCGAAAATCACGAAATTGACCGACGCACTCCGGGAACAACTCGCCGAAGCCGCCCCGGACGCGCCCGAAGAAACGATTGCCGAAGTGATCGCGCGGGCATTGATTCGGGAAGCGAAATCCGGCAACGTGCAGGCGATTCGGGAAATCGCCGACCGCACCGAAGGCAAACCGAAACAGGCGATTGATGTTGACTTTCAAATTTCGGACTGGCGAACGATGGCGAAAAATTATTCATTAACGGAAAACGATGTTATCAGAGAAGCAAAATTACTCATTGCAGAATCCGCTGCTGATTCAAGCGGCGAATAACGCAATCAAAAAACGGATTGACCGGGAAAGAGGCGATGCCGTGTTGATGGCGGAACGCGCAGGGATTATCCCCGACCCGTGGCAAGCCGACCTTTTGCGGTCCGACGCGAAGCAAATGGTTTTGAACTGTTCGCGGCAAAGCGGCAAATCAACGGTTAGTTCGGTGTTGACGATTCACCAGGGGATTTATAAAGACAATTCGCTAAGTCTGCTGCTGTCGCCGTCGCTTCGTCAATCGCAGGAATTATTCCGCAAAGTGCAGACGGTTTACAACAATCTGCATTCGCCGATGATTCCGCAAACAACCGACGAATCAGCATTGAGAATGCAGTTTGACAACGGTTCGCGCATTATCGCACTGCCGGGAACGGAAGCGACGATCAGAGGTTTCAGCGATGTTGACTTACTGATTATTGACGAAGCATCAAGAGTGTCGGACGCTCTGTACCAAAGTGTCAGACCGATGCTTGCCGTGTCCGGCGGGCGCATCATTCTACTGTCAACGCCGTTCGGCAAACGCGGTTTCTTTCATCAGGAATGGACGGAAGGCGAAGACTGGCAGCGCGTGAAAATTACCGCCGACGAATGCCCGCGCATTGATCAGGGATGGTTAGAGCGCGAACGGAAAATGATCGGCGATTGGTGGTTTTTGCAGGAGTATTTCTGCGAATTTGTTGAAACAAACGATCAGGTTTTTAGCTACGACGATATTCAAGCGGCAATCAGCGACGATCTCGAACCGCTTTTCCCAATGGAGTAAAACAACAAAAATGATAAACAGCCGATACGAAGACGAACAAACAACAAAAACCGAAAAATCACTATTTATCGGTTTGGACTTGGGTCAAGCGCAAGATTTTTCTGCGCTCGGGATTGTCGAATGCGTCCGGTCAACTACGACTTACGACGAAACATTCGACATCACAGCGTTAAACTGCATTCATTTGCAGCGGTGGCAGCTTCGCACACCATACCCGGCAATCGTCGCCGACGTGGTGAAAATGGTCAACGGGTTGAAACCGTTTCAATCGCCGGATTATAAACCCGTCTTAGCCATTGACGCGACGGGCGTCGGTGCGCCGGTGGTGGATTTATTCAAACGCGAAACGATCAACGCCGAACTAAAGCCGATTCAAATTGTCGGCGGCGCGAACGTGTCCGAAGAATTCGGCACAACCCGCGTACCGAAACGCGATTTAGTCAGCGTCGTGCAAGTTGCGCTGCAAAGCAAAACTTTGAAAATCAGCGGCAAACTTCCCGAAGCCGCGACGCTTTCGCGGGAACTGGAAAACTTCACAGTCAAAATCACGGATGCGGCGAACGACGTGTACGGCGCGTGGCGCGAAGGAACGCACGACGATTTGGTGCTTGCCGTCGCCTTGGCTCTGTGGACGGCAAACAAAACACCGTTTCGAATAACGGAGCGGTCAAAGCAACTTTTCAGCAGCTTAGTTTAATACAAGATGCAAATGAGTTTGTGGCAAATTTTTGTTACAAACACCAACAACCAACCAACCGGCGAACGCGCCGAAATTTAGAAAATTTAGGGAGAAAAGACAAATGGCAGAAGAAGCAACAAATAATAGTATCTATGACAAGATTCGCGCCGCCGCCGTCGAAAGGCGAAATGCGCGAACCAAAGAAAAAGAAAAAGCCGACGAATTTCTTGCCCGGGCAAGAAACAGCGAAACCCCGCTTAACGAAGTAAACCGAAGAATGAGAGGAGAAAACAAATAATGAAAGCACTTGAGATTAAATCCGAAATTGATAAGACACAATCAAGAATCGCAGAACTGGAAACGGAACGGGAACAGCAGACAGCAACCGTTGAAGCGGCTGAAAAATCATACATTAACGGCAAGGCGGACATTGCCAAACTCAATGACGCGCAGGGCAAGCTAAGCCTCTATGAGCGCACTATTGAGTCATTACGGGCAACTTATCAAAGGTTAAAATCTGCTTTTGAAAGTCAGTCGGAAGTTGAAACCCGACGCGAACAAATAAAGCAAATGACGGCAGCGGCGAACGAAGTCGGACCGCTTGTTAATAACTACTTAAAAACTAGAGATGAATTTCACGAAATTGTGAAAGGCTACGCTGAAAGGCTAATTGCCGAAGGTGAAATGTATCGAAGCAAGCAAGCGCAGTATCGTCAGATCGTCGGAGAATTAGAGCCAACTGCCGAAGAAATCCAAACAACCGGGCTTGACCAGCAAACATTAACGAGAGCGGGCGCGACTTACTTCAACCATCCGCCGCTTGAATACGGCGAACCGATTCAGCTTGCCGAAAATCTGCTTGCCGCAAAAACTAACAAAGCGGAGCAGGCAAAAAGAGCGGCGGCATTTAGGGAAGCAAGCGCGAAGGCAATTCACAGTAACTTTTAAGCAAAAATAAGGAGACAAGACAACTATGACGCAGGAAGAAATACAAATACAAAATGCACAAAATGCACAGGACATTATCACGCTCGATTATCCGAAATGGAGTTTTCAACAAAGACGGGCGAACCGCTCCGACGATCACGGACTCTGGCAGCAGGAACGCGACCGGGTGCTTTCCCGGCAGCAAATTGACAACCAATCCGCCAAAAGCAGTTATCTTGCCGATCTTGAAGCGAAACGGGCGGACAAACGCGCCGAACACGAAGCCGAACTTGACCGGCAGCTAGAACCGCAAAAGCAGACAATGATGCGCGACTGGATGGCAAACCATCCGGGCAAAACAGCCGCCGACTTTGAAAAGGATGCCTGGACGCATTTAAGGCAAAATTTAGTCGAACAGCGTGAAAGTGAAATGACACGGGCGACCATCGAAAGCGAACGGGCAAGCGGTAGATACTCGCTGTAAATTATCGCAGCGCAAAAAATAAAATAGCCGTCGTCATTACTTTGCCGGTAAATAAATTATCTTTTACCCCGGCAATTCATACCAAAACGACCGCTATGTTACCCCCGACGAAAAAGCCGCAAGCGTAAAAACTTGCGGCTTTATATTTCCGTTCCAATTGGAACGCTTTCTAAGTATGGTGTTTCAAGAATTTCTTTTTGAACCCGGTGAAAAACTTTTTAATTCGCGGATTGCCCGCCGCATAATCAATAATCGAATTGATTTCTTTAATAACTTCCTTGCTGTTCACCGCATATCTTGTCTGACAGTCAGCAAGATAATTGACGATCCCAGTTTCCTGTTCGGCGGTCAAATTAACGGTTTCGGTTTTAGCAGTATCGGCTGCAATCGGTTCAATATTTGTAGTCATTTTATGTTATTCTCCTATGTGTGAATCAAATCATTCGTGGTTTGAAAGAGAGGCTTAGGTTGCTGTAACTTCCTAAGCCTTTCGTTTTTATTTAGTTCGTTCGATGTAGATTGCACAGAGCCGCGCGGCGGCGCGATGGCGGCACGGGAAGCCGTTTGCAAACGCTTTGCACTGACAAGTTCCGTTTGCCGTATAAATCTCGCTGGAAGTATCCGACATCATTAAAAGACTGTGTGAGTCGTGATCGTATGTCATATACGGATTCGATTCAATTTCGACCGTTGCCTTGGCAATCGCGTTAATCCATCGTTGCCCGTTTTTCGATGCCGGGTTGATCTTTGCGATAGATTCGGCGGCAATTTGTCCTAAAACTTCGTGGTTGATCGTTGAAAATGTGTTCATTGTTTTATTCCGTCCTTATTCGAGTTGGTGTTTCTACAAGTGCGGATTCCGCACTTGTAGAGGGTTTATGTTTAGTTGGCGTTGATGATTCGTTTGGCTTGTTTGAGAGCGTCACCGGTGAACTTATGCGCCCAAACTGATACGCCGTCCGCATCGTTGATAAATATTTGTCTGCCGTTGTAGCTTTCAAATACCGTGACTGTGTAACCTTTGTATGTAAAATTTTTCATCGTTGCTAACTCCGTTTTTTAGATTCGCTAATTTCTTAACTTCACTAATAATACTATTCTTTAGGGATAGCTATCAAGTCTTTAAGAATGATTTTAATTCTTTAGGGCTACTTTTTTATTCTTTATTGCACTTATATTATTCTTAGGGTATGATTGTAAAGTATGAACAGTGGTGAACTTAAAAAAAGGCGTGTAAGCATTGGATTAACGCAGGCAGGGCTGGCTGAAAAAATTGGGGTTGTTCCGAATACGGTTTCCCGGTATGAAACTGATTCGCTCGAAATTCCTATTTATATGGAATTAGTTTTAGAGGCTCTGGAAAGTCGGAAAATAAAACAGCTTCAAGCGACATCTGAAAAATAAATATATGAATAAAAAGCTATTCCCGGTTCAGGTCTTTATCTTAATCGTTTTAGGTGCAACCGGATTATTCCGATTCTCCGAGGGTGTGCGAACGGTTGACGTGATCGGATTATTTGCAAGCGGTATGGTTTGCGGCGCGGCGTTGGTCTGGATCGTCGTCGCTCTCAAAGGTAAGTCGAAGCAATAAAAAAATAAAAAAAGCCGCCGGTTCTGACAAACCAGCGACTTCGATCTTTGATAACTAAATATCTAAATACCCTTTAAGCAAAAGCAGTCTATCAAATTCTTTTGACCGACTGCAACCGCCTGTATCTGATAATGTATCTGTTACCTGTTACTTTGGAGTGATATGCAGTGACAAAAGATAGTCCTTTGTTCTTTGTATATCACTCTATAACACTTGGTAAGTATCAGTAAATAAAGGCTTAAAAGATTCCGGTAAACATTTTGTGTAGTCCTTTTCTTCAATATTAAACTTCTTCAATTTTGGACAATTTCCTGACATCAATCGAAACTGAGTCTCCAGCTTCGGTTTTGTTGTAGAGACTGATAAATTTTGCGTTCCAGATGATTTCCGCCGGTTTGAATGATGTTCGGGTATGAACTGTCTGCGCGAAATCTTCGTCAATCGCCGTCATCAAAATCAGAATTTCAGCATCCGAATTAACCAATTCCTCGTGCGTGATGCCGTTGAGCGGACTTTCCTCGGTAATCGGGTGAACGACCGTCCAGCCGAGCGGGAAGAAAGAAACTTTTTCTCGTTCCAAAACCAACGGCTCGAACCGGCGGACAACCTGCCCGTTTTCAGTAATAAATCGTGCCAAGAAAACCTGCGCCGCAACTTCGATCAATTGGCTCGAACGCATATTCACCAGACGGAACATCAACGCCGTTCCGTTTTGGTAGGGAGCGATAACGGCTCGTTCGCTGAAGAGGACGCGAGCCGTCGGGCGCGAAAAACGGGCAAAAAACATTCCCGTCACCAGGGCTTGCAACAAAATACTGCTAATTGATTCGACCGTCACGAACGAGTTGGCGAGTGTGCCGACCGGTGCGATTGTCCCGTAGCCGATAGTGCCGAAAGTTTCTACGCTGAAAAAAAACGCCCGCAGAAAATGGCTGGTCATCGGCGGGTCGGTCGTTTCGACGATGGCATTTTCTCCGCACAGCATAAAAATTACGGCGAAAATCACATTGATGCTCAAATAAAGTCCGACGACCACAACGAGAAATTTCCACCACGACATCGTTAAAAGCAGATGATATAAATTTCTTCCGGCGAAACTTCTCAAACCTTTGCGCCGGACGTTAAAAGAACCGTCCTGATTGATAAATCGCAGACGGCTCTCGAGGGCGACGACCGAACCGAAGCCGAGATCGCGGTTGACTTCGTTGGCAAAGGCATCATTTGTAGTCATTTTATCGGGAATTTGATTGTGCATCGAAGTTATCGGTATCGCAAATTTTGCTTAATTATAAAATATAACAAATTTCGCGCTCCAAATTCTCTTGTCAACGGCAAAAATATCTGTTTAAATTTAAAGTCAGGGGAGTTTAATTTTTCAGTAGTGAGAAGCCAGGTTTTTGAGGGCAGGAAAGAAAGTCGGGAAATGTTTGACGGAAATCCGCGCGCCCCCGAAATTAGTTTACAAGGGATTTTAGATTAAGCAGTTCTTCGACCGTTTCCGTGAGAATGTCGAGGTCGTTGGGTTTCACCAGAAACTTTGTCGCGCCCGCGTCGAGCGCATTTTCGCCGTCAACATCGCGTGCCATTCCGGTAAAAAATACAATCGGCGTGATCTGATCGGTTTGACGAATCTTTCGGCACAAATCGATACCACTCATTTCAGGCAGCCGAAAGTCGAGAATATACAAATCGAATGCTTTTTCGGCGATCAGTTTTAACGCTTCGGTTGCGGTTGAAGCCGCCGTCACGCGACATTTTTCATTCGCCGTGTGAACCATCAGTGTAACTAATTCGCAGGAGTCATCGTTATCATCAACACACAGAATTTGCCGACAATCATCCATATTTTTACACAGGAAATTACAGAAACAGATTTATTTTTTTACTAGAAAAAGATAACGAAATTTTATTTTTGACACAGTAATTTTTGTTTGTCTGTAATGTATATTACAAATTAACAACACAGTCAAGATAAACTACCGGTCGCATAACTCAGCTAACTTCACACCGGTTTTTTACTTTCGACGTTTCGCGGGGGTGAAGTCTCTTTTTGATAATCGGGTTTGTTTTGGGATACCGACGAAGCCGGATTAGGTTTCGGCTTGTTGTGGAAATCTTTCACTTCCTGTGGTTTGAGCCTTCGATAAGCACCTACGGGCAACAATTTATCGCTGATATGTCCGATAGAAATGCGCCGCAATTTGACGACCGAATTGCCGATTATGTCAAACATTTGGCGAATTTGCTGATTATGACCTTCGTGGAGCGTAATTTCATACCAGCCGTTTTTCTTGGTCGGATTTAGCTCTTTAATCTCGGCAGGGGCTGTCTTAAAACCGTCTTCGAGAAGAATGCCGCGCCGCAGTTTGTTGATCGCATTCTCGTTCGGTAAACCCTTCACCTTCACATTGTAAACTTTCGGGATTTTTTTCGAAGATGCGACAAAATTTGTAAATTTTCCGTCGTTGGTAAGAATTATCAAACCTTCCGTATTGTAATCGAGCCGACCGACCGGGTGAAGTTTTCCAAACTGGGTTGGAATCAAATCAATTACCAATTTTCTGCCTTCCGGGTCGGCGGCACTCGACAAATAACCTTTCGGTTTATTGAGCAGAAAATAAAGGTCTTCGCGCTTTTCGAGCAGCGGATTAATCAGTTTGCCGCTCACTTTAATATGATCGGTTTCAGGATTAGCCTTGGTGCCGGGTTCGGTAATAATCTCGCCGTTGACGGTTACATCGCCGTCCGCAATCATTCGTTCCGCTTTGCGGCGCGAGGCGATACCCGCCTGCGCGATTAGTTTCTGAAGTCTTTCTTCCATAAGAAACAATTGTAAATGGTAAATGGTTAATGGTAAATACGAAGAAGCGAATTCTGAATTTTTCGTTCATTTATCATTATTCTTTATTTCTCTCTCGGCAGCACCGGCACGAATTTGTCCATCGAAGCGTTGATCTGCAAGTAAATCTGCGTTTCGCGCGGAATCAAAGTGCGCCAACCAGCCCCGCCGCGACGGATGTAACCGGCTAACTTTGCAGGATTTGAATTGTAGCCCGCCGACATCAATTCAGCAGGTGTGGCGATGCCGTTTTCAATCGCGTTGTAAATAGTCTCACTGGCAATTAAATCGCTCCAAGTCATCTGCATATAAAGCAGCATTGCCTCGGCAGCGTTGACGTGATCGCGCATTCCGTCAACAAAATCCGGCATCAGGTTGACGGCGTAATACCGCGAACGAATCATCCGGTAGGTCGAAGGAATCATCTGCACCATTCCGCCCGCCCCGGCACTGCTGACCGAATAACGATATGTTTGTCCTTCGTTGAGAGCGTAAAGCGCAAAAATATCGTTGTAAATAACCGGATGCGCTTCTTTGCGAAAACGAAGATGGTCAACGTGTTCAACCACTGACAACCGCTCGGCATTATCCGTCACCTGCGGTGAAATAAAAATACCTTTTCTCCGCAAATTCTCGCGTGCCAGGTCAATCGTATTTCGCACGTAAAGCCGTCCCGCGCTGACGACTTCGGGCGTGACGATACCGGCGTGAGTCGAAATATAATAAGCGGTTTCCATATAAACTCCGTCGCGGACGACCGGATACTGTACGAGCAGCGGCAGGTGTGCGCGGTTTTCCGCGTCAATTACCATCACTGGCGTATTGACACCATTAACGCGAAGGATACGAATTTTAATGAACTTGCCGCCTTCGGTCGTCGTCATAAGTTCCGCATCGGGCGACAAAAATGCGTCCTTAGTCATCACGGTATAATCAATTTTGGCGGTTTCATAATCGTAAAAAGCCAAACGAACTACTTCAGTCATCAAATAATTGGCGGTGATGGCGGTCGAAATCGGACGCGCCGTCATTTGCCGTTTGGCTTCGGCAATTCTCTTTTTGATTTCTTTAAAGCTTAGAGGTTTATAAAACACGGGCGGCGGCGGCGTGTTAGCCGCCGGATAAGTTGCCGTGCCGAGATTAACAATATTTTGCAGCGGTGTCGGCACTGGTTTCGCCATTAGTACCGGCGTTGACATCGGCATTGGTGTTGAAATCGGGGTTGGGGTTGGTGCCGGCAAATTATCCTTTGTAATCACGACGACATTTTTCGCCGGTGTCGGAGTTGGTGTCGGTGTCGGATTCATCAAAATACGGCTTCGCGTAAGTTTTTCAGTGGACGTATTCGACTGCGAAAATGCGGAAAAGGGAAGCAGAACGAAGACACAGAATCCGATTAAAACTTTTAGTTTCATAATTGTTTTGCAGAGTTTGGAAATTGGCGGCGCGATTGCCGTTGAATATTATTGAAAATGCGAAATACTGGTGGTTCGCAATTATAAAGATTCGCTTATTAAACAAAAGGTTGTCAAATGATGAGGAATTAATTATAGTTCCAACAAGTTTTCGTTATGGATGGTTTAAGTTTGTCGTCGCGGTTGAATTACGGTATAAATAAAGTTTTTGTTGTCGGAACTAAAACAACAGGGACAGCTTTATTATGAAAAAATTATTTGGAACGGACGGAATGCGCGGCGAAGCCGGTGTGTTTCCGCTTGATGAAAACACGATTGAAGTTGTCGGCAATTCACTGGCGCGGCAATTCCGCGAAAAACTCGGCAGGGAACCGCGTTTTGTGACCGGGCGCGACACGCGCGAGTCGGGAACGTGGATTGAAACGGCGTTTTCCCGGGGCGCAAATGCTGCCGGCGCACACTGCGAATCCGCCCAAGTTATCACTACTCCGGGCATTGCCTTTCTGACCCTCAGCAATGATTTTGACGCGGGAATCGTTATCAGCGCGTCGCACAATCCGTTCGCCGACAACGGTATCAAAATATTCTCGCCGAGCGGTAGAAAACTCGACGAAGCGACGGAACGGGAAATCGAGAAAGATATTCATAATAATTCCGCGTCTCAGGTTTCAGGTTCAAATTTCCAGGTTTCGGGTTCCAGAGCCGACCAAATGCAGCAGCAGTATTTAGATCATTTAGCCGGAGAATTCGGGACGCTTTCGCTTGATAAACTGAAAATGGTAATGGATTGCGCCAACGGTGCGGCATCTTATCTCGCGCCGGGACTTTTGGCAGGATTAGGCGCAGAAGTTTCCGCTTTTAATTGTCAGCCAGACGGTCGCAACATCAATGAAAATTGCGGTTCGCTGCATCTCGACAATTTGCAAAAGAAAGTTCTGGAAGAAAAGGCGGATTTTGGGGTGGCGTTCGACGGCGATGCCGACCGTGCCTTATTTGTTGATGAAAAAGGGAATTTGGTGGACGGCGACGCAGTTTTGTGGATTATGGCAAATTTTCTGCAATCCAAAAATCAACTGAATCACCAAACCGTCGTTGCTACCGTGATGAGCAACATCGGGCTGGAAATTGCTCTCAATGCAAAAAATATCACACTGCTGCGAACGGCGGTCGGTGACAAATACGTTTTACAGGAGCTTCTGCAAACTGATTCGAGCGTCGGCGGCGAGCAGTCGGGACATATTATTTTCCCGAAAAAAAGTTTAGTCGGTGACGGGATGATGACGACTCTGTTTCTGCTCGAAGCGATGCGCGAACATAATCAATCATTGTCGCAAATGACGGAGGGATTCACGCAATTTCCGCAGATTTTGGTCAACGTCAAAGTGAAGGAAAAACATCCTTTCGAGGAAGTTAAAGAAATTGCCGCTGCCGCCGCCGTTGTCGAAAAACAACTCGGCGAAAAGGGTCGTCTGCTGCTTCGTTATTCGGGAACGGAAAACCTGGCGCGGGTGATGATTGAAGGTGAAAATCAGTCGGAAATCGAAATACAGGCGCATTCATTGGCGGAAGTTATCAAAAATAGTTTGAGGTGAAAATATGTTTGTCGTCCTTTACCGCTGGCGCATCAAACCGCAATTTGAACAGCAGTTTATTGCGGCGTGGTCGGAAATCTCCGCGAATTATCGGGAAATTTACGGTTCGCTCGGCTCACGACTACATCGCGGGGACGACGGAATTTTCTACAGCTACGCGCAGTGGGAATCCGCCACACAGCGCGAAAACGCTTTTGCGAAAATGCCGCGCACCTCTGCCGCCGACAAAATGCGTGAAGCCATCGAAGAATCTTTTTCCGAAGTTTTATTGGAAATAGCTGCCGATTATTTGAAGTGATAAAAAATCACATTTTCACGACTTGTCATCGAAAGAATAAAATTGTATATTTAACCAACTGAAACGATAGGTGAAACCTTCGTTTCAAGTGGTTGCTGGGGTGAGGACAGTAACTACGAATTGGCAGGTGCGGTACACTTCCACGTTGCTTCGCCTGCTCTTAATTTTAAAACCGCCGTTTTTCCACTTATATCAATCGAAATAATTTTGACAGCTTGGCGAAAACTCCGGAAGTAAAAACAAACTCATTAATTTTTTCAATATTTTTATTTTTTACTATGGGCGTTTTTTATTCACAAAATAGATCCGGCACGAACCCGTTACGGGCATATCTTCAAAATCAACATCCAGTGCCTGATGTCCGATGATTACACGATACCAACCTGTTTTAGTGAAATATGGTTTTGATTTGTTGTAACCTTCACTGTCTAATTCTTCGCTTGCACCGCGAACTTTTTGCGTATCAAATTCAATATCAGTTAGTTTTTCGAAATCGTCAGGCGAAATAAACGGGAAATAGTATCTGTCATTTGCCGTCAAAAAGTAAAAATCTCTCGTTTTTTCGTTGTAAATTGCAAAGTTATGTCCGTGCGACTTCTTAAATGAAATTTTTAAAGTTTCACTACGATATATTTTTTCAGGTGAACAATTTATTATTTCATTTCCTTCTTCTGAATTTTCATCATCAATTGCATTTATTTGATTGCTTTTGACATTGACCGTGGGTTCCGCACTAACATTCGTGACTGTCGGTTGAACCGTTGCGGAATATTGATTATTTATCCCAGCCGAACGACTCAGATCACAACTGCAAGATAAAATAAAGAAAGTTAAAAACACTATTAAATCTAATATTTTCATAAATCTCCTATTTGAACTTTATGTGAATGTGCAGCGGTTTAGTTTCTCTTAAAGCTGAAAATCCTGTTACTTCCTTTGCTATTTCCATCATTATCTTTTGATTTGGACCACTCATTGGCAATATTCTTGTTGCTATATCACCTACAATTGCAATGTCAATCGCACCTGCCTGTTGATGGTCTGAAAATAGAGTCCCCTTTTCAAAATATTTTTGAATTACTTCCGCCATTTTTTGAACAGTTACCGTTTTCGATTCCCCTTTTTTGATTATTGCAAGCATCTCATTGGCTTTCCATCTGCTATATTGACTGAGGATTTTATCTCCGCTCATATAAACAATGTACATCGCGGCGGCTTGACGATATGCGCTTCTTATTCCACTGTTGACATTAAATTTTTCTTTCGTTTTCGCAAAATACAAGGGTCCGATTTTGTCCAGCACGGCAATCGCATCGGCTTCGAGAACAATATTCGCGTCAATTGTATAATATGGACTCGAAGTTGTGCCGTTTGTCTCTGTCGTTTCGCAAACAGCATTATCTTTGGCGGTCACGGCACTTTTGAATCCTTGAAAGGTAAGTAACCCGATAAGTGCTTGAGTTGCCAGCAGATCACTGTCGAAATCTATTTTTGCCTCGCCATTCGGAGTCAGACAGACCGGCTTGATCGAACATTTTAATAGATATTCATAGTCTTCACCATCAGGAGTGATGACAACGGTCGGGAAAAGCATCGAACCCGTGTTCAATATTAAAGGCGGCGGAACGTAAGTTATTCCGCTTGACTTTTTTCGATAAGCGATAAGCGATCAAATAGCCGCGTTTGTCTCTATGTCGGCAACTCCGGTCTCCCGAAGATTATATGTTCTATCAAACAAATTTGTTCCGTAATTATTCTGCGCCCGGATGAGCATCCACTGAATAATCGTCACATCCGGCGGCATGTTTCTGCCGCCTAAGCCGACTGAGTTCGTGATAAAAGCCATAATTTTTTTCGTGTAGTTTCAATGATCGTCGTTTAGAGTATAATTCTACGCCATTGACGTTTGAACAGAATAATTTTTGCACGTAATTAATAACATTCTGTAATCAAATCTTTCAGTCCAGAACAAAAACTGCTTTTTGTTGTAAATTAGACCTAAACTAATTTTTGAATGTGGAATTGAATATATGAAAAAAGTTTCCGTAAAACTAAGCGGCGATAAACACAAATACGAAATCAAAATTGGCAGCCGTTTATTAATAAACTGCGGCGAGTGGGCGCGAAAATGTGTTTCGTCAAATACCAGAAAAATCGCTCTCGTCACTAACGCCAAAGTTTTTCGCCTTTATGGTGAAATAGTCAAAACAAGCCTTGAAGATGCCGGTTTTGAAGTCGTTGTCTATAAAATTGGTGACGGTGAAAAATATAAAAGTTTTTGCACTCTTGAAAAAGTATTGAAGTTTTTCAGCGAAAATAAATTAAAGCGAACCGACGCGGTAATCGCTTTCGGCGGCGGTGTCGTCGGCGATTTGGCTGGGTTCGCCGCTTCAATTTATTTGCGCGGCGTGGGGTTCTTGCAGATTCCAACAACGCTGCTGGCGATGATTGATTCTTCAGTCGGCGGGAAAACTGCCGTTAATTCCGCCTTTGGTAAAAACCTAATCGGCACATTTTATCAACCGAACGGCGTTTTAATTGATGTCGAAACACTAAAAACAATCGCCCGCCGCGAACTCACCGCCGGTTTTTGCGAAGCCTTTAAACAAGGCGCAATCGCCGATCAAGCACTTTTTGATCGTACCGCCCGATTTTTGGAAGATTATCCGATTAATAAATTTAATAAACATTTCGCCGACCAAAGCTTTGTCGCTGATTTTGAAAATTTGCTCGCCGCACAAGTTTCGTTTAAAGCGGAAATCGTCATGCAGGACGAACGCGAAAGTGTAGCGCGAACCGACTTTAAATCGCGTAAAATACTGAACTTCGGACACACGCTGGCACACGCGCTCGAAAAAATTACCGATTACAAATACTTCAAACACGGGGAAGCAGTCGGCTACGGCATTTTATTTGCCGCCGATTTATCGAAAAGACTTGATATTTTTGATAAAAATGAATTACTATTGTTGAACGATGTTTTTCGTCGGGTTGGTGATCTTCCAGACACGAAAAACATCAAGATAAAAAAGGTGATCGAAGCATTTGCTTTTGATAAAAAAGCCATCGGCGATTCGCTTCAATTTATTCTTTTAGAAGGAATCGGCAAACCCGTAATCTTAGAAAATAAAGACATTCCTGCATCAGCAATTCAAGCATCTCTCGAGGCGGTTTTACACAATTAAATTTGCTCAAAGTTGTTGTGTCAGAGGAGTTTATTAGAAAATGAGTAAAGCAGCAGTAAAAAACAGAAAATCTGAACACGGCGGCGCAGGAGTAAAATTAGCGATGGTTTTGGTAACGCTATTTCTCATCGCTCACGCCGGTTTTAATTACATTCCAATCGCTTACGAAAGCGAAAATTTCAAGCAGGATATGCAGACGGCGGTCGTGCAGGCGGTCGCCTTACCCGGAGCGAATATAACGGCAGTTGATTCTGTCAAACGCCGCGTAGCGGCGGCGGCAGCTAATAATAATGTCCCGACTAACGCCCTAATCGAGGTCAAACAGGTCGGAAACGTCGTGCAGGCGCACGTCAAATTCACAAAACAAGTCAATGTGTTGCCATTCGGTCTCTTCAAATACAATTATCAATTTGAGAAAACCGCGACCCCGACCGGATTTTTGTTCAAGGAATAAAATTCCCGTCCCCACAAATAAAACGAAACTTCAAATTTCACACCACACGACATCCGTATTTGCATTTGGTTGGCTGTTTCTCCGCACGGTTTACGAAGCGGAACTCGCTGCATAAATATTGAATCGAAATTTGGCGAAACCCGCTGTCCGATTATTAGGTCAGCGGGTTTCAAGCATCGCGGATAAAAAAAACTGCCGCTTATTTGCTAATCTTTTTACTTGTCGCCGCCGGAAAATGGAAGCTGCATCGCCAGATCGAGCCAGCGTTTCTGCACTTCGACGTAATTGTTGACGGCTTGCTGCGCGAAATCCGCCACTGCCGACACCGGCGATGAATCGTCAATTTTCAGCGTGTCTTTCATCGCATTAATTAATTGGGTATTTTTCCGGGTGACAAAATCGAGCCACGAATTTCGCATTTTTACGAGTGATTTGATACCCGGATTTGCGCCGTCCCCGGACACTTCACCGCCGGAATTTGCGAAATTATTGTTTGACTGAACGGCTTGCAAAATTTGCTCGCTCTGTTGAACGGCAATCTCTGACCATCTTTTCTGCGCTTCGACAAACCCTTCGATACCTTGTTTGACCCAATCGGACAAAGCATCGGTCGGCGCAGTTTCCCTCATTGCCGTCATTTTATTGACGGTCTCGATCAGCAGCGCATTCTGTTGGGCGGCGTTTCCAAACCACGCCTTTTGCGCTTCAATGAGTTGGTCTAAAACTTTCTGCGCCCAATCGTTCGCAGGTGCGGCGGTTGATTCATTTTTTGGGTAAGTCGTCTTTTTTCTGGTGCTGCCGCTGGTCTTTCCGGTAGTTTTTCCAGTAGTTTTTCGTTTGGTAGATTTGGTGTCAGCCATAATGTTAGATTCTCCGTAACTTTAAAATGAAAAGAAGTTTGGAGTTTACAGCACTCCAAACTTCCAAGTCAAAATATTTGTCGTTTATTTGGTCGCTACCTTCGCCTGTGTTGCCGCATTGTCAACGATTTCTGTGCCGCCCGCGACGACATTGTTCATCGTGTTTTTAACCGCGTCGCCCGCCGAATTGATCGTTCTTTCGCCGGTGCCGGAGAACAAATTGATCCACTGACGATTTAACTTGGACATATTGTCAAAGTAATTTCTTGCCACATTCACGCCGCTTTCCTGCATATCGAACCCGACTTGAACCATATTCTGCATATAGCCGTTGGCGATTTCCGCTGTTTTCACCGTGCTTTCAAACATCACATTTGCCGTTTTTTGCGAAAGCTCAATCGCTGAATTAACACTCTCAACTGCCTGTCCCGTCATTGTTTCCGCCGCTTCTTTTGTATTCTGCTTCATACCAAAAAAATCTCCTGAATATTTTTGCTGTTAAATTATAATCGTTAGTCAACTGATAGTTTTTCCGGCTAACACATCGAATAATAAACTCAAAAAATAATCTTGTCAAGTTTTATTTCGCATTTGCGAGATAAAATTTCAAAACAGCGAAAGTACATATTTGCCTAACAAAATACTAATATACGAAACTTTTACCGAAATTCTACAATGTAAATTTTCCATTTTTACGCATTTACAGCAATAAAATATCGTTGGGAAATAAACTGTCTTTGTGAAAAATCTGTGCGGTCGCGTCTTGATTATAGTACTCTGGTTATATTATGGCGAAAAGAAAGAAAGAATCGAGTGATGTGCTGGTTATCAAGCGTTACGGCAATCGACGGCTTTACAACACAGAGACGCGCAGTTACGTCAACTATCAGGATTTAATCAAATTAGCGCGGGCTGGCGAAGATTTTCAGGTGATCGAATCAAAAACAAAGGATGACGTGACAAAATCAATCTTGATTCAACTGATTTTGGAAGAGGAAAAGAATAATCACAACATTATGCCGACACCTTTTCTTTTTCAGCTTTTGCGTTCAAACGAAGAATCGTTGCAGGATTTTTTTAAAAACCATTTGACGACGAGTCTTGCGGCATATATGAAAACTAAAGAAGAGTTCGACAGACGCTTTCGCAGCGTGCTGGAAATGGCGATTCCGAACGCGCAGACGTGGGAAAAACTGATTCCCGGCGCGGAAATTATGCGCGAACTTTTGACGGGCGAGAAGAAGGAAAAGGATGAAGGATAAACAAGAAAGAAATTTCGCGGTTTATCTGTTCCGGCTTCTCTTATTTCTCATTTACCCGGCAACTCTTAATTATTCGATAAACGATCAGCAATGATGCGATAAACCTGCGGATTGACGACTAAACCGACGTGCGTTCCCGACACTTTATAATTATTCGTCGGCTCGTCGTCAACGCAAACCTGCCAGTCAACGATGCCGTCGGTTTCCGTGTAAACGGCGGTTTGCCGAATCTCTGCCGGAAAATAAGTGTCCCACGCTCTGACGGTTTCACAGTCGCAGCCGCCGCCGAAACATTCGGGGCGTTCGTTGCTGGTTTCGCGCAGAATGCGGGCGCGAACTTGATTTGCCGTTTTCATCACCGCCGGATGCGAACGAATGCCGCGAAACGGTGAGCCGAGCGCGATTACCGAGCGCACCATTTCCGGGCGTTGGACAGCCGCCGAACGCGCCAGAATACCGCCCAGACTGTGACCGATCAAATGGACGGGTTTGCCGGTTTTATCTTCGGCTTTTTCAATCGTCGCCACTAATTTTTTGCCGAGTTTGTCCAAACAGTCGGCGTTCCAACCGATGCCGGACAGATATGGTTTGTAGCCGATGCGCCAGAGCCAAAAATACAACTCGCCGAAATAATAATCGGTTCCCATAAATCCGGGAACCAGCACGACCGCCGAACCGTCGCCGCGTTTCGCCCCGAATCCGTAATAAATCGCCGAAGCCCGCAGCGAAAGCCAGTCAACTCCCCACAATGCTTCACGCAAAATTGGTCGGTCAACCGTTTTGCTGTCCTTAAATGTGTAACTGCCCGTGTTTGTCATAAGTTTATTATCGCTTATTTGGAGCCGGTTGCGCTAGTAGTTTTTTGCTCCGCATTCGATTTCGGGGCAGTTTTTTTGACAGCGGCTGTCGGTTTCGTCGCTTCTGCGCTTTTTGATGCTTTCGGTGCTTTGATTTTTGCCGCCGCCGGTTTCTTGTTGGCGGCGACTTTCGGTACGGCTTTTTCTTTGGAAACAGCTTTCGAGACTGCCTTTGCCGCCGTTGGCGTTTTGGTTTTGGCAGTATTTCGCGGGGCGACTTTTTTAATCGGCGGCGAATCGGCTCCTTCCACTCCTGCCGCCGTTAATAATTCTGCAAATGACTCGTTGAGACAATCGCGCAGAATTTCGACATCGGGCATCGCCTGCACGTCGGCAGTCAGACCGAACGTGATTTTTTGATCGTAAGTCAAAATCGCGCAGCCGCAACCGACCGCATAACCGACCGGAACATAGGGATAATAGCCGAGCATTTTTTTGCCGAGCGTGTAAAGCGGAACCTGCGGACCCGGCACATTCGTCGCCACCATATTGACGGCGGGCATCGGCATTGAGGCAAGCGCACCGGCGAGAGCCTGCACCGGCGCAGGCAAAATTCCCATTAACGCCGAAAACAAACTGACACCTTCCGCCACGCGCCCGCCTTTGAGAGCCGCTGTTTTGCGGTTGATGTAGCGAAATCGTTCCGCCGGATCGGGCAGATCAAGCGGGATTTCAACCGGCAGAATCGAAACCAGATTGCCGAGTGTGCCGTGCTGATCTGCCTGCCGCAAACTCACCGGAACCATAAACCGAATACTGCGATTCGCCGTCGGCTGTGCGTGACTTTCGACGTATTTAGCAACCGCACCCGACAAAATCGTCAATGCCGCGTCGTTGACAGTACCGCCGAGAACAGCGCGAATCGCGCGAACATCGGCAAAAGAGAATTCGCTCCAAACCAACCGCCGTTCGCCCGAACACTGACGGTTAAACGGCAAAATCGCCGCCGGAGTCACCATTCCCGACAGTTCGCCGCCGATTTTAGTCATCGCGTCGCGCGTCGGCTGTTCGATAAAAGCCTGCGTTAAATTCAGCAGACCGTTTTGAAACTCCATCCAGCGGTTCATTCCTTCTTCCATTCCGCCAAGCAGGGAATCGAAAAACTGGCGCGTCGGGTCTAATTTTTCGGTGCGCGGGTGCGTCGTTTCCGGCTTTATCGGAATTCCGGCATTCGGCGAAATATCAAGAATAATTTTGATCAGATCAATACCCGACATTCCGTCCACCATACAATGATGAATGCGGGCGACCATCGCCGAATTGCCGCCTGCAAGTCCGTAAATCCAGAAAATATCCCAGAGCGGTTTGTCCCGTTCCATCACGGGCGTAAAAAGTTTGCTCGACAGTTCGACAAGTTCCCGTTCGCCGCCGGGAGCGTCAATTTGGAGTTTGAAAATATGTTTGCGAATATCGAAATGCGCGTCGTTTTCCCACGTCGGATGCGCTAGATTAAAAGGGTCGAATTTGACGATTTGCTGATAACGCGGAATCAAGTGCATTTTCGCGTCCATCATCGCAACAAAATCCTCAAACGGAACTTCGCCCTCGAAAAAATGAACGCTGCCGATGTGCATCGGTGCTTCTTTTTTCTCGAAATAGAGAAAACTCGAATCAACGGTCGTCAATCGGCGGTTTAGTGTTTTTGACATAATTTTCTGTTCTACGGCACGTTGATTTTAATTAAATGCCCAAACATCGAGCCGGTAGCGATTGTCGGCGGTCAATTCGTTCAACCAATTTTCAGCTTCGGCAATGCTTTTTCCAGTTTTCTCAATATAAATAGCGGCAAATGTGCGGCGCACGTCGGGAGCCATTCGACCGGCGTCGCCGCAGATATAGATTATCGCACCGGCTTCGAGCAGTTGCCAAACTTCATCACGGCGCGTGTACATTTCGTTTTGAACGTAGCATTTTTCGTGTCCTTCAACGCGCGAAAAGCAGGTTGAAAGCTGCACGATTCCTTGTTTTTCAAATTCGCGCAGTTCGTCTTCGTAGATAAAATCCTGTTGCGGATGACGGCAGCCGAAAAATAAAAGTGCGTCGCCGATTTCTTTTCCCTGCTTTTTAAGTTGATGGCGTTCCTGTAAAAATCCGCGAAACGGCGCGATCCCCGTTCCTGGTCCGATCATAATAATCGGAGTCGTCAAATCGTCCGGCAGACCAAAAACGGCTTTCGTATCTTTGACGAAGGCGTAAATCTGGCTCGACTCGTTTTTGTGAGCGAGATAATTGGTGCAAACGCCGCGAAATGTGCCGTGACCGGAACACGCCGAACTTTCGACGACGGCGACCGTAATGCTCGTAAGTTGCGGATTTTCCAGTGGCGACGACGAAATCGAATAATAGCGCGGGCGCAGCGGCGGCAGTGTTTCGAGATAAATTTCAAACGGCAGAGCGCACGCCGGATATTCTTCGAGCAAATCCAGCGCGGATTTTCTCTTGTCCAAAATTTCTTCGCGGTACCGCGCCGCCGTCTGTTCGTCATCGCCGACGAGCGCGAGCATCTGAATTTTGTGCGGTGGGCAATCGGTATATTCGGCGAGCGTTTTGATTTGCTGGCGCGTGGCGACTTCCTGCAATTCGACGTAATCGCGCAGCAGCCGATAGACGGAAATCGTCTGTTCGATTGGCAGAAAAGTTTTGCGGTTCGCCTGTTTCCGCAGTCGAATATATGTTTCGCGCTCGAAACCGAAGCGGGCGGCGACTCGTTCAATGAGATTTTCGCTGTTTTGCGGAATCACGCCGAGATGGTCGCCGACATTGTAAGAAACCGTTTCCGGCAATTCGAGTTCGATGTGCCGGGTCGAGCGTTCCGACGGATGTTCGCCGGTTTTTTTGAGCAGTTCGCGGTTGGTCAGCACTCGCAATGATTTCGCGCCGAACGAATCAACAAAACCGCTCATTTGCGCTCCCGGCACGATTTCGAGTTTGTAAAGTTGCTTTGAACCTTCGTCAACCTCGAATTGCAAATTTAATTCCTTGCCGATGAGTTTTCGCAGCGGCTGAAACCAATTTTGAAATTGTCTTTCAAAATCGTCGCGGGCATCGCCTTCGCCGTGCGCGTAAAAACGCCGTGCGCCGAGTTGCGCCAAACGCTCGTCAAAAAAACGCGGCACGGCTTGAAAAGTCGAAGCCCAATCCCGATTTCCGCATCCGAAAACCGCATAAGTTACGCCGTCGAGCGATTGATTCGTATTTTTCAGCCAGTCGTAGAATGCGGCGGCATTGTCCGGCGGCGCACCGTTGTAAGACGACGCGGCGATAAACGTCAGCCCGTCCTTCGGCAAACGTCCGGCGTAATCATCAAGCGCGGCGATTTTCACGGCAAACCCGTTTTCCTCCGCATCCTGCGCGATGCGGCGGGCGATTTCCTCAGCCGTTCCCATATTCGAGCCGTATAAAACCAGCAAAGGAGTATTGTGTTTAGTGCTTTGTCCTTTGTCCTTTGTCTCCGGTTTGGCGGTTATCTTATTGTCGAAAGTATCTCTTGGAGAACTGGGGACTAAGGACAAAGCACTAAGGACTGTTGATGGACGAGTTCGCACTTTGATCTTCAAGCCTTCCGGCTTCATCGTCAGCGTTTCCTTGATTTTCAGGTCAATGTAATTGGTGTGATTAATCAGTTCAAAACGCTGCAAAATCATCCCGATCACGAGCGTCGCTTCCTGAATTGCAAACTGCCGCCCGATGCACGCCCGTTGCCCGTTGCCGAACGGTTTGTAAGCGTTCGGCGGCAGCGAGGCTTCGTGTTCCGTCGTGAAATTGTCGGGGTTAAACACTTCCGCGTTCTCGCCCCAAACGGACGGGTCACGGTGCAGCATCGGCAGCAAAACGTTGATTTGATGATCACGTTTAATTTTATATTTGCCGCCGAGAATCGTGTCTTCGTAAGGCACGAGCGCGAACGCTGGAGCGGTCGGGAACAGCCGCAGAGTTTCCTTCAAAATCTGCCCAATATAAGTTAGTTGATTGACTTGCGCGTAAGTCGGCTGCTGTGAATAATCGCGTCCTAAAACACGGTCAACTTCTTCGTAAGCTCGCGCCAGCACGTCCGGGCTTTTGAGCAGTTCGTAAATCACGAACGAGAGCATCCCGCTGGTTGTTTCGTGTCCGGCAATCAGAAAAGTAATGACCTGATAACGAATGTTCAAATCGTCGAGCCGTCCGCCGGTTTTTTTGTCCACGCCGGACAACATATAACTCAATAAATCGTGTTTTTCAACCGAATCTGCGCTGTCTGCCCGTCGTTCTTTGATGATGCGGTCAACGATTTCATTCATCCCGTTGATATCTTCCTGAAACAGGCGGTCGCGTTTGTGCTGCACCATTTTTTCGCCCGGCATATCGCGCAATTCGTCCATCGAAGTCGAAAGCGCGTTCGCCATCTGCCGGACAAAAGGATGTTCCGCATCGTGATAAAACGAATTAAACCGATAGCCGAAACCGCACAATCCGATAGTGTCAACCGTTAGACTGGTCATATCGCGCACAACATCAATTTCTTCGTCGGCGTTCAGACGCGCCCATTTGGAAATCATCTGTTCGGCGATGTCGAGCATCATCGGATGATAGCCGAGCATCGCATTGTGGCTGAAATTCGGCAGCAGAATATTGTGCGCTTTCGACCAATTCGGCTCCTGAGTTTTCGCGGTGAAAAGCCCGTCACCCGCAAATCTTCGCACGAGTCCGAGTGCGCCGCGAATCGTTTTATCAAAGCGTTTTTCGTCGGACAATTCGTTGACCAATTCCTGCCCGGACACGATAATAACGACCCGCTTGCGAAAAACCATCCGGTAAATCGGACCGTATTCGCGGGCGAGACGAATCATATCCTGCACCGGTTCGCCCGCACTCAAATCGAGCATATTGCCGAGCAGAAATTTTTGCGGCGGTTGCGGAATTCGCTCCATAAAAGTAATTATGAATTACGAATTTCAAATTACGATTTCTATCGAATCCTGACATTCGTAGTTTGAAATTCGTAATTTAAAAAGTCAGTCCCGTGACATCGTAAGTCATTACGACCAAATCATTTGTACGGTTATTGCGGTCAATTACGAAATCAGCGAGCAGTGCTTCAGCGTTGAAACCCAATCGCTCGAAAACGGCAATCGCGCTCTTTTGACCGGCAGCCATTCGTGCGACGATTTTCTGCAAACCGAACCCTTCGGCAACACTGAAAATCTCGCTTGCCAGCAGATTTCCCAAACCCAAACCACGCGCTTCGGGACTGACCAATAATTGAATCTCGCCGAGATGCCGCGTCCACGTCAGATTATTGCGAATCAGCGTACCGTGTCCGAGCAGTTTCCCGTTCGCTTCGGCGAAAATCGTCACTACGCGGTTCGTCTCCAAATCGCTTACCCACGCGTCAACCGCTTCCCGTTCAGTGATGTCCACCGACAAAAACAGCAAATCGTCGGCGGGCAGCGAACGCGCAAATGCTAACAGCGCGTCGCGGTCAGCAGGCTGCATCAAACGCAGCGTGATTTTCCGGTCTTTCAGCGTCGCCGTCTGCGGGTAATGTTTCTTTGAAACTGATGTTTTAGCCATTAGTTCTCCAGTCTGTTTTTAAAAGTTAGGTCGGGGAATTATATATGCGAACGGGAACTTGAAACAAATGCAGAAAATAATTTGATTAATAACCGGAGCGTAAGCGTATCGCTTGCGCTCCGGTTATTGAATTTTCACTGAATAACTAATCTAAAACTTTGCCGTTTGAATCATTAAACAGCAACAGATAAACTCCGCGGCTTTCTCAAACTCTGCAATTGCACGAGTCCTGCCGGCGCATCAGCCAGCCACGTTGTCGGGCAAACGCCGCAGGTGGTGCATTTTTCGACTGCCGGACACGGTTTTGAAGAAAGCGAGGCTTGCGATTTTTCGTGTTCGGTTTTCAAAAAATCAAAAGATAATCCCGTATCAACAATTGACCATGGCAAAAATTCGTCGTAACTGCGATTGCGCGAAGTGTGAAAAGCCGCGTCAATGCCGGTTTCACGTAATGCTTCCTTCAAATTTCCTTTGTTTCTCGCGGCTGATTCGATAACTCTCGAAATAGTGCGGTCGCCGGAAGAAAACAGAGCCTGTTCGTGGGCGATTCGTGCGCTCATTGCGCGGACTTCGACGTTCGGGATTTTCGCTAAATTTTTGCTAACCCATTTCAGACGGTTTTTTAATTCCTTTTCATCGCACACCGCATCCCACTGGAACGGCGTGTTCGGTTTCGGCACGAGTCCGTTTAATGACGGAATGATTTTCCCGGCGCGTCCGAATCGTTTTCCGGCTTCGAGCATTCGGTCTTTAATGCGCTCGACCAATACGAGCATTTCTTCCAAATCTTCCTGCGTTTCCGTCGGCAATCCGACCATTAAATAAAGTTTGACGGTCAGCATTCCCCGATCAAACACCGCGCCGCAGATGTCCACGATTTCGTCGTTCGTCAAATTTTTGTTGATAACGCGGCGCAGTCTGTCCGAGCCGGTTTCGGGCGCAACGGCGATTTGCTGATCGTTCGATTCGACGAGCGCGTCGAGTAATTCTTCGGAAATTTGGTCTAAACGCAGCGATGAAACGGTAATTTTATACTCCATTTTTCGCAATTCACTTAGAATCGTCGAGATTTCCGGGTGATCGCAAACAGCTGTCGAAACGAGTCCGATTTTGTTGGTTTTGCTGCGCCATTCGCTCGCCTTTGCCAAAATATCCCGTGCCGGAACGACGCGCGGCGGATAGTAATTGTAACCCGCCCAACAAAAACGACAGCCCTGCGAACAGCCGCGCGAAATTTCAATCAATAATCTGTCGCCCATTTCCGCTCCCGGCGACCAAACGGCGGTTGACGGTGCGAAAACGTCCTGATTCATCAGGTAATCAATCACTTCGACTTCGTTGCGTTTGATTGCGCGGCGCAAAGTTCCTTCTTTCGGATTCGCGGCGGCAAGTGCGCGTCCGACTCGTTTTGGCACGCCTTCTTCGGTCGGAATATAATCGAAAACCGTTCCGTCGTCGTTGTAGATCACGTTGTAAAGCGACGGAATATAAAAGCCGCGCCCGATTTTGGCGAGATTGAGCAGAATATCTTCTTTATTGCCGTGTTCCAAAATCGCGTCAACCAATTGAAACGCGAGAATTTCGCCTTCGCCGACGGCGATAATGTCAGTGAAATCGGCAATTGGTTCGGGATTCAAAAAAGAAGCCGCGCCGCCCATCACGATTAGCGGATGAAAATGATTTCTGTCTTTCGACCAAACTGGAATCTGTGACATTTGCAGCATTCGCGCCATATTCAGATAATCAGTTTCAAACGAAATCGAAAATGCGACGACATCGAAATCTTTGATCGGCGTTTGTGTTTCCAGCGAAAGCAACGGCGTGCGCGATTTTTCGTATTCGCGCATTTCAAAATCGTCGGGCAGAAAAACTCTCTCGCACGAAACTTCGGGGATTTTGTTGAAAAGTTCGTACATCGTGTGGAGTCCGAGATTCGCCATTCCGACGGCGTGAGTGTTCGGGTAACACAGTGCAATGCGGAGCTGCGCGCCGTGCTTGATCGTCCAGCCTTCTTCTTGTTCTAACTTCTTCTTGTAACTTTCGACTATCTTTTTGCTCATAAAAACTTTAATTATAACCGATTTAGCTCAATTGTGTAAGCTAAATTGGTTGTATGTTCAAATTTTTAGATGCTGAAAATACAAGTTGATGCGATTAATTTTCTTTTACAACTTGATTGCTTGAACTTTATAGCCTTTTGCTCTCAGCAAATTCAAAACTCCGGTTTTACCGCCCAAATGTCCCGCGCCGACAGCAATAAACGAAGATTTTTCCTTGACGGCTTTTTCGATTTTCGGAATCCAAGCAGTATTTCTTTTGTCCAGAAGATTTGTTTGAAACGCGGGATCATCTTTCATCTGTGTCTCCATATACTCGAAAAGTTTATCCGTGTTTTGAGTTTTATAAATTTCGAGCAATTTCTTGAATTCGGCAGAAGATTTCTCCGGCTCTAAAGCTGTTTGATATAAACCGTCCGCCTGCTTTTTCAAAGGAATCGAGTCTATCGTGGCTGCTTGAACTGCCACTGTTTCCAAACCTTCAACCGGTTTTTGCTTTGTTTGAGCATACTGCAAAAACGATAAATCATAAGAATTCGCCTGACTGCAACCCAAAAATTTCGGGCTTGTAATAGCCATTATCTGCAAGAACAAAGGTTTGATGTTTTTAAAATTTTCAATCGGCGCACCCAAAGCGTTTTGCACCAATTTGCCGACTTTAGCGTATTTTTCTTCGGTGTAAAAATCATTGAGCGTTTTCCCGTCCGCCAAAAAAGGCATTTTTCCAATAGACTGCAATTCCGCCAGATCATCAAAATCCACTTCTAAAAACAATTGCTCAGTTTTATCAATATAATTGGTCAATTTTTCCGCCTGAATCATCTCGCCTGAACAAATTATGTGGAAAGTTCCGAACAAGTACGAAGGTTTTTTCAAACCGTTTCCGCTAATTTCATAAAGCAACGCGGAATTTTCTGCAGGTTTCATCGTTTGCGCGTGAATTGTCGAAAAAACCGCAAACAAAGCCAATAACATAACGACCAATAAACTTTTTTTCATTGTAGACCTCCTGTATAGCATTACTCTGGATTTTTTCATCCGCTATAAATTAGTCATCGGACTTTGAAAAAAATCACAATTTTTGAAAAATGTGATTTTCACGGAAGATTTTTTACTAATAGATTGATGAAGTCGGAATTCGAGAAAACAATTCGTGAAAACGGGAAAATCCTGCACAAGTTTTGCCATATTTACACGGATGACCGTACGGAATATGAAGAGTTGTTTCAGGAAATGATGATTCAAATCTGGCGTTCACTCGAAAAATTTCGCGGCGATGCAAAGGTTTCGACGTTTATTTATCGAATCTGCATCAACACGGCGTTAGGTTTTCGGGCGAAACTGAACGATTCAAAAACAAAATTTGATCCGCTTGACGGAAAGATTTTTGCGTCGCAGGAAAAAGACAAAGTTCAAGATGAAAATTTGCAAAAAATATACGCCGCGATTCGTGAATTGAAACCGATTGAACGGGCGATTGTTGGTTTGTATTTGGACGAGAAATCTTATGAAGAAATAGCCGAGATTCTGGGAATTTCCAAAACAAATGTGGCGACTCGCCTGATGCGTTTGAAAAAGAAACTTATCGAGAGGTTCAACAATGAATGAACAAGAATTAAAAGAAATCTGGAAAAACGCGGATTTGCAGGACATACCGAAAATAGATTTTGAAAAAGTTCAAAAAAATATGCTCGGCTGGCACGGCAAACTACGTCGAAAAATCGAGTTGGATTTTCTATCAGGCACTTTGATACTTGTTATCTGGTTGGTTTTGATAATCCTTTTTCCTACTGCAATTTATCCTCTACCGTTCTTTTTGATAATGTATTTTTGGTATTATTGGATACTTTGGACAATATATCGAGGCAAAACAAAAGCGCAAGATGTCACAAGTACGCGGAAATACTTGGAGGATAAAGCGGCAAAATTAACCAAACTTTTTCGCGGTTCTCGCATCGTCACTTCGCTTATATTGTATCCTTGTATTCTGGCAACGTATTACGCTACGTTATCCAGCAATCGGTTTACGTCAATATTTGTTGATTACGAGGTTCTTTCCAAAGATCGCGTTTTATTATATCTTGCTTTGGCACCTTACGCGTTTCTGATTGTCGCTGGCGCGGTATTGGTTATAGTTGCAATAATTTTTAATGAAACTGTTATGGGAAAATATTATCTGCCATCACTAGACCGCGTTAAAGAGTTGATTGAACAGTTGGATTCTGAATAATAATTTAAGTGAATTTTACTCGCAAATTTTCATTTTTGCCGTATTTATAATATCTTTGAGAAACGCTGAGTTGAACGGAGAAATATATGCTGACAAATTCACTAATCGAACTTTTTGAACGCGATTTGAACAAACTAATCAAAGAAATAAATTCATACGAAAATGAAGAAGATTTGTGGACCAAAACCGATGACATTCCAAATTCGGCGGGTAATTTATGTCTTCATTTAATCGGGAATCTGAATCATTACATCGGCGCGACGCTCAGCGATTCGGGTTATGAGAGAAAGCGCGACGCGGAATTTTCAACCAAGCACATTTCCCGCAACGAATTAAGTTCAAATATAGAAAATACGATTGAGGTTGTTAAAAACTCCTTGAATAATTTATCGGATGATGATTTGGAAAAACCATATCCGCTTCAAGAAGGACACGAACCGTCAAAAACAAATTCTGCGCTGCTGAAAATTTTAGCGCATTTCAGCTATCATCTCGGACAGATAAATTATCATCGAAGACTGCTTACTAATGGCAAAAAATGAATTTAGTATTTACAGCGAGATAATATCTTTGGGCTTGGAATAATAGCCGCATTTACAATGTTGAATTGGATAAAAAACAAACTCGGCGTTCTCAAAGAACCGAACGAAGAAACAACCGATTATGATTTTCGCTGGTATGAAGTCGGCGATGAAGAAAACCCATTTAACAAACGAGTTTTGGACATCCGTCCGTTCACCCACAGCGTTATTTCCGGCTCTACCGATGTCTTTGGCTCAGCCTTTGGAGTAATGCGGCAGTCTGACGGCAAAAATCACATCGGGCAGAAAATTGAAAACGAAAATTTTATCGAAACAAATCTCGAATATCCGCACAATGGGGAAATGCTCGATGGCGTTATTTTCAAATCCGAAGAAATGGAATGTAAATGGGATATTTATATTTACGACAACTGTTTCTATTTCGCCCGGAGTTGGTCAGGCGAATTGTGGTTCAAGGCACAAGCTGAATTTTCAGATAACAAATTGTTAATCAAGAAAATCTTTTTCGATGAAGAAGGATACAATGAAGAAGTTGTTAACGATGTGCATTTCTTGATGAAATCCCACGCTTTCAATCAGCCGTTTCCGCACAAAATTCTCGATCTGTCCGGCAGCGAAATGCTTGTCGCGCAGGTTTCATTCAAACTGCACGGAAACAGAGCTTGCTACGCCTGTTTCGACGATATTACGGACACGACCATTACGAAATCTTTATGAACTTCGCCGAATCAACCGAATACCTCTACAATCTCGGCAATGAAGTTACGGCGATGAAACTCGGTCTTGAGAATATCGGAAAACTTCTTGCCGCACTGGGAAATCCAAACAACAATTATCTAAAAGTTCAGGTTGCAGGAACAAACGGCAAGGGTTCAGTGTGCGCGTTTTTGGAAGCGATTTGTGTTTCGGCGGGCATCAGAGTCGGAATGACGACTTCGCCGCATCTCGTTTCTGTGACGGAGAGAGTTAAAGTTAATGGGCGGGAAATCAGTGAAAAAGATTTTGCACGATATGCTTCAAAAATTAGAGAAATTGCTGAAAACTTAGTCGAAAAGGGCGAACTCGAAACCGTGCCGACATATTTTGAACAAGTGACGGCGATTGCTTTGCAGGCGTTCTCGGAAGCAAACATTAAACTGGCGATTTTGGAAACCGGTTTGGGCGGACGCTTTGACGCGACGACTGCCGCCAATGCGGAAATTGTCGCAATTACGCCGATTGATTACGATCATCAGAATATTTTAGGAAATACTTTGACGGAAATTGCGGGGGAAAAAGCGGCGACTATTCGGGCAGATATACAGGTTGTCATATCAAATCAGCCGAAAGAAGCGTTCGATGTGATTTTAGACCGATGCGCCGAGTTTGGCATTTCGCCAAACTCGGCGGCGAATGTCGGAACGTTTAGCGAAAACGGAACAACGACTTTTCAAACTGCAAAAGCCGTTTATGAAAAAGTTCATCTGAATTTGGCAGGAAAACATCAGATCGAGAATGCAAAGGCGGCAATTTTGCTCGCCGAAATGCTGCCGGAAAAATTTAAAATTACGAATGAACACATTGTCAAAGGTCTGCAAAACGCGACACACAAAGGACGACTCGAATTTTACAAAGATATTTTATTCGACGGAGCGCACAACATTGCGGGCGCGAAAGCGTTAAAAAATTACCTAGACGAATTTATCAACCAGCCGGTCACGATGGTTTTTGGCGCGATGCGCGATAAGGATTTATCCGAAATTGCCTCCGTACTTTTTCCGCTCGCCGATAAGTTAATTTTAACCGTCCCCGATAATCCGCGTTCCATGGAAACTAAGGAGTTGTTAAAATTCGTGCCGAAAATTTTTGAAAAAGAAAATATTCTTACTGAAGAAACAGTTGAAAATGCCGTCAAAAAAGCGCGTGAAATATCGTCGGACAAGCATTTAATTTTGGTTACGGGGTCGCTTTATTTGGTTGGCGAAGCGCAAATGTTTCTGCGAGAATCGTTCTAAACGCAGAGGACTTTATGAAAATTTTTAGAAAAGTTTTGGTGTTGGCGATTGTCATTTGCGGTATTTTTTCAACCGTTTCTTTCGCTCAAACGAGTGACAAACAACAGATTACAAATTTATCGCGCCGCGTGGTTGTGGCTTTGAAACAAAAGGATATGAAAATGCTTGCCGCCTCAGTTCATCCGAAAAAAGGACTACGATTTTCGCCTTACGGTTTCATCAATAAAGCAACAGATTTGGTTTTCAAAAAATCGCAGATCAAAGACTTGAAAAACTCTCGAAAAGTTTACAATTGGGGCGATTACGATTCGGCTGATGAGGCGATTAAATCGAAATTTTCAGATTATTACGCGGAGTTTGTTTACGATAAAAATTTTGCAAATGCTCCGAACACCGGCTACAACAAAATTATCGGACAAGGCAACACGCTGATTAATCTCGGGAATCTTTATCCGAATGCAAAATTTGTCGAATATAATTTTGCGGGAACTGAAAAATACGGCACAATGGATTGGAAATCACTGCGCTTAATTTTTGAAAAACAGGGAAGCCGTTGGTATCTCGTCGGCATCAGCCACGACGGATGGACGATTTAAAAAATTCGGTAACACGACATTTCACTTGTTTGACAAAAACCGACAACAGCGCGGAGCGTAACATCTTCTAAAATTTATGCACAAATTAGTTTTAATCAGACACGGCGAAAGCCAATGGAATAAAGAAAATCGGTTCACGGGTTGGAAAGACGTTGACCTTTCGGACAAAGGTCGGACGGAAGCGCACGCGGCGGGAAAACTTTTGAAAGACGAAGGTTTCACTTTCGATGAAGCCTACACATCGGTTTTGAAACGCGCCATCCGCACACTTTGGATCATCCTGGACGAAATGGATTTGATGTGGATTCCCGAAACGAAATCGTGGCTGCTGAACGAACGGCATTACGGCGGCTTGCAGGGTCTGAATAAAGCCGAAACTGCGGCGCAGCACGGCGAAGAGCAAGTTTTAATTTGGCGCAGAAGTTACGACGTTTTGCCGACTCTGCTTGAAGAAGGCGACGAACGCTGGATGGGCAAAGACCCGCGTTACGCTTTGATTGAAGCCGAAAACTTCCCGAAAGCCGAAGCGTTGAAAAACACCGTCGAGCGCGTCGTGCCGTTTTACGAAGCGGAAATTATGCCGAAAATAAAAGCGGGAAAGCGGATGATTATCGCCGCACACGGCAATTCTTTACGCGCTTTGGTCAAATATCTCGATCAAATTTCCGATGAAGATATAGTTCAGCGCAATATTCCGACGGGAATTCCGCTCGTCTATGAACTTGACGACGCTTTGAAGCCGGTGAAAAGTTATTACTTGGGCGATCAGGAAGCGATTGCCAAAGCCGAAGAAGCTGTGGCGAAACAGGGAAAAGCTAAATAACACGGGACGGCGGCTCTAATTCAGCTTTTTGCCGCAAAAGATTTTTCCAAACAGCTATGCGAACAAAAAAAGCTGTTTTTTAATTTAACACCCTGTCCCTGCGAAAACCATTTCTGACATTTGGCGCATTTAATGAGCGGCGAGTTGTCGGAAACCGGTTTCGTTTCGATCACCTTTTTTTCGGGTTTGGCATTTTGTTTGAACTGCCGGTATGTTTTCAGCATAAACCACCCGGTTTGCAGATATTTGCGGTAACGATACGCGGTAATTGCCGTAGAAATCAAAGACAAAACAAAAAACGTGATGACGATCCAATAAATCCAATTCATTATTATTATTTTCACTCACATTGAACAATTCTTCAACTCAAAACGGATGTTCAGTGAATAAGGTGAAAAGACGCAAATACAAAAAATGGTTTCATCACATTTGAATTGATGTCGAGTCAGCCATTGGCAACTCTCGGGTTCACTCCGACGATCTGGAAGAGAGTGTTTGCCGAATATCTCTGGCAAAATCGTAAAATCAGGTATTTTGAAATGCAAATCATTGAACAAAGCAAATTAACATCAGTTCAAAAAAATCGAATTGTCGAACTGTGGAATGCAGAATACCCGGAAAATCTGGCGTTTTCAGAAGTTTCGGGGTTTGATGTTTATTTGAATGAACGTCCGAATCAAAAGCATTTTTTGTTGATGAGTGCAGCGAATGAGATTATCGGCTGGGTGTGTGCATTTGAACGTGAAGGCGCAAGATGGTTTGCGATAATTATTGACGAAAGACATCAAGGAAAAGGTTTCGGCGTGAAATTAATTGATACGCTGAAAGCAGCGAAAAATCAATTTTTCGGTTGGGTAATAGACCACTCAGACAGCAGAAAATCGAATGGTGAAACTTATCAATCGCCGCTCGGTTTCTACCGGAAACTCGGTTTTACGGTTCACGAAAGCGAGAGAATCGAAAAGGACGGGATTTCAGGCGTGAAAATTGAATGGAAAAAATGAAAAAAATCGAGCGGAGTTTTTAGAAAACAGACTGCTGTTTGTTGGAACGAAAACTCTTTAATTTTCACGCTTCTTTGTTATATTTATTTCGATAATCGTAAGGTGTCATTCCGGTAATTTTTTTGAATGTTCCGCGAAAGGATTTGGTGTCGGAATAGCCGACATCGAACATTACTTCGGTGATGTTTTTGCGGCTCGTTTCAAAACTCTTTTTGGCGGCTTCGATCTTTACGCGCTGAACGTATTCGTTGACGGTGTTGTTTGTGGCGCGTTTGAATCTTCGCTCAAAACTGCGTCGGCTGATAGCGAATTTTTCGGATAATCGGTCGGTCGTGAACTTTTCCTCGACGTTATTTTCGATAAATCTCTGCGCCGCTTTGATGTCTTCGTCGGTGTGTTCTTTCTGACCTTTGAAGATCGTAAAGTGCGTTTGGCTGTGGCGTTCGATGTCTATGGCGAAAATTTTGGCGGTTTGAATTGCGGTTTCGCGGTCGGTGAATTTCTCGACAAGGTAAATCAGCAAATTAAAATATGAAGTCGCGCCGCCGCTCGTGTAAATGCCGTCTTCTTCGGTGATTATCTTGTCGGTTTGCAGATCAACTTTGGGAAACATTGCACGGAATTCGTCAGCCGCCAGCCAATGTGTTGAGCATTTTTTGCCATCTAAAAGTCCCGTTTTCGCCAACATAAATGCGCCGACGCAGAGGCTGACGACTTCCGCGCCCTTTTTATGTTTTTCGACAATCCACGGAATGAATTCTTTGTTCGTTTCCAAAAACTGTTCGGTGTCGCCGTAAAATGCGGGAACGAAGATCAAATCCGTCTTTTTCACATCGTCCAAAAACAAATCAGAATGAACGGAAAACGCGCTGTTGTGCAGTTTTACTTCTTTCGACAATCCGACAAATTTTATATCGAAAAGTGCGGGTTTTACTAAACTATTAACTTGCGAAAAAACGTGGCGCGGATCGTCAATTGCCGCTAAAACTGCGGATTCCGGGACGAGTATGGAAATGTGTTTCATAATTTTCATTGCAGAAACACGCACGAAGTAAGTGTGTGAAACTGTTATCACACTTACTTCGTGCGTGTTTCTGCATTAATTCAAATATCCGAAAAGTTTGTCGCAAACAACCCGCAACTTTGTCGTATTTACACCGCGCATTATCTCATAATGGGTGTTAATGTGTAAAGACGATAAGAAATTGTCTTATCTGTGAAACGTAATAAATAGGAGAAATAAAATGGGAAAATATGTAGATGGATTTTTACTTCCGATTGCGAAAGACAAGATCGGAGAATATAAAGAAATGGCAAACAAAGCGGGCAAAGTTTGGATGGAATACGGCGCGTTAGCGTTTTGCGAATGTGAAGGGGACGATCTGGAAGTCGAGGGAATGTTTTCGTTTCGGACGGCGGCGGACGCGGCGGAAAATGAAACTGTGATTTTTTCGTGGATTATGTTTGAATCCAGAGAACACCGCGACGAGGTGAACGCTAAAGTTATGGAAGACGAGCGTTTGAAGGAAATGATGGAGAATAAAAATCCGATTTTTGATTTCAAACGGATGCCTTACGGCGGTTTTAAAACTTTGGTGAATTTTAATAAATAAATAAAAAGGAGAATAAAAAAAATGGCAAATATTAATCCATATTTGGATTTTGACGGAAATGCGGAAGAAGCATTAAATTTTTACAAATCGGTTTTCGGCGGCGAATTTACGGCGTTGATGCGTTATAAAGAAATGTCGGGCGCGGAATGTGACGGAATGAAATTGGCGAATGATGAACTCGAAAGGGTGATGCACATTTCATTGCCGATAGGAAATAACAGCATTTTGATGGCATCGGACGTACTTGAATCAACGGGACAAACACGAATTGTCGGCACAAATTTTTCGGTTTCGATTGGTGCGGACAGCAAGGAGGAAGCGGAAAAACTTTATCACGGTTTGGCGGACGGCGGAACGATGACGATGCCGATTGCCGATGCTTTTTGGGGCGCGTATTTCGGGATGTTGACGGATAAGTTCGGCGTTCAATGGCTTGTTAATTACGATTACAAAAAGTAGGTTTCAATAAGACAAAATCGGGCAAGAAGAAATGAGATTTTAGTTGCCCGATTTTTAGTAAGTACGAGGAAAATTCCGATTGCAAGTTTGCTTTTCCCAGCAATTTTGTTTTTGTCTTACATAAATCGGGAAAAATATTACACGCTTTTGGAGGCAAAATAATGAGAAAATTAAAACTACAAATGCAGATGTCTATTGACGGATACGTCGCCGGACCGAACGGCGAACTCGATTGGATGACTTTTTCTTTGGATGAAAAAGCATTAGCTCGCCTAAATGAATTAACCGATTCGTCTGACACCATCTTGATGGGTAGAAAAATGACCGACGGTTTCATTAATCATTGGTCGAGTGTTTTAGAGAATCCTGAAAGTCCGCTATATTCTTTCGCCCGAAAAATGATTGACATTCCGAAAGTAGTGTTCAGCAAAACGGTCAAAGAATCTAAATGGGCAAACACGACTCTGGCAAACGGCGATATTGTCGAGGAAGTCGAAAACCAAAAAAGTAGAAACGGCAAAGATATTCTTGTCCACGGCGGCGCGGGCTTTGTCAGTTCCTTAATACAAAACAATCTAGTTGACGAATATCATTTTTTAGTTAATCCGGTCGCCATCGGCAAAGGAATGTCTATTTTCGGAGATTCGTATGAAAGATTGAATCTTCGATTTATCAAATCCGAAGCATTTTCCAACGGTAAAGTCGAGCTTTGCTACGAGCCGCAAAAAACTTAAAGGAAACATTTTAATGAAATATAATTCTATCGAAGCATTCGTTCCGGCGGGGAACAATTTTAAGAAATCGCGGCAATTGTTTTTAGAATTAGGTTTTAAAATCATTTGGGAAACCGATGATTACGTCGGTTTTGAAAATAACAGCTGTAAATTTATTCTGCAAGGTAATGACAACAAAGAATTCGCCGAAAACTTCATGATGAGCGTTAAAGTTGGTGATTTGGACGTATTCTGGGGAGAAATCAGCGCATTGAGTTTGCCGGAAAAGTTCGGTGTGAAACTCAATGCGCCGAAAGATTTTCCGTGGGGCAGAGAGGTTAATTTGATTGACATCGCGGGCGTTTGCTGGCATTTTGCGGAAGAGAAATAACAACTTACAATGCGAATCATTAGTTGCAATTTCAAAGGTCAGTTAAATATATTGCTTAGCGAACTTTGCGCCCCCAGCGTGAAATAATTTATCTCACGTTGGAAAACCAAAGTTCGCCAAGAAAAACTATTATTTCAAAATTCCAGCTCAACTACTGATTCGCGTTTATAAAAGGAAAAAACGATAAAGTGTTAATCTAATTTTTGAAGCAAATCTGTTTTGAAAAAGGAATTAACGAATCGTTTGTTGGTACGGAAGCAGTGAAGCAGATATAAATTCAGTTTGGTTTAATGACAAATTCGGGTAGAATATGACGATGATCAATCAGGAAAAAGTTCGCAAATTTATGTGGTTTAGTTTGGGGATTGCCGGTGCGCTGAGCATTTTGTTAATTATACAGAAAATATTCGGTGCGGGCAGTTGAGAATCGGCTGATCTTAAATATCTCCAAGGACGAAAAATTTATTCGACAAAAAGGCTTTCGATCTTATTTTCCAGTTCCGCGCCGTGCAGATTTTTGGCGATGATTTTCCCGTCTGCATCAATTAGAAAATTTGCGGGCAGTGCAGTAACGGCATATTGAAAAGTGACGGGCGTTTCAAATTCCTGTAATGTTGATACGTTTATCCAAGTGCGTTTGTCCTGTTCGATGGCGTTCAGCCAAGCGGCTTTTTCCGTTTCCAGACCAACTCCGTAAATCTCGAATCCCCGCGATTTGAATTTGTCGTACATACGGACGAGTTCCGCGCTTTCACGACGACACGGCGCACACCAGCTTGCCCAAAAATCAATCAAAATATACTCGGATTTTATTGAGGATTTCTCTTTTATCGAAGAAAGCGGGATTTCCATTCCGTTTCGGTCGCGCATTTTTATTTCAGCCGCCGTTCCGCCGATGCTCGTGTTTTTAAGTATTTTTACCTTTTCCACAATTTTTTCGGTGACGGCAAGCTGCGGATGATCTTTTTGAAAAGCCGTCGCCAGCGATTCGAGAAACGGAAGATTGCGGTCGCCGTCCCACCTAATCGAAGTCGCGTACACGGCAATCGAAGTTCCCATATTTTTTTCGATGTAATTAATCAATTCGTCTTTGTGTTTGTCGTAATTTTCGATTTCCAGCTCGCCCAATCGGGCAATTTCCGCATCATCGGCAGGATTGCTTTTATCTTTTAGTTGTTTGATTTTTTCGCGCACCGAAATTACCAAAGAATCCAGCGACTTTTTACGAAACGCTTCGTATCCTTCAAGTTTTTCAGTGTCGGCAGAACCCGAAACCTTGACCGTTGACCAATCGTCGGCATCGCCGCTAATGACAACTTTCTGGTTTTTATCAATTGCGAGGGTGATATTTTTCTCGTCATCAAAATTTATCGTGTAAATATGCGGTTCGAGATTGAAATCCATCTCGAAGTTCCCGTTTTTATCAACCGGAATTTCGCTGATTACGCGGTTTTGTTTGCGGTAAATGTCTTCTTCCAAAAGCAAATTTAAAGTGCTTTTCTGATAGTTTTTGATGTTTCCCGCAATGCTGAATGTCGGAGTTTCCCGGTGGCGGCAGGAGGGAATTATTGCGAAGATCAACAGCAGAGCCACAAGTTTGATTTTATTTGAGAGCATAATATGTTTGATTTTGGCTGAATTTTTGACGGCACTTTGAAAATGCATTAAACCAAAACAAGGGTCAACGGCAAATGAAGTCAAATTTTATTCGCCAAATATGACTATTCCAATTCGGTCCCGGTAAATTCCTGCATTTCACAAAATATGTGAAATTGTAAGAACTTTGTCGAAGAAAAAGATAAAAGCTAATCACGAAGTAAAGAGTTTTAATATTAAATTGAGTTGGTGTAGAATTATCGAATAATCTACCCGTTCAAATCCAAAAAATGAAAATATTTTATGCTTTCGTTGTTTTGTTCGCTTTTCAAATGACCTCATCAGCGCAAAAAATTGAAAATTATATTCAATACGTCAACCCGCTGATCGGCACTCAGAAGATGGGACACACTTATCCGGGCGCGACGGTACCGTTCGGCGCAGTGCAGCTTTCGCCCGACACGGACGAGCAGCCTTATCTGATCGGCGGTAAATATAACCCGGCAACTTATCGGTACTGCGCCGGTTATAATTACGACGACGCAACGATTGTCGGGTTTTCGCACACGCATTTTTCCGGGACGGGACATTCGGATTTGGGCGATTTTTTAATAATGCCGACGGTCGGCGATTTGCAGCTTGAACCGGGCGACAAAAGCAATTCGAAAAGCGGTTTTCGGTCGGCGTTTTCGCATTCGACGGAAATCGCTGAACCGAATTACTACAAAGTTCTATTGGCGGACGATAATATTCTCGCCGAATTAACAACGACAACTCGCGTTGGTTTTCATCAATATACTTTTCCCGAAAGCGATAACTCTCACATTATCCTGGATTTAATGCACGGCATTTATAATTACGACGGAAAAAATGTCTGGACATTCGTGCGCGTCGAAAACGATCACACGATTACGGGTTTCCGGCAGACGAATGGCTGGGCGCGGACGCGGACGGTTTATTTTGCGATGGAATTTTCCAAACCGTTCACGAATTACGGCTTTAAAGATTTCAAACCGTCGCCGTATAAAGGTTTCTGGCGCAAATTCGACCAGACGAAAAAATTCCCTGAAATGGCGGGCGAGCAGATTCGTGCATATTTCGATTTCAAAACGGCGAAAGGCGAGAAAATCAAGGTAAAATTCGCGCTGTCGCCGGTTTCGACGGAAGGCGCAATGAATAATTTGAAACTCGAAACGCCCGGTTGGGATTTCGACAAAGTTAAAAATGCCGGACAAAATTTGTGGAATGCCGAACTTGGCAAAATCGCCGTCACTGCCGATTCAAAAGATGATTTGACAAATTTTTATACGGCGATGTATCACGCTTTTATCAGCCCAACGGTTTATATGGATGCTGACGGTCAGTATAAAGGCTTGGATCAAAACGTCCATTCGGCAAAAGGATTTACAAATTACACGACCTTTTCGCTGTGGGACACATATCGCGCTCTGCACCCGCTTTTTAACATTATTCAGCCGCAACGCAACCGCGAGATGGTCAATTCGATGCTCGCGCATTATGATCAGAGCGTTCACAAAATGCTTCCTATCTGGTCACATTACGCCAACGAAAACTGGTGTATGATCGGTTATCATTCGGTTTCGGTGATTGCTGATGCAATCGTCACCGGCAACATCGAAGGCATCAACGCGGAACACGCGCTCGATGCAATGGCGAACACAGCGCGAACGAAATATTACGATGGTTTGGGGTTTTATATGAAACTCGGCTATGTTCCCGAAGATGAAAATTCTTTGAGCGTGTCGAAAACTTTAGAATATGCTTACGATGATTATGCAATCGCGCAGGCGGCGAAAAAACTCGGCAAAACAGCGATTTACGACGAATTTATCAAACGTTCGGAGAATTGGAAAAACGTTTATGATGCGTCGGTCGGTTTTACGCGCCCAAAAATGACGGACGGAAAATTCAGCGAAAAATTTGACCCGCTGAAAACCGAAGGGCAGGGATTTATTGAGGGAAACGCGTGGAATTACAGTCTTTATGTGCCGCATAATCCCGAAAAAATGATTGAAATGATGGGCGGCAAAGCGAAATTTGCGGCGCATTTGGACGAACTTTTCACGATGCACTTGCCGGACGAGTTTTTTGCCGCGACCGAAGACATCACACGCGAAGGAATTATCGGCGGCTATATTCACGGCAACGAACCTTCGCACCACGTCGCTTATCTTTACAACTGGACTGACAGCCCGTGGAAAACGCAGGAACGGGTGCGAATGATTCTGAAAAATCAATATAAAGATACGCCCGACGGACTCGGCGGCAACGACGACTGCGGGCAGATGTCAGCGTGGTACTTGTTTTCGAGTTTGGGTTTTTATCCGGTCGCGCCCGCTTCCGGGCAATATCAAATCGGCAGTCCGGCGATCAAATCAGCGGTTTTGAAACTCGAAAACGGCAAAACTTTGACGATAGAAGCCGAAAATCAATCTGACAAAAATGTTTACGTGCGAAAAGTAGTCATCAACGGCAGAGAACTCAATCGCAATTACATTACCTCTTCTGAAATAATGAATGGCGGGAAAATTGCATTTTCGATGAGCGATAAACCAAAAGTGTGATTTGTCCAATTAGTCAAGTCAGATGTTTAATTGTAATATTTGTAGTATGAGTAATGAAAATGAAGAACAAAAAAACGAGATAAATCACACGACGGAAAATGTCGAATCGGTCGGGCAGATGATTCTCGGCGAAATTCAGGTGATCGGCGGAATTCTAACCGGCGACCCGATCACGCAGGCGGAAGGAGAATACAACGTCGAAGCAGGAACTATTCATCAGGAAACCAACAAAAATTTGACGGTGATGGATGAAGAAGAATCGTGAGTATTAAATTCGGATTCATTGTAAACACGGACAAAATATTATTTTATAGATAAAGTCCTGCACTTGGTTTTGATGTATTTCCGATTTAAATATTCATTCCTTAACTCCTGAAAATCCTAAATGTCCGGCGACGAAGATTTTACAAAATCACGATTTAGCGGACTTACACAGACTTTCAGTAGTCGGATTACCATACAAACCGACTTCGCAAAAAATTGTTCTTAGTTAATATTAAAAGAACTTATTGAAATTGAAAATTGATTTCAATTAGCATATAATTTTTCTGTCGAACATATATGCACACAACTGTCAAAGAAATGAATCTAACAGATTTGCCAATCGGGGCGACGGCAACAGTCATCGCTGTCAACGGCAACAATGCCATCGCCAAGCGATTGATGGAAATGGGCGTTGTTCCGGGCGTATCCGTCAGGGTAATAAAGTCTGCACCGTTCGGCGATCCGCTGGAAATCCGGGTGCGCGGTTATCATTTGGCGATGCGAAAAAATGAAGCCGCTGCAATAGAAGTAAATGAAATCTAAAATTCAAGATTCCAAATTCAAGATCCCAAATTCCGGCGCGATTGCAACCAAAACAATCGAAGGACAAAGGACAAAAGACAAAAAACAATTGACAATTGCGTTAGCGGGGAATCCGAACGCCGGTAAAACCACTCTTTTTAATGCTTTGACCGGAATGCGCCAGAAAGTCGCCAATTATTCCGGCGTAACGGTCGAACGCAAGGAAGGCTTTTGGCGATTAAACGGCAGCGGTGACGCGGCACGGCTGGTTGATTTGCCCGGACTTTACAGTCTTGATGCAACCTCGCTCGATGAACAGATTGCCAGCGACGTGCTGCTCGGAAAAGTCGCTGATTTACCGAAACCTGATGCGCTCGTCGCCGTCGTTGACGCAACTAATCTCGAACGAAATCTCTATCTTGTCACCCAGCTCTTAGAGTTCAAAATCCCTGTCATTATTGCTTTGACGATGGTTGACACCGCCGAAAAACAGAGCCTCGAAATTGACACCGACAAACTTTCGCGCCTGCTGCAAATTCCGGTCGTCCGCATCAAAGCGACACAAAAACAGGGCATTCAAGAGTTAGCCGAAAAGGTTCTTCTCGCCGCCAAAACTGAAGCGACACCGAACTTTGTCTGGCTTTCCGACGCTGGTTTTACCAATAATATCGGCGATGAAGATATTCATCTAAGCCTTTCTGATGACAAAATCACCAACAAGAAAATCTTCGCCCGCTATAATTTTATTTCCGACGTTTATCAAGAATCAGTCAAACCGAAAAATACCGCTGAACGCAGTTTTTCCGAAAAAATTGACAGCGTTTTGACGCACAAATTTTTCGGTTTGATAATTTTGGTCGGAATTCTGCTGCTTGTTTTTCAAACGATTTTTTCGTGGGCAAATCTGCCGATGGATTTGCTCGACAAAGGTTTTGGCGCATTGGGCGATTTTGTTCACGCTGAAATGCCTGCGGGAATTTTGACCGACTTGCTAGTTGACGGCGTGATCGCCGGAGTCGGCGGCGTGGTCGTTTTTCTGCCGCAGATTTTGCTCCTGTTTTTGTTTCTTTCAATTTTGGAAGACACCGGATATATGGCGCGGGCAGCGTTTTTACTTGATAAACTGATGTCGCGCGTCGGTTTGCACGGCAAAGCGTTTCTGCCGCTGCTGTCGAGTTTTGCGTGTGCGATTCCGGGAATTATGGCGACACGGACGATTGAGAATCCGAAAGACCGTGTGGCAACGATTATGATCGCGCCGTTTATGAGCTGTTCGGCGCGACTGCCGGTTTATACTTTGATGATCGCCGCGTTTTTCGCCGGACAAACAATTTTCGGCTTTATTTCGCTCGGCGCAGTTTTGATTTTAGCGATGTACGCGCTCGGCATTTTCGTCGCCGTAATCGTCGCATTCATTTTGAAGCGGACGATTTTGAAATCGCCGACACCGCCGTTCGTGATGGAACTTCCGCCGTATCGTCTGCCGAATTTTCGCACCGTTTTTCAAAATATGTTCATCCGCGCCGGTCTTTTTCTCAAACGTGCCGGCACGGTAATTTTAGCGATTTCGATTATTTTGTGGGCATTGACTTATTTTCCGCGAAGTGCGGAAACAGTTCAAAGTCCAGCATCGAATGTCCAAAGTCAAGAACAAGTTAAAGCAGAAGGAGGAACGAGCGACGACGAAGGGCAGCAATTACAGCACAGTTACGCCGGAAAACTTGGTCACGCCATTGAGCCTGTCATTCAGCCGCTCGGTTTTGACTGGAAAATCGGCGTGGCGTTAATCGCTTCGTTTGCGGCGCGTGAAGTTTTGGTTTCGACCTTGAGCATTATTTATAATGTCGGCAAGGATTCAGATGCGGAAAGTCCGTCATTGATTTCTGCCGTCCGTGACGCGAAAAAGGACGACGGAACACCGGCTTGGACACCTTTGACGGCGTTGACGCTGATGGTTTTTTTCGTGCTGGCGATGCAGTGTATGTCAACCGTCGCGGTAGTGCGGCGCGAAACGAATTCGTGGTGGTGGGCGTTGTTTATGGTCGGTTATATGACCGGCTTGGCATATCTGGCAGCATTTTTAACGTATCAAGGCGGCAGACTTCTGGGTTTTGGATAGATTATGAACTGGCAAATTTTAATAGTCGCAATAATAATTTTAGGTGCGTTACTCTACGTTGGGAAAAATGTTTGGAACAAAGCCAAATCTTTCACCGGCAAATCTTCCTGCGGTACGGGTGATTGCGGATGCGGAACAAAATCACCGGGCGCAAAGCCGCTGTGAATGAAACGCGAAGTTTAATTAGTGTTACCGATCAACCGGATTGCTCGAAACATCAGTGTTTCGAACAGAATCTCCTCTTTTCAATTCACTATTTACGCTCTTCCGGCTTGCCAACATACCTAAAAAAACGTTAGCCTCTAAGCAAATTCAAAAAGGAGAATGAATGATGTTCAAAAAAATAAAATTTAATAATTTCGCGTGGTTGTTTTTGTTGGTTTTTGCCGCCTTCAGTTTGGCTTGTCAGCAGCCCGTGACGAATGGCAATTTGACGGTGATGAATACGAATCTAAATTCTAATGCTAATCCAAACTCAAACGTCAATATCACTACGAATTCCGCCAACGTCAATGTTTCTAATACAAATATGATGAATGAAACAGGTGCGGCGATTGAAGCAAAAGAACCCGATCAGTATCAGGCGGATATTTCGCTTCGGCTGGAAACTTCCGGCGATCAAAAAATGACGATGCCGCCGCTCAAAGCGCAGGTTGCCCGCAACGGGGCAAATCGGCGGTTGGAAATTACTGCCCCGAACGGCGAAAAAGTTATTTATCTGGAAACTGACGGGAAAAATTTTATAATCGCTCCGCAACGCAAACAATACGGAGAGTTGAACAAAGAATCAATGGGTTTTAATATTCAAAATTTGTTGATGCCCGACCAAATTATCAAGCAAATTGAAAATATGAAAGGCGTGGAAAAAGTCGGCGAAGAGAAAGTTGACGGGCGCGACGCGATCAAATATCGTTACGGCACGACGACCAACACGCAGACCAAAGCCGGTAACGTTAACACCGAATCATTTATTTTTGTTGACAAAGAAACGGGTTTACCGCTGCGTTCATTCACTAATTCGCAGTCACAGAACGGCAATGTGCAGGGAGTCAGCGGCATAAATTTGGTGACGGAAATGAGCAACATTCGCACTACCGCCGAAGAAAGTTTGTTCGCCGTCCCGACCGATTTCAAAAAAGTAGAACCCGAACAAATCAAACAACAAGTAAATCAGCTTTTAAGTTTGGCAACGGCTGTCATCGGTCAGTTGATGAAAAGCTCGCAACCTGCACCGTAAACGGGTTTCAGGTTCAAGGTTCAAGGTTAATGACTAAAAACCTTGAACCTTGAACCTGAAAACTTGAACCTCATCGGGCGAGGCGGATACCGGTAAATTGCCAACGCAGGGGCGCGTGAAAAAAATTACGATAGGTCTTACGGCTGTGATTTGGCGAAGTCGCCACGCTTGCGCCGCGCAGAACCATCTGATTGATCATAAACTTGCCGTTGTATTCGCCGACCGCACCTTCGGGTTTCGAGAAATTCGGATACGGCAGATACGCCGAATTCGTCCATTCCCAACGCAGTCCCCAATCAAATTTATTTGATGCCGATTCCCATTCAAATTCGGTTGGCAATCTCATTTTTTTCCATTCGGCGAATGCGCTTGCTTCGTAAAAAGAAACGTGGCAAACCGCATTTTCGGGACGGACTTTTCGCAAGCCTCCGAGCGTGAAATTCATCCAATCTTTATCAATTTTCTGCCAGTAGAGCGGTGCGGTTATTTCGTTGTTTTTAACCCAGTCAAGTCCTTCGGCGTGCCACAATAAATGGTTTGCGTAACCGCCGTCTTCGATAAATTCGATAAACTCGCCATTTGTGACGAGATTTTTGCTGATTTGAAAATCTTCGAGATAAACTTTGTGTCGTCCGAGTTCGTTGTCGAAGTGAAAACCTTCACCGACAAAACCAATCTCGTGAATGCCGCCTTCGATGTCGGCAAAGCCTTTTTCACCAATCTCCCCTTTCTCAACCAATGCGAAATTTTCTTTGTAAACCGGAAAAGTCGGGTTAACACTGAATGTATATTTCAAGTCAGTAATAAGCAATTCCTGATGCTGCTGTTCGTGATTAAGACCTAAAACGAGCAGTTCGCGCACTTCATCCGTCAACTCACCTTTCAAGAACTCGCGCATTTTCGCGTCAACATATTGGCGATATTCAAAAACTCGTGCGACCGTCGGACGTGCCAAATCGCCGCGATGATCGCGCAGTGTGCGTTCGCCGACCGAATTGTAATAACTATTGAACAGAAAACCGAATTGCGCGTCGAATTCTTTGTAATCCGGCGCAAATTTTTTGAGAATCATCTCTTCAAAAAACCAGGTCGTGTGTGCGACATTCCACTTCGGCGGCGAAACATCAACGACCGGCTGCGGAATATAATCTTCCACCTCTAGCGGTTCGCAAATTTCTTCGGTGTAGTTGCGAACGTAAGAATAAAGCGTTTCCATTTCCTGCGGCGTGATTTTTTGTGTTTGTGTTCCCTGCATATAACTCTATTTAACCAAAAAACAGAGCGAAAATAAAATCAAAACGGGCAATGCAGCTGTCTAGCTTGCCGTTTGGTGATTATTTTGCCTGTCGGCTTCTTGATTAAAGTTTATGTTTTGGTAAGTGCAAAAGCGAGACACTTTTGCTGCGGCAGTCAGGACGATTGGATTATTTTTTTTGCCGCAGATATTGCACGAATTGAATTTCTCTGACAGATTCTTTAGCAATTCTCGCCAGATAATAATCTTCGTCATTCAAATACGACTGTAAAACAGTGATTGCCGATTCTTCGCCGATTGTGCCGAGCGCAAATGCAGCTTCGCGTTTTGTGTCCGCAGATTCACGGTCGTTTTGCAGCGTTTTAATCAACGTATTGTTGGCATTGATAAAAATCGGTATATTCCGCGATAAAAAAAGAAAATTCGGCGGTGTGAAGTTTACATATTTATCGGGCAGAAAATCGTTTGGCGTGAGGACTTGTATCTTACCGGTTTGAATAATTTGCGCGATTTGACCGATGGAACGTGCCGCGCTGCGCCGCATAAATTCGTCGCCGTCGTTATCTTTTTTCGGCTTGCGCTGCAAAATTTGGATCAAAATATCAATCGCCGCCGCATCGCCGATTTCGCCGAGCGCGACAACCGCCGCGTTTTTCACTTCCACGCTTTTATCTCTTTGAAAAACCAGCGACAGCGGCGCAATTGCGTTAAGATTGCGAACTTTGCCGAGCGCGTAAGCCGTTTCGCGCCTGACGAGTCCTTTTTTATCGCCCAACAGCGGCAGCAAAAGCTGCAACGCCTCATCTTTCGGCAAAGATATGACGGAAAACGCGGCGGTTGCACGAACAATTTCCGATGAATCGAGCAGTGCCGGAATTGCCGCGCGCGAAGCTGTTTCGCTTTCCAAATTTCTTATTTGAAAGAGTGCGGTTCGTTTTTGTTCGACATTTCCGCGATTGATAACTTCGGCGTAAGTTTCAAAGTTGTTTTGAGCAAAAGAATGCCCAACAAAAACGCAGGACAAAAAACAGCACCAAAAAAAGTACTTAAATTTCGTAACTCGCAGTTCGTGATTCGTAGTTGAGTTTTTCAAGCGGCACGTTGGACGTTCTGCCGCCGAACTTTTTCCCATTCAAACACCTGACGCGCCCGCCTGTTTTCGTAAGTATCCGACAGCGACATGATTACGTCGTCATTGTTAATCAAATTTTCCTGCTGTTTCGAGAGGCGTTTTGAAAGAATTTGGGATATGTAGTTTGCCACTGCCAGAGTTTCCGGCTCGCTCAGTTTATCAATTTCGCCGACGATATTATGTTTTGCTTGTTTGACCATTTTTCCTGCCTCCAATTTTTCGGGCAGACAGTCACACAACAAACTAAAATACTAAGTTTCGACTGTCTGCAAAATTGTTTTTCTCATCATTAATTTTTGGTAAATTTCTTCAACTTTTAATGTAAAGTTAAAACGAGATTACCACGAGTTTTGCGACAAATCAATAGGATTTCTCAATCAACCGGAGTGCGGAAGTCTCGTCCGCTTCGACGCCGGCGCAGCAAAGCGTTGAATACGTTTCTCAATGTAAAATTTAACTGTCAATCACGATATGGCGGATTATGAGTGCGTTTGATTACTTGAAATTTACCGGTAATGACGTTGTGGTGAGGCATTGAATGCGCTTGTTTGTTCGTATTTTTTGAGAACGCTTCCAACTTCGCTGCGCTGGTTGGGCGGACGAGACTTCCGCGTTCCTTTTGAATTATTGTTTCTTAATTCTAATTGCGCCGCTGACGGTGGAAAGTTTGAGTGCCGCGTCGCCGCCGCCCATTTGAGCGGAAAGGGTCTGCACTCTCGACGGCACATTTCGCTCGACGTTTTGCATCGGGATTTCTGAATTGAACGCGCCGAAACCGTATGACGCGAGTATTTTGAGCGATGAATTCAGCGGGATTGATAAATTAATCGAACCGTTCGACGTGCCGAAACTGTATTGACCACCGTTCAAAAAACTTCCGTTGAAATTGATCGAACCCGTGTTTGAAGCGACATCTATCTGCCGCTGTCCGATGTTTTTGAGCGTGATCGCCCCGTTGCTGGTTTTCGCTTTGAAAATGTCGCCGATGTCGCCCGGACTGACATCAAAGGCGATGATGTTGCCGGTCGTGCTTTGCAGCGACATCGTGCCGCTCGATTGTTCGACCGTCACGTTGCCTTCATAGGTTCTGGCTTCGATGCCGCGCGAGATACGGTTGAAAAACATATCGCCGCTGTCATTTTCAACCGTCACTTTCGCCACCGAATCAATAATCATCTCGTTGACTTTGCTTTTGATGTTGACGACGGCATTGCGCGGCACGTCAATTTCAATTGTATCGCCCGCTAAACATTCATCGGGATTATTTTCTTTGTTCGCCGACGGATCGAAACCGAGAACTTTGATCCAAATCGGGGCGGTATTTTCCTTGCCTTTTTCGACAATCGTAAAACCGACCTGACTGCCGCCGCTGACGTAGGCGCGAACTTCACGGCGATCCCAGCCGTTGATTTTGAGACTTCCTTCAGCGACGCATAGCGAGATATTGACATTTTCGCTGACCGCGATAGACTTTTCGGCGGGCGTGTCGCCTTCGTTGCTGACACGGTTGGCGTTTTTCCAAACCGGCTTTGAAGTTTCAATTTTAAGCGGAACTTTAGACGGCAAAGTCTGACTGAAAACAATGGAAAAAGACGCAAATGTTAAAAGTAAAATTGCCGAAAAACTAAACTTCAATGAGATTGTGTTGTTACGATTCATCTTTACTTTTTTTACTCTTTCACTTTAAGCTCGCCATCAACTCCGATTTTTCCGTGACGGAATTGAGCAGATCAATTTTATTTTGATACGACGTGCGAAGCATTTCTTTGGCAGATTCGTCCTTCGGGTTTTTCCTGACTTCCACCTGCATTTTGCCGATGGCATCGTTAATTACCGCCAAATCTTTCTCGAAGGCAAACCGCGCCGATGGCTTTAACGTCTCGTCTTTTTTGATGTCAACCGTTTTCGTCAGCGACGCAATCGTCTTCAAATAGCTGTCTTCGCCGGACAATGCGTTGGTCGGCATTCGTAATTCTTTGTTATTAACTTTTAATTCGTTGTTAGTTTCAAAGTTTGGTATTGCAAATTTTAATTTCGGCTGTTCGGTTACTTTTTTTAGTTTCTTCGTTTTTCCCAAAGACGTTTTTGTGACTTTATAATCATTTTTATTCTCAACCGCTACAGCTGTTTCTATTGCAGGCAATTCATCAATCAGCGGATTTTGTTCGATATTTATGCTTGGTTCGATGACGGGCAGCCCTACATTTCGATTAATTGAATCATTCTGCGCGACGGAAGGACTAAGATTTTCCGCGTGGCGCAAAGTTGTCACCGCTGCGAAAAGTCCGAACATAATTAATAAACTCGCCAGCGCGAGGGAAGTCGGGGCTGAGAGAAAAGCGATAACTCTCTGCCAAAACGAGCTTTGCCTTTGTTCAATCGAATCGTTAATTTTCAGCCACAGCCGCTGTGTCGGGACGAGCATGTTCAGTTCGTTTTCCAAAGCCGAAAAAGCAATTGCCGTTTCGTCTTCCGCTTCGGCGAGTGAGAGCGCACAAGCGTCGCAGTCGGCGATGTGCCGCGCGACGTTTTCCGTCACGTCGGCGGCGAGTTCGCCGTCTAAAAATGCTTGAATTGTTCCGATTTCAAAACAGTTATCTCTCATAAAACTTTCCCGATTTTATCGTAATGCCGAACAAATTCTTTTCGCGCCCGAGCGACGAAAGTACCGATGCTCGATTCCGTCAGCGACAGCGTTTCGGCAATTTCCCGATACGATAAGCCCTGCTGTTTCAGCACCAAACAGCTTCGCAACGGTTCTTTGATTAAACTTAATGTGCGGTGAACTTCCTTGGAAACTTCGCGCTGTTCGAGTTCTTTTTCCGCCGTTACATTCGTCACGTCGTCCGTTTCTTTGACGTAATTATCTTCGCGGGTGTTGGCTCTGATATTGCCGCGCAGTGTGTTTCGCGCCACATTTAATGCTACGCGAATCAGCCACGGGCGCAGCATTTCCTCATCCTTGATCGAATCTAAATGATGATAAAGCCGCAAAAAAACTTCCTGCGTCACATCTTCGGCAAGCATCGCGTCGCGCACGACCGAATTCGCCGTGCGAAAAACGGTTCGATGGTGCAGCGTAAACGCCTCATCAAATACAATTTTATCTTTCGCCGTCGCTGTTGCTTGTTCGGACATCGCGTCCACAAAATTTCTCACGCCTTCATTCATTTTTTACAGCATTTTTGATGCTTCTGTGATAAATACACCGCCGATACATTTTTTGTGACAATTTTTTCATCGGGAGTGCGGAAGTCTCGTCCGCCAACGCCGGCGAAGCGAGGCGTTGTCTGCGTTCGCCAACAAAATCGCACCATTTATAGTGAATCGTCTCAACAAATCATTGCGTCCAAGTAGAAGTTGATACTGTTACCAAAGATAATTTTTATACTGTCTAGCAGCGTAATTGTTGATGGAAGTTCGCAACACTTCGCTTCGCTGGAGTTGCGGCGGACGAGACTTCCGCGCTCCGGCTGGAATCGTATTTGCTTAATTCCTGAATTGTTAAGATTAAAAATTGCGGCTATTACTTGCTTTATCGTTAATTGACACAATTTCTTCTTGACTCATAAAGTGAATCGGAGAGATTTGTTTCATCGAAACGATCTCTATTTCAAACGGAAAATAAACAGTAGCAAATCCTTCTGTTTCAGTGTTTTGTAGAACCTTTTTGATGCTACCGGTAATTTCAACCTGACCTATAAAATGACCGTCAGCGCGTTTTTCGTACAATTGATTATTTTTTAGACGCAATTCATCTATAAAACTTTTTAAACTCGCATCATTTTTTAACTGTTCCCTAAACTTTTCTGAAATATTCAAACTTGCTCCGGTGAGACAATCATCGCCGAAATCGAAAACAGAAAAGTAGCTTAAATCATCTTCAGATGCACCGACATTATCAACATACGCTTTAATATAAATTTGTTTTGATCGGTAAATCTCAGTATTTTGCGGTATCTTACATAACCGGACAGGAGTCACCAGCGGACGCAAATTGAAAAGCCAAAAGCCGACGGAAAAAGTGAAAATTCCAAATAAAACGTAAACTGCTTTTTTCATAAATTAAAATCCGATTAGTTTCACTAATTGCCGCAATTCACCAGGCAAATCGTTTTCCGGTAAAGAAGACACTAAAAAGTTGTGGCTGTTATCCCTTTCATCGAGAATCTCGGCGAGATTTTCTTCTAAATCACCGGCGGCGAAATTTTCGACAAATTCTGCTTCGACCGTCGCTAACCGCGCCAGACACGAGTGAAGATGTTCTCTGCCGATGCCGAATTCACCGCGTTCTTCGCCAATCATTAAGCGGATTTCGGCTTGTTCTTCGGTGAAATGTGTTAGCAGGGAAGATGTCTTGCTGACCCCGGTTTCAAAGCGAACGGGCGAATTTCTCTCGCCTTTTTGTTCTTCTTCGAGGCGTTCACGCAGTGATTTCTTTTTTTCTTTTTCGTCTTTGACGAGCCGCGTATCGAAAAATATAGTGATGCGTTTATCGTCTTCGGCGGAGAATTCGCGGATAATTAAACGATTTGTCCGCGCCGTCGCCTTCCAGTCCACGCGGCGCAAATCGTCCATCGGCTGGTAATCGCGCAGGGCGAGCAAATCCTGTCCCAACCCGCGTTTATTGGCGACGAGTTTGCCGACTTCGAGCGGCAAATCCACCAGTTCGTCCTCAACGGAGACGATGCACGGGAAGATGACAATTTCCGCTTCCTGCGCGGAAAGCCGTCGGCGGTGGCGAAAAAAACCGAACGGAAATTTTGTTGAAAGCTCGAAATCTTTGATAATAAACCTTCCGCGATGCGGGAAAATATGTTCGACCTTATTTTCGACCGTATCGCGGCGCGGAACATTGATAAAATAATCGAGCGTGTATTTGATAATCGGCGGATGCGCGATTCTTTCCGCCCATTTCTCCGACAAAATCTGCCTGATTTCACTGAGCAAAGCTGAATTTTCACGGTCTTTCCCGCGCACTTCGGCGACCACGGAAAACGTCGGGAAAACGCGCTTGCGGTTGTGCAGACTGACGATGATCGGGGTCGGCTCGCCCGTGAAAATCGTATCGGGAAACCGCATTTTGACATCGAGTTTTTTCAGGCAGAAATTCCCGATAAAAAATCCGACGACGAGTGACGAAGCGAGAAACGAAAGGACCAGAAAAAGCAGATTGTTGCCGGTGTTCCACGCGGAAAATCCGACGATCAGTATCAAACCGAAAATCATCGCGCCGCCGATGGTCAGTTCAAACGGCAAATTCATCTGCGAGGCTTCCGCACTGGCGTTTTTGGCGAGCGGCGGAATGACGAAAACGATAATTATCAAAACGAAAATCAGCGACGCGCCCGCCGCGTAACCGGCAGATTTATATGAGCCGATCTGCTGAAGCCAAACCGTCGTCGCAGCCAGCCCGACCCCGCCGATGACGACCGCCAAACCGACCAGGGCGTTGCGAATATCGCGCCAACTGAGAAGTTGAGTAATGGCTTTTAGCTTCATTATTAAACTAAAGAATCGTGGCGGAAGCGCGAGCGTCAGAGAGGACAGACATTTGAGTTCCCCACCCTTGCTGACGTGCAGGCTTTCACCACTTTTCAACTAAATCAAACAACAGCGGTTGATGTGCTTCAAATAGGTACATTTGTTTTTGCCAAAATATCCTGCAAAATCTGTTCGGCTTCAAAAGTTCGCCGTTTGGTGCTGGCGGTTTGGCGCGAATTGACGATGACGCGGTGCGCGAAAACCGGCAATACGAGTTGTTTGATGTCGTCGGCGATGCAGTAATCGCGCCCGTCAACTAAAGCGAACGCCTGTGCCGAACGAAACAGGGCGAGTGTTCCGCGCGGGCTGATGCCGAGTTCAAGCGCATCGTTGGCGCGGGTTTGGGCGACGATGTTGAGAAGATAATCAATCAAACTTTCGTCAACGCGTACTTCGGTCGCCATTTTTTGCAAATCCAAAATGTCATTTTGCGATAAAACCGGACGGACTGCTTTGAGAGGATTGGCGCGTTCGCGGTCGCGCAAAATCTTTCGTTCGTCATCAATACTCGGATAACCGACGTGCAGCCGCAGCATAAATCTGTCCAACTGCGATTCGGGCAGCGGATAGGTGCCGTGATGTTCCGCCGGATTTTGCGTGGCAACGACCATAAACGGCAGCGGCAGCGGGCGCGAAACGCCTTCGATGGTGATTTGTTCCTCCGACATCGCTTCCAATAATGCGGACTGCGTTTTCGGCGTGGCGCGGTTGATTTCGTCGGCTAAAACGATGTTGGCGAAAATCGGTCCCGGATTCCATTCAAATTTGCCGGTTTGCTGATTAAAAATGGAAAGCCCGATGACATCGGACGGCAGCAAATCGGACGTGAACTGCACACGCTGAAACGATAAATCGAGAGCGCGTGCCAACGCGTTGGCGAGTGTCGTTTTGCCGATGCCGGGAACGTCTTCAATCAATAGATGACCTTTGGCGAGCAGCGCGACAAGCGCAAATTTGACTGTTTGCGATTTGCCTTTGATGACGCTCTCGATTTCCGCCTGCAAACGGGCGATTTTTTCGGCGGCGTTGAAATCCGGCGCGGCGGCGGTGTTTTTTATTTCAGTCGGTTCGGTTCTAATCCAATCTCTCATCATTTTTATTTTAACTTGAAGCAGTGCCACATCTATTCTACAAAATTGTCAGGGCGTTTTGCATCAAAAAATTGAGAAAATTATAAATTTAATGTCGTCAGAACGAAAGGCACAATGTTTTGTTCGATGCGAAAAAGCTGAAAAGCAGTCAAAAAGTTTTCTTTAGCTTGCCAAAACAGGTCAAAAGAAACTAAAATTTTTGAAACTTCTCTAGCAATTAGACGTGAAAGAAAATGGGAGAAACGTATTAAACTTTATGAAAAATTTACGCCGAAACTTTAGAAATCAAGCTGGTTTTAACCTGATCGAGCTGATGATCGTGATTGCAATCATCGCCTTGCTGATCGGAATCGGGATTCCCGCATACCGGGCGATGGTCAACAGCGGCAACGAAACATCCGCCATCCAGTCCATCAACACGATGAAAGTGCTGCAAACCAGCTATGCCTCGAAACATCAGGGCAAATTTGCGACAAACTTTGACGAATTGATCAGATCAGTCCAGCTCGACGAAAGATTTGCGGGTGAAAGTCCGGTCGTCAACGGCTACACTTTCAAACTGACCGTGCAGGAACCGACCGGCTCCACCCCGGCGTTTTATGCGGTCAACGCTGACCCCCAAGTCTCCGAAGGCATTCAGTCAACGGGAACGCGGCATTTTTACTTCGATTCGACGCTCGGCGTAACCAAACAAACCGAAGAAAGCCGTCCGGCAAAAGCCGACGATCCTTCGATGTAATGCTAATTCCAGATTGCAGATCATCGGAACATCTAACTTCTTCAATCTGGAATTTGGAGTTTGGGATTTGAAACCTAAATCTTCGCCGACTTAGCTCAGTGGTAGAGCATCCGCTTCACACGCGGGAGGTCACAAGTTCAAATCTTGTAGTCGGTACCAATGTTTTTTTATTTGGCGAAATTCAACGAATTGGCTTGCAACAAAACAATTCGTAGTCCAAACTGAGTCCAAAGGCGAGAAATTTCACTCGCC
>JBBSUG010000025.1:0-67570 GCA_038235165.1 Pyrinomonadales bacterium
AGTTTTTTCAACTGGCTCAACGAAAAGACCGAATATCAAAACGCCTCAAAAGTCAGATCAGAGAAAGGCTTGTTAGTGCATTGCTACGGCAAACTCGCATTTGCTTGTCTGCTTCTCTGTTTCTACTCTTGATTGGCATTAAAAGTAACAAACAATAAAAAAGACGCAAACATTCGCTTTGCGTCTTTTTTTGCGGGGAAAGATTTAACTAATTCTGCGTTGACGGCGAGGGCGATGCAGACTGCCGGTTCTGCCGCATCTGTCGGCGTTCGTTCATTTTTTGTTCTCTTTGAATTTTCATCTCGTCAAGCTGTGTGCGCTGTTCCGGTGTTAAAATCGCCAGAATCGAACTGTGCGTTTGGTCGGCGGAGGCTTTCGCCTGCTGTCTGAGTCCTTCTAATTTTGTCTGTTCGTCCGCCGTAATGCTGCCGTCGCGTTTTTTCATCATCAAACCGCGCATTTCTTCGCGCGTTCCCTGATTGGCGGGGCGATTGGCTTCCATCACACTTTTGATCTGCGTTTTTTGCGCGTCGGTTAAATTCAACTGTGCGAGTGCGCCCATCATCATTTTACTGCCGTGACCGCCGCGTCCTTCTTTACCGAATTTGCGCTTGCCGTGATTCCGACCCTCAGGTCTCATATTCATAGCTGCCGAATTTTGCGGCGTGGTCGTTGTCGTGTCCTGCGCCGGGACAAAAGTCGTCAATGCGGCAAAGGCAAAGACTAACGTAACGGTTGAAATTAATTTTTGTTTGAATGACATATTTTTACTTCCTTTTTAATTTTTAGATTTAAGCCGAGCTTTCGCTGTTCACGTTTTTAGACGCGGGCGAAAACGGTTTAGTCGAATGTTTTTCGAATTATCGTGTAAAGAAATGTAAAGACTCAAAGGCAGAAAACCGCACTTTAGTAAGGGCGCAAAACATTCTAAAGTGTGGTCTTCCGCTTCGAAAAACAAACAAAACCCGCTTTGACATTTAACATTTGCTATCCAGCAAGTTAAAATACGAAGGTTAAGTGGTAATTACGGGAAACAGTTAAATGAGATTTTTATCGGAAATAGATTCGCCGGCGGATTTGCGGCAATTAAAAATTGAAGATTTGCAGGAAGTCGCCGATGAAGTGCGGCAGTTTATTTTGGAGACGACTTCGCGCATCGGCGGACACACGGGCGCGTCGCTCGGCGCGGTCGAACTCGCCGTCGCAATGCACTATGCGTTTGATACGCCGAAAGATCGGCTCGTTTGGGATGTCGGACATCAGGCTTACGCGCATAAAATACTGACCGGCAGGCGCGACCAGATGCACACGATCAAACAGTACGGCGGGCTTTCGCCGTTTCTGCGGCGCGACGAATCCGAATACGACACATTCGGTGCGGGACACGCTTCGACTTCTTTGAGTGCCGCGCTCGGAATGGCGATTGCGCGGGATAAAAAAGGTGAAGACTTTAACGTCTGCGCGCTTATCGGCGATTCGTCTTTGGCGGGCGGAATGGCGATGGAAGCGATCAATCAAGCCGGACATTTGAAAAGCCGTCTGATCGTGCTGTTAAATGATAACGATATGTCCATCGCACCGGCAGTCGGCGCGTTGACCAGATATTTGAATCGTATTAAGGAAGCGCAAAGTTATCATCGTTTGAAGGAAGAATTCGGAGACACGCTTCAAAGCGTTCCGGGTGTCGGAAACAGTTTGCGAAGTATGGCAAAAACCGTGAAAGACGCAATCGCGGCGGCGGTTCTGCCGGGTGCGCTCGTCAACGAACTCGGTTTCAAATATATCGGTTACGTTGACGGTCACAATGTCCCGATGCTCGTTCGTGCGCTCGAAGAAGCCAAAAAGGTTGAGGACGGACCCGTCATCGTTCACGCATTGACAACCAAAGGCAAAGGTTTTCCGAATCCCGAAAAAAACTATTACGCTTATCACGCCACCGGACCATTTGATTTGGCGACCGGCAGAATTCATAAATCAAACAAAGCCGCGCCGAAAAGCTACACACAGATTTTTGGCGAAACGATGTGCGAATTGATGGAACGCGATGCGAAAATCGTCGCGCTGACTGCCGCAATGCCAGACGGCACGGGCGTTGATAAAATTCTTGAGAAATTTCCCGAACGCGCCTTTGATGTCGGCATCGCTGAACAGCACGCCGTCACGTTTTGCGCGGGAATGGCTTGTGAAGGCTTAAAACCCGTCGCGGCGATCTATTCGACGTTTTTACAGCGCGGTTTCGACCAGATTATTCACGACGTTTGTCTGCAAAACTTAAACGTTACGTTTGCGATGGACAGAGCCGGAATCGTCGGTGCGGACGGTCCGACGCATCACGGGCTGTTAGACATCGCTTATTTGCGCGGCTATCCGAACATCACGCTGATGGCTCCGAAGGATGAAGCCGAACTGCGTAATATGCTTCTGACGGCGATTGAAGAAGATGCGCCGTCGGCGATTCGCTACCCGCGCGGCAACGGTTACGGCGTTGATATTTCCGACGCGCCGAAAGTTTTGGAAATCGGGAAAGCCGAAATACTGCGCGACACGGCGGGCGAAGTCGCCATTCTCGCTCTCGGTTCGATGGTTTACCCGGCAATGGAAGCGGCGGACAACCTGGAAAAAGACGGTATTGAAGCGACCGTTATCAATGCCCGCTTCGTCAAACCGCTCGACGCGGAACTGATTCTTGCACTGGCACAAACCAAACGAATCTTGTTGACGGTTGAAGAGGCTTATCTAGCGGGCGGTTTCGGTTCAGCCGTGATGGAACTGCTTGAAGAAAATGGACTTTTGGATAAAGTTAAAGTCGTTCGTTTAGGTGTTCCCGACCGAATTATTACACACGGCGACCCGAAACTTCTGCTTGCCAAATACGGTTTGGACGCAGACGGCATCTACAACAAGGTCAAAGAAACAATCGAAATTTTAGAGGAACGAAGGGCAGGGAAAAAACGTACGAAAATTATCGGATAAGTAATCGAAATGGAAAACAACAATAAAAACAGCAACAGCAGTAATCTGCCTTTTATCATTATCGGAATTGTTTTACTCGCCGCATTGGTCGGCGGCTGGATTTTTTATCAAAATTCAACGGGGCAGCCGGATAAATCGTCAACTGCCAATGTTAACAAAACCGCTCCGAGCAAAACGCCGGGAAAATCGGCTAAAGAAGTTTATGACGCAGGTTTGACCGGTGCAAATCCGCCGAATATGCTGGGATCGCCGACGGCGGCGGTGACGGTTGAAGAATTTGCCGATTATCAATGTCCGACCTGCGGCACTCAACACCCGAAAATGAAGGAGTTGACTGCAAAATACGGTAACAAAATCAAATTTATTTACCGCAGTTTTCCGCTGACACAGATTCATAAAAATTCGTATGATTCGGCGGTCGCGGCGGAAGCCGCCGGATTGCAGGGAAAATTTTGGGCGATGCAGGAGCAGCTTTTCACGAATCGGACGGAATGGGAAAACTCCAACGAGGCAAAGAAAATTTTTGACGGTTACGCGCAAAAACTCGGAATGGACGTGGCGAAATTTCAAAACGATATGCTCGGAATGCAAGCCAAATCGCGTGTTGACGAAGATATGAAACGCGGACGTTCAGTTCAAATCAGCGGCACCCCGACCATTTACATCAACGGCGTTGCGCTTACGCCCGATCAAATGGACATCGCGTCAATGAGCCAGATTATTGATGCCGATTTGCAAAAAACGTCCGACCAGCCGCCGTCAAGCCAACCGGCGAACACTTCAAACGCCAATCAGATGACCAACTCCGCCAACGCTTCGAAAGACGCTGCCGAAAAATCCGGAGAAAAATAATGAGCGATTTAAAAGTTTTAATTGAACAGCCGACCGCCGTCGCCAAACTTCCGTTGCTGGCGGCGGCGGTCGCTCTCTGCGGTTTGGCGGATGCCGTTTATTTGACTATTAAACACTACACTGGCGGACAAGTTCCGTGCAGCATTATCGAAGGCTGTGAACGGGTTTTGACAAGTCAATACGCGGAAATTTTCGGCATTCCGCTGGCTATTTTCGGCGCGCTGGCTTATTTTACGGCGTTTTCGCTGGCACTTCTGGCAGGCTTTGGCAATCGGCTAATGTGGAGTCTGTTCGGCGTTCAGGTCATTATAATGACAATTTTCACCGGTTGGCTGCTCTACTTACAGAAATTTGTCATCGAAGCATTTTGTCAATTTTGTCTGATTTCGGCAGCCGTCACGTTCACACTGTTTATTATTTATCTGGTATCGAAATTTTCATCGCGTTCAAATTACCGATAATTGCTCTGAATTCTTCAATTCGCGCTTCCCAACTTTCGTTTTGCACTGCGTCGCTAATCGCTTTTTGCGGACCCGGACTTTTTAACGCTTCTTCGATTTGCCGGATAAATTCGTCGTGCGTTTTCCCGATGCGGCAATTTTCCAGAATAGCGACTTCCGGGATGTCGGTCGAGATGACCGGCAACCCCGCCGCGAGATATTCGCGCACTTTGAGAGGATTTGCCGCCAGCGTTAATTCGCTGATGGCAAACGGGTTGAGCGCGACGGCAAAACCTTTGCAGTAGTTCGGCAATTCCGAATACGGTTTTCTGCCGAGAAAATGCACGTTTTTCACATCGTCCAAAATTTTAACTTTTTGTTCCGCATCAACCGCAATTTTTCCGATCAACACGACCGAACCGCCAGCAAAATGTTCGGCGGTTTTTTTGATCAATTCGTAATCAACCCAATCGGCGAGCAAACCGTGAAAACCGATGACCGGTTTCGGCAAATCCTTGATTTCGTCGGGAATTTTCGTATTTGCGTCCAACGCCGTTCGGAAATGCGAAAAATCAACGCCGTGTCGGATGATAAATGTATTTTCGTTGAATTTCTTTTTGTCGGTGAGCAGTTTTTCCGCCGAAACGATGACCAGATCGGCTTTTTTAAACAAACTTTCCTCGATTTCTTTTAATCCTTTCGACGCGCCGGTAAACGCCGTGTATTCGTCAACACAGTAATAAATCAACTGCGCTTCATTGAGTTTTCCGGCGAGCAGACCTGCCGCCGGGTTGAAAACCATATTGATCGGCGTTTGAAAGTGCAGTTTTCGCATCGCTTTTTTGACTTGCGAAATCAAAAATTTTTGATTAAATGTTCTGACCGCCTCGTTGCCGTAAGCCGGAATCGCCAGCGGATTCAGCACGAAAATATTTTTCTCGACTTCTTTAACGGGTTCGGTGAATTTTTTGAGTTTATCAAAAATCCGCGAAATATCTTTCGCCGAAGTCGTCGGCATCCGGTTGGCAATCGCGTTGATCCAAAGAATCCGGTTTTCCTTCGACAAAACGCGCATCAAATGTGTTTTCGATAACGGATCGCCCGTCCAATCGTGCGAAAAACACAAAATATCGCGTCCGCGCAAAACATCGGATGGTATGTCTTTTACTTGTTTTTTTTCGGCAGTCAACATAATTTAAATTTTCGCCCTAGGGAGCGCGGGCGGCTCGCCCGCTTTCGAGCGTGGGCGCGAGATAGGCGTTTGCCGTCAAGATATTTTATTAATGGAGAATCGTTTCGCAATGCTTCGCTTCGCTGGCATTGGCGGACGAGCCGTCCGCGCTCCGGGGGGGGGTGGCAAAAACTCTCTATCTAACTCCGGCAAATTTTCTTTTTGCCCGATCTCTTTCGCGTCCTTCAACAGCCACATTTTGCGGTCGAAATTTTTGCTTTCCCGATTAAATTTCTACTTTTCCGAATTAAATATTTCACCGTCAATAAACTGCCGCTGCCAGATTTCAAAGTTTATCAGCCGAAATATTCTCGTCGCGTGGTCTTCTCCCGCATCGTGTGCGGCGACGAGACGGCGCACGAAATCGGCGTTAAAAATGCCGCGCGCCAATGTTCTTTCGCTTAAAACGTATTCGTCAACGTAATTCTTAAATTCGTTTCGCAACCAGTTGCCCAGCGGCACGGGGAAACCCATTTTTGGGCGCGTCAAAATTTCGGCGGGCAGAATTCCCTTCATCGCTTCGCGCAGAATCCATTTCGTTTCACGCCCGCGAATTTTGAAATTAATCGGAAGTTTCGCCGTGTATTCGACGAGTTTATGGTCGAGAAACGGCACGCGCGATTCAATCGAAGCCGCCATTGACATTTGATCCTGTTTCATCAAAAGTTCGTGCAGATAGGTTTTCGTGTCGGCGTACAGCAGTTTGTCAAGCAAATCTTTCGCATCGTTTTCTTCAAACCATTTATTCTGATAATGATACGGATTTTCCTCGCCAACTCTCGCTTTTGTTTCGGCGGAAAACAGCTTGGTCTGCATCACTTTCGGAAAAATCGCAAAATTGTCGAAAAAAAGATTTTCGACATCGGCTTCGCGTGACAGAAACGTGCGGGTTAATTTGCGGTTCAGTGCGTTCGGCAGCGTTGCCACACCCGATTTGACGGCGGAACGCAGAAAATTCGGCGTGAGTGATTCGTATTTTTCGCCATACTGCAAAAGTTTTAACGCTTTTGTATAACGCCCGTACCCCGCCATAATTTCGTCACTGCCTTCGCCCGTCAGCACGACTTTAACATGTTTTTGCGCCAGTTTTGAAACGAAATAAAGCGGAATCGAAGACTCGAAACCGAGCGGTTCATCTTCGTGCCAAATTAAGTTCGGCAGTTCGCCGAAAAACTGTGCGGGCGTAATCGTAATTTCGTGGTGTTCAGTGGTAAAGGCACGGGACACGATTCGGGCGTATCCAAATTCGTTGGCTTCGCGTTCTTTGAAACCGACGGAAAAAGTTTTTATCGGCTCATCAACCATTTCCGCCATCATCGCGCAAATCGCGCTCGAATCAATGCCGCCCGACAAAAACATTCCGAGCGGTACGTCCGCCATCAGCCGCAGTTTGACCGATTCTTTGAAGAGTTCGCGCCATTCTTCAACGATATTTTTGTCTTTATTCGCTGACGTAAGCCGTTCTGACTTCGGCTCGAATGAGATGTCCCAGTATTTTTCGATTGTCAGTTTCCCGTCGTGCCAAAACAGAGTGTGTCCGGGCAAAAGCCGCTTAATATTTTTAAAAAGCGTTTCGTCGTATGACGTTCCGTGGTTGGCAAATTGGTCGGGTAGGGCTTTGAAATTTAGTTCGGCTTTGACGGCGTTCGCTTCCAAAAGTGCTTTGATTTCGGAGGCGAAAAACAGATTTCCCTGTTCGTCGTGAACGTAATAAAGCGGCTTTACGCCAAGCCGGTCGCGAGCGATAAACAGCGATTTTTCGCGCCGGTTCCAGACCGCGAACGCGAACATTCCGCGCAGTTTTTCAACACATTGCTTACCGTATTCTTCGTAAAGATGCAGAATCGTTTCCGTGTCGCAGTGCGTTTGATATTTGTAACCCTTCGCTTCAAGTTCGGCGCGGTAATCGGCGTGGTTGTAAACTTCGCCGTTATAGATAATCACGCAGGATTTATCTTCATTGAACATCGGTTGGTGTCCGTGCGAAACATCAACGATGCTCAAACGCCGGTGTCCGAGACCGACATTTTCGTCAATAAATTCGCCAAAATCGTCGGGTCCGCGATGCTCCAAAGAGTCGCGCATTTTTGCCAAACGGCTTTGATTGACCGATCTTCCCGACTTGCTTGAAAATGCTATTCCGTTGATTCCGCACATTTTATTTTCTAAATCTTTCCTTAATCAATTCAAATCCGCTGACGCTCTGAGCAAAATCGGCGATTTCGTTTTGTGCGCTGATTCTGCTCAATAAAAACGGACCCGCTTGGCTGTCGTTGAATCCGTAATTTGTCGTGACGGCGCACTTATAGTTATTATTTTCGACCGCTTGCCGGACGGCTTCGTTAAGAGTTCCGTTCGGATAACAAAAATGTTCGACGCGCCGATTTAGCAAATCCTCCAACCGCCGTTTTGACGTTTGCAGTTCAAAATTGAGCCGTGTTTGAGTGATATTTGTCAAAATCGGGTGAGTGACGGTGTGCGATTCGATTTTCAAATTATTTGCATCCACTTCCCGCGCCTGTTCCCAACTTATCGAAGCAAATTCTGCGGGCGGAATAGCCGGAATTTCAACATTTAACGCGTCCGCTATTTGTTTGATTTTTGTATCTTTTTGTTCGTTCGGTAGAAGTTTGAGCCGTGCATTGAGACGACCGGCAGTTTCCAATCTGCTTAATTTACCTGCCAGCGGAGTTTCCACTTTATCATCATTTTCAAATTCAAAACTGCAAAATTCCTGCTCGGTTCGTGTCAGAACATACCGCATACAATCAGTCCACAACCAGCATTTATCGTCCAAAAAATCGGTCACGGCAAAAAGTGTGGCGGGAAAGCCGAACTGTTTCAAGAGTGGAAACGCCGTTTCGTAAGTGTCTGCGTAACCGTCGTCAATCGTGATGACGACCGTGTTCGGCGGGAGCGATTTTCCGGTCTGCAAATGTTCGGTCACATCAGCCAAAGACAACACGCGATTGTGTTTTTTGAGATATTCAAGATGTGCGCTGAACTGCGCGGCGGAAGTTTTATGCGGATTTTCTTCCGCGCTGAAACGGTGATACATCAAAATCAAAATTTTGTCGCGGCTCACCCGGTGAAACGGGGAGAAACCGCCGAGCTTATAAATTGTTTTGAGTATTGTTTTTTTCACTTTATTTATCTGCTAAAACGATTTTTTAACACACGCAAAAGCGCATCTTTTTCCGTTTTTGTCGGCAGCCGGTAACGCTTGCCTAAACTCGTATCCTGTTTGATGCGCGGCTCTTTGCCGTCGGCGATAAGCTCCACCGCGTCAGTGATAAGCTGTGCCGAAGGTTCGGTCAAACCGGCGCGGAAATCACGCAGAAACTCCTCGAAATTTAAGTCGTAGCGCGAAAAATCGTAATCGAGCGGCAGTGTTTGCTGCAAAATTATGTCGCCCGTGTCAACTTTCGGCGCGACGAAGTGAACCGTGATGCCGATTTCCTTTTCGCCGTTAAAAAGCTCCCAAAACACCGTCGGACCGCCGCGATAAATCGGCGCGAAACCCTGATGAATATTGATTGAGCCGAGTCGCGGAATCGAAAACACTGATTCTTTGACGATATTCATTCCGCACAGAATTCCCAAATCGGCATTCGCTTCGCGCATTTGCCGGATCGAGTCGTCGGAATGAAAATCTTCAATTTTGTGAAGCGGAATGTTCAGTTTTCGCACACGGTCTTCAAAATCATTTTGATTTTTCCGCGCACCTTCAAATTCCGTCGTCCCTTTTGTTTTTCCGCCTGAAAGTTTCGCCGAAAACTTTTTAACCGTCGCCCAATAACCGTCATAGCGAACGGAACGCTTTAACTGCTGCCCGAAACTTCTTTGCGGCGGCACAGATTCCCCGGCAAAAACACTGATGATTTCGACTGTTTCCAGCCCAGCCAAAAGTTTGAGCAAATGAATCGGACTGCCCTGAGTCAAAATCACAACTTTCAGCTTTTCTTTATTCATATTAAGAGATTTTATTGGGGCGGGATTTCTGTTGAAACCAAGTTCAGATAAATGTTGAGCCAATCGCCGCGAACATTTTCACAAAAATATTTTACACAATCCAGACGCGCTTTGGCAATGATTTTTTTGGCGAGATCGTCATTTTCCAGAATTTCAACTGCTTCACGCGCCAACGCTTCGTAATTATTTTTTTCGACCAGCAGCGCATTTTCCCCATTTTCGCAAATGTACGGAATGCCGCCCGCATCGCTCGAAATGACCGGTAGCCCGCACGAAAAGGCTTCGATAATAGACAGCGGCATATTATCAACTATCGAAGAATTCAAGTAAATATCGGCACGGTCGTAGATTTCCGGCATTTCATTCTGACTGACGCGTCCGAGAAATTCGATGTTTTCCAGTTTCAATGCCCTAGCCAGGTTTTTAAGTTTTGCCTCTTCGCTGCCAAAACCGGCGACTATCAGTTTCGCTTCAGGAATTTTATTTTGAACAATTTGAAAGGCGCGTAAAACATCCGCCACTTGATAATGCGCTTCAAAATTTCGATTCGACAAAAAAACGGGTTTCAGCGGCTGACGCTCACGAAATTTGAAATTTTTGTTCTCGACGAGATTGAAAACTACCTTTGCCGGTAAATCGAATTTAGCGAAAACATCAACCAAAAAATTCGATGGGACGACGATTTCATCAAATTTTTTCATCGTCGGTTTTGCTGTTTTTTTCCATTTGGTCAAATGTTCTTCGGCTTCGCCCGTGTGATAATTTAAGATCGTTTTTTTGCCGAGTATTTTGGCGATGATCAGCGGCGGAAGTGTCGAAATAATGTAGCTGGTCGTGCCGGAAGAAAAAATGTGGACGATTTCAGCCGCCGGGATTTTTTTTAACAACAGATACCAAAATTTGATTGACGAAAAAATCGTGCGGACAAACTTAATATTTTGCAGCGGCGTTAACGGTTCGTTGGCGATAAAGGTGAGTTCCGCCTGCTCATCATTTTCAAACGCGTCGAGCAGTCGCCGTGCCTGCACCGATTGCCCGCCGACGTTTCGCAGCGAAGGCGCGACGAGCGCGACTCTGACTTTTTTTCGATTGTTATTTTCTGCTAAGTTCGCGTTCATACAGTTCGAGCGTTTTTTCAAGCTGGACTTCGGAAGAAAATTGCCGTTCGACGATTTTTCTCCCCTGCTTCCCCATATCCCGTGCCTTTTCAGTATCTTGCAAAAGCTCAATTAGACAATTTGCCAGTGCTTCATCATCATTCGATTCGACTAAAAACCCGGTGATATTTTCGATTATCGCTTCGCCTGCACCGCCGACATCGGTGGCGACGACCGGCAGTTCCGCAAACATATATTCCAGAATTGAATTTGAAAAACCTTCGGCTGTCGAACTCAATACTCCGGCGAATGAAATAGAGAGAAGTTCTGGAATCTGTGTACATCGCCCGATTAAATGCGTGTTTTTATCAATTTTTAATTCCGCCGCCAGACTTTGTAAACTTTCCTGCAAATCACCTTCACCGGCGAGAACAAAATGGGCATCGGGAAATTTCTGCAAAACTCTCTGCGCCGAACGCAAAAACATCGGATGGTTTTTAACCGGGTGACGCAGATTGGCAACTAAAGTTATAAATCGTGCATTTTCGTTTTGCGGCAGTCCGAAAGCCTGATAATTTGTTGAGTAATCCGTGATTTTCGGAGTCAGTCGCATCAAATCCAACCCGTTATAGATTACATTGATTTTTTCGGCGGGAGCATCATTTTCGATTAAATAATTTTTCACCGCCGCTGCGTTGACCACTATCGCGTCAGCTTGACGAAACACCTGCTTTTCGATTTTTCGTTGCACTCCGCTTCTCATTCCGCCGGTTTCGCGTTTTGACGCAATTTTCACCGACACACGCGCCAGACGTGCGGCTAGTATTCCGAAAACATTGGTGTAAAAATCGTGTGTGTGAATGATTTCGATTTTGTTTTCGCGCAGAAACTTGACACAATTTCGCAGTTGACGCAGGAAATTAACATCGTAAAAAGAAGACAGACGAAATTCCGGAAACGTCTTGAACCCGAAACTTTCAACTTCCTTCCGCAATACTCCTTCATCGTTCAACACAGCGATAAAGACATTGTAAGCAGCATTTTTGTGCAGTAGCCCGGTTAGCCCGACCGCCTGTTGTTCCGAACCGCCCTGATGAAAACTGCCGATTAATTGTAAGACGTTTTTCTTCATCTGCTAAATTTTACCACCAACATTCTAAACTAAACACTCCGGTAAATCAGACACTGTTCAAACTTGCCTTTGACTTATGTTTGATCCGGTTTAATAAAGATAATTCATCCTCATTTTAGTGATAAAAATTCTGATTTATTAAATGCTCCCTCTGTTCAATCTAATTTGGATTAATTTCAGGTTGCATCTAATTTATTGAATAAGACGAATAGCTTTAATAGGAGATTGATAAAAACTTTCTCGATTTTACAAAGATAATTTATATTATCGAACATTGCTCGCAGGGAGAAAATGGAACTTCAAATTAGTGGTCGGCGTTAAATAAATTAACTGACTCACATAGTTTGACCGAGCCGCCAATCGGATAATAATTGTTGTCCGCAAAGTTAATGTTGGTGCTTTTGACTTGGCAAAATGTGTTCAAATAGTATAGCTTTAAGTTAAATTTAGACTTATTCAACAGGAAATTTAATTTGTGGCTCAGCCTATTCTAAAGCGCATAGCAATCGGAGAGAAAAACGCCGTTCAGGAGTTTTTAGACGCGTATGGCGGTCTGGTTTGGTCTTTGGCTTTGCGGATGATTTCGAATTCAGATGAAGCCGAAGATGCCGTTCAGGAAATTTTTATTGATATTTGGAAGAACGCTTCCCGATATGACGAAGAGCAGGCTTCGGAAACGACTTTCGTAGCGATGATCGCGCGGCGCAGATTGATAGACCGGTTGCGAAAATTTAAAAGACAGCCGGACATTGATTCGATTGAAGACATTTTGACCGAACCTGAAAATAACGACCAAAGCGTTCAGGTTAGTATCGAAGCAAAAGAGGCGGCACAGGCGATGAAAATTTTGAGACCTGAACAAAGACAGGTTTTACATCTTTCTATTGTACAGGGTTATTCGCATCAGGAAATTGCCGACGCGCTTGAGATGCCGCTTGGAACGGTAAAAACACACGCCCGACGCGGTTTGATTCAGGTTAGACAATCATTGGGTTCAGGGGAAACAGAAGACGGTAAGGAGGTAACGGCATGACAGACAATAGAAAAGACAGATTGCTGGAACTTCTCGCCGATCAAATGCTTTTTGGTTTAAGCGAGCAGGAATTAATGGAACTTAAACAATCTAAAATTCAATTCCCCGATTGGAACAACTTCGATAATTTTGAGGCGGCGGCGGCGGCAATCGGTCTGTCCAATCTTAAAATAGTTCCTTTGCCTGATAATCTTCGCTCAAAAATTTTAGCTGACTCTGCTTCTTATCTCAATCCGGCACAGAGTTCTCAAAATGCTTCGAATTATGATCGAGACAGAAATTTGACAATTCCCGTTTCTGCACCTAAAGCTGTCAGACATACCGTTCCGGTTACCGAAAAACGCCCTTTTTGGCAGTGGCTGGGTTGGGGATTTGCAGCAGCAGCCTGTGCTTTATTGATCGCAAATTTGTGGCTGACACGCTTTCAGAAGGTTTCCGAAATTGCCAAAAACCCGCAGGTTGTCGAAACGCCGGTTCCGCAATTAACTGAATCAGCCAAGCGCGATCAGCTTGTTTCGGCAGCCCCTGATCTGGTCAAATCGGTTTTGGAAACGCCGAAAGGCGCGCAGAGTATCACCGGCGAGGTTGTTTGGAGCAACTCTTTGCAGAAAGGATATGTTACATTTCGGGGATTGCCCGCCAACGACCCCGCTAAAGAAACATATCAGCTTTGGATTGTGGATGAAAATCAAGACCCGAAAACTCCGGTCAACGGCGGAATTTTCAATGCTCAGGCAAACGGTGAAATTATTGTCCCGATCAATGCTGAACTGAAAATCAAAAAACCGAAATTGTTTGCCGTGACTCAAGAAAAACCCGGCGGAGTGGTAGTTTCCAAGCAGGAAAAGTTAATTGCTTTTGCCAAAATTTAATTTAACAACAATTCATTCTGTAATTGTTGATCCCAATAAGAAAGCCCGATTTATTGTTAAATCGGGCTTTCTTATTTTGTTTAATTTTCTTGATAGGAAATATCCGGCGGATAATGAAACGGTCCCGATGTTCTCAATGATTTAGCGTCAAAGTGTTTACGTGCGCCGCAGTTCAAACAGGCACGGTATGAGGCGTTTCTGTTCGTGAACGGTCGGCTTAATCGTTTATGCCAACATCCGAAAATTTTCCCGATGATGCCAATTTTGCCGCCGAATGCTCCGTTTGTTCGAGTTATGTACGCTTCGGCTATTCGATTTTGATCTAAAACTGCTTGCATTTTCTTTTCTCCTTATATTTTTTTGTCAATGTGAGTCATTGTTTTCAAGACGCAACGACGGGGAAAGTTTTGCACTACTGTTTGATGTTCTGTTTCCGGTAAAGTTTGTCTTTTGCAGAATCTGTAACGTTCAGTGTTATAATACTTTCTCAGGGCTTTTTTTAGTTTTTGTTTTTGCTGAGATTGCCCTTATGTCCAATTAAGAATATATATGAGAAATAAAACTTTCAAACTTCTGTTTTTACTTATAATAACGTTTTCCTCTTTTTCGACGGTTTCAGCCTGGGATGATACCGGGCATAAACTTGTTGCCTACATCGCGTGGCAGCAGATGTCTCCGCAAGCGCGTGACCAAGCCTTCAAATTGCTTATGAGCGCACCGGAAGACTCTGATTTGAGTGTTTTTTATTTACAGGATTCCCGTTCAGAGGCGGCTAAACGGCTCGAACTTTTTATGGTTGACAGCACTTGGGCTGACATCGTTCGGGATAAAAAATTTAAAAATCGTTTTGAAAATTATCATAAAGGGGATTGGCATTACTCCGATACTTTTTGGCGGGACATTAACGGCAAAACTGAAGTTCTCAGCGATTTCGCTGAATCCGGCGGCAAAGCGATGATACAAATCGGTATTTTCGACAAAACACTTCGTGATCCTTCTGCTCCCGTTGAGGATAAAGCGATTGCACTAGCCTGGATTCTCCATCTCGTCGGTGACATTCATCAACCCCTGCATACTTCTGGAAGGATTACCGAACTCGAATCGAAAGGCGATCAGGGCGGAAATTCGTTTTTACTTTCTCCAAAAGATGCCGTTGGCGAAAATCGCTTGAATCTACATTGGTTTTGGGATTCGATTGTCGGAAGAAACATTCCGCGATTTTACGATGCCTGCGATTCCAATTACCTGCCGCCGATTGCTAATGAAATTATGCAGAACTATCCTCTCGCCAAACTCCAAAATCGTGTTGAACCGCTTCAATTTGACAAGTGGCAGCAGGAGAGTTTTCAAGTTGCTTTTACAAAACTTTATCCGTCAACCCTGATTCGATACGAAGCCCCTTCTGAATCTTATAAAAAAATGGCTTTCCAAATTGCTCAGGAGCAAATAGCTTTAGCCGGATATCGTCTGGGAAATATGCTCAATCAAATTCTTGATCCTCCCGCCAAATCCAAGTGAAATTCTAATAAATACTTTTCTCAAACGATCTGCTTGAGAAATTTTAGCCGCGAACAAATACAAAAAATCACGAATAACTATAGTAATAGTTATTCGTGATTTTTTGTATTTGTTCGCGGCTTTCTTTTTACTTTTTTGTATCTTTCGCTAATTGATCCTGTTTTTTCTTTTATTTTTGCTCATCAAAATATTTTGTCCTGCACTTTTTATATAATATCCATATCTTCGTCTGTTTTTCTTTTTTTGCCGAAAAACCAGGCAATGAAAATTGATACTATATATAAAACCACCATCGGAGCGGCAAAAAGCATCATATTCGGAATGTCCGGTGTCGGCGATGCTACTGCGGCGACCACTAAAATTACAATTAGCGCAATCTTCCAGCTTTTTATCAAAAGTCGGGCTGATATTATCCCGATTCTGGCTAATACATAAGCAATGGCGGGCATTTGAAAGATTAATCCCATTGCCAATATGATAATCGTGATCAGATCAAAATAATCGCTTGCCTTTAAGAATAAACGAAACTCCGATCCTATCCCGAGCAAATATTTAGCTGCCGGCGGAAAAAGTATGTAATAGGCGAAAGCTGCCCCCAAAACGAACGAGACTGATGAAAGTGCGATAAACGGGGTTACGTATGAGCGTTCGTGTCTGTATAACGCCGGTGAAATGAATCCCCAAATTTGCCAGAGCAGAAATGGGATTGACAGCGCGATTGCCGCATACAACGAAACTGTTACGTACAGTGTAAATGGTTCGATTGCAGTAGTTACAATCATTCTCTCTTCCGCGCTCGGCTCACTTTTATCAAGCGCGTTGAAATCCACCGGAAGTCTTATGCCCTTAGGTATAATTGCATTGCTTGTAATTATCGGCTCGTCTGTAAAAAGTCCTATTTCTTCTTGTCCGTCATTTTCTACTTTCGCGGTCACCGAAGTTCCGGGTGATACTATCGTAATTCCCAGTTTTGTCGCTCTGTCAAAAACGTAACGTCCTGTATCACCCTCCTTCAAATTATCCAGCGATAATACTTTTTCGTCCCCGGTCAACCCCTTTACCGGAATTTCTCGTCTTTCGGCTTCTGATATTGCTTTTCTGATCGGTATTGATAGGAAGTCGTAAATCTTACCAGACACAAACCAACATAATGTAAATGCTACAACTAATATTATTACTGAATTTACTAATCGTCGTCGCAGTTCATCTAAATGTCCCAAAAACGACATTTGACCACCAATTTCTTCACTCTTTACCTCTTCTGTTTCCATTAATAATGTTTTTATTGGTGATTTTTATAACCAGTTGCTTTTATCCGTCAAAATTTCTCCGATCTTTTCAGGCTCATTTATTTTTTCTCTCGGGAAACTTTTATCGAAATCTTCCCGGCTCATTTTCTTTACTTCCGGTTTCGATAGATTTTCATTTTTTGGCACGGTAACTTCTTCGTTTCTTCCCAACATTTTATTCAAACCGGTTTCGATACTGTTTTCCCCTTCGTTGAAACCCGCTTCCCGTTCCCAAGTCTTTTTAAAGTCATCGGTTGAACGTCTAAATTCCGTCATTACTTTTCCGATTGTTTTGGCTAATTCCGGTATTTTTCTCGGACCGAATATTATCATCGCAACCAACCCTATTAACATTAATTCTGATGTCCCGATTGATTCAAATATAAATATGTATTGCATTTTTTAACTACCCCGACAAATCAAAAATTCGAGCTTAAGTCTTTTATAATCAACAAGTTATACTACTCGACTTCTATTAAATTTTCGCCGAACAATTCTACTTTTCCAACTATTTCGGCACTTTTGACTTCCCTCATAAATTCGGCTGCTTTATCAGGCTGTAAACTTATCAGCAAGCCGCCCGCTGTTTGCGGATCGAACAATGCGCTTTTCATTTCATTTGAAATATCTTGTCTGAATTTGATGTTTTCCCCAACATAAACTCGATTGTTCGTATCCCCTCTCGTCAGCATTTTTTCCTTTATCAATTGTATTACATCTGTCAATAAATTAATTCTCTCCGAATCAATTCTCAATGTTACCTTGCTCGCTTTTGCCAATTCAAAAGCGTGTCCCAAAAATCCGAATCCGGTTATATCTGTACAGCCGTTTGCTCCTAATATTTGCATTACATTTGATGCTTCTTTTGCCGAAGTTGTCATTGTTTTTAACGCTTCCTCTTCAGCTTTTTTGCTCGCCTTTCCAAATTTTATTGCCGTGTTGATAACGCCTGTTCCTAAGGGTTTTGTTAATATTAAAACATCTGCCGGTTTTGCTCCCGAATTTTTTATTATCTTTTTTGGATTTATCGTTCCCGTCACCGAATATCCAAATTTTATCTCTTGGTCGTCCACCGAATGCCCGCCTAGAACTGCAATTTCCTCTTTATTCAGTTGTTCCTGTCCGCCTTTCAAAATTTCCCCTAAAATATTCCAGTCACCTTTTTGCGGGAAACAAACAATTGAAAGTGCGGTCAAAGGTTTGCCTCCCATCGCATATATATCATTTACCGAATTTATCGCGGCAATTTGCCCGTATGTTTTTGGGTCGTCTGCCACCGGCGTAAAAAAATCCACAGTTTGAACCAAAGCTAATTCATCGTTTATTTTAAATACACCAGCATCGTCAGATGTTTCAAAGCCAACCAGCACATCTGATGTAAAATTTTGTTTCGGTAATTTACTCAAAACTTGAGCAAGGTCGCCAGGTGCGAGTTTTGCCACTCAACCCGCACTCGCTGCCATTTCTGTTAGTCTTATTTTTTTCATAATTTCGCCAAATTTACTTCTGATTGTTGATTATTTCGTAAATTCTATCAAGATCATCGTCGCCATAATATTCTATTTCAATCTTTCCGCCCGTCCCTTTCCCGTCTGGTATTATTTTAACCTGTGAACTCAATAAACGCCTTAATTTCGTTTCTGCACTTTTTACATTCGGGTTAATAACTAGGCTAACCTCTTCATTTACAACACTTTGATTATCCCTTTTAATTCTTTTTACTACTTTTTCGGTCTCTCTGACTGAAAGTGACATTTCCATTATTTTTTGTGCGATAACTCTCTGTGTTTCGACATCTTCCGCCATTAATAATGCCCGTCCGTGACCGGCTGAAATTTTTTCAAACTCCACGAGATGTTGTATATCATCCGGTAATTTTAACAACCGGAGGCACGTTGTTATTACTGTTCTGTTTTTCCCAACTCTTTCTGCAATCATTTCTTGAGTTAAACCGACTTTTTCTACCAAATTTCTGTACGCTCTCGCTTCCTCTATCGCGTTTAATTCCTGTCTCTGTATGTTTTCAATCAAAGCCAGTTCGAGTAATTTTTCATCTGCGATATTTTTAACTATCGCCGGTATTTTTTGCAACCCGGCTTTCTGTGATGCCCGCCATCTTCTTTCACCAGCGACGATTTCATATTTTCCATCCTTTTTTCTGACTATTATAGGTTGAACAATTCCGTTCACCCGGATTGACTGAGCTAAATCTTCCAGTGCTTCTTCTTCAAATCTCGTTCTAGGTTGTTCTCCATTTGGTTTGATCAAATCTAAATCAATTTCCAGTAGTTCTTCTTCATTACCTTCATTGTTTTCTTCGCCTAATAGTGCGCTCAGTCCCCTTCCCAAAACTTTTCTACTCATGGCTCAGTATCTCCTTTGCTAATTGAATATAACTCTCCGCCCCTCTTGATCTTATGTCATATAATATAATTGGTTTTCCATAACTTGGTGCTTCGGCTAAACGAACATTTCTCGGTATAACTGTCTTTAAAACCTGTGAGCCATAAAAATCCCGTAAATCTTGAGCCACTGCCGCCGATAAATTTGTTCTTTCGTCATACATCGTCAACAATAACCCTTCGATTACTAATTGTGGATTCAGCCCTCTTCTTAATCTTGCCAGCGTATCGAATAACTCAGTTACTCCTTCTAATGCATAATACTCACATTGAATCGGGACTAATAGTGAATCTGCTGCCGTCAGACCGTTTATTGTCAAAAGCCCGAGCGAAGGTGGACAGTCTATTATAATATAATCAAAATTTTCTTTTACTTCTGTTAATATTTTTTTTAATTTATATTCTCTCTCCTTTTCCTCAACTAACTCGACTTCCGCTCCGGCAAGATTTTTGTCCGACGGCAACACCCACAATAACGGTAATTCAGTCTTTTGAATTACATTTTCTAATTTTTCCCCCAGAATTAACACGTTGTATAGTGTTTTCTGAGAAATCGTTCTTTTTATTCCTGATCCTGATGTTGAATTTCCCTGTGGGTCGGCATCCACTAATAAAACTTTCTTTTCTTCAACTGCTAACCCGGCTGATAGATTGACAGCGGTTGTTGTTTTTCCAACCCCACCCTTTTGGTTTGCTATGGCTATTATTTTTCCCATATTGATAAATATTTACTGGTTTTTTATTTCTAATAAATTTAACACATTTTATCTTTTCCAACTAATTGTTAGTAGAAGTAGTGTGGCACGTTTTACATCTGCAACACACAAAATGTAAAACGTGCCACATTGATATAGAAAAAAAAAAAGGAATTAGTTAGGCGGCGAATGTTTGTTAATGGTCAAACCAACCAGAACAATGGAAACAGCAGAGGGTGTCAAACCCGGAATATTACGAATTTGCCCAAAGGTTTGAGGTTTTGCACGTTCTAACCTTTCAGCCATTTCGTGTGAAAGACCGCTTAAATTACTGAAATCAAAATTAAGAGGAACTTTAAGAAAATCGTTATGATTGGTTCGCTCATTAGCATTACGTTGATTTTCGATGTAGCCACTGTATAGAGAATCAGCTAAAGTAGTTTCAAGTTCAGAAATATTTATTTGAGATTGAATATCAACGGGTAACAACTTGTAAATTAAATCTGACGTTACGCCCTGTCTTTGTGAAAGCTGTGAAAGATTTATCACATCACCGAGGTCACAATTTAAAAGTTGAGAAATAGTTGTATATTTCACATCCGAACGTTTAAAACGGGTATTAACCAAAACATTTCGCAGATTGGCGAGGCGGTCTCTCTTCCTGTTAAATTTCTCCCAAACGCCGTCTCCCAGCAAACCAATCTCTCTGCCTTTAGGAGACAAGCGCCGGTCGGCATTATCATGACGAAGGGTAAGCCTTGCTTCGGCACGGGATGTGAAAATACGATAAGGTTCATCAACGCCGTGACGTATTAAATCATCAACTAAAACACCGATATAGGCTTCATCCCGTCGAAGCCCGAAACTTTCACGATTCTGAGAATGACAGGCGGCATTGATACCCGCCATCAATCCCTGACAGGCGGCTTCTTCATAACCCGTAGTTCCATTTATTTGACCGGCTAGAAAAAGACCGCTGAGACGGATAGTTTCTAAGGTCGGTTTTAGTTCTCTGGGATCAATAAAATCATATTCGATGGCGTAGCCGGGTCGAATAATTTTAACATTTTCAAAACCATCAATCATTTTCAAAAGCGAACTTTGCAAATCGGACGGCAGGGAAGTCGAAAAACCATTTAGATAAACTTCATTGGTATTGTGACCTTCAGGTTCGAGAAAAAGTTGGTGGCGATCTTTCTCAGCAAACTTTACAACTTTATCTTCGATGGACGGACAGTATCTTGGTCCAACCCCTTTAATCTTCCCCGAATAAAGCGGCGATTGATGTAGATTTTCACGAATAGTATTGTGAAGAAGTTCATTCGTGTATCCGATGTGACAATTGATTTGCGGCTGAGTTATTTCTTTCGTTGAAAAAGAAAATGCCACGGGATTTTCATCTGGCGGTTGTGATTCAAACGCATCCCAATCAATAGTCCTGCCGTCGAGTCTAGGCGGCGTTCCCGTTTTTAATCGACCAACCGGAAAGCCCAATTTTTTCAGACTGTCTGCAAGTTCTATCGAAGCAGGTTCACCGGCACGACCGGCAGAGAATGTTTTATTACCTGTATGAATTTTGCCGTTGAGAAAAGTCCCGGCGGCAATTACCACTGATTTAGCTCTAAACTTACGAGTATCCTGTAATTCGACACCGATAACCTTATTATTCTCAACAATTAGATCAATTACCAAACCTTGGCGAAGATGAAGGTTTGAAGTAGCCTCAAGAACACTCCTCATTTCTGTTCGATACAGAGAACGATCTGCCTGTGCGCGGGGAGATTGGACAGCCGGACCGCGGGAACGATTAAGAAGTCGGAATTGGATGCCGGTTCGGTCAATAACATTTCCCATGATGCCGCCGAGTGCATCAATTTCCCGAACGATATGTCCTTTGGCAATGCCGCCGATAGCCGGATTGCAGGACATCTGACCGACTAGATCTAAATTTAGAGTAACGAGAGCAGTTTCGGAACCGAGACGGGCAGCGGATGAAGCGGCTTCACAACCAGCGTGACCGGCACCCACTACAATAACATCAAAAACTTCATCAAAAATCATAATACTCTGTCACAACAATAGAAAGTAAAAAATAAGATACATTGTAATTTAACAGAATATAAGTTCAAAATAAAGTAACAACACGAAACCGACAAACTCAGCAACCAGCTAAATTGTTGCAAGCAAAATACTTAACTACCGTCCCATTTACCGTTCAGCATAGTAAAAGGATCGGAAATTGATTGGAACCGGGCTAGCCGTACAGCATCGGAATCTTGAAAAGTAATCAACGGCATAATACCTAATTTCAATAAGTTCAGACAGGAATTTTGGTTAAGAGTAACGGATAAGATTTTCTTTTGCGGAGCATTTTCTGACTGAAAAATATGAATCGGTAAATCATCAATTTGTCTGTGCAATCGGGTTCCAAACTGCCAACCGTTATGTTGAAAACTTTGCGCCAAAAGTAAGATGCAGGCAAATGCCGGGTCGGTCCAAGAATAACCGGAGTTTGAAATGTCCTTTAATTCTTCAAACGAAAAGGTTTCAATCGGATCGGTTTTTTCGCCGTAGGGAAGTCTCGACAAAAACTTGGAGAATGCCAGTCCGAGATACGAAGATTCGGGAACGGAACGAATCATTTGTAACAGCTTAAATTCGTTCGAATCGGGGGCAATTTCAAAACTCGTCTCGTTTTCATTATCAAAAGCATCTGTAAAATTATGCCGACTGAAAGAAGAAATGAAAGGTGCATTAATTATTTTTGAAATTTGAGCAATTCTCATCAACAGAGCTGCATCATCAACATTTAGGCGGAAATTATAACTGCCGCCCACAACAGCCCAATTTTCAACACCGACACTTTGATAATTATCATCAGACAAAAACTTAAAAAACGAAGTGTCTGTTAAATTGCCGTTCGACTTTAAGTCGGCGGCTAACTGGTCTTTGGTTACATCACAAATAAATATTTTGAGATCAACCCCGGTTTCAATCCTTCTAACTAAAAAATATAATCCACGCCAAGCGGATTCTAAAGATTGAAAAACCGGATGATGCAGAATTTCACGCATAATCTCGCCGGATGCCCGGTCAACGACGGCGACTAAATCTTTCTGCTCATTTTCATCGGTGTGAATAACAAATGGTCTGACAAGATCGGCAATCAAATTACTGAGTTCAGTTTGAACGGGAAGTGGTTGGCGTTCAACAGAATTGTCAGCGGAACTTTGGTCTAATATTTGGTCGAGGAGGTTAAAATCCTGCGCGGGCTGAGAATCATCCCGCACAATTTTAGAATCAACGGTCACTTTATCCACATCAGCCAGATTAAACCATGAACGAACTTCATTCGCGGCTGAATTGAAAGTATCAGGGTTTAACAGTTTGCGCCGGAGTTCTCGTAAATGTGAGAAACAGGGAAGTTGTCGAAATATATTGTCGGGATGAAAGTCGTCAAATTCATGAATATTCAGAGTCATCAACCCGGTATTATCATTCGATAAATCCAAATCTATTGAAATATTGAAACTATCAATCACATCCTCAAAATTGTCACGGTCAATTTCAATTGTTTGCAAATTTGACAAATCGGCTGAAGAATCACGATTTTGCCTCCCGCTCCAATCTCCGAGCATAAGAATGCGGAAAGGCTCATCTTCATCAACCGAATTGGCTTTTGATTCGAGAGTAACCATGGTTTCAAAATTATTATCTGACGGAAACATAAAGTAATCCTCTGAAATTGGTAAATTAGAGAAATCTGCTCATATTCGCAACGGCATTACGATATACTTGTAGTTATAATTTGAATCACCGGCGATATTCATCATAGTTTGACCGTTGCCGTCCTTGAATTCAAAACTGATGCGGAGACGACCGGCATTTTCTTTGACACGGACGGTTTCGCCCTCGGTGACTTTTTCTTGATTTTCAGCGGTATCTGATTCACCTGATCCGACAACATTCAGAAATTCCTGCAAATATTGCGAATTAAATCCGATTTGAACTTCATCACCGGAATAATCGGCGAAAACTTTCTCCTGCGCTTCACCTTCTTCGCTGGATTGGGCGACAATTTCAATTTCATTCTGCTTAATATTAAATCGAACGGAACGAGTTCTTTCATCTGCCATCAACGACACGCGGCGGATGGCATTTTTCATATCCTCGGCATCAAAAGTAGCGGTTTTGTCGTTATCTTTCGGAATGACCATTTCGTAGTTTGGAAAAGTCCCGGAAAGTTTGCGCGTAATCAGTAATCTGCCGTCAACTTCAAAATAGATATGATTAGTATCTTCACCGAAACTGATATCGCCGTTCGCATCGCGAGCGATTTTAGTCAATTCCATCAAAGCCTTTTTAGGTATCAGTGCATCCATAGCGTCCGTAGAACCCTCGTCAACGAGTTTTTTTTCGATAAAGGCAAGACGATGACCATCGGTCGTTACCATTCGCGCTGTGCCGCCGTCAATCATAAATTTGGCACCTGATAACGTGAAACGCGATTGCTCATTGGTAATGGCAAAGGCAGTATTTTGAATAAAGTGATTGAAAACGTCGGCTGAAAGGCTCATCGGTGCGCTTTTAAAGCTCGGCACTTCGGGAAAATTCTCTTTCGACACGCCCGCTAATCTGAAATTAGATTTACCGCAGGTCATTTTCACCCATTCGTTATCGTCTTTGGTAAAATGAACATCCGAATCGGGAAGCAGCCGCACAATATCAAAAAGTTTACGAGCCTGAATACACATCGAACCAACCTGTTTAATTTCAGCCGCCGCTTCACAACGAATCGTCACATCTAAATCGGTTCCGACAATTCGAATTACGTTTTCGCCGACCGATTCGATCAAAATATTCGAAAGAACAGGTATCGTGCTTTTCTTTTCGACAATACCCTGAACAAATCCGAGTTCATCTTTCAGAACACTTTGTTTAATAATAAATTCCATAATTTTCTCCTGAATCTTTATTGTTTGCTAAACAGTTTAATAAGTAATAATAACCTTATAAAGTCTTAATTACTTATTTTCTGGAACGAATTTTTGATTTATTTATTTTTTGATTATAAATATCCATAATAACCAAGAAATTATCTTCATTCTTAAAATCACTTGGTGCATACAAAACTCCGGGTTTGAGAATCAATATAACAAAAAAAAGTATTATAAGTAGAATTGGAAATCCAATGACAAAGCATATAAAAATATATTGAAGTTCTTGATTAATAAATTTCAGAGCGACAGTTAATAATATTTCAGCTATACCTGCAAAAATTGCAATTAGAGTTAAAGGATTTTTTATTGGTTTCGTATTTTCAATCATCTTAAATCTCCACAAAGCTACAAGTAAATTCTATTAATTTTCGATCAATATTATCAATTGCTTTTTACTAATAATACTAATTTAAAACATTATATATTTAATAGTAGTAGTAGTAGTGCCTGTGGAAAAGTGGAAAACCGACCTAAATTATTGCAAATGCTGAATTTATAAATCCACAGGGGTTGTGGAAAACCTGTGGAAAAAGAACAGCCCTGTGGAAAAAAACGATACGATTTCAATATTCCCCGCTTTTCCACAGGGTAAAATTAGGGTCACCTGTGGAAATGTGGAAAACTTTGTTTAATTGTTATCACAAAAGGCGATAATTAAACTAATAAAATTACCGGCTGTGGAAAACTCGTCGTAAAAAAAGTAATGGATCAATCTTAACTAACTGCAAAGACTATCAATAAGCTCGCTGACAACCCTGTGGAAATTTCTATCTTCCTTTATTAACGAGTCAATTTTCTCAACCGAGTGCATTACGGTCGTATGATGCTTGCCGCCGAACTCACGTCCTATTTCGGGAAAACTATGCTTTGTTAATCTTTTACATAAATACATTGCTACCTGTCGGGGAACAGCGATTTGTCTCGAATTATTTTTCGATTTTATTTCTTCGACGGTAAGTTTAAAGTGCGATGCGGCGGCTCTGGAAATTCTTTCAAGCGTCAAACCTTCCGGCTGTTCGCTGTCAATGATATTTTTCATCGCGTCCTGCGCGAGCATTTTGGAAATCGGCACGCCGCGCAACGATGAAATAGCAACGAGACGAACCAGCGAACCTTCGAGTTCACGAATATTGCTTTTAACTTTACTGGCAATATAAAACGCGATTTCATCGGGAAGCATAACCCCATCCAGATCGGCTTTGCGTTTCAAGATAGCAACTTTTGTTTCAAGGTCGGGCGGTTCAATGTCGGCGATCAAGCCCCACTCAAAACGTGAGTGAAGTCTTTCTTCGAGCGTCGGAATCTCGCGCGGCGGACAATCGGAAGTGACGACGATCTGCTTTTGATCGTTGTGGAGAGCATTAAAAGTATGAAAAAACTCTTCCTGCGTGCGTTCTTTACCTGCCATAAACTGCACGTCGTCCATTAATAAAACATCAATCGAACGATATTTTTCGCGGAAAGTTTGTGTTTTGTCGTAACGAATCGCGTTGATCAATTCGTTCATAAACTTTTCGGCGGAAATATAAGCGACGCGCAGATGACGATTTCGCTCTTTGATAGCGTGTCCGGCGGCGTGCATCAAATGTGTTTTACCCAAACCGACACCGCCGTAAATAAACATCGGATTATAAGTTTTACCCGGAGATTCGGCGACTGCCAGAGCCGCTGCGTGAGCAAATTGGTTGCACGAACCGACGACAAATGTATTGAATGTATATTTTCGGTTGAGTGAATTTTCAATCGGTTCAATATCAACAAAATTGGTCGGCGCGGTATTTTTTACCAACGCTTCGGGTTTTGTCTTCTCTAAAAAGTCAAAACTGTTCTGTTTGTTCGGACTGGTGGAAGTATGCTGTTTCTCAAAGAAAAATTCACCGTCGTCGTCATCGTCGTTTGTAAAATTTTCACCGTCAACCTCTGATTTAACGACCTGCCAATCAAGCTGATAATTGAACATATTAAGTTCCCTCATCGTCTGGTTGATGACATCGAGATAATAACTGCTGATCCAGTCTTTGGTAACCTGGTTGGCTTGCAAATGCAGAACACCGTCCTCTTCGTCGCAACCGTTAAATTGAATCGGGCGAAACCACGCATCGAAAATTTGCTTATTAAGGCGTTTTTCGACCGATTGAAGAATATTTGTCCAAACATTTGATTTTTCCACTGTCATATCCATGAAATTTTCTCCACTAAATTTTCTTAAATCTTTAGTAAAATTTTTAAGCAAAAATGCAGTCTAAATTTTTATTAAAGTAAATTGCCAATTAATTTTTCAAACGCTCACAAACCTTTTTATTGTGGTAGTTTTCAAGATTTACAAGGTATTAATAAAAAGTTTTCCACAGGGTTTTCCACAGGCTTGTGGAAAGCTGCTTAAAAGTTAAAGTAAAACTTTAAGTGTAATATTTTCAATACTTTACGGGAACTAAAAATATCGGAAACGGCTCACAGACTATCAAATTAAACTCAAAATAGCAAGAGATATCCACAGGTTTTTTTTTGGTATGGAAAGAATGATGTAAAGGCTTGTTAAAGCAGACACTTCGCAGCAATTGAGTTTATGTTAGACTAACGATGGTTTGATTTTTGGAGCAAAATTTATGGCGAAAAAAAGAAAAAAAATGAATGTTGCCGAGGAAAAAATTGATAAAGAAAATGAACTGGGGAAAAAACTGGAAGAACTGACGAAAGAACTGTATTACACGAGCGAAACAGATGAAAAGATAGTTCCCTATCTCGGTGACAGGGTCGAATCAATAACGACAGAAGAAGTTTCAAAGGCAAACAGCAGCCCGAATGATACGCCGGTCACGGAAACAGGCGTAACCGAGCTTTTTGAGAGTTTGACGGCAATACAGGATTGGTACGGGGAAGAAGAAAAAGCAACAGCCGGAAAATTTGCGGAACTGGCAGAACTGTTAAAGAATAATCTGAGAGAATTGAAATTATATAAAGTCGGAAAAATTGAAATTGACATTTATATCATCGGATTAAACGATGAAAACTGTATTCAGGGCATTAAAACAAAAGCCGTCGAAACTTGACTGCAAATCCATCTCCGAAATGAAAACATCGTAAAATTATTTATGAGCGAAAAAGTAAAATTGAACTGCCTGGACAATACCGATAATCAAGCCGAACAATGCGCCGAACAATTCAATTTTTCGCAAATGTTCTTTGGCAACCGACAAAACTAAATCTTCTAGCTTCTCACCGGGATAATTATTAATTTTCTCACGAACCACACCGCCGATGTCGAATTCTTTAATTGCTTCGGGCAATTTCTGTTTCGCCGCAGAGATGATTGTATCGGTCAAAGAAATACCGGCACTGCGAACTTTTTCTTCGGAAATATGATCGGACAATCTGCCGATGGGCGTGTTGATAAATTTTTCAATTTGTCGGGACAAAACCGAATTGATGATCTTTGAAGTCTCACCGCTTGAGAGAATGCTGATAAGACCGTTTGAAAGCAGTTTTTTGAGCTTTTCCTCAGATTCGGGGTGGATGGTCTGCAAAACCGCATCAATGCTGTGTGGACGCAGTTTTTCGAGAGTATCGGTTAAGTAAGCGGAAATCGAAGTCATCATTTCGTCGCCCTGCAACAGCGACAAAATGCGTTTCGATATTTGCGATTTTAGTTTTTCAAGTTGATCGGGCGCAATTTTACCGATAACTTCGGGAAGCGGACGCGCCATCGCGCTGTTAATTGTCGAGGCGATAAAATTTCGCGCTTCCTCCGCGAAAAAGTCACCGCGCAAAGTTTCTTCGACCCGTTTCGGTAAACTTTCGTTGACTAAATCATCAACTTCTTTAAGTAAATTATCGCGGGAAACGAAGAACTTTTTGAAAAAAGGCAGCTGCTCGTAATAATCGTGAACTTCGCGTTTTATCAATGCGCCGATTTGATTGCGGGTGCGCTCCGCCGTCGCAATTTCGGCGAGCTGGTGAACAATCGGCTCGATTTGTCCAACCGCCTTTTCCTTCAAAAGAGCAACGGCATCGTCAGTGAACATCTCGCCGAGCGGGGTTTGCGTGTTGGTTAAATCGTCAATACGGCGGCTGATAAATTCCCGAATCTTTAATTCGAGAGCGGGTTGGCTGACCGCCGAACGAATCCGCGTTTCCAGAAAACCTAAAATTTTATTGAAAGTTTCTTCGTCAATCGTTTCGGAAATGCGCCGTAACAAAACTTCATCAACGCGGCGTTCGATAAAACCGCTGATTGATTTGACGGTTTCCTCACTGCGGAGAACATTTTCGACATATTCAAAAATCTTCGTTTGCAGAGAAGTCACCGTCTCCAAAACAGCGGCACGCATATTTGCCGGTAATGTCTCAATCAGCGAGGGATGATTCTGCGAAAGCAGATCTTCGGTGTAAGAATCAATCACACTCTGAATCTTGCGAACAAGAAATTCTTTACCGAAAAGTTCTTCGATAATAGTTTCCTGCGAAACCAACTCTTCGCCGACCGCTTTGCCGATAGCGTCCGCCAAACGGTCGCGGTGGCGCGGAATCATTCCCTGCGGAAAAATCGTCAAACTGAACAATTTGACCGGATTACGCGGACGAAAGAGCATCCGCACGGCAAGCCACGCGCCGACGTAACCGTGAACCGTCGCAAAAAGAATTAACAAAGTGATTTGAACGCTCAAATGACTAAAAAAATTTCCTAAAACTTCCATATTATTTTAGGTTCAAGGTTCGAAGTTTCAGGTTCAAGGTTGCAGAACCAAAGACTTACGAGGAAATTGATCTTAGACCTGAAACTTTGAGCCTTGAACCTGAAACCCTCTTAAAAAACCTGAAAACCCTTCGATTTCAAACAAAAATCCGCGAATTCCTTAAGCCATTCGTAATCCGCGCTGTAATTTTTCCATTGTTCGTCTCCGTCGCGGTACAGCGTGCCGTCGTCGGGTTGGTCGGTGACGGACAAATCCATAAAGATGCGTTTATTCGGCTCAAGTTTCGGTAAAATTTCATTTTGTATTTTTTCACCGACTGTCTGTGCATCCTCGTGTGAAACCGCCGCTCCGGTGGCGTTATAGTTCATTTGACGCAGTTTACCTTCGTCAATCAAATCGAAACTTTTAATAATTTCGAGCGTTGTTTTCCAATTCCAGACATTGGCACGAAACTCGTAATTTTCAGAACCCAAATCAATTAAAGTGAAACTCATAATTTTTTCTCCAATCAAAATGCTAAACTTGAACGCGCGAAAATGCAAAAATAATTACTGTTTCATTTTGGTCGAATTGTCCGAATACGTTTATAATCACTTTTCAAAAACATTATGATAAAACCAATTTCATATTCCGATGCGGGCGTTTCGATTGATAAAGCGAACGAAACGGTGTCGAAAATTAAAAACCTTGCCAAAAGCACGTTTAATGCGCGAACTTTGACGGAAATCGGCAGTTTTGGCGGAATGTTCGATGCAAAATTTACCGAAATGTCGTCGCCGATTTTGGTTTCTTCAGCGGATGGAGTCGGCACGAAGTTGAAAATTGCGTTTCTCGCCAATGTTCATAACACAATCGGGCAAGACCTCGTTAATCACTGTATCAACGATATTTTAGTGCAGGGCGCACGACCGCTGTTTTTTCTTGATTATTTTGCGACCGGAAAACTTTCGCCGAGAATCGCGGCATCGGTAGTTGAAGGAATCGCAACCGCCTGTAAAGAAAATAATTGTGTTTTGCTCGGCGGCGAAACGGCGGAAATGTCGGGTTTTTATGCCGACGGCGAATATGATTTGGCAGGTTTTATCGTCGGCGTGGTTGACCGCGAAAAGGTAATTGACGGCAAAAATATCAGCGCGGGCGATGTCGTTTTGGGAATGCCTTCGAGCGGTCTGCACACGAATGGTTATTCGCTGGCGAGAAAACTGTTTTTTGAAGTCGGCGGCTATCAAATCAATACGGAAATAAACGGAAAACCACTTTCCGACACTTTGTTGGAACCACATCTCAGCTATTTTAAACCGCTTTCCGTGCCGATTGATCAGAAAAAGATCAAAGGTTTAGCACATATCACCGGCGGCGGACTGCTTGAAAATGTTCCGCGCATTTTACCCGAAAATGTTTCGGTCGAAATAAAGCGCGGAACCTGGAACGAACTCCCGATTTTCGGCGTGATGCAGAGACTCGGCAATGTCACCGATGAAGAAATGTTTCGCGCCTTTAATATGGGAATCGGAATGGTCGTCGTCTGCGCGGAAAGCGATAAAGAGTCAATGGTCGCGCATATCGAAGAATTCGGCGAGCGGTGTTTTGAAATCGGTCGAGTTGTTCAGGGAACAAGGGAAATTACCATTAATTAATAGAAAAAAACTGGTTAAATGTCGGAGTTTCCTATTTGTTTGGTTTCCGCCCGTCGCCGCATTTCCGCCATTAATTCTTCATCGCTCAGAGCCGTCACCGTCGGTGAATTAAAGGCTGTCGTTCCCGGGGAAGTTTGTATATTCTTTTTCTCCTGCTCGATTCGATCTTCTTCCTCGGCTTCACGCAAACCTGCCTTAAATGCTTTTTGTGTTTGCCCCAACGATTTGGCAAGCTGCGGCAAACGCGACGCACCAAAGAGTAAAAAGATGATGGCACCGACAAAAATCAATTGGGTCGGACTGTCAAAAATAAAAAGTATTATTGGTTGAATCATATTATCTCACTTATCTAACTTGTTTTACCGCTGCCCGCCGCCGCATTTCCGCGACAATTTCTTCATCCGTCATCGCCGAAACCTGAGGCGGCGCGACGGTCGTCGGTTGAATTGTTTTCTGTTCCTGCTCTAAACGGTCTTCTTCCTCAGCTTCGCGTATTCCTTCTTTAAAGGCTTTGCGGGTCTGTCCTAACGATTTGGCGAGCTGCGGCAGACGCGATGCACCAAAAAGTAAAAACAAAACGGCGACAATTAAAAGTATCTCTGTTGTTCCAAGTCCCATAATTTTATCTCTTTATATTTTCTTTGACGCTTGCAGTAAATAAAAAGTTGGCGCGTCGCTTATTTTCATAATACAGCTATTTTCGTGAAATTTCACCTGTCGCTTAAAAATTAAAGTGGTTTGCTCAATTATTTAGTGAAGTTTGTTGATCTCAACTTACAAACTACTGCTTTGCTTCTTTCCAGAATCCGGTCGCAACTCCCTGCGCCACTACAATTTGGTCATTTTTGTGATTGACGATAACAGTAATACCAATACTGATGTTGCCGAATCTATTGGCAAATTTTCCGATTTGAAATCTGGTAAAGTTTTGTGAAGATGAGTTAAATTTCAATTCGGGTAAAATTGAAATTTGTTTGACAACTTCCTGCCAATAACTTTTTGCTTCAGACGAACGATATTTATTTCCGTCTTTCAACAAAATCAATGTTCCGTCAACGACGATTTCAGCCGCTAAACTGGTCTTATCCAACTCGACAGCGGCACCTTTCACATTAATAACCTTTGTCGTCGAATTATTGATCTTTGAAAGCGCATTTCTTAACCTTTCTTCTTCTTGCCGATTAAATATCATCCAATTTCTGTTTGGCTTCCTGAGCATCCAAATCTACTAATTCAACAGATGGTATCTTCTTTTGCTCACTAAATGATTTCTCTAATTTCTCAATTTCACGATTTGAAACTTGTGCATTATAAGGTCTTTTAAAAATTAGTTTAGTCTCTGAATTATTATCCCCGGTCGAAACCGCTCCGACCAATTCCCAACCGGACTTTCCTATCCAATCTAAAGAACTATTTCCCGCAACTGTCTTCCCGACATTAAAGAAATTGTAATTTCGATAAGGAAAATATTCCTGTGTGTAAGGAACATAAGAGCCAAAGATTTGAGAAACCTCCAAATATTCCCACTGTTTGTTTACAGCTTGAGCAGATGAAACGGAAACAAACAGCGCGAACAAAAAAAGGGTGATGAAAAACTTTTTCGGCATACGATTAACTCCCAAACAATAATTTCAAACAGAATTCTGTTTTCTCACCACGTATTTAACGATAATTTGTTGCATTTTAATTCTGCGACGTATCTCGGAATTTATCCATCGCGTCAACCAGTGCGGAAGTAATTCCTTTTTCCGAGATCGAATGTCCGGCATCGGAAATAATCTGTAAATCTGCTTCGGGAAAGGCTTTGTGCAGCTCCCACGCGCTGACCGACGGACAGACGACATCATAGCGACCCTGCACGATGACGGTCGGCAGGTGGCGGATTTTATCAATATTTTCGATCAGATAGTTTTCCGTCGAAAAGAAAGAATTGTTCATAAAGTAGTGACATTCGATTCGCGCCAACGCCAACGCTTCTTCTTCACCTTCCCAGTAATCCATCAAATTTTTGTCGGGAAAAAGCTTTGATGTCGAACCTTCCCACACGCTCCACGCCCGCGCCGCCGAAAGCTGTGTTTGTTTATCGCCGCCCGTCAACCGCTTGTAATATGCCGTCATAAAATCGCCGCGTTCGTCTTCGGGAATTTCGTCGCGGTAGCGTTCCCAGAAATCAGGAAAAATCTCGCTCGCGCCGTATTGGTAAAACCATTGCAGTTCTTTTTTGCGGGTCAGGAAAATTCCGCGCAAAATGAGTCCCAAACACCTGTCCGGGTGGGTCTCGCCGTAAGCCAAACTCAGCGTGCTGCCCCACGAACCGCCGAACACGAACCATTTTTCGATACCGAATTTCCCGCGCAGTGTTTCAATATCCTCGATTAAATCCCAGGTCGTATTTTCGCGCAGTTCGGCGTGCGGCGTTGATTTTCCCGAACCGCGCTGGTCGAATAAAATTATGTGATACGCCGCCGGGTCGAAAAATTGACGATACATCGGAATCAATCCGCCGCCGGGTCCGCCGTGCAGAAAAACGACCGGAATACCGTCTGGGTTTCCGCACCGCTCATAGTAAATCGTGTGAATATCGGAAACTGACAGCATTCCCGAATCGAAAGGTTTTATTTCAGGATAAAGTGTTTTCATAACTTGCATCATACTAAAAATTTTCTTTTATATTCAAACAAAAAATTTTATTTATGCTTTGGGCAGGCAATTTTAATAGGTTAAACCTTCCTCGATAAAGCAGTATTTTAAAGTCCTGGCACTTTTTTTGCTTGTATAACAAATGAAACTTTGTTTATGTATCGGTTTCATACTCATTTGTTGATAATTCGTTTTAGGATTTATATGGTTAAGAAGATTTTAATAGTTGAAGATTATGAAGACACACGGGACTTTATGAAGTTTCTAATTGAAAGTTACGGCTATGAGGTGATTGAAGCGACGGACGGCATCGAAGCGGTTGACAGAGCCAAACAACAGTGTCCCGACCTTATCTTGATGGATATTTCGCTCCCACTGGTTGACGGATTAACCGCCACGCGAACCATTAGAGAATGCAGCTCCAAAACACAAATGCCGATTATCGCCGTCACCGCATTTGGCAAAAACTATTATAAAAGAGCTATTGAAGCAGGATGTAACGATTTGATTGACAAGCCCGTTGATTTTGATGTGTTGGAACCAATTCTCCGAAATTATCTGGGCGCGTAAATCGCTTTACAAATAGAAAATGCTGAAGTCGCTTGAACGTCAAGCGGCTTTTTTAGTTTCCAAAACAGATTTAGAGCCAAAAATTAAAAATATTACGCAAATGATTATTTACCTCCACCGCAAACTAATCTTAAACTGTAACTATGCAGGCATTACGCTTCAAAAATAAAAAACTGAGTTTAGATGAAATCACCCAACCGAAAGTGCTGAGTGAAGCACTCGTGCGAATCATAAAATCGGGAATTTGCAACACCGACATCGAAATCGTCAAAGGTTACGCCAATTTCGAGGGAACCATCGGACACGAGTTTGTCGGCGTGGTCGAAGAGGCGGACGACGCGCCGCATCTCGTCGGGAAAAGAGTCGTCGGCGAAATAAACGCGGGTTGCGGCATCTGCCAATTGTGCTTGAGCGGCGACTCACGTCATTGTCCGGGGCGAACGGTTCTGGGAATCGTCGGGCGTGACGGCGCGCACGCGGAATTTTTGACACTGCCGGCGAGAAATTTGCTGGAAGTCCCGGACGAGGTTTCCGATATTCAAGCGGTTTTCACCGAACCTTTGGCGGCGGCTTATGGGATTACCGAACAGGTCGAAATCTTTCCCGAAACAAAAATCGCGGTGATCGGCGACGGAAAATTGGGAATTTTATGCGCTCAAAGTCTCGCACTGAAAAGCCGCAAAGTTTTCCTCATCGGCAAACACGAAGAAAAACTAAAAATCGTCAAAAATCGCGGTATTGAAGGCGTTACGCTCGAAAACGCTTCAAAATTAAACCGTCAATTCGATGTTGTCGTCGAAGCAAGCGGCTCTAAATCGGGCTTTGACCTAGCGTTAAATTTAATCAAACCGCGCGGCAAACTCGTCTTAAAATCAACTTTTCACGGCGCGGCAAAATGGGCGGCGTGGCGCGTCGTTGTTGACGAAATTACCATCATCGGTTCGCGCTGCGGACGGTTTGAACCCGCGCTCGAACTCTTGAAAAACAAAGCGGTTGATGTAGAAACTCTCGTCAGCGAAGAATTCAGTTTGAAAGACTGTTTGAAGGCGATGGAAAGAGCCGAAAGTAAAAATGTGATGAAAGTCATCCTGTCGGCTTCCGAATTTTGAATCAAAATTGAATCCAATTAGTTGGGTCGCCGTGATATGAAATCGTGATTTGCGTTTCGGTTCTAAACAGCGGTGAACGCATTTGCAGCGCGGTTTGCGCCATCAAACGGGCGAGATGCGGTTCGTTGGCGCGTTGCGAAAGATGGGCTAAAACGATGTGCCGCGCACTTCCGTCAAATTCGTCCGTCAGCCAGTCGGATAATTCCTGATTTGAAAGATGTCCGGTGCGCGACAAAATCCGCTGTTTCAAATCCCAACTGTAAACCGCACAGGTTTTGAGCATATCGCGGCAGTGATTAGATTCGACGATGATGCCGTCACAATTACGCAGTTTTTCTTTAATCAGTGTCGTAAAATAGCCGAAATCCATCACGGTAGCGACTTTCACACCACCGTTTTTCGCCGCAAACCCGAAATTATCAGCCGCGTCGTGCGGTACACTAAAAGGTTCGAAATCAATATCTCCAATGCAAAAATCTTTGCTCGATTCAATTTCGATGGTGCGATTTTTCAAAACATCGGCGCGTTTCTGTGGCTCACCATTCAATTTATTTGCTTTTTCGCGCAAATATGCGGCTAAAGTCGCTTCCGACATATAAACCGGACACTTGACGGTTCTGAGCAGCACACGCAAACCGCCCGCGTGATCGCCGTGTTCGTGCGTGATTAAAATTCCGTCCAAATCTTCAAAATTTACGCCGACCATCGTCAAACGGCGCAGAGTTTCTTTTGCGCTTAGACCGGCATCAACCAAAATATTTGTTTTTTCGGTGCAGATCAACACGGAATTTCCGGTCGAGCCGCTTCCGAGAACAGTAAATTTCATCACTTTAACTTCTGCCGATCACCGACATCAAACGCCCTGTTTTACCGTATAATTTTTTCTCGCGGCGATACGAAAAAAACAAATCGGTGCGCTCCATCGTGCAAAGCGGCGCAATGCTGATATTTTCCGGGGTAACGCCAACGCTCTTTAATTGTTCACGGTTGGCGAGATGCAAATCAATCAGCGCGTGGTTTTCGCGGGTTTTGACGAAAAGATTTTCGCTATCAGGGAAATTTTCTGCAAAAGCGGAAATAACATCTTCACCGACTTCGTAATTTTTTCCGCTCGCCGCCGGACCAATCGCGCAAATCAAATCTTCTGCATTGGTCCCGAAATTTTCGCGCATCTTTTCAATCGCCTTTAACACAATCGCACCGACCGTTCCGCGCCACCCGGCGTGAACGGCAGCAAATGCTTTCGTTTTCGTGTCGCCAAGCAGAACCGGCACACAATCGGCGGTTTTTACGCCCAGTAAGACATTCGGTAAATCCGAAACGAGCGCATCCATTTTACAATTTCCGTCCTGCACGTCTTCATTCGTTTCAATAGTGCGAACGTCCGCGCTGTGAATTTGCCAACACGAAGCCAATTGAAAATTGCCTTCAAACAATCGTAAAAATCGCCTTCGATTCTCGGCGATATTCTCCGCCGAGTCCTCATCGTAACCGGCTAAATTCAGTGAATTTTCAGGAAAATCGCTGACCCCGCCGAGCCTTGTTGAAAAACCGTTGATAAAACCGTTTTCTTCCATCACACGACAAACAAGAACTTTCACGCCGTCTTTTTCGCGCCAATAAAACCCGTTTTCTGCTAAAATTGACTCATCCGATTCCGTGATTTGGAATTTGGAATTTGGAATTTGAAATTTACCCGTGATTGTTTCCATCGGAATAGACATTATCGAAGTTTGCCGCATCCGCGAGACGCTTGCCAGAACGCCGCGTTTTGCTGAGCGTGTCTTTACAGACCGTGAACGCGCCTACTGCGACGCAAAAGGAATGGCGGCGGCGCAATCTTACGCGGCACGTTTTGCCGCCAAAGAAGCGTTTTTAAAGGCACTGAAAACTGGCTGGCGCGGCAAAATTACCTGGCACGACATCGAAATTATCTCCGGCGAAAATGGCGTTCCGCATTTTGTAATCAGCGGCGAAGCGAAAAATATTTTAGAAAATCTTGGCGCAAATGTCATTCATTTGTCAATGTCGCACACGGCGGAACACGCCGTTGCACAAGTGATTTTGGAGAAAAGTTAAGTTTTATTCGTTGCTGATCGGTTGTCTTTCCGACGGGAAAACAGGTCGGTCAACCGGCGCATTGTCAGGTGACGAATGCAGGTGAACCACCTTCCATTCTTTGCCGACTTTTTGGTAAACCAACGTGGTGCGTCCCGACGCGGTTTCCGACTTGTCTTCGTAATCACGGGTTTGTTTCCACAAAAAAGTGACGAGCGCGCCATCGTTTCCGAGCATTTTTACGCGGACATCACTCTTGTCGAGTTTGACGTTTTTGATGCGGGGAAAAGTCGCCTCGCGGTTTTTGCGGTTTTGATCCCAGCCGCGCGTCACCGTTCCGTTATGGTTGAAAAATAAAAGGTCGGGCGAATTCCAATAAGTATTGGTTGCACCGTCAACACTAGAGTTTTCGATAGCTTTGATCAAATCGTCAAAAGCATTTCGCACCGCTTTTTCGTCGGCTAAATTGATCGTCGTTGCTTTGATAATAGTCGTTTTAGTTTTCTGCCCAAAAGCCGTCAGCGTGAACGCCAGAACGATAAAACCGATAATTGCAAATTTTTTCATATCTTAAGAATCCTTTCGTAATTAAATTTTCTAAAAAAAGTTTATAATCAAACAGCTTGGTTGCAAAACTAAACTAAAAGGTTTTATCGAAACTCGCGGGAAGCACCAAAGGAAAATATGAAACTAAAATTATCGTTTTTCTTAACAATCATTTTCGCTGTTACGGTTGCGGGATTTAGTCAAACAGGAGCGGCTGAAACCGTCTTCCCCAAAATGCCGACCGTCAAAATGCCGACCGTGCCGGAAATTCTGGCGAAATACGAACGCGCCGTCGGCAAAGAAGCTAATGAAAAGGTGAAAAATCTTTATTCAAAAGGTGTTCTTGAAATTATGCTGATGGGCGTGAAAGGCGTTATTGAAAGTTATGCCGCTCCGCCAAACAAATTTTATAATAAGACCTCGCTCGCCGGGGTCGGCGATATTATCGAAGGTTTCGACGGTGAAACTGCGTGGAGCATCAATCCGATGACGGGAAATTACGACAAAATAGGCGAAAAATTGGCACAGACCAAGCTCACTTACGATTTTTATCGTGAAACCAATCTCGCCAAACTTTATCCGAAAATGGAATTGAAAAGCACGGAAAAAGTCGGTGAAAATGATGCGTATGTGATTCTCGCAACGCCGGTCGGCAGCCCGCCGGAAACATTTTACTTCGATGTAAAAAACGGTTTGTTAGTGCGGCAGGACGTGACGGTTATTTCGGCGGACGGCAAAATTCCGATGAGAACTTTTTTTGATGATGTGCGCGAGATTGACGGCGTGAAAGTCCCGTTCAAAATTCATTCGATGCTGCCGGATTACGAAATATATTTGACGATGACCGAAGTGAAACACAACGTCGTCATTAAAAAAGACAGATTTGCGAAACCGAGATGATGAAATTATCCGGCGGCGAAAATTTCACGCTTTTTGGCGAGAAGTTTCGCCGGATTGTTGGTAATAATCGCGTTGATGCCCAAATCTACGGCGCGTTTGACCCAAACGGAGTTGTTCGCCGTCCAAATCGTCACCGGAAAACCGCGCTGTTCGGCTTTTTGAATAAAACTTTCCGTCGCCAGCGAGCAGTGAATCGAAAGTTCGTCAGCCGCATAGTGTTCGGCTTTTTCCAAAATAGATGTTTTATCTCGCAGAATCGTCCTGGTTTTCGGCGCAAACAGGGCGGCGGTGCGAACTTCAGGAAACTGTTGTTTTATTTGGCGAATTGCGTCGAAATTGAAACTTTTGACGATCATTGACGGGAGCAGTTTCGAGCCGCTGATTGTTTCGCAAACGGCTTTGACGAGTGCGGCGTTTTCTTTTTCTGCACATTTTAACTCAATGTAAATCAAACCTTCAAAATCTTTCAGAAATTCGAGCAGTTGTGCGAGTGTCGGAACGTTTTCGACGGCAAATCGGTCGTCGGCTTTATTTGGATGTTTTGCGTTGAACCACAAACCGACATTAATACTTTGAAGTTCTAGCGAAGTGTAGCTCAAAATATTACCTTCTTTCTGCCCGATGCGCCGCAAGTTCTCATCGTGAAAAATGACGGGAACGCCGTCTTTTGCCAGCCGCACATCAAACTCGACACCTTCCGCGCCATCGTCAATCGCCTTTTGAAACGCCGCCAGCGTGTTTTCGGGTGCAGATGATGATGCGCCGCGATGTGCGATAATCAAAGGTTTACTGCCGTTTTTCTCCATGGATCAGGATTTGTCAGAACCGCCTGCGGTAGCGGGTGGTTTTACCGACTCGATAAAATCCGCCGATTAAACATGAGCCGCCCGCTACCGCAAACGGTTCTGACTTTCAGCACTTCCGCAACAGAAATATCATTTTCGACCAGCCAATCGGTTCATTGAAAGGGAATTTGTAGTCGCCGACGATTTCAAAATAACGCTGTGAAATTTCCTTCACTTTTTCGATTGGATGTGTTTTGAATTTATACAAAATTTCCAAAACCGAACCGACGATGGATGGCTTGACCGGGATCATCACTAATTTCGCGTCTTTTTTCAAAACTCTGGCAAATTCTTTCAAGCCATCGTCGAGCGAAACATATTCCAAAACTCCGCAGGTGATAATCAAATCGAAAGTTTCGTCAGCAAAGGGAAGCTGCAAAATATTGCCCTGCACGGCGCAAATGTTGATTTCGTCCGTCTTTTTATCTTTGGTAAACTGCTCGCGGGAAATCTCCAGCGAATTAAACGACAAATCGAGTGCGAAAGTTTTTTTCGGGTGAAAACCAGCCGCGTAAAAGCCGAGCGTAACAATGCCCGTTCCGCTGCCGGCATCCAAAACAAGCGATTCGGAATTAAGGTTAAGATCAAGCGATTGCAGATACTTAGCGACCGAATCACGATAACCGTTGATCTTCATCGCCAAATTATGCACATCGGCGATGCGGTCGTAAAAGTTCTGCGTTTTGTCTTTAGATTCTTCTATTGATTTCACCATATTTTGGCTTCCAGATTCCAAAATTCAAATTCTAGATTGAAGACGGTTGTTAGCACGAAGTAAATTTGGAATCTGGAATTTGAATTTACCCTATTTCTCCGCCAGCAGTTTGACGATCATTTCCCGAATTTCCTCTTCGCGCGAAGCACTTCTGCCGGTTTCGGCAAACCTGATAATACCCTTACGATCAATTAAAATCGTCGTCGGAATTGATGTTGCGCCATAAACGATTTGATTGGTGTTGTTTTTACCGACGACAAAATCATACGGCAGACGTTTGTTTTGTTTGAATCGCTGCAAAAAACTAATCTCAGCCGGATTATCAACTTTTCCGCCTTCGGCTTCACCGAAATAGCGTGTCACACCTAAAATTTCCAGTCCCTCTTTCTTAAAGTCCTGATTCCATTCGATTAAAGCCGGAAAAGCATCGAGGCACGGACCGCACCACGTCGCCCAAAAATCGAGCATCACGACTTTGCCGCGCAAACTTGCCATAGTTTGCGGTTGTCCCGGAAACCAGCTATCTACATCCTTTAATTCGGGTGCCGGTTCGCCAAGCAGTTTATATTGTGTTTCCCGTTTTTTGAGCCGCTGCACGACATCTTCCTGTAACGGTTTGACGGAAAAATCTTTGGTCGCCTGCACCAACGCGGACGAATAAAACTGGAGGGCGAGCGGTTTGCGGTTCGTTTCAATTAAATATTCGATATTTTCATTAACGGCGTAATAATAGAGACTGGTTGATTCGACCAAAGCCGCCGTTTTTCGCAAATTATCAAGCGAGTCTTCCGCCTCTTTGTTTTTTCCCGCCGCTTTGTAAACGTCGAAAACAGTTATTCCCGCGTCGAGAATCTGATCGAGTCCTTTAGCGCGTGAAGTCATACTTCTGAAAATCGCTTTGGAAGCGACATAGGCTTGTTCAGCGTGCGGCGCGGCTCTGGTAAAATCGTTTTCCGCCTGATAATTTTTCGCCAGTTCGCTTTCGATTTTGGCGCGTTCGTTCAGTTTAACCGGTGTGACTTTTAAGTAATCGGTCAAAATCTTTTCTGCTTCGTCAAAATTTTTTCGCCGCGCATCAATGACGATAATAATCGAACGCGCAGTCTGTATTTTTCCAATTGCCGAGTCTTCAGTCGTTAAGAATTTTTGAAATGCTTCAGCAGCATTGTCTGAATTTTCCGCCAGCCAATTGAGCATTCCGAGATAATAAGAATCTTCGCCCGCCGTCTTTTCGCGTCCTGAAACGACGGCTGCATACTTCGCCGCCAGTTGTTTTTGTTCAATTATAGTTTGTTTATAAAGACTGTCATTAAAAGGTTTTTTCTGCTGCTCGTATTCGGCAAACTTGTTTTTGGCGTAAGTGTTGGCATCATTGAACATTTGTTCGGCGGTCAAGTCATTGATTGCACTGATTGCCGAATTTGTCGGTTGCGGGGTATTCGGATCAACCCGCCGCGATTGTGCGAAAGCATTTACTGATAAAGATAAAAACAGTAGAGATAAAAAAAGTTTTCGCATAATTTCAAGTCCAAAAACCGCTTCGTTTCTACTGTTGACCGCCGACTTTTTTTGACGAAGCTTCAAAACGACGCGGACTGAAAACGTCGAAATATCTGGATTCGACATTTTCGATAACTTTATCCGCCAAAATTTCAGCCGTCAGCGGTGCGAGTAAAATTCCGTTACGATAATGTGCCGTAGCGAAAAAAAGGTTCTCAATTTCAGGGAATTCGCCCAAAATCGGCAAACCGTCGGCGGCAAACGGACGCAAGCCCGACCATCTTTCGCTGACTTTCAGATTTGCGAGGTTTGGCGCGATTTCTGAAGCATTTTCGAGCAAGAAATTGTTTCCTTTTGCCGTCAAACTTTTATCAAAACCGACATCTTCGACCGTCGCGCCGACTAAAATTCGTCCGTCGGAACGCGGCACCAGATAACCGCGCGGACTGTAAATAACTTTTGTAAAAAGTCGCTTTACCGTTTGAAAACTCAACATCTGCCCGCGAATCGGTTTCACATTAACAAAAAGCGCAGCGTTTTCGCCGAGTTTGATGAGCGAAGTCCACGTGCCCGTTGTCAGAATCACTTTTTCGGCAACGAATGTTTCAGTTTCCGTTTTTGCGCCCGTAACTTCCCCATTTTCCGTCAAAAGATTTTTGACTTCGCAGTTTTCAATGATTTGAATTTGATTAAGTTCGCAATATTTTCGCAGAGCCGCCAGCAATTTTCGGTTTTCAACCTGCCAGTCATTCGGAAAAAACAACGCTTCGCACACATCGGGAGAAATAAACGCTTCGGCACGGCGGGTTTCTTCCGCACTTAGATATTCAACATTCAACCCGGCTTTATTCTGCCATTCATATCGCCGCTGTATTTCCGCCGAATCGTTCTCGGTGAATGCCGCATAGAGCGTTCCGCTGCGGTCGAGTTCAATATCAACGCCGGTTTCATCAAACAGCTGTTCGGAAAAATACGGATACAAATCGCGGCTGGCGCGGCATAAATCAAAAAAATCATCGGCTTGGTCAGCCTCAGCCTGCGGCGCGAGCATACCGGCGGCGGCATTTGATGCTTCCATTCCGCACGACTGATTTTTTTCGAGAATTGTGATTCTTTGAACACCTTTGCGCCGAAGTTCACGCGCCAAAGTCAATCCGATCACGCCGCCGCCGATGATTAAAATATCTGTTGTCTGCCTGAAACCCATCAAAAATTTACTGTCCTTTGCTGATTTGGTTACCGCTTACATCTTAAAATTTTTCTTGAGTTTTTGCCAAACTTCAAAATATTCGTTTTGTAATTCCGAAGTTTCCATCGCGTATTTCGTCGGACGAATGACGTAGCGTGACTCAAACATAAACGCCATCGTGCCTGATAATTTCATCGGTTTGAGTTCGGCATTCGAGGCTTTTTCGTAAACTTCTGCGTCGGGTCCGTGCGCCGACATCTGATTGTGCAGGGAACTGCCGCCCGCGACAAAACCTTCTTCTTTCGCGTCGTATTGTCCGAAGCATAAACCCATAAATTCCGACATAATATTGCGGTGAAACCACGGCGGACGAAACGTATTTTCCTGCACGAGCCAACGGTCGGGGAAAATCACGAAATCGCAGTTTGCCACGCCGACTTCGAACGACGGCGACGTTAAAACGGTGAAAATGCTTGGGTCGGGATGATCGAATGAAATCGAACCAATCGTATTAAACCGCCGCAAATCGTATTTGTAAGGCGCGTAATTTCCGTGCCACGCGACGACATCGAGCGGCGAATGATCTATTGCGCAACTCCACAAATTGCCGCCGAATTTCGCCGTCAAATTATATTCGCCGTCCAAATCTTCGTACCAAGCGACCGGCGTTTCAAAATCACGCGGATTCGCCAAACCGTTCGCGCCAATCGGACCTAAATCGGGCAAGCGAAACTGCTGTCCGTAATTTTCGCAAATGTAACCGCGAGCCTCGCCGTCAAGCAGTTCAACGCGGAATTTAAGTCCGCGCGGAATGACGCAAATCTCGCCCGAATTGATTTCGATAATTCCCAATTCGGTCAAAAAACGTAGCCGATTTTTCTCTGCGACGACGAGCATTTCGCCATCAGCATTATAGAAAAATCTGTCGGTCATATCTTTGTTGCAGGCGAACAGATGAACCGCAATGCCGTGTTGGTCGTAAGAATTGCCGTTGCCCGCAAACGTTACGATGCCGTCCACAAAATCCGTCGGCGTTTCCGGCATTTGAAGCGGATTCCAGCGCAACTGATTCGGCGTAGTTTCCAAATCGTCAAACTTCGCCACAACCTTGCCGTTATCAATCCGCGCAAACGGTTTGTGCGTCACCGACGGGCGAATGCGATACGTCCAAGTTCGTTTATTTTCGTGGCGCGGCGCGGTAAAAGCCGTTCCCGAAAACTGTTCGGCGTAAAGTCCGAGCGGTGCTTTCTGCGGCGAATTTCTGCCGATTGGCAACGCAGCTTCCACGGCTTCGGTCGCAAATTCGTTGCCAAATCCGCTATTGTATTTAAGTTTTTCTTTGCTTGTCGTCGGTGTCATTTTCAATTTCTCTGCCGATAGTTTTATGTCGCCAAATGGCAATTACGTTGCAATCGGCGTGACGTTCTTCAGGGTTATTTTCGAGAAGTCTTTTTTGAATATCGTATGCTTTTTCGTAATTACTAATCAATCCGAAATGATTAAGTTCATTTGGCAGAAATGTCTCGTCGTAACCGCCACAATTTGTCAGTGCGCTGTGTGTATAATCTTTGTCTAGTAATTCATAGCCGATAAATTCGAAATCATTAACCTCAATTGATTCGCATTTCTCGTTCGGTTCCTTAACAACTGCGAGGAAATTAAAAGAATTTTTGAGATTCATTTTACTCAAAACATATTCGACAGTTGTATAAAATCCTGTCGAAAAACTTCCATCAATTACAGTGAATTGCCAATGATCAACGTCAAGATTATCAAAATCTATTTCTACTAAATCTTCGTTAAGTCCGCTACCAAGTGAAACGAGTTCCGTTAAGTGATTTAGCTTACTCCACTCAATATAATTATCCCAAACAGTTGAATCTGCTTGGGATAATTTATTGAAAGTTCCTCTTGCGCCATACCAAAAATCCATAAAGATTTGCTTTGCGGATTACAAATTCCCGCGTTTCGCCTGTTCTTCTTCGATTGAAACGAACAGAGCTTTAAAGTTTCCTTTACCAAAACCTTTGCAGCCTTTGCGTTGGAGAATTTCAAAGAAAACGGTCGGGCGATCTTCGACGGGTTTGGTGAAAATCTGTAAAAGATAACCTTCTTCGTCGTGGTCAACTAAAATTCCCAAGCGTTTCAAATCCGCGACATTTTCGTCAATGTCGCCGACTCGTGCCGGAAGTTCGTCGTAGTAGGAATCGGGAACGCGTAAGAATTCGATGCCGTTTGCCTGTAATTTTTCGACGGTTGAAACAATGTCTTTGCACAGCAGCGCGATGTGCTGAACGCCCGGAGTTTTATAATAATCGAGATATTCTTCGATTTGGCTTTTCTTTTTGCCTTCCGCCGGTTCGTTGATCGGCATTTTGATATTGTGTCCGCTGTCCGACATTACGATAGACATCAGCGCGGAATATTCGGTCGAAATATCGTCGTCGTCGAACGTGATGTAGCGGAAAAATCCCAAAACATCGCGGTAAAAATCGCACCATTCGTTCATTTTGCCGAGTTCGACGTTGCCGACCATATGGTCAACCAAAACCACGCCGACATCTTCGCCCGCGACATTTGTTTCGACGAATCCGGGCAAAAACGCGCCCGAATAACAGTATCTATTTTCCGCCGGTGTGGTCGCCGTCGCCGTCGCCGACGCTGCGTGTGAAACGGCGGTTAAATTCATCGAAGTATCGCCGACTGCTTCGCCAACCAAAATCGGTTTTTTCGTCGGCGCATAAGAAATAAACGAATGAATCGTGTCGCCGTAAGTATGAATCGCGGCGCGGCGAACGCTGCCGTGTTCGTCGGTCATATCGTGCGGTTCCATCGCCGATTTCGCACCGCGCCTGATCGCTTCTGTGTAAGCGTGATCGGCATCTTCGACCTGAAACGCGATGTCATAAACGCCGTCGCCGTGAATTTTGATATGCTCGCTGCCGAAATGTTCCGGCGAAAGCGGCGTGGTAAAAACGAGATTGACGCGATTCTGCCGCATCACATAACTCGTCGTTTCGCGGTTTCCCGTTTCCAATCCGGTGTAAGCCGCCTTTGAAAACCCGAACGCCTTGCGGTAGAAAAACTCCGCCTGTTTCGCGTTGCCGACGAAAAATTCGAGATGATGTATTTTTTTCAAACCTAATGGATTTTTTTCTTCTGTCATAATTTTCCTCTTTATTTAATGTTAAAAAATTTTTCTGATTCGGACTGATATAAATTTCGTTAGCGTAATCGTCCAAACCGAATTTAGTGAGTTGAAACCAGCCTTGTCTGCCGAGCAGATTGCGCGAAAGTGAATAACCGGCGGCGAAATAAACAAACGTATCAAATTTCAAACCGGGCATTTCAGGTTCTAAACCGTGTCCGTAAGCCGCCAAACCGCCAGACAAAGTTATCAAATTTGTCTTGAAACCTGCTTCGATGTCAATGTCCAAAAACTCGCCGATTTCGCGTTTGAAAATGCAAATTTCCGAACCCGTATCCACCTTTGCAAGACAAACCAATTCAGCTTTGCCCAAACGTAAAATCGTTTGAGCGTAATGCCTTTCTGCGAAGAATTGAACGCGGCTTTTTGCTGAAAATTTAATTGATACATTTTGATAAATTAGTAAATAAAATCAACAAATGGGGGATCGTTCGGGTCTTCGACTAAAAAGATGAGCGCGTCCTTGAAACCTTCCTCGCGCGCATTTGTCGCCACTTCTTTAAATCCGCTTCCTTCGGCAATCAAACGATTCCCGTGCGTGGCGACATATTTCCCGATAAATCTTTCGCGGTTTCCCCTCAGCCATTCATCATCGCCCGAAAAATCGCGCATTTCCGCTTTGCCGATATAACGCGGCGTAAAACCTTCCGGCATATAATTTTTGCGCTTTTCCGGTTTCGGCAAAAGATTTTGTTCAATGATGATTTTTGCAAATTCTTCTTTTACCAAGCCCCGCCGTTTCGCTTCCCGTTCAATCCGCGATTCGATTTCGGGCGCGATTTCAATTGTCAAAGTCATTTGTTCTGCCTCTCTTTACTTAAAGCTGATTGATTTTTTCGTCTGTCATGATTGCCTGTTTATAAAATGTTTATTTTGGATATTGCCAAATAATTTTTCCCGTTTTATTAATAAAACCTTCTTTTCCGTCATTTGAAACGGCATAACCCAATCCATTTTTGAAAGGAAAAGTTCTCACGAAATTCGGTTCAATAATTATTTTTCCGCTTTTATCAATTGCGCCAAATTTACCATCAGGAGAACTGTCTGGAATGGCTCTAACATCAAAACCTATAATTGAAACATCATCGGAAAATTCATCAGCCGATCCTGAAATTGGTTTTATAGCAAATTCTCCCTTATCGTTTATAAATCCCGTAGAGTTTTTTTCTGCGGCTTGATTATTGCGAAAATAAACAGGTGCTAATCCTTCTGAAAATTTACCAACACTTTCAAAGTTTGGTTCGACTACAACTTTTCCTGTTAGATCAATAAAGCCATATTTGCCATCCACGATAATGCGAAATAAATCACTCGACTGTTTTTTCTGCGCCCCGACAAAAGACGCGAACAAAACCGTCAGGCAAATCGAAAGCAAAATTGAATGCTGAATGGATTGCATAATTTTCATTCGATTTCCTCATCAACATCGCGCGGTTCGGTTAAACATTTGATGCCTTCGATGATTTCGTCAACTCGGCGTTTGGACAGTGTGCCAATTTTTTCGCGCAAAACTGATTTGTCCAGCGTCAGCATTTGCGAAACAACAATGACGCTCGGTTTTGGCAGATTTGCCTCGTCTTTATACAGCCGCACGTTTCTGGGCGCGTCGGCGCGGGCGAGATTCGTCGTCAAAGCGCAAACTAAAACCGTATTGATTTTACCGCGATTGAACAAATTGTTTTGAACGACAACGAACGGGCGCGTAAATCCAGGCGCAGAACCGATTGGTTTCTGAGCGTCAACCCAAAGTGTATCGCCCTGTCTCATTTCCATTCGTCCAACGCCTCGAAAGATTTAACGCTCATTTGGCGAACTTCTTCGCGTTCTTCCGCCGTCGGTTCGTCTTTGTAGGCTTCATTTAATGCGGCGAATAAATCTTTATTCTCTTTACGCTCCAAAAAGTCTTCCAATGCGATTGAAACGAGTCTTTCGCTCGAAACGCGCATTTGTTTGGCGGTCATTTCAACCTTTTTTGCTAAAGATTTTGTTACTTTGACTGTTTCCATAACTCTAAAATACTACTTTTTGCCGAAACTTTCGATATATTTGCGCGTCTGTTCTTTTAATTCGACATAACTCGGAATCACAAAGAGAAGCGGCTGCATATCGGAGTATTCATATTTCGTGTTGATGACTTCCTCCAAATTGAACGGTTTTCGCAATACCTTATCACTGAAAGCGTGTTCTAATTCGCCGAAACTCGACAATAGTCCTGCGCCGTAGGCTTTGATGTCGTTTTTGTCTTCGACCAGACCGAATTCGACCGTGAACCAGTAAAGTCTGCCTAATTCTTCGAGCTGTTCGTCGGTGGCAATTCTCGCGCCGTGTCCGATGAACTGCGAAAAATCGGCGAAGTCAGTATTAGTGAACATCGGAATATGTCCCATCGCTTCGTGAACGATGTCGGGTTCAGGCGTGTAGCCGGGGCGCGAATGGTGGCGGATATACTGCGTTGAAAGCATCGTCCGCCACGACAGCCAACTGAGGAAGGCGCGGGTGGCGACTAAGCCTTCAATAGGGGCGAGCCGAAATCCGGTCAACTGCTGAAGCCGTTTGGTCATCTCCGAAAGTTGCGGAATGCGGTCGCCGCTGATGCACAAATCTTTTTTGGCTTGCAAATAAAACGATGAAGCGTGCTTTTGATGAAGTTCCCGCAGTTCGTTTGAAACGTAACGCCAAACGCTCTGTTCTTCTTCGTTATAATCAACATCCGTAATTTTTCCGGTTTCGCGGAACTTTTTGGATAAACTCGCAATATGATCGCGGCGTGTGCGATATTCCGGGTCTTTCGCGCCCGGATGGTCGAGCGGAAGTTCTTCGATGTCTTCAAACGGCATATCCACAAAATCGGGTAAATCTTTTTCATCCACCGGATAATTCGTCATATTTACGGGTTTGGTCGTTAAAGTTTGTTCGGCAGTCATTTTGTTAATCTCCTCTAATTTCGGCGCATAAGAATTGTGTATTTATATTTTACTTGATTTGGATTTTTTTTTGAATAAGTTTGATTAGTTTTAAACCCGAAAAATATTTATAATCAAAGGAAAAACCTGCATTTAACTTTAAAATCTAAAATGATTGATGAAATTGACTGGAAACTTATTGTCGAACTTCAAAAAGATGCGCGAACGAGTTATGCCGAATTGAGCAGAAGAATCGGTTTGACAACACCGGCGATCATCGAGCGAATCCGAAAGTTGGAAGACGCGGAAATCATCACCGGCTACCGGGCGGAAATTGACACGGCGAAAGTCGGGCTGCCGATCACGGCATTTGTGCGGATGAGTATTTCAGGCGTTGACTATTCGCACATCGTCGAAGTGGCGAGGAAATCAAAGGAAGTTTTGGAATGTCATCGCGGCACGGGCGGCGACTCGTTTATTTTGAAAGTCGCCGTCGCTTCAATCGAACATCTTCAGGTAATTATTGATAAGTTAACGCCCTACGGCATCACAACAACATCTATCGTGCTGTCAACGCCGGTGAAAAAACGCGTTATCGAAGCATCAGACCAAAATTTTCAATAGATTGAGCAATCTAACAAAAAGAAGCGCGAGCAATTTGCCCGCACTTCTTTTTGTTAGAAGTCTGAACAAAACATTTTAAAATCTAATGATGGCATCGGGTCCGCCTTCGACGTGAACCGTGTCAACAAATCGAATGCTTTTGCTGTCGGTCGTCATTACGACGGAATGGGTTCGTTTGCCCGCGCCGAAAAAACGGACTCCGCGCAGCAGGGAACCGTCGGTCACGCCGGTCGCCGCGAAGATAATTCGTTTGCCCGGAGCCAAATCGTTGGTGTCGTAAATTTTTTCCGGGTCGCTGATACCCATTGACTTTAACCGCTCCATCAATTCTTCAAACGGCGGAACTTTTGATTTATCAACGCCGAGACGTGAAGCGTCAAAGACGAGTTTTGCTTGAATTTCACCGTTCAAACATTTCATCGCCGCCGCTGTGAGAACACCTTCGGGTGCGCCGCCGATGCCCATCACCGCGTGAATATTTGTTCCGGCGACCGCTGCCGAAATTCCGGCGGACAAATCACCGTCGGAGATCAGACGAATTCGCGCTCCGGTTTCGCGTACATCGGCGATCAGCTGTTTATGGCGCGGTCGGTCGAGCGTCATCACCGTTAAATCATTAACGTCGCGTCCCAGCCGCCGCGCGATATTTTTCAAATTGTCTTTGACCGGCGCGTCAATGTCCACTGCGCCTTTGCAGCTCGGACCGACGACAATTTTATCCATATAAATATCAGGCGCGTTCAACAATCCGCCGCGTTCCGCCGCTGCTAAAACGGCAATCGCGTTGTTTGCGCCGAGAGCGCATAGATTTGTACCTTCGAGCGGGTCAACCGCAATGTCAATTTCGGGAAATTCGGCACGCGCCTCTTCCGAATAATCTTTGCCGCCGACTTCTTCGCCGATATAGAGCATTGGTGCTTCGTCACGTTCGCCCTCGCCAATGACGATTCGCCCGCGCATCGGCACGCTGTCCATCACCTGCCGCATCGCTTCGACGGCGACGTGATCCGAGTGTTTCCGGTCGCCCTGCCCCATCGTCCGCGCCGACTCAATCGCCGCCGCTTCGCAAACGCGCAAAAAATCTAACGCCAATTCCCGTTCCGCTTTCAAGTTTTTCATTTTGTTATAATGTCCTTTGTCTTTCGTTAATTTGAGTTAATAGGTTTATATCAAAGTTTAAAACAAAGGACAACGAACAAAGGACGAAGGACTAATTTTTGCACTTGTCTAACGTGATTTGACAAGCTATGATTTTGAGTATCATATTTTATTTTGGTTTTTATCATTACTAAGGAGATTTTTAATAAATGACATATATCGTCACCGACCCCTGCATCGAATGTAAATATACCGACTGCGCGGCGGTTTGTCCGGTCGAAGCGTTTCACGAACTTCCCGACCGGCTTTTAATCAACCCGGATGCGTGCATTGATTGTGATGCCTGTCTGCCCGAATGCCCCGTCGAAGCTATTTTCTCGGATATGTCTATCCCGGAAGAATATATGGGTTGGCTGGAGAAAAATGCCGAAGCCGAAAATTACCCGATCATCAGCACGAAGATTCCTGCCCTGATGGGTGCCGGCTGTTCGGGTCCGCCGGAATAAATTGCTTATTATTAGACGCAAAAAGGGTTGGAAGTTAATTCAACTTCCAGCCCTTTTTAGATTTAAGATTTAAGGTTTAAGGCTCAAGGTCAAAACCTTAAACCTTAAACCTCAAAAGTGAAATTTATAAGTCGTCGTCGTCGTCGTCGTCAACGACCAAATCCAGTTCCTCATCTTCGAAAGCTTCATCTTCTTCGATTTCAAAGTCATTGATCACTTCGTCTTCGACTTCTTCATAGTCGTCAACTTCGACTCCCGGCACGTCGCGCGGCGCAGGCATATCCATTCCACCCGTCGTCAGCGGGAATTCGTCGAATTCCTCTTCCTGTTTCTGATTAACGGTCGGGTCAAAGTCCACTTTCACGTTACGGTAATATTTCATTCCCGTTCCCGCCGGAATCAGCCGTCCCATAATGACGTTTTCCTTGAGTCCGCGCAGATAATCCACGCGACCGGAAATCGCCGCTTCGGTCAGAACGCGGGTCGTTTCCTGGAAACTTGCCGCCGAAATAAACGAATCGGTTGACAAGGATGCCTTAGTGATGCCGAGTAGTAAAGGTTCGGCAACCGACGGCTGACCGCCTTCTTCCATCACACGACGATTTTCGTCTTCGTAACGGAAGCGGTCAACTTGTTCTTCGAGCAGGAATTCCGTATCGCCGACATCCTTAATTTTCACCCAGCGGAGCATCTGCCGAACGATACATTCGATGTGTTTGTCGTTGATATTGACACCCTGCAGGCGATAAACTTCCTGAATTTCGTTGACGATATATTCCTGAAGTGCCGCCGCTCCGAGAACTCGCAAAATATCGTGCGGGTTCAGCGGTCCGTCCATCAGCGGTTCGCCCGCTTTTACTCGGTCGTCTTCCTGTACGTTAATATGCGTTCCGCGCGGAATGTCGTATTCGCGTTCCGCACCATCGTCGCCCGTGATGAGCAGTTTGCGTTTACCTTTAGAAATACCGCCGAATTTGACCGTTCCGTTAATTTCCGACATCATCGCGGTTTCACCCGGACGACGTGCTTCAAAAAGCTCGACCACGCGCGGCAGACCGCCGACGATATCTTTCGTCTTCGTCGTTTCACGCGGAATTTTAGCTATAATGTCACCCGCTTCAATTTCCTGTCCGTCGGTTGACATAAGATTGGCGCGAATCGGCATTTGATAAGTTTTCAAAACTTTATTGCCATTGCGGATTTCCAGACGCGGCTGATGTTTTTCATCCGAATCTTTCACCACGAGGCGCGTTTGTCCCGTTACTTTATCTATGTCCTCTTCAATCGTTTTGCCTTCCTTCAAATCCTGAAACTTGATCGTTCCCGAAACTTCCGACAAAATGGCGAACGTGAACGGATCCCACGTCACCAACAGATCGTCTTCCTTGACCATCTGACCGTCTTTGACGTGCAAATGCGCTCCGTAAACAATTTGGTAACGGGCAACTTCGCGCCCGCGCTCGTCGAGCAGAGCCAGTTCCGATTGGCGTTTCATCGAGATCAATTCACCGGCGCGGTTAGTAATCACCTTCATATCGCCGAGATACTTGACCGTTCCGTCCATCGCCGCCTCGTGTTTGGTTTCCTGTTCCAAACGCGCCGTTCCGCCGACGTGGAATGTTCTCATCGTGAGCTGCGTTCCCGGTTCTCCGATTGATTGCGCGGCGATAACACCGACTGCTTCGCCGATTTCAACCGTGTTGCCCGTCGCCAGGTTGCGCCCGTAACATTTAACGCAGATGCCGCGACGTGATTCACAGGTTAACGGGGAACGAATGCGAACCTTTTGCAGACCGGAAAGCTGGACGCTCGCCGCCAAATTCTCATTGATTTCCTGATTGGCTTCGACGATGACGTTGCTGTCAACCGGATCAATAATGTCGTCGAGTGCGGTACAGCCGACGATGCGGTCGCGCAGCGATTCGACTTCTTCACCGTTGCGAATAATCGCTTCCGCCCAAATGCCGCGCAACGTTGCACAATCCTGTTCGGAAACGATTACATCCTGCGCTACGTCAACTAAACGGCGAGTCAAATAGCCTGAGTCGGCGGTTTTAAGAGCCGTATCAGCCAGACCTTTTCGCGCACCGTGCGTCGAAATAAAGTATTGCAACACGTTCAAGCCTTCGCGGAAGTTAGCCACAATTGGGGTTTCGATAATTTCGCCCGAAGGTTTTGCCATCAGTCCGCGCATCCCGGCAAGCTGCCGAATCTGCGCTTCCGAACCACGCGCTCCCGAATCCGCCATAATCAGAATCGGGTTGAGTTCGCGGCGTTCGTCCTCGCGGATGTGCATCGCTTTGAACATTTCTTTCGCCACGCGGTCGGTCACTTCCGACCAAATCGCCGTCACTTTATTGACGCGTTCCATATTCGTCATCGTCGCGTCTTCATATTGTTTCTGAAGTTTATCAACTTCTTTACGCGCGTCTTCGATGATTTGCGGTTTTGACGGCGGTGTCACCATATCGTCAATACCGATGGAAATTCCCGATTTCGTCGCATACAAAAAGCCCATTGCCTTCATATCGTCGAGCAGTGCAACGGTTTGATCGTGTCCGAGTTTCAAATGGCAAAACGTGACAAGCGACTGCAAACCCTTCTTTTTCAATGTTCCGTTGACGAACGGCAAACCGTCGCGCGTTAAACGTTCGTTGAAAATTACGCGCCCGACAGTCGTGCTGATAATAGTGTCAACTTTATCTCTGATGCTTGCACGCATTACGTCCTGCGGAGAATGTTCTTTCTCCAAATCAATCAAATCGCCTTTCCAGCGAATTTTGATCTTCGACTGCGTGGCGACTGCTTTCGCGTCCAAGGCGAGCAAGACATCATCAATCGAATTAAAAACTTTGCCTTCGCCTTTCAATCCGTCCTGTGCCAATGTCAAATAATAACAACCTAAAACAATATCCTGCGAAGGAACTGTAATCGGCTGTCCCGAAGCCGGACTCAAAAGATTGTTTGACGCGAGCATCAAAACCGTCGCTTCGATCTGCGCCTCGGCGGAAAGAGGAATGTGAACCGCCATCTGGTCGCCGTCAAAGTCGGCATTGAACGCCGTGCAGACAAGCGGATGAATCTTAATCGCTTTACCTTCGACCAGAACCGGCTCGAACGCCTGAATTCCAAGTCTGTGCAGTGTCGGCGCACGGTTCAGCAAAACCGGATGTTCGCGGATAACTTCTTCCAAAATATCCCAAACAATTGGTTCTTGCCGTTCAACCATTTCACGCGCCTGTTTGATCGTCGCAGCGTGATTGTCTTTTTCTAATTTGTTGTAGATAAACGGCTTGAAAAGTTCCAAAGCCATTTTCTTCGGCAAACCGCACTGATGCAGTTTCAGTTCCGGTCCGACGACGATCACCGAACGTCCTGAATAATCAACACGCTTTCCGAGCAGATTCTGACGAAAACGTCCTTGTTTTCCTTTCAGAGTTCCCGACAGTGATTTAAGCGGGCGATTATTCGCGCCGCGCAGAACTCTGCCGCGTCTGCCGTTGTCAAACAAAGCGTCAACCGCTTCCTGCAGCATCCGTTTTTCGTTACGGACAATAACTTCGGGAGCGCGAAGTTCCATCAATTTTTTCAGACGATTGTTGCGATTAATCACGCGGCGATACAAATCGTTCAAATCCGAAGTCGCAAAACGTCCGCCGTCTAAGGGAACAAGCGGGCGCAGTTCCGGCGGAATGACCGGAATCACGTCTAAAATCATCCATTCGGGTTTGTTGCCAGATTTCAAAAATGAATTGGAGACCTTCAAACGCTTGGAATATTTCAGTTTTTTCTGCTGTGAATTTTCTTCACGCATTTTCTGGCGCAGTTCTTCGACGAGTTCGGGAATGTCAATTTTCATCAACAAATCCTTAATCGCTTCCGCGCCCATTTTGGCGACGAACTGATGCGGATATTCCTGCATCAACTCACGGAATCGTTCATCGGTCAGCAAATCTTTTTCCTTGAGTTCCGGCACATCGCCCGGATCAACGACGATGTAAAGTTCAAAGTAAAGAATCTTCTCCAAGTCGCGCAAAGTTATATCCAGTAAATGCCCGATACGCGACGGTAACCCTTTAAAAAACCAAACGTGCGAACACGGCGAAGCGAGATCAACGTGACCTAAACGCTCGCGCCGCACTTTCGACTGCGTAACCTCTACGCCGCATTTATCGCAGATCACGCCGCGATGCTTCATTCTTTTGTACTTCCCGCACAGACATTCCCAATCCGAAACCGGACCGAAAATTCGGGCGCAGAAAAGTCCGTCGCGCTCCGGCTTAAACGTGCGGTAATTGATCGTCTCCGGCTTCGTAACTTCACCGTGCGACCACGATTTTATCTTTTCCGGCGATGCCAAACTAATGCGAATCGCCTCAAAATTCGGTGTTAACTGCGTTTTATTCTCGTTTTGAAATCTAAACATCTTTTTCTCCGTTTGAAACAACATACAGCAATTTATGCTTTATGTTTTTATAACCATTTAATACTGTGATTTCCTAGTCTTAAACTTTATTCTTTTTGAAACTTTACATTTTCATTCATTTCGTCAGGCGTAAATTTCCCCGTTCATCTTAAAACTCTGTTTAATTCTCGGCATTTGTTGCGGCATCGGACTGTCTGTATTAACCGGCACAAGGTCTTGATCCCATCTGAGTCCTTTAGAACGTAAAAAATCATAAACATTTTCTCTTTCTCCGCTGTCTTTAACCGCTCTGGTGAACCACTTATTAGCAAAAGTCGTTAAGAATGCTCCCCGCATATACAAAACAGCGTCATCTTTTTCAGATTGAGTCGGCTCTCCCGATTCTTTATCTGAATGTGCAAACATTTCTACAACATATTGCCGCCAGTCATTTAATTCTTTTTCATATATTTTACCGGAACGTCCGGCGACCGTAGTAGTTTTTTTGGGAATTTTATATTCCTGCCAACCGTAATGAGAAGGTGAAACCGAATCCATATAAGTATGACAAGCCTTTCCAAACGCCGTTAAAGCAGTTAATGACATTTCTCCCGGAAGAGGAACACGCTCTAAATATCCCAATTCAGGAGTTTTCTTCTTTTTCTCACTCCATTCCCAACGACTAATGTCTATATCCTGTTGAATTCCGCGAGCCTCAAGCGTGTTTTTTTCTATCCAAATGAGTGCCTCTCTCTGTGCATTTTCAACCGACATTCCTTCGGGTGTCATTGCGTGCATCGGTGCATTGCTGATGAATAAGGTAATTGGAAAGTCATAGCCTGTTCCAAGTAATGTATCAACTAACCTACTGCCATAATCAATCTTATCTACTTCGGCTGCCGACAATCCACCGCCTCCATTTCCATATTCACTATTGCCCCCTTCTTTGAAACAGTATTCAATGAGTTTTTTATGAGTAGTTGTGGGAAACATTCTGCGAAGTCTATTGCTAAATAATATATTGCGTAAAACTCTGACGTTCGGACTAGCTCCAAAGATTGTTTCAAATTGGATAACGCTCATTTCTCCACCGATTGTCCGCCACGTTTCGATATTCATTCTACCTGTCTGACTTAATCCCTTAGATTGTTGAAATTGTGCCAAAGCAATTTGTGTTTTGGCACAAAAATCGTTGCTAGGTGAAATGTTTGAGATTCCCACTTGACTGTTAAAATTCAGAAATTTCTTAATTCCAATTATGCCAGGATATTTGTTTCCGATTTGGTGCAGACAAGTTTTCAAATCGCTATAATTTATCATTGTATTTTTTCCTTGATAATTATTTCTCTTGTGATTTCTCGGTTTAAACACTTCTCCGGCGGATAACACCACTTGTTTTCTGACTTATACCCTTCTGCCCAAAGACCGGTAGAAGGACCAAAACCAGCGTGAGGATTTATTTTCATTACAATCTCCATTAATCTCCAAAACAAAAATTTGAAAACTGATACCTTAATGCTCTTTTCCGAAAACGTAACTGATCCATTTGCGTCTGACGTTTTCTCATCTCTGTGATCTTCTGATTCAAACGTCCAATGTTGCCAACCTTGAACTATCTTAATTCCTGTCATCAGTTGATTGTTTTCATTTATTACTTTAAGTGTTACTTCGGGAACAACATCTACAGGAATAATTGGTAACCAAATAAATATGGCAACCACGATAACCGACAGAGTTATATTTAGCTTCCTATTTTTCATTTCAAAGTTTCGGCTTTTTCCAATAACTGTTTAAAGTCAGCCTTTATCCGGCGCGATTTATTTAAAACCAAAGCGTGAAAATCTCCCTCATTCAAATAAGCTCCTGCTTGGTGTGATGCTTCTATTATCGGAATCGCTTCTTTGTAATACTCTTTTGCTTCCATCAGAATAAGGGAAACAGCCGCATAATACCTGACAAAATCCTCCTTGGCTTTCAAAAGTTTTGTTACTTCACTTGAATGGTTCTTCGCATTTAAGACACCTAAAGCCAAAGCCGCATCTTTCCTCACCAAACTGTTTTCATCACCAAGAAGCAGTACAATTTCATCGGTGTATTCTTTAGCATCCAATAATGCTAATGCTTTTGCGGCATCTCCCTTGCGGAACCTCCTATTTAGAAGTTTGGCAATATCTTTTGCGTTTTCCTTTGATTCGAGTTTAACGAACGCATACGTCGCGGCTTTACCAGTTTCAATCCCGAAGTCTCCGAGCATTACCTCAGCGAGTTCTTTTTTGTAATCTTTCGCCGTTCCGGTGGCGAATAGAAAATAAATCGGAGAAACATCGTCATTGACCTGAAAATCTTTGTTCACGAGCAAAGCAACGATGTCTTTGGCATATTCCTTCGCATTGAGATAGTTTAACGCTACAATTGCGCCGGTTCGATCATAGTTATTCCGACTTTTAAGCAAAAGCGCAATCTTGGCGGTATATTCTTTTGCTCCGAGAATGCCCAAAGCAGTTGCCGCACGACCACGATAAACTACCACGGGATATGTATCCGGTTCGGTAAAAGATTTGTCTCTTTCTCCCATTAATGCGGCAATCGGCGGCGCATAATCAGTGTCGCCCGTGATGCCTAACATAACCGCAGCAAATCCTTTAATCGTATCGTCGTCGGATTTCAAAAAACCGGAGAATTTCTCCTTAAACGCTTTTATTCCTCCTATTTCCTTAAATTTTACTTCGTCTCTTGATTCCAATGCGTCGAGAAACCTTTTAAGATATTCCTGAACTTCATCAACTTCTGTTTCGGATTCATAATTGTGGATTAAACTCCACATATTTGAGAAAAAAAGTCCGCCGTACTTTACTGAAAATCGGTATCTCAAATCTTCCAACTGTTTTCCGTTTGGCGCAATGGACTTTGGTTGATTAGGCAGTTTAACTTCCTGACCTAAACAAACAGTAAAAAGCAAACAGAAAATAATTGTCGAAAGCAGGGCTTGTTTCATAACTTCATTTTTCCGCCGCAGACTTTGTGAACATTCCAATATTTCAGACTGCAATCTGCATTCTGCAAAATGCAGTCTGAAATTCCAAAGTTTTTAATCCGCGCCGACAACTTCACCGACACCTGACAAGATTGCGTCCGGGTCAATCTCGTCTTCGGTGATGAGTTCGACATCGAGACACAGCGATTGCAGTTCGCGCACTAAAACATTGAACGATTCGGGAATTCCGGGCTGAAAATCGGAATCACCTTTGACGATGGTTTCGTATATTTTCGAGCGTCCGGCAACGTCGTCGGATTTACAGGTAAGCAGTTCCTGCAAAATATGCGCCGCGCCATAGGCTTCCAATGCCCAAACTTCCATTTCGCCAAAACGCTGTCCGCCGAATTGCGCTTTACCGCCCAAAGGCTGCTGCGTAATTAACGAATATGGTCCAATTGAACGGGCGTGAATCTTGTCGTCCACCAAATGCGATAGTTTCAGCATATAAATGTAACCGACCGTTACTTTCTGCTCGAACTGTTCGCCCGTCATTCCATCATAAAGTCGCGTTTTGCCCGATAATCCGACGGAAGCCGGAATGCCGAGTTCATCGTATTTATCGTTGGCAAGCTGAATATATTCCTTGATTTCTTTTTCGCTTGCGCCGTCAAAAACCGGCGTGGCGAAATGCAGACCGAGAACTTTTCCAGCCCAGCCGAGATGCGTTTCGAGAATTTGCCCGACGTTCATACGCGACGGCACACCGAGCGGATTCAGCACGATTTCAACCGGCGTTCCGTCCGGCAAATACGGCATATCTTCTTCCGGCAAAATTCTGGCGATGACACCTTTGTTGCCGTGCCGTCCCGCCATTTTGTCGCCGACCGAAAGTTTACGCTTCATCGCCACGAAAACTTTGACCATTTTAATGACACCCGGAGGAAGTTCATCACCCTGTTTCAGCTTAGTGATTTTTTCCTCATAGATGTCGCTTAAAATATTGATCTGGCGCGTCGTGCGCTGTTCGTATTCTTTGATTTCCGCGATCACGTCAATTGTTCCGGCGGAAACGTCGGCTTTGCGAAGCAGTTTGATGTCAACGCCTTTGAGCATTTCGCGCGTCAGCGTTTCGCCTTTTTGCAGAACGACCTCTTTCTCGCTGTCGGTCAAATCTTTGGTCAGTTTACGACCGTCGAAAAGTTCGTAAATTCTTTCGTCGCGCTGTTCGCTCAAAATACGAATTTCATCTTCGAGATCGCGCCGCAAATCGTCTTCTTCAAGCGATTCGATGTCGAGTGAACGCTCGTCTTTTTCCTGTCCTTTGCGGGTGAAAACCTGCACGTCAACGACCGTTCCGTCAATTCCTGGCGGGCAGGTCAGCGATGCGTCTTTCACGTCGCCGGCTTTTTCGCCGAAAATCGCACGAAGCAGTTTTTCTTCCGCCGTCAGTTGCGTTTCACCTTTTGGTGTCACTTTCCCGACAAGAATCGAGCCGGGTTTAACCTGCGCTCCGATGCGGATGATGCCCGATTCGTCCAAATCGCGCAGCATATTTTCGCCGATATTGGGAATATCGCGGGTCACTTCTTCAGGTCCGAGTTTTGTGTCGCGGGCTTCAATTTCGAGTTCCTCAATGTGAATCGAAGTGTAATAATCTTCTTTCACCAGTCTTTCGGAAACGAGAATCGCATCCTCAAAATTGTATCCGCGCCACGACATAAACGCGACGAGAACATTTCTGCCGAGCGCGAGTTCGCCGCGATCCGTGCAGGGTCCGTCCGCGATAACCTGACCTTTTTTAACACTTTCGCCGACTTTCACGATGGCGCGTTGGTTGATGCAGGTGTTTTGATTTGATCGCGTAAATTTAACGAGCGAATAAATATCCGCCGTCACTTCGCGCGAAATCGTCCCGTCAACCTGATGATCGGCTTTGACGATAATGCGCTCTGAGTCAACATAATCAACCACGCCGTTACGTTTGGCAATGACGACCGCGCCCGAATCTCGCGCCGCAATCGCTTCCATTCCAGTTCCGACGAACGGACTTTCGGCACGAAGCAGCGGTACTGACTGACGCTGCATATTTGAACCCATCAAGGCGCGGTTCGCATCGTCGTTTTCGAGAAAGGGAACTAAGGAAGCCGCCACCGAAACGAGTTGTTTCGGTGAAACGTCCATATATTCGATTTCTTCGCGGTCGGAAGTGATAAATTCACCTTTTTTACGCGCCGCATTGCGTTCGTTAAGAAGATTTCCTTTTTCGTCCAGCACGATATTTGCCTGTCCGATGACGTATTTGTCTTCTTCCCATGCCGTCAAATAAAACGGGAACGGTTCAAATTCAGCTTCGCGCTCATCCTTTTTGAGTTTGGCGTTTGCTTCTTCGACTTCTTCCAACGGAACGTGCGAATGTGGTTTCAAACCGGTTCCGCCGCCGTTGATAATATTGACGTATTCGATGACGCGTCCGTCAGTAACTTTGCGATACGGCGATTCGATAAACCCAAATTCATTGATTCGCGCAAAACACGACAAACTGGAAATCAAACCGATATTCGGACCTTCCGGCGTTTCAATCGGGCAGATGCGCCCGTAGTGCGTCGGGTGAACGTCGCGGACTTCAAAACCGGCGCGTTCACGCGATAATCCGCCCGGTCCGAGTGCGGACAATCTGCGTTTATGCGTAATTTCCGACAGCGGATTGGTTTGATCCATAAACTGCGACAACTGCGACGAACCGAAAAATTCGCGCACCGCAGCCGTGACGGGTTTGGCATTGACCAAATCGCGCGGCATCGTCGTGAACATATCCTGTTGAATGGACATTTTCTCCTTGATGGCGCGTTCCATTCGCTCTAATCCGATGCGAAACTGATTTTCGAGCAATTCGCCGACGGCGCGAACGCGGCGGTTGCCGAGATGATCAATGTCGTCCTGATAATAGTGTTCGCTGTCTTTCTTCATCCGCAGCAAATAATTGACGACTTCGTAAAAATCTTTCGCTTCGAGTAGAAAATTGTTCAAATCTTCGCGTTCCGGTCTGCCCATTTTGATATTGAATTTCATTCGACCGACGCGCGATAGATCGAAGCGGCGGGCATCGAAAAACATTCCTTCGAGCAGACGATAAGCGGTCGGCACGGTTGGCGGATCGCCGGGGCGCATTTTGCGGTAAATTTCCAGCAGCGCGTCAACCGGCTTGGCAATCGTATCTTTTTTCAAAGTTTGTGCGATGACACCGCCGACCACATCATTTGCGGGGAAGAACACGGAAAAACTCAGCAAACCTTCTTCGATGATCTGCTGCAGTTTGGCAGCTGTGATTTCGTTGTTCGCTTCGAGAACGACCTCGCCGGTTTCGGTATTGACTACATCGTCCAAAGCATACGCACCTTCAAAATCCTGCGGTGAAACTTCGACTTGTTCGGTACCGAGTTTTCTCATTTCGCGGATCGCCGAGGCGGTAATTTTCTTGCCGATTTTCGTCACCGTTTCGCCGCCGTTTTTGATTTCTTCTTCGGCACGCATCCCGTTCAAACTGGTGTCGCCCGCATCTTTAACTTTGACGAACAGTTTACTGTTCTGAACGCTCACTTCGTCCGTTACATAAAATTGACGCAGAATATCGGCGTTGTTGTATTCGGCATTTTTGACGACTTCTTCCAAAATTTGATCGGAGACGGTTTTCATATCAATCTGCGGATTAAGCCACAAACCCAACGCTCGCAAAAAGATCGTCGCCAGAATTTTGCGTTTGCCGAGACGGGCGTGCAAAATGCCTTTTTGATCATATTCGAATTCAACCCACGAACCGCGATACGGAATAATTTTCGCCAGATAAGCGTCGCGGTCGCCTTTATAAAACACACCCGGCGAACGGTGAAGCTGCGAAACGATCACTCTTTCCGTCCCGTTGATGACAAAAGTACCGTTGTCGGTCATCAGCGGAATTTCGCCGAAGAAAACATCTTCTTCCTTGATGTCACGAATCGTCGAAACATTTGTTTCCGGGTCTTTATCGAACACCGTCAGACGAATTTTTACCTTTAGCGGAACGCTGTAAGACGTGCCGCGCTCCTGACATTCCTGCTGGTCGTGTTTGTGTTTCAAGCCAACGGGTTCGCCGCAATTCGAGCAGAGTTTTGGGCGGACGACGTTAAAAGTTCCGCAGTTGTTACAGAGAACTTCCGCCGGATTGAACGGGTCAACCTTTATTTTCGCGCTGCATTCTTTACAATTGGCGCGCAGATGCTCTAAACCTTCGAGATTGCCGCATTTGCACTGCCAGTTGCCGATTTGATACTCAACGAACTCAAGCGTTGCAGTTTCGCGGAAATCGGAAACCGGAAAAATGGATTGGAAAACCGTTTGCAGCCCGACCATATCGCGCTCTTCGGGAATCAAGTCCATTTGCAGAAAACGATTATATGATTCGCGCTGCACTTCGATCAGATTAGGAATGCGGGCGGATGTATAAATTTTTGAAAAATCTACGCGCTTGGGTGCCTGACTTGTTCGGCGACCAAGCCCGTTGGTGTTTTTTTGTAGCGGATTGATAATCATATATTTTAGAAAATCGGGTCTTGAAGATAATTCTTGTTGATTTAAACTCTTTTTCTTGCTAAGATGCGGTAGCTTCAAAATCCACCACTAAATTTTCAAGAAGAGACGGCAAATGCGGTCGAGGGTAAAACATGCCCTGACCGCTTAATTATTAGCAGTATCGCTATGAAATAAATTTTTCGAGAGTGCCAAAAAGGACACTTAACTCCAATGTTTTTCGAGAGAAATTAATCTCGTCGCCCGGTAAAATTAAAAAACTAAAATTGGTTTTTTATAGATGGCGAGAGTTTGAAATTAGTTGCCTGTTTCAAACTCTCGCCGCTTGTTTAGAATAACAAGAAAACTATTTAACTTCAACCGTCGCACCAGCATCAGTCAATTTAGTTTTGATTTCGTCGGCTTCTGCCTGGGAAACACCTTCTTTAATGGCTTTCGGCGCACTGTCAACCAATTCTTTGGCTTCTTTCAGCCCTAAACCGGCGACAACTTCGCGGACAACCTTGATAACGGAAATTTTGTTTCCGCCGGCAGATGTCAAAACGACATCAAACGTATCTTTTTCAGCTTCGGCAGGTGCCGCATCACCGCCACCCGCTGCCATCGCCATCGGCGCTGCGGCAGCAGCGGCAGAAACGCCAAACACTTCTTCCAATTCCTTGACCAATTCCGACGCTTCGAGCAGCGTTATACCTTTCAAATATTCGACGACTTCATCTTTTGTAATTGCCATGATTAAATTATTTCCTCCTAAAGGGTTCTGTTTATTGTTGGTTAATCGCCAATTGTAAATACTTAATCGCCCTTATTTAGTGACGATTGAATTTTACGATTGACGGCTTCGTTGTGTCAGCCGCGAGAACCCACGGGACATTTCATTTCAGCGGGTTGCATCACCGCGTTTTGAAAAGTCCGAGCCGCAAAAGCGACCTGACTTATCGCTTCGCTCGTTTTACCTTGAGTACGGCTTAGAAAAATTATTCTGCTTTTGGTTTTTCCGCCGCCGGTTCTTCTTGCGAAGCCTCCGGCACGGTGTTTTCAGAATTTTGTTCAGCTTCCGGCGCAGTCTCAGATTGCGTTGCGGCTGCTTCAGTCGAGGCATTTTCCGGTGCTTCTGCCGCCGATTCAGCTTTTTGCTCGGCTTTCGGTTGTTCCGCTTTCATCTCCGGTGCTTTATCGCCGATTTGTTTGATAACGACCGCTAAATTGCGCGGCACGGCGTTGATAACCGTCACGATGCGCTGCGCCTGAGCATTGATAACGAACAGCAATTTTGAAATAAGCTCTTCTTTTGAAGGAAGGCTCGCAATTGCCTGGACCTGTTTTAAGTCAACTACTTTGCCTTCAACCACACCGGCTTTGAATGTATAAAAATCAGCATTGTCTTTGACAAACTTGGAGACGGTTTTCGACAAACCAACCGGATCGCTGTCTGTCCACGCGATTGCCGTGACACCCTTGAGGTATTCGGTTGCACCTTCAAACTGAGTGTCCTTGATCGCTAAACGTGCGATGGTGTTTTTCACAACCTGATAATTGGCTCCGGCTTCGCGCAGTTGATGACGAAATTCTTGGTCTTTATTAACGGTAACTTTATTGAAACTAACGACCATCGCGGACTTTGAAGTATTCAGCTTTTCCGTGAGGGCTTTCAAATCTTTTTGTTTTTGCTCTTTCGTTTTCATTTTTTTCCTCGCTCCCCACTCGTTTAAGCGTAAGCTAATTCGTCGAGCAAAACGCCCGGACTCATCGTTGCCGCCAGATTGATTTTTTTCAAATAACGACCTTTGGCGGTTGTCGGTTTAGCCTTCATCACGGCATTAATTAAAACTCTCGTGTTTTCAAGGAGTTTTGCCTCGTCAAATGAAACTTTTCCGACCGGCGAATGAATCACACCGGTTTTATCAACACGATATTCAACTTTTCCGGCTTTTGTTTCTTCAATAGCGTTTTTAACATCCATCGTCACCGTTCCGGTTTTTGGATTCGGCATCAACCCGCGCGGACCCAGAACTTTTCCGAGTGTTCCGACGACGCGCATCATATCCGGTGTGGCGATCACGGCATCAAAATCGAGCCAGCCGCCTTTGATTTTATTGACTAAATCTTCACCGCCGACAAAATCTGCCCCTGCGTCTTCCGCTTCTTTGACTTTTTCGCCCTGTGCGATGACGACAATGCGTTTGGCTTTGCCACCCAATCCATGCGGCAGAACAATCGTTCCGCGCACCAGTTGATCGGCTTTGCGCGGGTCAACTCCGAGCCACATCGTCAATTCCACCGATTCATCAAAATTTGCAAAAGCAATTTCTTTTACTTTTGAAATTCCTTCCGGCAATTCATATTTCTTGTTCGGCTCTACTTTTTCCAGAGCCGCACGATATTTTTTTCCTCTTTTCATTTTATCTCCGAGGTTCAAACGAAGTTTTAACTTCTCCCTCTTTTTTAAGACGAAGGGTAATCAGAATAAAGTTAAAAAATAATTCTTAACTTTATCTCTTATCCTTCAACTTTATCTCTTATCCTTCAATAGTAAGTCCCATACTTTTCGCCGTGCCTTCGATTGTTTTCATCGCCGATTCAATGCTTGACGTATTCAGATCAGGCATTTTTTTCTTGGCAATTTCTTCAATCTGAGCGCGTGAAATTGTTCCGACCTTCGTTTTGTTGGATGTCGCCGAACCTTTAGCAATCCCCGACGCTTTTCTTAAAAGATCTGCCGCTGGCGGCGTTTTCGTTTCAAACGTAAACGAACGGTCAGCGAAAACCGTAATCACGACCGGAACTTTCATATCCGGGTCGTCGTTCTGAGTTTTTGCATTAAACGCTTTGCAAAACTCCATAATATTCACGCCGTGTTGTCCAAGCGCGGGACCAATCGGCGGCGCGGGGTTTGCTTTTCCCGCCGGAATCTGTAACTTGATATATCCTGTAATTTTCTTAGCCATATTTCGATTTACGAATTTGAATTTAAGCTTGTAAATTCAAAAAAGTCCTCATTTTATTCTCTGATACTATTCTTCTTCTGCAAATGTAACCTTTTCCACGTCCAGGAAATTCAATTCGACCGGCGTAGCACGTCCAAAAATTGTCACGGTGACTTTCAAAGTCGTTTTTTCCTCATTCACTTCTTCTACTTTACCCGTAAAACTTGCAAACGGACCTGATTTTATACGAACAACTTCTTCGATTGCGTAAGTAAATTTCGGTTTCGGCTTTTCGGTCGCAACTTCAATATTGTGGACAATTTGGTCAACTTCCAACTGTGTCAAAGGAGTTGGGTTTCTACCGCCCAAAAATCCCGTAACTTTCGGTGTTGATTTAATCGCGTGGAAAACATTGTCTGGAATTTTTCCTTTTTCGCCGCATTCTATTTCGACCAGAACGTAACCCGGATAGAACATCCGGGACGATTCAATACGCTTGTTTCCGCGCATTTCAACGACTGTCTCCTTCGGCAGTAAAACCTCCGTGATCAAATCGCTCAACTCCATATCGCGGATACGGGCGTTGAGACTCTCGACCACTTTGTTTTCGTGACCCGAATATGTGTGGATGAAATACCACTGCTTCATTTTATAAATCCTTTAGATACCGACGATCTTATTAACCAGCAAAGTCAAAACGTCTAAAATATAGACCCATGCGTGATCAACTAAATAAAGAAAAATAGCAAAGAATATAACATTAACGATAACGATAAGTGTCGTATTTCTCACGTCTTCGGAAGAAGGAAAGGTCGTTTTGTCCAATTCTTCGCGCGTATTGCGAATAAAGTCACCGACACTTTCTTTTTCTTTGTTATTTTTGTCTAAGGTTTCAACTGCTTCCGCCACTGTTTTATCTCCTCAATTATCTTTGGTGGCAGGGGTACCAGGACTCGAACCCGGACCTACGGTTTTGGAGACCGACATGCTAACCATTGACACCATACCCCTAAGATTGAAAATTCCAGACTCAAGATTCCAAATGAAAATCGGAATCTGAAACCTGGAATTTGAAATTTTCGGTTATTTATTTTCCCGATGTACTCTGTGACAGCGGCAACGATTACAAAACTTTTTAAGTTCCAACCTTCCGGGCGTGTTCTTTTTGTTTTTGGTCGTTACATAATTGCGCTCTTTGCACTCGGTACACTGCAATATAATATTATCTCTTGCCATTTCTTTCTAATCCTTAGTTCTTGGTTCTTAATTTCTTGCCAAACAAAAAAATGAGAATCGAGAACTGCTGTAATTACTCGACGATTTCAGAAACCGTTCCCGCTCCGACCGTTCGTCCGCCTTCTCTGATGGCGAATCGCAATCCCTTTTCCATCGCAATCGGCGCGATCAACTCGATCTCCATCTGGATGTTGTCTCCCGGCATCACCATTTC
>JBBSUG010000026.1:0-66418 GCA_038235165.1 Pyrinomonadales bacterium
CAAAATATCGAGAAAAAATGGACAATGCCCATTCAGAACTGGAGTTTGGCGATGAATCAAATGGCAATCATTTTTGAAGGACGGCTCCCAATTGCCGGACTGACAGAAAACTCAATTACACAAAATATCTGACACCCTCAAGAGAAGAGCCGACAAGTTTAATTTGTCGGCTCTTCTCTTTTTGTTTAGTAACGGATTATCGCTTCCGCCCGGTTTAGTTAGCGCGGCTGTGCCGTGAAATCTATTCCGTCTAAGTCCTGCGCGATGTTAATAGTTCGCACATCGAACTTATATTGTTTCGATTCGACTCTCACGATGTATGCCGCGCCCGACTCAACTTCCGCCACTCGGTAATAGCCGAATCCGTTCGTTCGCGCCGTCGCCACTACCTCGCCCGTGCTGTTCGTGATGATGACTTTCGCACCCGCAACGCCTCTGCCTTTCACATTCATCACCCGTCCGCTCAAACTCGCACCTGCCGCCGTCGCTCCGCCAATCGTGATCGTCCCGCCCGTATAAGTCGGCTGCGTGATCGGGAAATTCGGGTCCACCGGCGACGCTTTTCGTCGTGCCGGAGTGTCCGTAAACGTAATCGGTGTTGTTCCCGCCGGTGCGCCTGCCGCCACCGCAAACGTGACCGTGACGAGGATTTTGTTATTTCCCTCGGCAATGGTGCCGCCGGAGAAAGTCGTCACCGAAAAGCCGATCTGACCGGGATTATTCGCATTAAAGAGAACATCGCCGCCGCTGTTGCCAATGACGACACTCGGGTTGGTCAGTTTGGTCGAGTCAAAAGCGATGCTGAACGTATAGCCCGCTTCGTTGCCGACGGTATCCACGCGAATCGGGACAACCAAGGTTGAACCGGCACTGGTATTCTGCGCGTCAACGCGGAACGCCGCCGGTGCTGCTTGAACGCCGTCTTTAGTGATAACGGAGGCTTTGCCTTTGACTGCGCCGCCCGACACTTTCGATGAAACAGGCGGTGCAATCGGATTCGGAACCGTCGGTCCGGCGGCATTTTGTTTGGCATCCAAACCAATTGCATACCGGCGCGCCTGTTGAATATCGCCGTCATCAATGTCGCCATCGCCTGAAATCCCACGCGGTGACGAATCGGCACGCTGAAATTCGTTGCTTTGATATGGCTTGTCTAATCCGATACTAAAGCGGCGAATCTGTTGAACATCGCTGTCGTCAATGAAGCCGTCGCCGTTCGGGCGTGTCTGCACATCAGATTCATACGAAGGCGCGATTGCATCAATTTCCCACATTCCGCGTCCGTGCGTGGCGATGCGAAGCAGTCTGCCGGAAGTGAACGCCATATCGAACACGGCGACGCGGGGCAGTCCGGTGCCGAACGGAGTCCACGTCGCGCCGCCGTCACCCGTTGTGAAAACGCCGATGTCCGTTCCGGCATACAGCCGGTTCGGGTCGAGCGGATCAACCAAAAATGAGTTGACCGGAATTTGCGGAACGGCATTCACGCCGGAACCGGCAACCGCCGTCCAAGTCGGCGAAGCGGTGTTAATATTGGTGGATTTCCAAATATTCGTGACACCGAAAGTTGAAAGCGTGACATACGCCGTATTGACGTTTCGCGGATCAATGATTGCCCGCGCAATGGCGTTATTCGGAACATCGTTGTTGGGATCGAGATTTGCCAACACAGACGATCCGGTCGTCGTTCCCCAGATTCCGCCCGAACGCAGTCCGACGATTCTCGCGTTGTCATCCTGCGGTGAGATACCGACGGCACTGATCGGAACGCCCGCTTCAATCGGTGTCTGGCTGACCGTCGTATGATTTGCGCCGGTGTCTATCGAACGATACAACCGATCAGTCGCATAATAAATCGTGTTGCCGAGACCGCCCGGAACAGTGGGACCCGATTCCAACGGCGCATAGAACAAAACGGCGGTCGAAGCACTACAAGTAATGCCGTTTTTGGTGGCTGTTCCGGTGCAGCCGCGAGATGCCCAACCGCCTGACTCAGGCGTGTTCCGATAGGCATAAAGTTGCTGAGTAGTCTGGTTGAAATAGGTATGATACATCCTGACGGTGGTCGTATCGGTCGCATCCTGGTCAATCACGGCATAACCGCCGTCGCCCGCATCATTTCTAAACCAGGTTCGGTTCGCCCGAAACAGATTGGTTCCGTTATCCTGTGTTCCGCCAATGGTAAAATTCGGATCGGTCGGGTGAACGGCAATGCTCATAAACTGGGTCGCCTGAAAAGTCGCGGTGTTCATTGATGTCCAGGTAACACCGCTGTTAATTGATTTATAGACACCGCCGTCGCTGCCGAACCAAACAGTTGTCGGGTCGGACTGGGCAACCGCGAAAACGTGCGAATCCGTGTGCAGACCGCTTTGACTGGCTGTAAATACGGTTCCGCCGGTGATTGAAAAAGCGGCGGTCACGCCACCTGTTCCGCCGAGATAAACGCGGTCGGGATTGGTCGGGTCAACGGCAACGGCAATGTCGTAAAAACACTGTCCGCCGCAGAAACTGTTGGCGATTTGCAGCGTCCAAGTTGCTCCACCATCGGTCGAACGAAACAATTTGCCGCCGTTAGTTCCGGTGGTCGTGTCGCCGGACGCGGCGTAGAAAGTTGCGGCAGTCGCGCCCGCTGATCTCTGTGCGGCAAATTCGGTTCGCAGTGAACTGGAAGAAGTGCCGGTCAAAGCCAGAGTGCGGGTAAATGTCGGTGCCGCCGCAAGCGCATCGTTCGTCGTGTAAACGCCGCCCGCACCTGCTGCACCAATATATGAAAGAACCAAATTATTAACATTGGTCGGGTCACTTCCCGCCTCGACGATGCTGATGTTTTCGCCAACGCTGACCACGCCGAGTTTTGTAAAGGTCGGATTTGCCGAAGTCGCATTGGTCGAACGAAACAGTCCGCGTGCCGGCAAAACATTATTGGAGGCACTGATAATTCCGCCGACTCCCGAAGTAGAAGTCGCAAAAATCGTGTCGGGGTTGGTTGGGTCAACAATGATGCGCCCGATTGAACGTCCTGTGAAAACATCATTGTTAGACGCGTCTTTGTTGAGCGGTCCGCTGATGACCGGGTTGGCAGTGCTGGCGTTATCTATGCGGTAAATGCCGACACCGAAGAAACTGTCGGCGGAAAAACCTGCTTCGCCCGTGCCGACATAAATCGTGTCGGGCTGCGACGGCGCGATAGTGACCGAACCGATAGCCAAACTGAGCGCGTTATCAAGCATCGGAGTCCAAGTCGTGCCGCCGTCGGTCGTGCGGTAAAGCCCGCCCTGCGCGGTTCCGGCGTAAACGATATTCGCATCGGTCGGATGTATGGCGATTGCCACCGTTCTGCCCGAAGCGGGGGTTGATAGTCCGGTCTGCACCTGCGCGTTCGGAATCGGGTTCGGACCGATTTCCGTCCATCCTGCCTGTAATGCTTCCCTAGCATCGGATTGGGGCATCTGCGCCAGATTTTCCTGCTGCGCGTCGAGTTTTTTCAACGCTTTAACACGCAGCTGCGGGTAAAACGGTTTACCTTCCTCGACACCGCGAAGTCCGGCGATGTAGTTTTCGCGCCGTGTCATAAAGTCCTCTTTGTTAATGGTGCCTTCAAAACCCGCCGGTAAATCAGGATCATCGCCTTCCATTTCATTTTCAACACCGGCACCTTTTTCGCCGAAGAAATACGTGCCGACGGAGACTCCCCCGACGAACAACACCAGCAATGTTAGCAAGATAAATTTTTTCATTCGATTTTTACTCCTTGAAACGCACTCGGCGCACTCTTAAATTTTTATTGGATTGTTAAGGGCAATCCACCCTCGATATTTTTACGATTGATTCAGGCTTTGCATCTAAATTTGCCGCCTCAAACATCACCGTCTCAAGCTAATAAAAACTTGGTTAAAGTTGCCGGAGCCGGGTTGATCGCAAAAATACAGATCACAGTCTAATTGACAGCTTTGGCAAGTTATTCGTTTATTTCGATCTTCGATTATTTGGGAATTTCTCTACAGGTATAATCAATTTAATTGACCGGAGAAAAAAAAGCAAGCATCAACTACGAAATACGATAGTAAATGTCTTTAATTCTCTGCCGCCAACTGACAATTCAACAGAAAAATCAACATAAATATTGAATTCGATTGACTGTAAAGCACTGAAAAAACTACGGATTGGCGAATACAATCAATTTAGTTTTAACAGTTGGTGCGAAAGTTCACAGCAGTATAAAGATTTCATTTGCGTTTTCGTTAAAAATGTTTTATTGTGTTAAACGTGCTTGTGCAGAACTCCTTCAATAATGACACAATTGCGACGGTCACACATTAGTTTCCAACAACTCCGCCCCAAAAATGTTAACCCCCTTTTTGTTGATCTGCCTCTAAAAAAGTATTCATTAAAATTCAGGAGATTTATGAAATTCAAATTTATATTTGTTTTGGCTACCTTTCTAATCTACGCGGTATCTGTCACAGCACAGTTGCCGACGCAGTTTTCGAGTGAAAACAATTTTTCAAATCGTAACAAATCGGCGGTCAATCCGTCGTTCAACTTTCTTCCGAATACCGGGGGAAGATTTAACATTTCCGGCGATTCCAAGGCTTCAAACTTGAACAATTCGCTGCCGTTTAATAAATTAGCCGCTAAATGTAGCGATGACAATTTACTGCTTGCGCCGGAAGCGGCTCCGTGTAACGGCGTGTCGGTAACTTCGGTAAATTTTAATAATGCGAACCGGACAACCGTTGCGGGTACTGACAATACTGTCGGCGTAGTTTATAGATACACGAATGTCGGAACCGCGCCGGACGGCGTGGCGATTGACGCTTTGGTAACAGTAGCCGGCTACAGTAACAATCAGGACAGCGATCAGACGGATTATACCAGTGCCGATTTGCCGGGAAGCACTTTCGGATTTGACCAAAATTTGCAGCCGAGCATCGGCGGTCTCAGTCAAACTACCGGATTCATAGCGGCTACGCCTTGGACGGGAAGCATCAAATATACTATTCAATTTGTCGTTTCGGGAACAAGCACGGCGAAAGTAATCAGTGTTGCCGCGACTACAATTGACAATGACGGTTCAGCTATCTGCGGAGGTCTGAAAGAATCGGTAACTTATTCAAGTGCGCTGAATCAAGTTTTGACGAGTGTTAATACTCAACAGATTATCTCAGGAACAACTCTAACTGCCGCTACCACGACCAATCAAGCGGGCATCGGAATTGGTGCCGACTATGCGGGTGCAGCACTTTTTGTTAATGTCAGTCAATTTGACTGGACATATTCTTTCACAACCATTGGTAACTGCGCTGTCGGCGGTTCGCCCGAAGGCAGATACGGTTCGTTAAATCTCGCCTGTCAGATTAACTTTGGTAAAAATTTCACTTCCGTTGCCGTCAGCGGTAATGTTTATAACGACACCAACGGTTTGACTGATAACACGGTCAACGGCACGGGAACAAATGCGGGCGGATTATTTGCGAATTTGTTGGACGCAAACGGCAATGTTGTTTCGAGCGTCGCTGTCGCGGCAACCGGAACTTACTCTTTTCCGGTTGTGGTTAAGGGCGACTACAACATTCAAATAAGCAAAAATCAAGGAATTGAGTCGAGTCCGGCTCCCGTTAAAGCATTACCGGCAGGATGGGTTAATACCGGCGAATTTATCGGCACCGGCACAGGCAACGACGGAAGTGCAAATGCGGCTCTGAAAGCAGACGGATTACTTGCCGTCACGGTTGGGACGACGGCGATTATAAATGCTAATTTCGGTATCGAACAACCGCCGGTTCCGACAACTACTACACAGACGAGCCAAACCAATCCCGGTGGCACAGTCAGCGTTACAGTTCCGGGAACGGCTTTCTCCGCCACCGACGCGGGCGGCACGGTTGCCAGTCTTAGAATTACTGGATTTCCGACGAATGCGACGAGTTTAACGGTTGACACGACAACTTATTACCCGAATGCAGCGACACTTCCGACAGCCGGAAATTGTCCGACGGCGACCTGTTTGGTATTTCCGACGGCGGGCGTTCCGGTTACATCTAACAATCTGGGAAATGCCACGCAAACAATAAAAGTTGACCCGACCAGCGGAAACGTAACCGTTGGCATTCCGTATGTCGCTATTGATAATGTCGGAGCCGCCAGCACGACCACGGCGACGGCGAATATCCCTTTTGCAGCATTTACAGTCAGCGGAAATGTTCTCAATGATACCAACGGTTTGAAAGACACGCCGAGCGGCATTGTCAACGGCACGGGAACAAATACGGGCGGAACGCTTTACGCCAATTTGGTACAGGGCGGCGTGGTTATTCAGTCAGTCCTGATTCCGGCAGGCGGCGCATATAGTTTCGCGGGCGTTGATCCGGGAACTTACACGGTTGTAATTTCAACCAGCGCAACTTCGACGACTTCGGTTTTGCCAAGCGGTTGGGTTAGCACAGGCGAAAATATCGGCACGGCAGCCGGCAGCGACGGAACACCAAACGGAATTCTTTCGGTAACAGTCGGCACGGCTAATGTCGCAAATGCCAATTTTGGCATCGAACAAGGTCCGACGGCGACCAGCAAGACGGCGGTATCGCAAACCAATCCAGGCGGCACAAACAGCGCGGATGTTCCGGCGGCAACCTTTGCTGGAACGGATGCGACGGCGATCACCAATATTCGCCTGACATCTTTCCCGACCAATGCGACGAGTTTCAGCGTCGGCACGACGACTTATTATCTGGCAGGCACGACGCTTCCGACAACTTGTCCGACAACGACTTGTTCCAATTTCCCGGCGACGGGCGGTTTGACAATCGCGGCAGGAACAACGGGAAATCCGACACCGGCAATCAAAGTTGATCCGGCAGATGGCGCGGTAACGGTTGTTTTTAATTATGTAACGGTTGACGCGGCGGGCGTGGAAAGCGCAGCAGCAGCGGCAAGCGTTCCGTTTGCTACGGTCTCGATCAACGGTTCGGTGCTTAACGACGTAAACGGGTTGACCGACAGCATTGTCAACGGCACAGTGACGAATACGGGCAATCTGCTCTATGCCAATTTGCTCGATTCCGATAATAAAGTCGTCAGAAGCGTATTAATTCCGGCAAGCGGATTATACAGCTTTACCGGCTTAAACGGTGGAAGTTATACGGTTCAACTCTCGACCAATCCGGGAACAGTCGGCAATGCGGCTCCGGTCAAAGCATTACCGAGCGGATGGGTCAATACAGGCGAATTCATCGGCACGACAGCCGGTGATGACGGAAGCACGAATTCGGCTTTAAGAGCAGACGGACTTCTTTCAGTAACAGTCACCACGGCTGATGTCGCCAATGCCAATTTCGGCATCGAACAGCCGCCGACTGCGGTTAGTAAAACGGAGGTATCGCAAACTAATCCGGGCGGCACCACCAAGGTCACCGTTTCGCCGACGATGTTCACCGGCACTGACACGGCACCGGGAAAAGTTACAAACATTCGCATTACGGAGTTTCCGGCAAATGCGACAACCATTACGATTGGCGGAACAGTCTATGGCAAAACTGCCGGAACGGGAATTACACTTTTCCCGACAGCGGGCGTGACCGTTTCAGCCGGAACAAACGGCAATCCGACGCAAGTCATTTCGATTGACCCGATTGACGGCGCAGTCACGGTCGGCATTCTGTTTGTGACACTCGACGATGCTAATCTTCCGAGCAGTGCAGCGACGGTCAGTGTGCCGTTCACACAGGCACCGACAGGGGCGGCAGGTGAAATCTCCGGTAAATTATCATTCGGCGGAAATCCGATTCCGAATGGTTTAGTGGTGGTGATTGATACCGAAACGGGCGCAAAGGAATTCACCAGAGCGAACGCGAGCGGCACTTATATCTTCAGTGACAAACCGGTCGGTAAAACCTATATCGTTCAGCCTTTGAGCAGTAAATATACGTTTGATTCGGGAAACAAACTCGTCAATCTGCGCGACAGCGTTGCCGAGTTGAACTTCGATTCATCTGCTAAAAAATATCATCCGAAAAACGACTTTGACGGTGACGGCAAAAGCGATGTGGCGGTTTTCCGCCCGTCAGACGGCAATTGGTATGTCTTCAGATCGAGCGACAACCAATTGAGCAGTTTCGGTTTCGGTGAAAGTACCGATCTTCCGGTCGCCGGAGATTTTGACGGCGACGGCAAATCGGATTACGCGGTCTTCCGACCGTCAACCGGAATCTGGTATATCTGGCAGTCGAAAACACAGAACTTACGCGCCGAACAATTCGGTCAGGCGGGTGACAAAGTAGTCGCGGCTGATTACGACGGCGACGGCAAAGACGACATCGCCGTTTACCGCAGCGGCAACTGGTATGTCCGCCAAAGTTCTGACGGTGCGTTCAAAGCACTCAGTTTCGGTGCCGCCGCGGACATCCCGGCAGCCGGAGATTTCGACGGTGACGGAAAAGCCGATTTCACGGTTTACCGCGCCTCCGAAGGAATCTGGTATTCGCAGCGCACTCAGAATGATAATTTCACGGTCGAAAGATTCGGCGCGGCGACGGATGTTCCGGTGGCTGCCGACTACGACGGTGACGGCGTAACCGACATCGCCCAATTCAGAAACGGAAACTGGTTTGTTCTCAACAGCACCACCGCTTTTGAAGCCGTTCAATTAGGTGACGGTGAAGACCAGTTAATCGTCGGCGACTACGACGGTGACGGTCGCGCCGACACAACAACTTTCCGCGACGGACTGTGGTCAATCCGCAACTCCGGCGACGGAACGGTTGGTCAATTCTATTTCGGACTACCGACCGATGTTTTAGTCAAATAAATTTGTTATTTGCTAAATTTGGATAGAAAAGAGCCGCCTTCAAAAGCGGCTCTTTTCTATCTTGTAATCGCTTGGTTTCCACTATCCAAAGCAAAACCCATTGACATACATACATCGTGCATATAAACTCGATTTATGCTTATTTGAGATGAAGCGAAAAAACGCAAAGTAATTGAAAACCATCAAGTTGATTTTGCGTTTATCTTTGATATTTTTGAAGACGCTTTTTTCGTTTGATTTTGAAGATTACGAACATTCGACAGAAACGGAAATCCGTTGGGGAATGATCGGTCAAACCGCTCAATACGGATTGATTTTTTTGACTTATACGATTGCCGAAAATAACGATGTCAGATTTATTTCGGCTCGCAAAGCTGAAAAATGGATGGTAAAAAAGTATGAAGAAAACCGAAGACGACTTTGACGAATCAATTTTAGATAGCGAAGAAGAAGAATTTAATAAGCGTTTCAAGCCGATTGACCGCGCAAAACGTCCGAATGTTGCGATAAACAAAGCACTCAAAGAAGCCAAAAACCGCATCACGATATATCTCGACGCGGATATTGTCGAACATTTCAAAACGCAGGCGGAAAGTTCCAAAACAGGTTATCAGACTCTGATCAACCAAACTCTGCGCGAAAAAATTGACGGTTTACAAAATATGAGCAAAGCCGATGAACTCATCGAAAGACTTTTGCAGGACAAAAATGCTTTGAGCAGATTAAAAGCCGAATTGGAAACGATTTGATGATTTTTCAAACTCTTCTAAGAAAACGAAGATTTATGAATCTGCGATAACTGCGAAACTACAATAACTGACGACGGTCGTAAGTCAATATTAAGGGGAATTACATGGATTTTATAGATTGGTGTCATCACGTTTTGAACATCTTAGAAAGGGAAAAATTTAATCAGTTTAATTTAGACGATCATAGAATTCCAAGTGTTATTTTTCCAAAAGAAATTACTCAACAACACGGTTTCCACGAATCAAATGCGCGAATGGGAATGTTCGATACACTTGAACTGTTATCAAATGTTGATTTAGTTGAGAAAGATACTCGGAACTGGAAAATTACTCCATTTGGAAGAAAAATTTTAGCTGATCCGATAGATTACTGGACAGAGATTTGCAGTGAAGAGTTGGATTCTGAAGAAGAAACCCTTATAAAACTTGTAAATAAACGTAGTCCTCAAGTAGAAGATAATCCAACTTACGGATGGCTCAAGTCGGTTGAGGCAGACCAAATCTTTGAAAATTTCGAGATTTCTCCTCCTCCGGCTAAAACAAATGAGGAAGAGGATATTCTACAAAAGTATATTTATGATTTACCCCAATTATTAAAAGAAAGAAATTTTCTAACGGTATCTGAGAAAAATGGGTTTAATACAGGCTTAAAGCCAACATATCAAGGTTTGGTTTGGGATATTAAACGTGGCTTTACAGTAGAATCAAAACTAATAGACGAGTTGGTTAAAGACTGGGAAACAACAAATGTTGATTTCAAACGAGAGGTTCATCTAGACACGAAGAAACAGAAAGCAGAGTTCGCAAAAAATATTTTAGGATTAGCGACAACAAAATCAAGTGGAAGGCGATATATGATTATTGGTTTCGACGATAAAACAAGAGAGTGTTTTGCGCCGCCTGATCCAAATATTACTCAAGAAATAATGGAACAACATTTAGCAAATTTGACAAATCCAATTGTTAATATTCGTTATGAAATTATTGATTATCAAAAAACAAAAGTTGGCAAACTGGAAGTGATTCGAGAACCTGAAAAATTACCATATAAAGCTAAGAAAGACGTAATTATAGATGCAACGAGCAAAAAAAATTTAGAAGGCAGAAAAGGTTTAGAAAAAGATAAAGTTTATGTTAGACACGGTTCGCATACCGAATCTCCGTCAGAAATTGAAATGGAAAGATTAGAAGAAGAAGGAAAACACGCTCGCGGAGAGATTTAACTTTATAAAATGGCGACACTTTTAGACGAGTTATCACAAATAATTTCCGCTTTTGAAGCTGAAAGATTTGATTGATATTGGAAGGTTGAAAGATGAAGAAAATTGATATGTCGAGCGAAGCGATCACGAGGCGTTTGCGTCAGGTTGACCAACTTCGGACGCTTTCGCTGTCCTTGATAAAAGCCAAAAAAGAATCGGACGAAAGAGCGTTTGAAGAAAAACAAAATAAAAACAAAGAGCAAACAAAATGAACAAACAACTGACGATTTCGTTTCAGGTAACGGCTTGGGAAGAAGAACATAAAGACGAAACGACCGAAAATCCGACGCTTTCGCGCATCAAGGTTAAGAAAAGTTTTGACAGCGAAGCATTCAAAGGCGAGAGCGTCGGCGAACTGCTGATGTGCGCTTCAAAAAACGGCGCGGCTGGTTATACGGTGATGGATCGGTTTCACGTCGAAATCGAAAATCGTCAAGGTTCGTTCGTCGCGGTTCACGGCGGGATGACTGACGAAATGAAAGCGTCGGGAAAAATCGTGCCGGGTTCGGGAACTGATGAACTCGAAGGGATCGGCGGCACACTCGAATTTAAATCCGATGAAAAGGGCAAAGCGATAATTTTTGATTATTCGTTTGAAGATGTGAATTAACGAGACAGTAAAATCAATATTATTTTCGCTGTAATAAAGCATTATTGGGCGATATAAAACCGATCTGAAAATAAGAAAAAGATATGCCCGCTGAACACGCGGAAAAACGCGGAAAAGAGAAAGAGATTTTCAATAATTTCCGCGTTTTTCCGCGCATTCAGCGGGAAATAATCTTAAAATCTCTACGACATTAATTACGACATTAATTTAGAAAAAATTGTGCCGCTCAGTAGTAATAGTAAAGCGAGAAATTTAAGAAAAAGCAGAACGTATAAAAAATGCAGGATTTTCGCTTAAAAGTTTTTCGCACCGTTGCCGAAAAGTTAAATTTTACCAACGCCGCCGAAGTTTTGTTTTTGACACAGCCGGCGGTTACTTTGCAGATCAAAACGCTCGAAGAAGATTTGGGCGTGAAACTTTTTGACCGTGCGGGCGGCAAGGTAAAATTGACCGAAGCGGGCGAAGTTTTGCTCGGGTTTGCAGAACGAATTACTGATTTATATAACGAAGCCGAAATTGCCGTCGGCGTTTTAACCGGCGAAGAGCGCGGGAAACTTTCAATCGGCGCGTCAACGACTATCGCGCAGTATGTTTTGCCCGCACTGCTCGGCGAATTTCTTTCAAATTACCCGCGCGTCGAACTTTCGATGGTCGGCGCGAACACGGAAAATGTCATCCGCGCGTTGGACGAAAAACACGTCACGCTCGGACTCGTCGAAGGTCCCGTCGGGCGCAACGATTTGAAGACAAAACCCTTTATTGAAGACGAAATCGTCGCCGTTATCGCCGCCAATCACAAATTGGCAGCGTCAAAAAAACTCGAAATCAATTTTCAACAACTCACCGGAATCCCGCAAATCTGGCGCGAACAGGGTTCGGGAACGCGCCGGGTAGTTGAGGACGCGCTCAAAAAAGCGAAATTAAAGTTGCGCGATTTCAAGATCGCAATGGAACTCGATTCGACGGAAGCGATAAAATCGGCGGTCGAAGCGAATCTCGGCATTGGTTTCGTGTCGCGCTGGGCATTGACGCGGGAACTCGAACTCGGCTCGCTGAAAATCGTCAATATCGAGAAATTACGAATCAAAAGGCAATTCAAATTTGTCTATCCGCGCACGCCGCAGCTCGACCACACGGCGGAATCGTTCCTCCGTTTCGCACTGCGCCGCCGTCCGATTCTTTAATAAGTCGGAAACACCTGCGTCAGCGGGCGGTCAAACGTGAATAACGAGACATTTAACTTATTCGCTCAAATCGCTCGCTAATACAGGCGGTTCTGACAAAAACAATCTGCCAAATTACACTAAAACAACAGTTTAACCGCATAAGAAAAACTAATCGCACATCAGTTTTAATCATTGGACGGGCGCGGTGTAAAACGTCAGACTGATTTTGATTATGCTGCAAAAGATACTTTTTATTCTCGGTCTGCTGTTCGCTTTGTCGCCGTTCGCATCGCCTCCAGTCGCACTTACGGTGGGTTTGGCTTTCGGACTGACTTTTGCACATCCGTTTTTGGTTCAATCGCAAAAATTGTCGAAAACACTGCTGAAAGTCTGCGTCGTCGGTTTGGGCTTCGGGATGAATTTGACGGAAGTTTTGAAAGCCGGAAAAAGCGGTTTTTTTTACACCGCACTTTCAATCGCTTTTGCGTTGAGCGTCGGCTGGCTGCTCGGCAAATTGTTGAGAGTCGGTAAAACAGATTCTTATTTAATCTCGGTTGGCACGGCAATTTGCGGCGGCAGTGCGATTGCGGCGGTCGGTCCGGTGGCGGGCGCAACCGATGACGAAATGAGCGTCTCGCTCGGCACGATTTTTATCTTGAATTCGGTCGCGCTGATCGTATTTCCGCTGGTCGGAACGTGGTTAGATTTGAGCCAAACGCAGTTTGGATTATGGGCTGCATTGGCTATTCACGACACTTCGTCGGTCGTCGGCGCGGGCGCGAAATACGGCGCGGGCGCGCTTGCCGTCGGCACGACCGTCAAACTCGCCCGCGCTCTGTGGATCGTTCCCGTCACGCTGGCAACATCGGCGGTCAAACGCAATGGCGCGAAAATAAAATATCCGTGGTTTATCGGGCTATTTTTACTGGCGGCGGTCGTCAACACTTATTTGACGTTCGGCGCACCCGTTTACACCGCGCTTTACGGTTTGGCGCGAATCGGTTTGACGGCGACGCTCTATCTGATCGGCAGTCACATTTCGCGGCAGACGCTCAAACAAGTCGGCGTTCGTCCGCTCGCGCAGGGCGTAATTCTGTGGCTGATCGTCAGCGTCGTATCGCTCGCGCTGATCGTTTACGGATTCATTAGCTTATGATTGCGGGTTAGGAATAAAATTAAGCAGTCCACAAATTGAATTTTTGAGTGTTCTGAGTTCGCCCTTTCAACGTGTTCCGCCAACGGATCGCGACGGAAAGAACAAACTGAAGTTTGAACTCAGAACACTACGGACTGTTAGATACGGGATGAAATTTGCCGAGCAGTCAGCTCAAATTTTCGTCACGTGCGGCATCGCCCGCGCAATAATTTTTTCAACATCCGTGCCGACGGGCAAAGTTCCAAAACTCGAATTATTGTTGTCCGAAAGGCGCGAATGGCAAAAGGCATCGCTGATGAAATTTGGCGCGTTTTTTAATAAAACCGCCGCCTGTAAAGACAATGCCAATTTTTCAACGATGCGCCGCGCCCGAAATTCCAGATTATCTGCATCCATCAGTTCCCTCTCCGTTTTCAGCACGAAGTTATCGAAAATCGCGTTCGCGCCGTTCACCGATTTCACTTCACCGAGCAACGCTTCGATGCTGTCCGGCTCCTTGTTTATCGAGCGCAAAACGTCCAGACACTGCACATTTCCCGAACCTTCCCAGATCGAATTGAGCGGCACATCGCGGTAGAGACGCGGCAGCACCGACTCTTCGACGTAGCCGTTGCCGCCGAGAACTTCCATCGCTTCGCCGACGGCGAAAACGGCGCGTTTGCAAATCCAGAATTTCCCGACAGCGGTGGCGATCCGCGTGAAATATTTGGCGTTATCGTCGCGCCGGGATTCGTCAAAACCTCTGGCGATGCGAAACGCCAGTGCCGTCGCCGCTTCCGATTCGAGACACAAATCAGCCAGCAAATTCTGCATCAAAGGCTGTGCAATCAATAATTTACCGAACGCCGAACGATAAGCGCAGTGGTGAACCGCTTCGGTGACGGCGCGGCGCAGAGTAGCGGCTGAACCGACGGCGCAGTCGAGCCGCGTGTGGCGCACCATTTCCATAATATTGGCGATGCCGCGCCCTTCTTCACCGATGATTCGGGCGTGTGCGGCGTGAAATTCGACCTCGCTCGAAGCGTTCGATTTGTTGCCGAGTTTGTCTTTCAAACGCTGAATATAAAAAGCGTTTTTTTCGCCGTCAGGTTTGAAACGCGGCAATAGAAAACACGATAAACCGTTTTTCGTCTGCGCCGTAACCAAAAACGCATCAGACATCGGCGCACTGCAAAACCATTTTCTGCCCGTAATTTGATAATCGCCGCGTTCGTCTAATTTCTCGGCGAAAGTCGTGTTGGCGCGGACATCGCTGCCGCCCTGCGGTTCGGTCAACGCCATCCCGAACGTCGCGCCGCGTTTTTGGTCGGCGGGAATAAATCGCGCGTCGTATTCATTTGAAAGCAGACGCGGCAGCCATTCGGCGGCGATTTCCGGCTCGATTTTCAGCGACGGGACGACCGCGAAAGTCATCGTCAGCGGACAGCTCGTCCCTTCGTCAACCTGCTGTTTCAAAAATGCCAATACGCTTCGCGCCGCAAACGCGCCGTCCCGTTCGCTCGTCCACGCCGATGAATGCGTCTCATTTTCGATACCGAGACGCATCAGCGCGTGATACGCCGGATGAAATTCGACTACATCGAGCCGATTGCCGAAACGCTCGTGAGTTTTCAAAACCGGCGGATTTTTGTTGGCGAGATCACCGAGTTCGAGCGTTTCGGCACTGCCCAAAATCGCGCCGAAAGCGGCGGCGTTTTCGTTATTCCACGCACCGCCATTATGTTCGGCGGCTTCGCGCAGAGCGACATCCGAGACAAACAAATTGTAATTTTCGAGCGCGGGCGGCTGGTTGAACACTTCGGAAAATTGCGGTTTCATAACGATTTTTATTATGCCATTTGCCGCGCCGCGTGTCAGCCGAAGATTTAGATTTGAGATTAGTTCGGATTGCCGACAATTGCCTCAGACACCCTCGATCCATTTTCGCAGATTCGGCGTACGGTTCGTGCTTGAGATGAGTTTAATTTTTGAATTTTGCAGACGAATTATTAACCGATCATTAAAATAAGGTTCGAGGCGTTCGATAAATTTCAGATTAACCATTTCGCTGCGGTTTACCCGAAAAAATATTTTTGGATCAAGAATCTGTTCCAGATTGTTGAGATTTTCATTAAGCGGGAATTTATTGCCCGTCGCATCGAAAGCAAAAAGAATCGTATCGTTTATTTGAAAATACGCGATTTGTGCGGTTTCGACAAACTGAATGCCGCCGCGATTTTTTATGATAAATCGTTCTTTATATTTCTGTGCGCTGAGATTTTTTTGTATGTCGCGCCAGAAATCAGTCTGCGCGGAAGCAAAATTTTGTTTGAGCTTTTCCAATTTTCGCATTGCCGCCACGAAGTTTTCAAAGGTAAAAGGTTTGAGCAGATAAGCGATGCCGTTGCGTTCAAAGGCTTGCAGCAGGAATTGGTCGTAAGCGGTCGTGAAAATTACCGGACAATTTAACTCTGCATTTTCAAAAAATTCGAAAACATTGCCGTCGAGCAATTCGATGTCGGAGAAAATCAAATCGGGCGGCGAGTTCACGCGAAACCACTTATGTGTTTCCGCAACGCTTTCGAGCGTCGCCGCAATTTTTATTGAATCGTCGTAACGCGCAATAAAACCGCCCAATTTTTCGGCGGCAAGCGGTTCGTCTTCGATCACGATAACTCTCATTTTTTCATTTCCAGCAAAGGAATTTTAACCGTAAAAACCCCGTCGTTTTCCATACTTTCAAACGGATGTTCGGTCAGTAAAACATATCTCGCCCGCAGATTTTGCAAACCCGTTCCGCTCGGCGCATTAGTCAGCGACTTCGAACGAATTTCATTTTCGACAATCAAAGTTTGCCCATCTAACTTAACACGAATCTGCAAAGGTTTCTCACTGCTTCCGGCGTTATGTTTGACGGCATTTTCGAGCAGACTTTGCAGCGCGGTCGGCACGATCATCTGCCCGTTTATTTTAGAATCGGGAATTTGCCAATCGAAATTATACGCCGCGCCAAAACGCTTTTTTATCAAATACAGATAATTTCCGGCGAACTCCAATTCGTCTTTGATCGAAACGACTTCCGCGTTTTGCGTGTGCAGAATATAACGATAAAGCTGCGCCAATTTGTCCAAAAATTCGTTGGCGGCTTGCGGATTTTTCTCGATCAGCGAAGATAAAACATTAAGATTATTAAACAAAAAATGCGGCTCGATATTTCGTTGGAGCGTCTTTAATTCCATCTCTGATTTTGCCCGTTGAGCTTGTACAAGTTTTTCTTTGGTTTGATTGACGAGCGTCATATAAAAATATCCGATGCAGGTGAACGATACAAAAGTTTGGATAATCAGACCGCTGATAATTCCCATCACCCAATTATAATCCGCCGATCTTTCGCCGCCCGAATATGTTGCGCCTAAAACAGAGATGTGAAACGCCGTGATAAGCAATGAATTCGTTGGAATCAGCAAAGCTAAAATCAAAAAATCACGCAGCAGACTTTTTGATTTTTCCGTCAGTAAATTAAATTTCCATTTAACGAAAATCATTATCGCCGCACCCATCAAGCATTCTCTGAAAGTCCAAATCGGAGCGTCGGAATGCCAAGGGAAATTGTGTATCGAGCGGGCGAAATTCATCTTTAAAAACAGCACATACAAATAAGAAAATCCAAGCCAGCTCAAAGTTCCCAACGCCAGAAAGGGCAGATGTTTTGAAATTTGAGAAGTTTGGATTTTCATAAACGATTTGAATTATATCGCAGAATTAAATCTCATTTGCATAATATCCGAACGATATTATTTTTTAGCCTTTGCATCTTCAGGAAGACTATAAATCACCTTGCCCGTTTCGTCTAAAAAATCTAGTTTGGGAGTTCCGTCAACAGCAACCGACATTTTCATTCGAGGCTTTCCTTTTCCATCATTCAGAATAATCAGAGAAGTTTTGTCACGCGATTTTCCGATTACGAGTCTGGAAACTGTCGCCTCATTGCCTCCTCGAAATGCTACAATCGCTTTCCCGCGCTCTTCTGGGGTTGGCAATTTGTTTATCGCATCCAGTCTTGCTAAGAAATCAGGCAAAGGCATATTTTGATCATTTATCCTCAAGCCGGCGAAATAATTTCCGTCTTTGTCTTCCTGATGAGTAAACTGAATTGTCTGGTCGCCGCGAAATTTATCGAAAGTCAGCGATCCGCCTTGCCCTTTATCCGTGTCGCCGTCAAAAATCAAACCGCCGATTTCGTCACCTTTTTCGCTGAAAAAAATTATTCCCGCCGCACGCTGTCCTTCGCGCTCTTTGTAATATGTTCCATCTATCATTCCCGGATGCTGCCGCTCTTTGTTGGAAATAACCATCTTGAGCTTGCCGTCTTTTTCAACGACGTTGATGCGTTCGACATCAATTTCGCTGAATTTTTGTTTTTTGTCAGAAGTAAAGCCCATTAATAAAATGCCGCCGCCGAGTAAAACAATTATCACGCAAAATGCTTGCAGACGAAATATCTTTTTTTCCAGTTCGCTTTGTTTGTCAATCATAAAATTTTCTCCCGTATTTTTTTATTTGAATTTTAGAAATAATAGAATTGTGTGTAAACAAGAAAATCCTGAACGCGGGAAAATTTCTTCTGAACGGCGGAAAATAACTTGTCAGTAATTTCTTAAAATGCGAAAAAGATTATCAAAATTTAAGTAAATACTCGTATCTGTTAAAATAACGCGATGCTGAAAATTGATATTCACACGCACATTTTGCCGAAAGACATTCCGAATTGGAAAGACAAATTCGGCTACGGCGGATTTATAAATCTCGAACATCACAAACCGTGCTGCGCCCGGATGGTGAAGGACGACGGGCATTTTTTTCGCGAGATCGAAAACAATTGCTGGTCGGCGGAAAGACGAATCGAAGAATGCAACGAATTTGATGTCAATGTGCAGGTGCTTTCGACAGTTCCCGTAATGTTTTCATATTGGGCAAAAGCAGCGGACGGCGCGGAAATTGCGAAAGTTTTGAACGACGGAATTGCTGAAATTGTCGAGAAATTTCCGAAACGATTTGTCGGTTTGGGAACTGTGCCAATGCAGAATACGGAGTTAGCCGTAAAGGAATTGGAGCGTTTTAAGAATCTCGGACTCGTCGGCGTACAGATCGGCTCGAATATCAATCAAAAAAATCTCGGCGATACGGAATTTTTCGATTTTTTTGCGGCGTGTGAAAGTTTGGGAATGGCAGTTTTTGTGCATCCCTGGGAAATGCCGGGACAAGCAGAAATGTCGAAATATTGGCTGCCGTGGCTCGTCGGAATGCCCGCGGAAACTTCGCGGGCGATTTGTTCTCTGATCTTTTCGGGCGTGTTGGAGAAGTTAAAAAATTTGAGAATTTGTTTCGCCCACGGCGGCGGTTCATTTCCGGCGACGATTGCCAGAATCGAACACGGTTTCAATGTCCGACCGGATTTATGCGCGGTTGATAACTATGTCAATCCGCGTGAATATCTCGGCAAATTCTGGCTTGATTCCTTGGTTCACGACGAATTGATGCTCGAATATTTAGTAAAATTAATCGGCGCGGACAAGATTGCGCTCGGAACTGATTATCCGTTTCCGCTCGGCGAATTGGAGCCGGGAAAACTTATTGAAAATTCTGAGTTTGATGATGAAACCAAAGCGAAGATGCTGCACGGCGCGGCGTTAGAATGGTTAGATTTGAAAAAGGAAGTTTTTGTTTAATTTGAGTTTCAGCTCAAACTCATTTTTTTGACCAAATTTTGAAATCGCACGTCGTTTTTCAAATCTCCGAAACGAGGTTCGCTGTTCATCCAAACCAATAATTATTCGTGCTGCTGGAAACATTTTTCGAGCAGCCTGATCGCCTCGTCAAAACGTCCGAGTTCGGAATAAGTGATGGCGAGAGCGTATAAATATTTCGTGCTTTGACCGGCGGATTCTTCCAATTTGTGCAGATATTCGGCGGATTTTTCCATTTGTCCAAGTCGGCGGTGAGCCGCCGCGAGCAGCGAAAACCACTGATAATCAAAGTTTTGACGTTTTACCAGAGATTCTTCGACGGCTGAAATTAATTTTTCGTAATCGCCGTTAAGGTAAAGAAAACGCGCATAGGCGACCCGCGCAATAGCAGATTCTTTGTCGAATTCATAAAATTCTTTAGTTCGCCGCAGACCTTCCTGAAAATCGCCGCGACCTTCAAAAACGTGCATCAGCAAAGTCGGCGAGGCGGGCGTGACCGGATCAATTTCAACGGCGCGATCAAGCATTTGCAGAGCCGCGTCGTAATCTCCGCGAAAAATATGAAGATGTCCGTATAGGATATGCGCGTGAAAATCGCTGTCGTTTATTTCGATGGCACGTTTGAGATACTTTTCCGCTTCGTTCCAATCCCAATCGGCGACTCGCGCAATGCGTCCCATCGAGGTATGCGCCTGCGATAAATCACCGTCTAATTCGATGGCTTTTTGCGCGTAAATCCGGGCTTTTTTGTATGCTTCACGGCTCTCCCCGCCGGACATCGTATTGCCCTGCCGGACAAAAAGATCGGCGAGCGCGCAATAGGCAAGCGCAAACGCCGAATCGAGCGAAACGGCTTTTTGATATTCTTCCAGAGTCGGCTGAAAACCATCTTTTCGCGGACGCTCGAAAAGCATTCGTCCGCGCAGGTAAGCGCGATAGGCTTCCGGGGTTTCCGTGTATTCTTTACCTAATATTTTCTCATCCGCGTCGGTCAATTTTTCGATTAATGAACCGGCGACCTGTTTCGCCAGCGTATCCTGCAAAGCAAAAACATCCGATTCGTCCCGGTCAAAAGCCGCCGTCCAAATCTGCGTTCCGTCGCGCACATCCAGAAGACGCACATTGACGCGCAGACGATTTTCAATATTTTGCACGGTTCTGACCAAAACTGCGTCGCATTTTATTTTTCTGCCGAATTCGAGCGCATCCGTGCCGCTTTCCGCATACTTTTCAACCGCGCTGAACGGGCGCAACGTGAACTGTTTCAAACTGCCGAAATGTGAAATCAGCGAATCGGTCAAACCCAGCGAAATCGCATCGTCCGCCGTTTCGCCGCCCAAATTTTTGAACGGCAGCACGGCGAGCGTTTTGATATTTCTTTTGGCAGCCGGAACGTCCGGCGCATCTGTATTGTGCCACGAATAATAAGCAAAACTCGTCAAAAAAAGCAGACTAAAAAGCGCGGTTACAGTCAAAACCCGGCGGCTTTTTTTATTTCCCGAAACAATCGGCAAGGTTGCCAACCGTTTACTTTCTACAATTAAAGCAGCTTTTTCAGCCGGATTTTCTTCAAGTTTTTCGACTTTGGCGACAAACCGGTAACCGCGTTTCGGCACGGTTTGAATCATTTTTGCTCCGCCCAAAGATTTCCGCAGCAGAGAAATTGTGTAATTAATATTGGATTCTTCAACAAAAGTATCTTCCCAAACTTAATCCAGTAATTTTTCACGCGCAACGATGTCGCCCGGAGTTTCAACCAGCAAAAATAAAATTTCCAGAGCCTTCGGCGGGACGGAAACGAGTTTCCCGTTTTTCCACAAACTCAGCATTTCCGCGTCGAAAACGAAATTTTCAAATTTGTATAAATGCTTGATTTTAGGGGACATAATCTAACCAAATAAAAACCTAATGCTTTCCAAAGGACTTTTTAGGCGAATAAAAGTTATAAACGGGTTGTTTCGATTATTCGCTTAAAAAATTCACGAATTCTTTTTGTGGGACGGATTATATCTCTGGATTGCAGAGTGATCTTATCAAACAATTGCGCGATTAAATGATGTCGAAAGGTCGAAAATCAGGAATAAGGAGAAAAGGAAATTATGAAACGGGTATTCAATTTGATTATCTTTATGTCAATTTTTACGACGGCGATTTTTTCGCAGGTGAACGGTGAAAAAGCCGCTAGGGTCATCCCTTTGACGTTACCGGCGAACGCGATGGTCGGCGAAATTACGGGAAATATAAAGAATGGTCAAATGTTGTCGTCGCTGCGCTGGGCGGAACAAAGCAATGTCGCCTGTTTTCCGGGAACACGATTTGAAATGTTCAACGGAAATCACGTTTTTTATCGCGTCACGCTTCCGGCGGCTTCGGCGATGACGGTCACGGTGACACCGAAAAACAACGCGCAAACAAGTGTATATGCGCTGCGGCAGGGCAGCCGAACGGCGGATCAGACTGTTCCGACGAATGCTAGTTCGGCGATTTCGTGCGAAGCCAGTTACCCGATTTACGCCAATTTACCGGGCGGCAGAACCGTTAGAAATAAAGACGACGGGACGCGCAAAATCGAATATATTTCGGTCGGTTCGCCTTACAGCGTTCTGATCGGCGTTGCCGGTGCAAAACAATTAACCGAGGGCGATTTTACGCTCAAAATAGAAATAAAATCACGTTAAAACAACAGAAAAAGGAGAACAAAAAATGATTGACTGCTGCGTTACACAATTAAAAGAAATTCACGAACTCGCCGATTACGTTTGGTGGTTTCAAAGATTTGTTCTGGCGAGTCCGTTTATTTTGCCAATACCGGATTTCGACACGACTGCCGGGACAACCGATTTGTTACAGACCGGAATACAAAAAGCCGGAGAAATGGGGGTTTCGACTGCGCTGACGATGGTCCAGAAAAACCAGAAAATGCCTGATTTTGTTGACACGGTTCAAAATCTCGGCGAAATCGCCGTCCATAAACAGATGGCGGCTTGCCGACACCATCAGCTTTATCACATCACCCGGAGAGGTCACGATATTGCGGTGTTTTGGGAAAGATTAGCCAATGTTTATAACAACGCTCTTCAGGGCAGGTGAAATTTCAAGGACGTTTGAGAGAAATAAAGTGCAACGATAAAAAATTTTAATTCCGTGCCATTTGCCGCTTGGCTGCATTTCCTCGTCGTTCTGACACTGCTGTTCTACGCCCTCGGAAAACGGCGAACAGCACGACATTCGCAAATTCATTTACCGGCAATTCTGTCAATATTTGGAAAGCCGGAGCGCGGAAGGCTCGTCCGCTAGTCAGCGATAGCGAAGCTGCCGGCGTTGTCACCTAAGCTATATACAGCCAAACACAGTCAACGCCTCGCTGTGCCGACGCTGGCAAAAAAACGAGAGTTAGGTTCCATCCGCCCCGGCTGGTGCTGCAAGGATTGTCAATAAATCTCAAGTAAGCGAACGCAGACAACGCTCCGCTGCACTGGCGTTGGCGGACGAGACTTCCGCGCTCCGGCAAAAATTTTACGGTCTATCAACTCAAATAAGGAGAACAAAAAATGTCAAAAAAGAAAAAATTAATATACGAGAAAATTTTAACCGAAACGGCGAAGTTTCTCGCTGATTTAGAACCCGTTCGCACCGATTGGGCTTATTCGGAATTCAGAAGTTACGAGGTCTCAGCCGCTGCGGTCGGGGCGACGGGCGGCGTTTTGAGCGTTCGGAAAGGCGACAAGAAGCAACTCAACTTTAAATGCGGCAATGTTGACGGCGGCGCGGTTATCAACCCCGTGCCATTCGACATCAATTTTCCGATGCCGGAACTGCCCGACACGGGCATCATTTTCAAAAAACCGTCTTTGAAAAAACTGACCGCCGGCAGTTTTCGCGGTCCGTATTTCGTCTATACGATTCCGGCAAGCGGCGGCGCAGCAGGCAGATACACTTTTTTTCATCTCGGCGCAAAATTTATGCCGTCCGGTTTTCAGCTTGCCGCCGATATTGTGATTAAAACTCTCAATTACAGCGAAATATTGCTGGTCACATACAGCGAAATATTGCTGGTCACAACGGAAATGGGCGACGGTCTGCCCGACGCGGAGGTGTCGATGTCGCTCGGAATTTCAATTTGAATATTTTCAGTATTTACGAAAAAGAATCTTGTCAGAAACAACTTAAAACAAACAGGAGAAAAAAATGAAAAATATAATCGGTATCGTGGTTTTGGTTATGGTCGTGGCGGGATGTTCTTTTGCTGACAAATTAAAGGTAACGAAAACCGCCGACCCGCCGGAGGCTTCAAACACTACTATTATTACCGCACCAAAATCAGAAGAGCCATCACTGCCGACGGCGAAAAAAAGCGAAAGCGCGGCGGGCTTATCTCTCGAGGATTTCAACAAATTGCAGAACGGAATGAAATATGAAGAGACTGTCAAAATTCTCGGCAGCGAGTGTGTTGAAGCGAGCAGTTTTTCATCGGGTTCGCGGAAATCCGTCACTTACAAATGGGAGGGCGCAAAATATGAGCGGATTACGGCGATTTTTCGGAATGATGAACTAACCTCTAAAATTTAAACAAATCTAAAAAGCAAAAATGCGGATGATGCCGCGCCAGCCGATTTGACGCTCGCTAAATATCAAAACATCGAAAACGGTATGAGTTACGAAGAAGTTGTCAGGATCATCGGTTCGAACGGAACGCAGTCGAGCAGTTCGAACTTCGGAAAAATCAAAGTTGCTTCTTACAAATGGGAAGGCGAAAAATACGCGAGGATTTTCTCGTCGTTTCGGGATGATAAACTCACTTCAAAATCGCAGTCTAACTTAAAGTAACTTCGTTTCGGCAATCAATTCAGGGCGAAAACAAGTTTGAGAAAATTTATTTTCGCCTGTTTCATTTTTAACCGGAGTATTGCGCCGAATGTTTTTTGATTAAATAAAAGCATTTAAGAATTTTGCCCGCGAAACGCACGAAATCAAGGAGAATATTCCACAATTTGTATTTTTTTTTGTGTGTTTCACAGGCAGAGTTCCTGTTTGTTGTCCAGTTGATAAAATCCGGGCAACAGTTCTATTCTTTGTCTATGCCGAATTTCTTCATTGGTTTTGTCGGCGGCATTTCAGTAAGATAATGAAATAATTTTGTAGGAATTAATTATGAAAGCAATCGTAAAAAGCAAAGCCGAAGAAGGTCTGTGGTTAGAAGAAGTTCCCGAACCGACAATCGGGATCAATGATGTTTTAATTCGCGTCTTGAAAACGGGAATCTGCGGCACGGACGTTCACATTTGGAATTGGGACGCTTGGGCGCAAAGCACGATCAAGATTCCAACGATTTTGGGACACGAAATCGTCGGCGAAATCGTCGAAGTCGGCTCGAACGTCAGCGACTTTTTCGTCGGTGATATTGTTTCGGTCGAAGGTCATCTGGTTTGCGGTCGCTGCCGCAATTGTCTCGCGGGACGACGCTACAAATGCGCCAATACGCTCGGTGTCGGGGTCAATACGGACGGCGGTTTTGCAGAATACATGAGCGTTCCGATGACGAATATCTGGAAACACGAACCGAATGTCAATCTGGAAGTCGCGGCGATTTTCGATCCGTTCGGCAATGCCGTTCACACCGCGCTCGCGTTTGAAGTTTTCGGTGAAGACGTTTTAATTACGGGCGCGGGACCAATCGGCATTATGGCTTCGGCGGTCGCCAAACACGCCGGCGCAAGACACATTGTCATCACCGATGTTAACCCGAAACGCCTCGAACTCGCCAAAAAAATGGGTGCGATAACACGCGCCGTCAACACCAAAGAAACATCAATCGCCGACGTGCAGAAAGAACTCGGAATGACCGAAGGCTTCGATGTCGGCTTTGAAATGTCCGGCAACGCATCGGCGTTCCGCGATATGCTCGCCAATATGACGCACGGCGGCAACATCGCGTTTCTCGGCATTCCTTCGGACGAATTTGCGATCAACTGGAAAACCGTCATCTTCAATATGCTGACCGTCACCGGAATCTACGGGCGCAAAATGTATGAAACGTGGTATCAAATGAACGTCCTCATCGAAGGCGGTTTGGATATTTCACCTGTTATCACGCATCGTTATTCATACAAGGATTTCGCCAAAGGATTTGAAGTGATGAGCGAAGGAAATTCGGGCAAAGTGATTTTGGATTGGAGCGAGATTTAGTTTTAGTTGTTGCCTTTACCAAATCAGGTTAGAATATGAACGTAGTTACATTTTGTAGTTACATTTGATTTTATGGAATTTGAATGGGACGAAGTAAAACGTCTCGCCAATATTACAAAACACGGCTTTGATTTTGCCGGTGTTGAAACCGTGTTTGAAGGCAAAACGGTAACGATTCTTGATAATCGTTTTGATTACGGCGAAGAACGCTTCGTAACATTCGGATTATTTGACGGTCGCGTAGCGGCAATCACGCATACGGAAACCGACAAATTGATTCACATAATTAACGTGCGAAAAGCAAAGACAAATGAAGAAAAAGAATATTTCAAACAAAGCGCAAACTGATTGGGAGCGTATTGACGCGCTAAAAGACAAAGACATTGATCTATCGGAAACGCCCGAAATTTCCGCCGAGATGTTTGCCCGCTCGATTGTTCGGCGCGGTCTAAAAGTCGCGCCGCGAAAAACTCAACTGACATTGCGCGTGGACAGCGATGTTTTGGATTGGTATAAAAAACAAGGCGCAGGTTATCAAACGAAAATAAATGCTTTACTGCGTTCATATATGGAAGCGCATCAATCTTGACTGTTAAGGAAATTATTTTATGAACGACGAAATTTTACTCGAAAGAATTACGTTAAATCCGAAAGTTACGGTCGGCAAGCCTGTAATTCGCGGAACGCGCTTGACGGTTGAGTTTATCTTAAATCTTCTGGCTCACGGCGCGACGACTGCGGAAATTTTGGATGAATACGACGGTTTAACGCCGGAAGATGTTCAAGCCTGTCTGCTGTTTGCGAGAGAATCTCTAAGCCGCACGGATTTTATGCCGTTGATGTTGGAAACAGTGTAAGATGCGTTTTTTAGTTGACGAGTGCACAGGCTCGAAAGTCGCAAATTGGTTGCGCGGTGAAAATCACGAAGTCTTTTCCGTTTTCGATCAAGCGCGTGGGATAAGCGATGATGAAGTTTTGACAAAGGCTTCGGACGAAAATTGGATTTTAATAACCAATGACAAAGATTTCGGCGAGATGGTTTTTCGTGAACGGCGCGTTCATCACGAAATCATTTTTCTGCGCCTCGATGACGAAAGAGCGGCGAACAAAATTAAAGTTTTAGAGCAGTTGCTTAAAAATTACGTCGAAAAACTGCCCGAAAAATTTGTTACCGTAACCGAAACAAAAGTGCGGATCGCGGGAAAATGATGCGCGAAGGAAATTTGGGCAAAGTGATTTTGGATTGGAGCGATGTTTAGAAGAATTATTTAAAATAATTATGGCTGTTAATCGAGATAAGGTAGATTTATGGAAAACTGATACGATTAAATCAGTTGATTTTTATAATGATTGGTTTATGGCTTTCGCGCCAAAGGCATTTCGTGAAACCAGAATTGAAACAACAAAACACGTGGAGCGAGCTTTGGCGTTTACCAAGAATCTTACAAGTATTGAACCCAAGGTTTTGGAAGCCAATCCATCAGTTCTCACAATGCTTAGAATGGCTACTTGTCCGCCAATTGCCAGAGATAGGCTGATTGGACTTGCGAAAGTATCGCCGAATTTAGTTAAAAATATGGAGGATGAAAATCGAATACCTCCAATGATGAATAAAGATCAACTTATGAAACAATTGTCTGATATTGGCGATATTATTGAGAAAATGGCTGATCCTGATATTTTTGTTTGGAAACAACGCGGTGATTATGGAGTAAAAGAAGAAATACAAAGAGCAGCAACCATTGTTGCTGACAGGCTTTGTGGCTCTGTTGCAAACCCGATAATTCGTAATGCCCAAGAGAAGCGTCAACTTGCGCTTATAAAGGTATGGCTTGAAGCTAGAAATTATCGTGAACTTAAGTCAGGCGAGGCAAAAGATTTTCGGCAGATGCCTAAAGGAACTTTTTCATTCCGTTTCAATATAACGGTTCCTATTAGCGACGAAAGAAAAATTAATATTCCAATAGATGCGGTGATTATGAGAATTAATGCGGAGCAAGACGAATTCCCGTTATTATTTGAGGCAAAATCGGCAGGTGATTTTACAAACACTAACAAACGCCGCAAGGAAGAAGCAATAAAAATGCAGCAACTTCGTAAAACTTATGGTGATAAAATCAGTTTCAATCTTTTGCTATGCGGATATTTCGACTCAGGATATTTAGGGTATGAAGCTGCCGAAGGGATTGATTGGGTTTGGGAACATCGAATTGATGACTTGGTACAGTTTGGTTTATGAACATTAAAGCCTTAACCAAAATAGAACAGCAAAGAGAAATCATTCAGCGTGAAATTGATTTCCAAAAGACCGACAAACAAAGAAATGTTTTAGGTCAATTTTCTACGTCTTTCACACTTGCCAATGACATTTTCAAACAGACGACTAAATTTATAGAAAAAAATGAAAAAATCCGTTTTTTTGATCCGGCAGTCGGCACGGGAGCATTTTTCAGCGCACTAATTAACACTTTTCCAACAGAAAAAATAGAAACTGCCGCCGGATTCGAAATTGATGAACTGTATGGAAAACCATCATCGGATTTATGGTCTGGAAATATTTTCGATTATCGACTAGGGGATTTTACAAAGGTTAACCCGCCACTATTAGAAGAGCAAAAATACAATTTAATAATTTGTAATCCGCCGTATGTTCGCCATCATCACATAAATGGACAAAAGGAAAGATTACAACGGTGTGCGCTTAACGCAGCTAATATGAAGCTGTCGGGTTTGGCAGGTTTATACTGCTATTTTATCGCTTTAACACATCGCTGGCTAAAAAAAGATGGAGTTTCGGGATGGCTCGTGCCTAGCGAGTTTATGGATGTAAATTACGGACAGGCTGTAAAAGATTATCTTTTAGATGAAGTTAATCTTTTACAAATTCATCGCTTTAACCCGAATGATGTTCAATTTAACGATGCGATGGTTTCGTCTTCAGTCGTATGGTTTCAGAAAAAAGAATCCGACTTGAATCAAAAAGTAAAATTCACATTCGGAAGAAATATTACGCAGCCTGAAATAGAAAAAGAAGTTAGTAAACAAACTTTATCAATAGAGAAAAAATGGACTCGTTTTCCCTTGAACAGGAAACGTCATGTTTCAAAAACACCTAAAATTGGAGATTTTTTTTCAGTAAAAAGAGGTATTGCAACTGGAAACAATGATTATTTTATTTTAACGAAAGATGAAATTGAAAAAAGAAACCTTCCAGTATCACAATTTCGCCCAATTTTACCAAGTCCGAGATATTTTTCAGAAACAGAGGTGAACTCTGATGTTTTAGGTTATCCGGCAATCAATAATAAGCTTTTTGTTCTTGATTGTAAGTTGTCAATTGAAGAAATAAATTGCTTCTATCCAAAATTATTCAAGTATCTTCAAGAAGGGATTAAACTTGGTGTTTCAGAACGTTATCTTTGCAGAAAACGAAAGATTTGGTATTCGCAGGAATCTCGCCAGAAAAGCTATTTTTATTGTAAGTATATTTGGAGACTGAATAAGAAAAGTGAAAAAACGGATTTATTTATTTTAAATCACTCAAAGGCAATTGTTTCAAATTCATATTTAATTCTTTATCCTAAACCAAATCTTGAATCCCTTATAGAAAAGGACTTTCAGATTGCTTATAACATTCATCAAGTATTAAATAATATAGCGAAAAAGACATTAGTTGATGAAGGAAGAGTCTACGGCGGCGGAATGTATAAACTCGAACCGAGAGAACTGGAAAATGTGTTAATTTCGGAAATGTCCTACTTTCTTGAAAAATAACTCTCAATTGAAATTATAAAATTTTATGTACGGAAAAATTCAAAATCAATTAGAAAATCAATTAGAAAATCAATTAAACGAAATCAGAGAAGCGGGGCTTTATAAAAACGAGCGCGTGATCGAGAGTCCGCAGGATGCGAAGATCGAGGTTGGGGACAGCACGGTTTTAAATATGTGCGCCAATAATTATCTCGGTTTGTCGGATCATCCGGCGATTGTTGCGGCGGCGCATAAGGCTTTGGATGATTGGGGTTACGGGCTGTCGAGTGTGCGGTTTATTTGCGGGACGCAGGCGATTCATAAGGAATTGGAGCGCAAGATCAGCGAGTTTTTGGGGACGGAAGACACGATTCTTTATGCAGCTTGTTTTGATGCGAACGGTGGACTTTTCGAGCCGCTGTTTGAGGCGGAAGACGCGATTATTTCGGACGAATTGAATCACGCGAGCATTATTGACGGGATTCGTCTGTCGAAGGCGGCGCGGTTTCGCTACAAAAACAGCGATATGGACGACCTCGAGGCGAAATTGAAAGAGGCAAACGGCGCGAGGCGGAAAATTATTGCGACGGACGGCGTTTTTTCGATGGACGGCTATATTGCCAAACTCGGCGAGATTTGCGATTTGGCGGAAAAATACGACGCGCTCGTGATGATGGACGATTGCCATTCGACCGGATTTATGGGCAAAACGGGGCGCGGGACGCACGAACATTGTTCTGTGATGGGCAGGATTGATATTTTGACCGGCACGCTCGGCAAAGCTCTGGGCGGCGCGATGGGCGGTTATACTTCGGGCAAAAAAGAAGTTATTGAGCTTTTGCGTCAGCGTTCGCGTCCGTATCTGTTTTCAAATTCGCTCGCGCCGTCAATCGTCGGCGCATCAATCGCCGCGCTCGAAATGCTCAGCGGGTCAACCGAACTGCGCGATAAACTGGAATCAAACACGCGCTTTTTCCGCGAAGAAATTGCCAAAACCGGACTAGAAGTTTTGCCGGGAACGCATCCGATTGTTCCCGTAATGTTCGGCGACGCGACGGTCGCTTCAAAAATGGCGGAATCTTTGTTGAAAAAAGGCGTTTACGTTATTCCGTTTTCGTTTCCCGTCGTCCCGAAAGGCAAAGCGCGAATCAGAACGCAGGTGTCGGCAGCGCATTCGCGGGAAGATTTGCAGTTTGCGGTCGAGAAATTTGCGGAAGCGAAAGCGGAATTGGGAATTTAGCTTGAAAAATTGGACAGGATAAACAGGATAAATATGACAAATCAATAATTGATTGAAATTGAATTTTATCCTGCTTATCCCGTCTATCCTGTTTGAATTTATTCTTCTATTTTATTCGACGTAAACGCACTTTAATTGTCCGGCGGAAGTTTCTCTGAGCGTCGTCAAATTAATTCGCGTCGGACGCACCCAGCCGACACTGCCGCCTTCTTTTGTCCATCTTTGCTCGTTCGGACAATTTTTCAGCGAGCCTTTTGTATCGGATGGCTTGTCGTAAACAATCGCACTTCCCGCAACTTTTACCGAACCTTGGTAAGGAGTCGAAAATATAATTTTCTTGGCAGTCAAACCGACGATGCCCAAGCCGCGAACTCCGGCACTCGTTCCGCTGTCAGTCAGAAATTTGTCGCCCGTTAAACCGAAAAAATAACTTTCGCCGCTGTTTTTCAACATCATATACGGCGTTCGATCATTTTCGACGCATTCTTTGCGAGCGTCCGTCAAATTTTTGCGTTTGTAGATTTTAATATCTTCGCCAGTGTTGTCCGATGAAACGGTCATTACGACATATTTTTTATAAACATAACAAGCGTTTCCGGTGTTTTTGCCCGTCTGCCGAAACAGAGGTTTTTCCGTTCCAAGCGCGCCGACGTTCTGCTGTTGCTGCGCGGAAATAAAAGATGTTTGGCTTGATAAAATCAAAAGAAGAGCGACAATCGAAAATTTTAATTTCATAAATTATTCGGAAAACTCGTAAAAATTTTCAGGTAATAAAAAAAGATTAGTTATTATAACTTTTCGATGTCTATTGTCAACGAAAAATCATTGGGTCAAAAAGCATTTACTGACTGAAGTTTCAAAATTAAACTATTCCGATTTTGCGCGTCGGAGAGTTGAAATGGTTTAATTTGAAAGAACGGCTCGCGCGAACAAAATTTTATGTCCATTCTTATTGCCGAAGACAATGAAGCCCAACGTCATTATCTCTCCGAACTGTTGGCGCGGGAATTTCCCGAACATCTGCCGATTATCGAAGCATCGGACGGCGAAACGGCGCAGACTTTGACGCTCGAACATCAGCCGACGCTGTGTATTTTCGACATTCAGATGCCGGGATTATCCGGCGTAAAAGCCGCCCGCGCAGTTTGGCGCGAATTTCCCGCCGCGCGGATTATTTTTTGGACGCAGTTTCCGCACGAAATTTATATCAACGAAATCCGCAAAATCGTCCGCACCGTCGAGCCGCCGCCCGCGTACGGATTTATTCACAAAAACAATCCGGAATCGCGTTTTCTGCGCTTTGTCGCCACCGTTTTGGAAGACGGCGCGGATATGATTGATCCGGCGTTTAAGGATTCGTTCAAACGTCCGCTGTTGACCGAATTTGAAGCCGAAGCTCTGCGCTTTCTCGCGCTCGGTCTTTCAAATTGGGCGATTGCGCGAAAATGCAGTTTGTCGCTGCGCGGTGTCGAGAGCCGACTTTCGACGCTTTACGAAAAACTATTTACCGACGATTCCGAAGGCACAACCGACGAGGTTTACGACAAACTGGCTTACAACGTCCGCACACGCGCATTTTCAGAATCTCTGCGGCGCGGCTTGATTAACAGCGACGAACTACAAAAAGCAGAAATCGAACTTGCCGATTGGATCAAGCGCGATAAAGAGCGATTTTTGAAGGAGTAAGATTTTTCAGTTTTTTTGCCCGCGAATTACACGAATTTTCAATCATCATAAAAAATTATTCGTGAAAATTCGTGTAATTCGCGGGCAAAATCTTATTTTTACAGCCGCATTCGTGAATCCGAATTGATATAATGTCCGAAGAAAATCATTATGCAAAGCCAAACTCAACAGCTAATTTTTGAAGCATCCGAATCATTCGCCCGAAAAATGGACGAACAGGATTCGCTGAAACATTTCCGCGAACAATTTTACATTCCCAAACAAAAATCAGGCGAAGATGTTTTGTATTTTACGGGAAATTCGCTCGGACTTCAGCCGAAAACGGCGCGAAAAGTTTTGGAAGAAGTTCTGACCGATTGGGAAACGCGCGCCGTCGAAGGTCATTTTGACGGGGCGAATCCGTGGATGACGTATCACGAAAACGTTTCGGCGCAGATGGCGAAAATCGTCGGCGCGAAGACAATTGAAACGACGACGATGAATTTGCTGTCGGTCAATCTGCATCTTTTGCTCGTTTCGTTTTATCGTCCGACCAACGAGAGATTCAAAATTGTCATCGAAAAAGGCGCGTTTCCGTCGGATCAATACGCGGTCAAATCGCAGATTAAATTTCACGGTTTCGCGCCTGAAAATGCGCTGATCGAAATCGAACCGCGCGACAGCGAAACGACTTTGCGGACGGAAGATATTGTCGAAACGCTCGAAAAAAATGCCGATTCGATTGCGCTCGTAATGCTCGGCGGCATTAATTATTACACCGGGCAATTTTTTGATATAAAATCAATTACCGAAACCGGACACAAAATCGGCGCGGTCGTCGGTTGGGATTTAGCGCACGCCGCCGGTAATGTCGAACTCAAACTGCACGAGTGGAACGCGGATTTCGCCTGTTGGTGTACTTACAAATACTTGAATTCGGGTCCGGGCGGCATCGGCGGCGCGTTTATTCACGAACGGCACGCGGAAAATTTCGATTTACCGCGTTTCGCCGGTTGGTGGGGACACGACAAGGAAACTCGTTTTTTGATGGACGATGAATTCGTGCCGATGCGCGGCGCAGAAGGTTGGCAGTTGTCGAATCAGCCGATTTTGTTGCTCGCCGCGCTGCGAGCTTCGTTCGATATTTTTGAAGCGGCAGGAATGGAAAATCTGCTCGAAAAATCGCGCAAACTCACCGGCTATCTGGAATTTTTGCTCAACGAAATCCGCGATGAACGCATTTCAATCATCACGCCTTCAAATCCGCAGATGCGCGGCTGCCAGCTTTCGATTCGCGTGGAAAAGGCGGACAAAAAATTATTTAACGCTTTGACAAAGCGCGGCGTAATTGCCGATTGGCGCGAACCGGACGTGATTCGCGTCGCGCCCGTGCCGCTTTACAATACATTTACAGATGTTTATAGTTTCGTTGAAATCTTGAAAGATTGCTTGGTGTAATAATTTTATCCGAACCTTGTTAAAGTTGGTTTTATGCAGAAAAATTAAATATGAAGCTGCTCATAAACATATTAATTATCGGTTTGGCTGTGACAGGAAATTTGTTTGCCCAAACAAATTCTGCTGACGAAAAAGAATTTAAATCTTTGGTTAAGTATGTGACTTCCGAAATAAAAAAAGGCGGAAGAAGTTTCGATTATTCCAAAAATTATATTTCGGAATCAGTCGTTTCAAAAGTAAAATTTCGCGGCTGCGAAGTTGAAATTGAAAGACGTGATTCTTATTACGCCGATGTCTCTCCGGGACTCGATTCAAAAATTTCCGGCAGCAAAGAAGCGGGAGAAGTTACAGCAGCACGCCGATTTGACTCACATACATCAAAGTTTGACTTGAAAATTTTGGACGCTTCGCTGCTTGGGACTAAACCTGCCGAAGACAAAGGGCTGGTCTTTTTATTCTTGAAAACAAAGAATGAAGACAGAGAAATTGAAACACGCGACGGGAAAATTTTGCGTTTCGTTTCTAAAAAAGGTTTCCTGATAAGAGATGCGGAATCTGCAAAAGTTTTGAATTCATTCAAAACTCTAACGAGAATGTGTCAGGCTAAATAATCAAATGTTCGTTAACATTTGATTAAATTTTCAAAGATTAAATTTTTCCCGCACAATGTCGCTGATGGAAATTTCGCTTTGCTCGCGTTCGAGTAATTCGATTTTATCGCCCGCTTCGAGTTCGCCGGTTTTGGCGATGGCGAGATAAAAACCGCTTCGTCCGCTTTGGGCGAAACGCTTGATAATGTCGGTGCGTCCGAATCTAATGCCGAGCTTGTAACACGGCTGGCGAGGTTCGGTAACAATAAATTCCGCCGTGCCAATGCGAAAACGGTCGCCGATGAAAACTTCGCTTTCCGTCAAACCTGCGCTCGTCAAATTTTCGCCGAAAATCCCGAACGGCAAATCCATTTCCGACAATTCATTTTTCCAAAGTTCGTAATGTTCCGACGGATAAACGTAGACGGCTTTTGAATAACCGCCGTGAACGCGTAAATCCGCCTGCCGGTCGCCTTCCAAATTAAATTCGCCGACACGCACTTTTCCCGCGACAGGTTCTTTAAAAATCGCCGTCGCCACCGGCTCGCCGTTGTGTTCGACGATTCGCGGAAGTCCGACGAAAACTGATAAAATTTTCATAAGTTTAATTTAATATCAACATTCGGAATCTGCAATTTGAGGAACGGTAAATTTTTCGGCAATTCATCCCTGTCGAATTTTGCAGAAATATTTATTGTTTAGTTTAATTGAGTAGTGACCTTAAAAATTATGGCAAAACAAAAAGTAATTATTATCGGCGCAGGGCTTGCCGGTTCGCTTTTGAGTTTTTATTTGGCAAAACGCGGAATCGAAACCGAAATTTACGAATCACGCGGCGATATGCGAAAAGTCGAACTATCGGCGGGACGTTCGATTAATCTTGCGCTGTCAGATCGAGGAATTGCGGCGTTGAAACAAGTCGGGATGGACGCGTATATGCTCAAAGAAGCCGTTCCGATGCACGGGCGAATGATTCACGCCGTTGACGGGAAAACGAAACTTCTTCGTTACTCGGGACGCGAGGGGGAATACATCAATTCTGTTTCGCGCGGCGGTTTGAACATCGCTTTGATAAACGAAGCCGACAATTACGCCGAATCAAAATTCTTTTTTAATCAAAAATGCGTTGATTTCGACTGCAAAACCGGCGAAGCGATTTTGGAAAGCGGGAAAAGAATCAAAGGCGATACCGTCATTGCGACCGACGGCGCAGGCTCGGCAGTTCGGCAGGCAATGATGCACGGCGGCGTTTCACGGTTTAATTTCGAGCAGAAGTATCTCGAACACGGTTACAAAGAACTGCATATTCCCGATAAAAACGGTGCGTTTCAGATGGAGAAAAACGCGCTGCACATTTGGGCGCGGCACGAGTTTTTGATGATCGCCCTGCCGAATTTCGACGGCAGTTTCACCTGCACCCTTTTTCTTGCGTTCGAAGGCGAAAACAGTTTTGCACGGCTTGATAATGAAAAAGCACTGCTCGCATTTTTTCAAACAAATTTCGCGGACGCAATTCCTTTGATGCCCGCTTTGATTGAAGATTTTTTCACGAATCCGACGGGAAATCTCGGCACGATCAAATGTCTGCCGTGGAACGTCGGCGGCAAATCCCTTTTGCTCGGCGATTCGGCACACGCGATGGTGCCGTTTTACGGTCAGGGAATGAACGCTTCGTTCGAAGATTGCCGAGTGCTTGATTCGCTGATCGAAAAACACGGCACAAATTGGGAAAAGGTTTTCGACGAATACTCCGAACAAAGAAAACCGAACGCCGACGCGATTTGCGATCTGGCGGAAGAAAATTTCTACGAAATGCGCGATGCCGTCGCCGACCCCATTTTCCAGCGCAAACGCGAACTCGAAACTAAACTTGAACACGAATTTCCCGATTATTTTTCCAAATATTCGATGGTCACTTTCCGCGAAGATTTGCCTTATGCGGTCGCTAAAGAAAAAGGTAACGCGCAGGATAAATTATTGATGGAAATCTGTGCGAAAGTCGAAAACGTCAGCGAGATTGATTTGAAAGAGGTTTTGGACAAGGTAAAATCAATTTAGAGATTTTTTATGAAGCGAATTTTACTGTCAATTTTAATTGCTTTCTTTATAATCTGCGTGTATTTGGCGGTAGCATCCGTATTCGTTATTACAACTGATTATAAATTCATACCGGAAAGTTATATTGATTTTCCTTTGCGTCTGCCGAAAATTATTTTCTACTATTTTTCTCCACCTAATCAGCAGGATTTCGCTTCGGAGTTTTCGACTAGAAAGATAATCGTGCTTTTAGTTACAATGTTTGGAAACTTATTGATTTATTTTATCCCGGTTTATTTGATTTTAAGTTTGTTTAGAAAAAATAAAGAATCAAGAAATGAGCAACCGCCGCCGCCGCTATTTACAGGAAACGAAAATTAAAGATAAAAAAGGTACGGTCGAGTTTAAAGCATATTTTTTAGACGCGAATGAGCAAGCGCAGATTCATACGAAAAATCCGAGTTTCATAAAGAGTTGGGAAAATGGTTTTTTGTTGCCGGGGAAATCAAATCATAAATTATGTTCGATAAGTTAAAACTTACAAGTTTTCTGATTTTTCTTGCGATGTTTTTGTCGAGCGATGCTTTCGCGCAACCATCTCTGAAAGAAGCATTTAAGAATTATTTTTTGATCGGCGCGGCGATTAATAAAAATCAGATTTTTGGAAAAGATACGATTGGCTCAAACATCGTCAAGAAACAATTTAACACGGTTTCGCCGGAGAATGATTTGAAATGGGAAGCGATTCATTCGAAACCTGATGAATATAATTTTGAAACGGCTGACAAATACGTCGCGTTCGGCGAGAAACACAAAATGTTCATCATCGGACACGCGCTCGTTTGGCACAATCAAACGCCCGATTGGGTTTTCAAAGATAACGGAGGAAAATATGTCACCCGCGATGTTCTACTCAAACGAATGCGCGAACACATCAACACCGTTGTCGGACGCTATAAAGGCAGAATCAAAGGCTGGGATGTCGTCAACGAAGCGGTCAATGACGACGGAACTTTGCGCCAATCGCTTTGGCTGAAAATTATCGGCGAAGATTTTATCTCCAAAGCGTTTGAATTCGCGCACGAAGCCGACCCGAACGCCGAACTTTATTACAACGATTATTTGCTCGAAATTCCGGCAAAACGGCGCGGCGCGATTGAACTTGTCAAGCGATTGCAGATGCACAAGATTCCGATCAACGCGGTCGGTCTGCAAGGTCACGATACTTTGACATTTCCGACGCTCGCCGAACAGGACAAAACGATCACGGAATTTGCAAATCTCGGCATCAAAGTCAATATCACCGAACTCGACATCAGCGTTTTACCCGATCCTGAAGGATTTAACGGCGCAGAAGTTACCGTAAATTTTGCATTACAGGAAAAGCTGAATCCTTATAAAAACAGCTTGCCCGACAGAATACAGAAACAACTGGCAAACCGTTACGCTGAACTTTTCGGCGTTTTTCTCAAACATCACAAAGATATTTCGCGCGTAACTTTTTGGAACGTCACCGACAAAGAATCGTGGCTCAATAATTTTCCGGTGCGCGGAAGAACCAACTATCCACTGCTGTTTGACCGCGACGGAAAAGCAAAACCAGCGTTCGATGCGGTAATTAGAAGCGCGAGAAATTTTTCGGATAAACAATAAGCGTCAATTATGATTATTAACTTTAAATTCAGCTGTCAAAATTACAGAATTGACTCGGCAAAACCCCTTAACATTGCAATTCCGCTCGATTTCAACGGCGCACAGCCGAATGCCTACGGAGTTGAACGCGCAGTTTCAACTCCGTGCAAAGCGGGCGAAATCGTCGGCGATACGCGGCAAAACGGAAGCTGTAATTTCGAGCAAATCACTTTTATTCCGCACTGCAACGGCACGCACACCGAATGCGCCGGACATATTACAAACGAGCGAATTTCAATTCACGATTGCTTGAAAGATGCGTTTATTCCCGCGACTCTGATTTCCGTCGAACCTGAAAACGCTCATAAAACAAATGAAACTTACGCGATTGAATTAAATGAAAGTGATAAATTGATTACCCGCAAAATTATCGAAAATACTTTGCAAAACCAACAAAAATCAAAAACTGAAGCCTTAATAATCCGCACTTTGCCAAACGACGAAAGCAAACTGACGCGCGAATATCTCGAAATTATTCCGCCGTTTTTTTCCACCGAAGCGATAAAATTTATCCGTGAAATCGGCGTAAAACATCTGCTCGTTGATATGCCTTCAATTGACCGGATTTTTGATGAAGGAAAACTCTCAAATCACCGGATTTTTTGGAACGTCGAACAAGGTAAATTTCAACTGAACGAGAAAAGTTTGAAAAATAACACAATTACGGAAATGATTTTCGTGCCGGATTCGATTGCCGACGGCTTTTATTTGCTGAATCTGCAAATCGCCGCTTTTGCTTCCGACGCTTCGCCGTCGCGTCCAATTCTTTTTGAGATTCTTGGATGAAATATAAATTGCACCAGAACATCATAATCCGTGTTAAACTACCGAAAATTCTCAAATATGGAGTAAAAAGTTATGAAATTGTTTTTCGGCAAAACGGTAATTATTTTCATCGTTCTTATTGGTTCCTTCATCACTCAACAAGTTTACGGTCAACAAAAAGTCAAGTATGTAACTTCTTGTCAGATTTTTGACAATTTAGTTTTCGGTCTGCGTTTCAACAATGATATTGATAAAATTAATAAGTGGCTTATTACGCAAATTCAAGAGCGCGGAGTAGACTTTAAATTAGAATCCAGGGAAGAAGAAAATTCCTTGAAAAAGATCGGAGCAACCTCTGAATTAATCAAAGCAATTCGTGAAAATTATTCAAAATATCTCAAGGAATCTTCAAAGGAACTTGAGGAAAAGATTAATTTGTATAAAAAATTTACTGATAATTATGCTTCAAAAAGTCCAGAACAATTACAAATTGCCATAGATGCTGCCAAAATATACATAAAAAGATATAGCGAAAGTGAAGAAGATAAAGAAATAATTGAGTATTTGAAAAACATTATTCCAAAAATGGAAGAACAAATAGCAAGAAAAACTCAAAACTGAAAGCACGTTTTTTTAATACCTTCCCGCCACAACATCAGATTTCACGCCGCTCGCTTCCTGCGCGATTTTTACGCCGACGCTCGCGCCGATTCTGGTTGCACCGGCTTCAAACATTTTTCTTGCGTCGTCAATTCCCTTCACGCCGCCCGATGCTTTGACGCCGAGGTTTCTGCCGACGGTTCTTCGCATCAATGCCACGTCGTCCGCCGTCGCGCCGCCTTTGGCAAATCCGGTGGAAGTTTTGACAAAATCCGCGCCCGCGTTTTTCGAGGCGAGACACGCGCGGACTTTTTCTTCGTCAGTCAAAAGCGCGGTTTCGATAATCACTTTTAACAGAACATTATTTTCGTGCGCGGCTTCGGCGACGGCGCGAATGTCGTCTTCGACGGTGCAGTCGTCGCCGGATTTTAACGCGCCGATGTTGATGACCATATCAACTTCTTTTGCGCCGTTAAAAATTGATCGCCGCGCTTCGTAAGCCTTGACATCGGAAAGAGTTGCACCGAGCGGAAAGCCGATCACCGTGCAAACCGGAACATTCGAGCCGCGCAGAAATTCCACCGCTTTTTTTACCCAACTCGGATTGACGCAAACGGACGCAAACCCGAATTGAACCGCTTCGTTGCAGAGTTTTTTGATGTCGGATTCGCTGGCTTCCGGTTTCAACAAAGTGTGGTCAATCAGCGAAGCCCAATCGTGCGCCGTCGCCGCCTCGCCCAACACAATCCCGATCCGCGACGCGCCCGCGTCAACGATTCGTTCGACATCGGCGCGGCAAAACGACGGATAAAAATTATCGCCGTTTTCGTCGTCGAGCTTCGACAAAACCAAATCCGTGATTTGCTCAACTAATTTTTCGTAATTTCCGTTGCTTAAATTTGCCATTTTTCTACCGTTTGTATTGTCGCTCAATCGCTTCAATTTTGCCAACGCGCTTTTTGTGGCGGTCTTCGGTCAAACCGGTTTTCAAAAATGCTTCGACAATTTCTTTTATTTCGCCAAAAGAATTTTGTCCGCTTCCCAAAGTTAAAACATTTGCGCCGTTGTGTTCACGGGAATTTTTCGCCAGTTGCACCGAATAACACGCGGCGGCGCGGACGTTTGGAACTTTGTTTGCGGTCATCGCCGAACCGATTCCCGCACCGTCAATTATAATTCCGACATCGGCGGATTTGTCGGAAACAGCTTTGGCAACCGCGTGAGCAAAATCAGGATAGTCAACCGCGTCTTTTGAATTCGTGCCGAAATCGTGAACTCGGAAACCGTTTGCGCTGAGAAAATCCTTTAATTGCTCTTTGAATTCAAAACCGCCGTGGTCACAGCCGAGGGCGATTGAGCGGATTTTTGACGAACCGCGCCGCTCGCTTTTTACGATTAGAACGATATTTTTTTCTTTGATTACATCGTCGGCAAGCGGCGTAAATTTTACATTTTCGGATACGCGCAGTTTCGCTCCCGTTTCCAAACCGCGCAAATCGCTTTCCGTAATCAAACTTTTTGCCGATTCGTCGCGGTCAAATTCTTTGCCGGTTTCATCTTTTAACGAATTGACAACGATGCGCTGCGGAAAGTTTTCCGGCGGCGGTGCGGCAGCAATATGTTTTTCGTCTTCGAGCGGCACACTTTCCAGAACTTGTTTGACCAATGCGCGAACCCGATCACGAGTTTCTTTTTCTTCTGACATAACTTTTAAGGTGAAAAGGTGAAAATGGTTGAAGGTGAAAAAGTAAGACTGCACAATTACAAACCGATTTTTCCACCTTTTCACTTTTCTACTTTTAACCTTTTGACCTTTTCCTTCATCTCACATAGTATTTTCAAAAACCGATTCAATCAAATCACGGAGATAATTAATGGAAACACAAGCCGCGAAAAACTCGACCGAATTTTCAAACGACAACCTTGAAACGATGTATTCAGCCGCCCAAATCAAGACGCGGGTTGCCGAAATCGGCGCACGGATAACCACCGATTATGCCGGTAAAGATTTGGTGTTAATCGGCGTTTTGAAAGGCTCTTGCGTTTTTATGGCAGATTTGATGCGCGAAATTGATCTTAATCTTTCGATAGATTTTATGGCGGTTTCGAGCTATAAAGACGGAACGGTTTCAACCGGCGATGTCGAAATTTTGAAGGACTTGACCAATCCGATTCGCGGTAAAGATGTGATCGTCTGCGAAGACATCGTGGACACGGGGTTGACGCTGTTCCGGCTGACGGAAATTTTAGGTTCGCGCGGCGCAAATTCCATCAAAATCGCCACCCTGCTCGACAAACCCGAACCGCGCATCAAAAAAGAATTGAAAATTGACTATTGCGGTTTTCAAATCCCCAACAAGTTCGTCGTCGGTTACGGACTGGACGCGGCGGGACGCTACCGCAATCTGCCGTTTATCGCCATCGTCAAAAATCCCGATCTGATCTAAAAAAATATCGCCCTGCATTGACGGCGTTACGCCGATGTGACGAAGTTGAGTACAATAACTTTGTCGTATGAAATCGCTCAAACTCCACATCAAGACCGCACTTTTGGCTTCGGCGGTCGCCATTATCGCGCTGTCCGTCGCGCTACTGCTGATTAGTGTGCGCGTTGCCAATCAAGCTCACGATGAACAAAAACAGCTTGCCCGACTCGAAGCCGGAAATCTGGCGGAACATCTTTCGCTTTTCCCCGAACAAATCAGTCAGAATGATTTGGAGCGGCTGACAAATCTCGTCAGCGGTTCGCGTCCGAATCTGGTCACGGTACGCGTTTGGAAAATAAACGCCGCCGATTTTGCAGTCGAAGCCGCTTCCGATGACAGTTTGACGCTCGGCGATATTCCGGAGGAAACGAAGCAGGCACTGCGAAAAGATTCGCTTTCGGAGGTAATTAATCCACAGCAAGCAAACTCAGACGAATCGTTTTATCGCGTTTTCGCCCCGGTCGTGATCAAAAATCGCGTTATCGGCGCGGTTGAAGTAGTCGAAAAACTAGACACCGTTTTAAACGTCGCGCTGGGTTATGCGTTCAATTTTCTGTGGATTGCGATTGCCGTGATTTTATTGATGACGGCGGCGTTTTATCTACTTTTTCAAAGTGTGGTGTATCGTCCAATCGAAAAATTGCTGGCGGCGATGGATGCGGCAAGAACGGGCAATTTAGCGGTTGAAGTTGTTGAAAAGGAAAAACTCGACGAATTCGGTTTGCTGGCAAACGAATTTAATTCAATGATGGCGCAAATTCACGAAATGACGACGGAACGTGAAAAACGGAGCGACATCTTACAGGAAAAAGTGCGCGAAGCGACTTCCGCACTTTCGGCGAAAAATGAGCAACTTGAAACCGCCAATCTCGAACTTTTTCGCGCCGCCCGTCAAATGAGCGAAATGGAACGTCTCGCCGCCGCCGGACAAACTGCCGCGCAATTCGCGCACGAGGTCGGCACACCGCTCAATTTAATCAGCGGTCACGTTCAGCTTTTACAAGCGTCGCTGCTCGAAAATTCCAAAGATGCAAACCGTTTGAAAACGATTTCGGCACAGATCGAACGCATCGAAAACATCGTCCGCGAAATGCTCGACCGCGCCCGTTTCGGCGTGTCGGAACGTAAAATGTTGAACGTCAACGATGTTTTAAGCAAAATCTCCGATGCAGTCGAACCGACTTTGCAGGAATCGAACGTCGAACTCGTCAAAAATTTAGACGCAAATTTGCCGGATATTATGGGCAATGCCGAAAAATTGCAGCAGGTCTTTCTGAATCTCGTCAAAAATGCTCTGGACGCGATGCCGGAGGGCGGAAAATTGGAGATTGCGACTTCCGCCGCAGACGGTAAAGTTCTGGTCACATTTGCCGACAACGGGGTCGGAATGAGCGAAGAAGTACGCGAACGTATCTTTCAGCCGCTGTTTACGACAAAGGAGCGCGGACACGGAACGGGTTTAGGATTAGTCGTCGTCAAACAAATTATGCAGAATCTCGAAGCCGACATCGCGGTCGCCAGCGAACCCGGCAAGGGAACTGAATTTAAGCTTTACTTTCCTGTCAAATAAGGCGGCTTTAATTTCCGGCTCGTGTTCGTCGGTTGTGCCTGAACCGACGGCAGGCAAGATGGCTGCGCTGCATATCTACTTTTTCAATTCCGCAATCGTTGCGCCCTGTCCGCCTTGATTTGACGGGGCAAAACCAAACTTTTCGACGTGCGGATGTCCTTTCAAAAAGTGATGAACATAGTTTTTCAGTGCGCCCGTGCCGAAGCCGTGAATGATTCGCACCTGCGGCAGGGCGGCAATATACGATTCATCCAAAAAGCGGTCAATTTCGTATTCGGCATCGGCGGTGGTTTTGCCGATTAAGTTTAATTCGGCATTCGCGTCTTCCGCGTCGAGCCGCAAATTATCGCCTTTCGTCTGACTTTGCAGTTTCTCGCCGCGTGATTGTTTCGGCGGTGCTTCCTGATTAACAACCGCCTGTAAATTTTCGATTTTTTCACGCAGACGCATCGCGCCGACGGTAACTTCCGCCGTGTCTTTATCAATTTTCTCGACCGTCCCGACATTGCCGAATTTCGTCAAAACCCGCATTCCGACTTCAATCGGCTGATCCGTCGTTTGCTGTTCGTTTTCAATCTCAGAAGGCTGATCTTGAACTTTTAACTTTGGACTTTGAACTTTGGACGGATTTTGGAACTTATTGACGACGGCGCGGTTGAGTTCGGCTTTGCGGGCGATGCGCTCTTTGTCCAGTTTCGATTTTAACGCTTTGTCTTCGATGGTTTTGACAAACGCTTTCGACTGTCGTTCAAAACCTTCGATGGTTTCGGAAAGCTTGCGCTCGAACTCCTTCTGCCGCGCTTTTTCCCGTTTGCCCGCTTCGATGTCGAGCAGCGCATATTTATTGGCGACGGCTTCGCGTTCTTCTTCCAAAGCGACGCGCAAATCTTCGGCTTGCTTTGTTTCAAACTGTAATTTGTGCAGGTAATTTTCCGCTTCCCGCGCTGAAATGTCGAGATTTCCCCGTGCCGTTTCGATCACTTCGTCACGAATACCGAACCGCCGCGCGATTTCGATGCCTGATGACGCGCCCGCCAGTCCGACCAGCAAACGATACGTCGGCTGCAAAGTTTTTTCGTTAAATTCGACCGACGCGTTAATGACATTTTCGTCATTCGCCGCGTAAATTTTCAGCCCGCGATAATGCGTTGAAGCGACGACCTGCGCCCCGCAGTTTCGACGAAAATAATCAACAATCGCCACCCCCAGTGCCGAACCTTCATCCGGGTCGGTGCCGGTACCGACTTCATCCAATAAAACGAGTGACGGCGCATTACAGTCGCGCATCATTCCGGCGATATTTGAAATATGCGACGAAAAGGTCGAAAGGTTCGCCGCCAAACTCTGATGATCCCCGATGTCCGCCAGCACGGACTTGTAAAAAGGAATGCGCGCCGCTTTCGCCGGCACGGGCAGACCGGAAATTGCCATCAAACTCAACAGTCCCGCCGTTTTCATTACGACCGTTTTTCCGCCCGCGTTTGCACCGGAAATTATCATCACGGAATTTTGTTTTGTTAATTTAAAGCTAACCGGAACGATTTCTTGGCTTTGGTTTTTGGTTTTTAGTTTTTGGTTTCTGTCAGAACCGTCTGCGTTAGCGGATGGTCTGCTCGTCTTGCTAAAATCTTTACTGACAAAAGTTGTGCTGCCCGCTGACGCAGACGGTTCTGACATTCGCAAGTTTTCTTCCAGAATCGGATGTCGCGCGTCGGTTAAATCGAGCGTTTCGTCGTCGGAAATATCCGGCACGATGGCGTTGAATTTTTTGGCGAATTCGACTTTCGCTTTGATAAAATCAAGTTCGGCGACGGCTTCGACTGCCGCTTCGACCGCCGGTAAATTTTCGCGCAAATCTTCTGTCAAGGCGAATAAAATCCGCGCCACTTCGCGTTCTTCCTTGCCCTTCAAATTTTGCAGTTCGTTGTTTGCCTCAATCGCTTCGAGCGGTTCGATGAACACCGTCGCACCGGACGATGAAAAACCATGCGCCACGCCGGAGACTTTGCCGCGAAAATCGGCTTTGACGGGAATCACGAAACGGTCGTTGCGCTGCGTGACAATTTCGTCTTGAATCGCCGCACCTGCGTTTCGCATCGTGCTTTCGAGCGATTTTTGCAGCCGCCCGCGCTGCAAGTTGATTTCGCGCCGCAATCTGGCGAGTTCGGGCGATGCCGTATCGTCAATTTCGCCGGACGGAAGGAGTTTTTTGTTGATTCTGCCGATTACTTCAAACAGCGTCGGCGGAATGTTTTCGACGATGCGCCACAGCATCGGGGCAAATTCTTTTTCGGGCGAAATTCCCGAACGCGCAAACATTGCCTGATTGCACAGCCGCGTCACTTCAAGCATCGCAAGGGGTTCGAGAGTCGCGTTTTTGATTCGCAAAACAGCGACGGCGTGCGATGGGTCTTCCAAACCGCTGAACGACCACGAAACCTGTTTTTCCGCATTCAGCGAAATAGTTTCGGCAACCGCCTTCAAATCATTTTCGAGTTCGAGGCTACTCGTCAGCGGCGCGAGATTCTCAAACCGCGCTTCGCCCATCGGAGTCTGCGCGTGACGGCTGACCAGCGCAAGCATTTTTTTATATTCGAGAGATTGCAGAGTTTGTCGGTTCATTATCTTTCTATCATAACAAATTTCGAGGAGCGCGGAACGGATTTTCGCCTGATTTTATGTCGCGCAACTGGAGCGCGGAAGTCTCGTCTGCCAGCCAGCGAAGCAATGCTGCCAGCGTCGTCAACAAATTATCAATGAACCAACGCATACAACATCTTACGGTACCGGGATCATTGATAAATTTCGTGTAGCGAAACGTATAAACACCCGCATCATCAGGGATTTTAGTTAATTTTACGTAGAGAACGTCATTCAACGCATCGCTTGCGCTGGCGTTGAAGCGGACGAGCCATCCGCGCTCCGTCGGCACGGCGTTAAAGCGAAAAGGCGAAGAGTGGTTTCGCGCTCCGGCTATTGACTTTTCACCAATCTTTCGTGAGCTGCCACCGCTTCATCGTATGCACCGCCTTTCACATTACCGATTTTGATAGCGGCTTGATAGATATCGGCAGCGAGTTCGTCGCCGTAAAATTCATAAATGCGTCCGATTGCTACGTAAGACAGAGAAAGCAGTGCTTTGTCGGTTTGCGGATTCGCCGAACGAATCGCGTTTTCGTAGTAAACTTTCGCTTCGAGCAGACGGTTTTTTCGCGCTTCATCGGCATTAATGTCCTCGGCGGAAAGACTGGCACTGCGTCCGAGTGAATAGTAAATGCGCGTCGCCTCGTTCGGGTATTCCTGCAAAAGCTGTTTTAACTGCGTTTCGGCTTCCTTAAATTTTTTGTTTTTGATGACCGCGTCAATACCGAGAAGTTTTTTGGTGACGGGACTTTCGACGGTGACGACGACAATTTCAACATTTTTGCGGCGTTCCTCGCGTGCCGTCAAACCGCGTTTTCGCGCTTCGGCAAATTGCGCCAAACGATTCGTTTCTTTCGACGGGTCTAACGAAAGGATCATATCGTGCAGCGAACTGGCGATGTCAAAACCCGAATCTTCCGTTCCTTTCAATTGGTCGGCAAAATAAAATGCCAGCACCGCGCCGTTTTCATAGGCTTCCGACAATGACACGGCAGTTTCATCGGCGACTGATTTTTTGAACGCAGCGAGTTCGGCGGAAACAGCTCTTTTCTCCGTATCCGTTTGCGCCCGATCAATTTTCGCCCGCGCCTGCATCGTTCCGTTGCGTATTTTGGTGAATTCGATTTGCCGCGCATCGGTCGCCGCGACGAGTGAGCGCAGAACCGCCAAGTAAATATCGGGCGAGATGTTCGCGTCTTTCTGCCGCCGTTCGTCGAGCAGCGTTTTAATGCCCGCACTGGATGTGGAAATGTCCTTTGCCTCTTTTAACACCAGCGGGTCAAAGACGAACTGCAAATAAGCGCGGCGCACTTCCGAAGTCGCCAAATCGGTGTCGGGCGGAACAATCGCGTAATATTCGTCGCGGGCGTTCACAAAATTAATCGTATTTTGAATCGCCAGCATTTCCGGCACGATGACGAACCGCCGCGTCCGTTCGCGGATTTCGGTTTTCTGTAAAGTTTTTTTGCCTTTTCCCGTTTTTGCTTCGGTCGTAATCCGGTCGAGATAGTTGAGCTGCGGTCTGGTATGAAGATAGTCAAGCAAATTTCCTACCATAATTTGCGCGGATTTTCGCATTTCGTCGCTCGCCGCCTGATAAGTTTTGGCGTAATCGTCAAGTTTCGCGTTCAGCCCGGACCGACGATAAAATTCGCGCACCAGCGGCGAATAATCAATCACTTCGAGCAAATCACCCGGCAGATCGGTAGTGCGCGAAGGTTCCGCCAAATCCGGGACGGCAGACAGCGTATAAGCCATCGAAATAAACGGCGCGATCAGTTCCGCATCGCTCGCTTTCGGGTGACGGCGTTTGTATTGAATTAAGAAATTACTGATGCGCTGCCGTAAATTATCATCCACATTGGCAAAATCGGATTGCAGCTGCTGACTAAACTTTTCGCCTTTTTCGGACAGCGGTGTTTTAATAACCGGCACATATTCGCCCGCCGCATTTTTTGTCCGCGCCACCTCGAGTGAAGCAAGCACGGCGATCACCCGTTTATCGGGCGCGATCGTCACGCCGTAATCGGACAGATCGAACTTTGCGCTCTGCGCGAAAATATTTGCCGAAAAAATTAATAAAAAGATAACGGATAGATTTTTTTTCATCGCTTTCGTGAATTAAATTTTGGAATGGCGAAAGACACAAATCGGGCAAAAACATAAGGGGAATCAATGACAAATATCCTTGTCCGATTTGTGTCTTTACGATATTTAAAGATGCTTTTTTTAAGACGACGGATGTCTCTGACGAAAAAAAGGACAAAGGATTTTATTGCCTTCATCCTTCATCCTTTGTAATTCTACGATAAAACTGTGCTTACTCGAAACTGCCGAGAGCTTCACTTTCGCTTTCATAAACATCAAAAACGGTCAGCAGTTTGGTAATTGCCAAAAGGTCTTGAATTTTTTGCGTCAGATTTAAAAGTTTGAGCGTTCCGCCTTCCTTGTTGACGGCGGTGAAACTGGAAACGAGTTCGCCGATGCCGCTCGAATCAACGTAGCCGACGCTGCCCAAATTTAATAAAATTTTCTTTTTTCCTTCACCGAGCAGGCGGCGAATCGTCGTGCGAAGCGCAACACTTCCTTCGCCAATCGTCACCTTGCCGTTCATATCGAGAATTGTTACGTCGCCCGCTTGTCGTTCCGAAATATTAAGTTCAGCCATTTTTATCTCCTTTGTAATTTTAACTAAGTTTTAAATGCAGATTTTAGACGATAGTCACCTTAAAAGTCCAAGACTAAAAGGTGAAAAAGGTAAAAGTAAAATACTTTTAATTTACAATCAGTTCACGGGAGCAAATCTGCCGCTTTTTCCCTTTTCATCCTTTATCCTTTTTCACTTTCTTTCCCTTTTTTCTTCATCATTTTCACGATCATTCCACCCTCGCGGTGATTAGACCATTCAACTTCGTCCATAAAATTTCTCATAAACAAAATGCCGCGCCCATCGGCTTTCAGCAGATTTTCGGGATTGGTCGGATCGGGAACTTCTTCGACCGCAAAACCCGCGCCGAAATCCCGAATCGTGATTTCCAAACCATTGCTTGAATTTTTCAACGATATTTCGACCGGTTTTGTTTCGTCGAGTTTGTTTCCGTGTTTGACGGCATTGGCGACACACTCGCGCATCGCCATATCAATCGGATACAGATCCTCTTCGGAAAATCCGCCGCGCTTGGCAAAATTAATTGTTTCAACGACGGCTTGGTCAATTGATTCAAGCCGACTCGGTAAATTGATTTCTAGTTTTTCTTCGTTCACAAGTTTTGATTGTAAGTTAGCGGTTTTATGGGTTTTGTGTCAAGACGAAACCCGGTTTTTTAAAAATTGAGAATATTTGCCGGAAACATTGTGGCAGATTTGAAGACCCTGCCAAACCGCCACACAGATGTTTGTCATTAACCGGTTTTTACGGCAGCAAAGTCCTGCAAATCATTCGTATGTTTGATTATTAAACTTTGGCACAACGGTTGCAAATACTCAAAACGTGATGAGGGGAAACTTTGGAGTATCAAGGGAAAAAGACAAAATAGCAGTTCCCCCTCATCCGAGAAAATAAAAGAATTTTTCAGGAGAGTTTAAGTTATGAAAAGTAAATTAGGAATTTTGTCGGCATTAATCTTAGGTTTGGCGATTACGGGTGCGACCTTTGCACAAACCACCAAAACACCACCGCAAACTGATATGAAGACCACCGATTCGGCAATGAGCGGTAAAATGATGTCTAAAAAGACGAAAAAGCATAAAAAGCACAGCAAGAGAAAACATCATCATCATCATCATCACGCCGCCAAAACCACTAAATAAGAGCGATTGTAGTAACAATTTTCAAGCGGGCGAACGGAGATGTTGTTTCTCCTCCGAGCAAAACAGAGCGCAACTTTATCGGGCAAAAAAGTTACGCTCTGTTTCTCTTTCCGGTGATGACTGATAAATTAAACAAATTTGATCGGATTATTTTATGGCTGATAGTAACGGGCGGTTTAGTCTCGCTGCTGGTTTACGGGTTATCCTCGTTTATGATTAAACCGACGGTGGAAACCATTACAACTCACGTTCCGAGCACTAACCAAAACGACGGTTATCAAAATGTTAATTACGATAATCGAAAACCGAAATAGTTTTTCAATCCAACTTGATTTCGAACCGCTCCGCCATTCGGTACAGTGTCCGGCGGTCAATACCGAGAATTTCCGCCGCCCGAGTGCGGTTGCCGCTTGTTTTTTCCAGAACGTGGATTAAATATCTTTTTTCGAGTTCGTCGAGATTCGGCAAATCTCCGTAAAGTTCCGATAAATGAAACTGCGAAACGGCGTGTTTGAATTCGTCGGAAAGCAGTTTGACGGGTAAATCTTCCGCCAAAATCTCGTTTCCGCGCACTCTCAAAGCAGCATATTCAACGGCGGCTTCGAGTTCGCGCACATTTCCCTTCCATTCGTAAACGATCAGTGTTTTGAGCGCGTTCTCTGAAAAATACAGATTTTTTTTGGCGGCGTTCTCCCGCGCTTTGTGCAAAAATTTTTCGGCTAAAATTGAAATATCCGTCGCCCGTTCACGCAGCGGCGGAACGCACAGAGTAATCACGCTGAGACGATAAAACAAATCTTCGCGGAAATTCCCCGCCGTCACTTCATTTTCTAAATTTCGATTGGTCGCGGCGATTATGCGAGCGTCAACTTTCCGATTTTGTGACGAACCGACGCGCCTGATTTCCCCTTCCTGAAGGGCGCGAAGCAGTTTGACCTGCATTGCCGACGAGGTTTCTCCGATTTCGTCCAGAAAAAGAGTGCCGCCGTTTGCTTCTTCCCACAGACCGTGCCGGTCGGCGTTGGCACCCGTAAATGAACCTTTGGCGTGTCCGAAAAGTTCGGCTTCGAGCAGCGATTCGGTCAGCGCACCGCAGTTGACGGCAACGAACGAGTTGTTTTTGCGCGGCGAATTTTGATGAATGGCGCGGGCGACGAGTTCTTTGCCTGTGCCGGATTCACCGAGAATCAAAACGGTCGAACGGGTCGGCGCGACGCGGGCAATCTCTTTGTAAAGTTCAATCATTTTCGGCGAACTTCCGACCATCGCGCCCGAATTTAAACTTTCCGATTGAACTTTTTCAGCATCGGCGTTTTGATCGAGCGCACGCCGCGCCGTGGCGACTATTTCATCAACCCTGAACGGTTTTGAAATGAAATCCCACGCGCCTTCGCGGGTCGCTTCGACGGCGGTTTCGAGCGATCCGAACCCCGTCACCAAAATCACCGGCGATTTTTCACGCAGACGTTTCAGCAGATCAAGACCCGATAAACCGGCTTCCAAATTAATGTCGCTGATGACGAGATCAAAGTTCTCCTGATTTGATAAAACAAGAGCCGATTCAGGCGTGTTGGCAGTTTCAACCTGCCAGTTTTCCGCCGCTAAAATCTCTTTCAAAAGTTCGCAGGAAGCCCTGTCGTCGTCAACTACGAGTATCTTTTTCATTATTTTTCCAAAACGGAGTGCGGATGGCGGATTTTACAAAATTTTTCGGCAGAATTGCCTGGATAAAAGCGGCGGCAACTCGCGGTGAAGTGCAAAATCCCTTCGGAACTAAAGCATATTCACCTTCCCACCAGCACGGCACAAATTTGGCTTTGAAGCGGCGCAACCCGTCAAAATTGTAAAAAGATTTGAGGCGGCGGCGCGAAAAACCGAGTATTTTCTCTTCGAAAGAACTTTTCCGGGAGGCAAATGAATCATCGCCGTCGGCAGCCAGCGGAACGGTGCCGAGTGTAGCAAGTTTTGCTCCGTCTTCCGCCAACATCTTCAGCGTTTCATAAACCAACAAATCCGCCATTCCGCGCGGCGCATCCTGCACCCGCAAAACATCTTCGAGATACCATCCTTCGCGGGCGGGAATAGGACTGGCGACGAGCAAGCCGACCATTTTTCCGGCTGTGTCACGCGCCGCGAAAAACTTTTTACTTTTTACGTCACGAAAAGGGGCGAGATCGAAAAGCCATTGAAACTGAACTCCGGCAGAGCGGCTTCTGCCCCAATCTTTGCACAATTCCATAACTTCTTCGTAAAATTCGATGCCGTACGGTTCGGCTTTTTCAATTGTCACCCCGACACGGCGGGCTTGATTGGTACCGGCTCGCATTTTCTTTGCCTTGTCGCCGCGCGGATTCCACGTTCTTAAATCAAAATATGGCGACGCTCCGATTTTTACGGCTTTCAATTCATCTGACGCAAACATTCTTGCAAATTTCTCGGTGGTCGGCAAAAATGCGACCAGTTTCTTATTTTGTCCGGCAATCTCGATAAATTTGTGCGTGGCGTTTTGAATATTATCTTCTGAAGCAAGCGTTTCACCGGCGACGAGCCAAATTTTTCCGTGTTCCGTGAAGCTGATGCCGCTCTGCGTTTCAAAATCGAACCAGTTCCGGTGTTTGTCGGAAATACTGACTAACGAATGTTCGTTGTAACCGTAAACCGCTTGCAGATGCAGTAGCTTTTCAGTTATGCCAGAGGCGACGATTGATGTTGGGCTTTCGGCTTTCGCCATTTCTCGTCGAAGATAATAGGTGCTTAGACCGGCACCGCCGGCAAGCAGTAAAAATTCGGAAGCAATTATCAGACCGGACATATTATTTATTATTTCCTGTTATTCGAAGTCGTTTGATAAATTCTCAGCCGAACACCGTCATCACGAATTTCAAAACTGCAAATACAGACAACCGGCAAAACTTCTTTTCAGCAATCAATATGCCAAAGCTAACTTCAGCAAAATGTGATGTTTGTTTATATTCGGCAAATACGCTCAATGTAGCACTTTTGCCACACTTACCAAAACCGCCGCATTTTTCGAGCGTGTTAAAGTTTAATACCGCATAATTTTATTTGTATTTTTGTGTTAAAATCTCTTTGATGGAACTCAATTTGCAAACGCCGCTGCTTGACCTTTATAAGTATCAGATTACTAATCTTTCGCAGGCGATGGCACGAAAATTGGCGATGGCGGCGGCAAACTTCGCTTACAAAACCGATTTAACCGAGGCGACGGTTGAAGATTTGCTTAACTATTTTCCGACGCGCTACGAAGACCGTTCAAATTTGATTCAGATTGATGAACTTTACGACGGACTCGAAGCGTCGCTGGAACTTTACGCGCGGGTTTCGGGAGGGTTTCGCGTCGGCAAAAATCGCGGACCGAAGGCTCCACCGCTGTATATTTTTGAAATTACGGCGGGCGATGCGGAAAGAACGCGCAAGCCGGTCGTCGTCTGGTGGTTCGTCGCCGGGAAGCAGGGACATCACGTTGTCAATTATCACAAAAACCGTTTTGAACGCGGGACGCGCTTTGTCGCTTACGGCAAATGGGAATGGGACGGGCGCAAAAACACCTATGCACTACGGCTCAACAAACCCGACGAACTGGAAATTTTGCCGAATTTTGAAGACCCGGAAAGTTTCGGACTATTAAAAAATTTAATGAATGACGAAGACGAGGCGGGCGCGGGCGATTCGTTTTCAGAAGCAAAAAACCAAAAACCGAAAACAAAAAAACAAGTTGAAGACGACGAAGATTTACTGGAAGACACCGACAACCCTGAATTTGCGATGATTCATTCCGGGCGGTGTGTGCCGATTTATCGTAAGTTCGGAGTTTTTCGAACAAAGCGACTGCGCGAAATAATTTATCATATTCTGCAAAATCTCGACAAAAGTTCGATCAAAGAAACATTACCGGAAGATTTGCGTAACAGACAGAACTTGATTTCCCGCGCTCAGGCGATTGAGGAAATCCACTTTCCACCGGAAAAGACGGACATTTCTGAATACGGCACAGCACGCAGCGACGCGCACAAACGGTTGATCTTTGAAGAATTTTTCTGGGTATCTTTTGCTCTGCAATTGAAGCGCGGCGAACGCAAACAAGAGCCGAAAGGCACGATTATTGAAATCAGCGACAAAATCAACGAAAGAATCGCCGCGCTACTGCCGTTCACGCTGACCGGCGCGCAGGAACGAGTGACGCAGCGCATTTTCAGCGATTTACAATCCGACGCGCCGATGAACCGGCTGATTCAAGGCGATGTCGGCAGCGGCAAAACCATCGTCGCGTTTCTGGCAATGTTCGCCGCGATGGAAAACGGTTATCAAACTGCGCTGATGTCGCCGACGGAGATTCTCGCCGAACAGCACTTTAGAAATGCCAAAAAGATTTTTGAAAACTCGCCGTACCGCGTCGAATTATTGACCGGCAGTTTGAAAGCCGCGCAAAAACGCAAAGTGCAGGCGGACATCGCTGCCGGTGAAATTCACGCCGTCGTCGGCACCCACGCCGTCATTCAAGATGCAGTCGAATTTGAAAGATTGGGGCTGGCAGTCGTTGATGAACAGCACCGTTTCGGGGTTTTGCAGCGTGCCGAACTTCGCGCCCGGGGCTACAACCCGGACATTCTTTTTATGACCGCCACGCCGATTCCGCGCAGTTTGGCGATGACCGTGTACGGCGATTTGGATGTTTCCGTAATTGACGAACTGCCGCCGGGGAGAACGCCGGTCAAAACCGTCGTTGTCGGCGAAGATCAGCGTATTGGCGTTTACAAGGGAATCGAACGCGAAATAAATCTGGGCAGACAGGTTTACATCGTTTATCCGCTGATTGAAGAGTCGGAGAAAATGGATTTGAAGGCGGCAACGAAGATGCACGAAGAATTGCGCGACAAAATTTTCCCAAACTACCGAGTCGGGCTGCTGCACGGCAAAATGAAGGGCGCGGAAAAGGAAGAAGTGATGGGAAAGTTCAGCCGCAACGAAACGCATATTTTGATTTCGACGACGGTGATTGAAGTCGGCGTTGACGTGCCGAACGCTTCTCTGATGATTATCGAACACGCCGAAAGATTCGGTCTATCGCAGCTTCACCAATTGCGCGGGCGCGTCGGGCGCGGTGCAGAACAGTCATTCTGCGTTCTGCTGACGGGCGATAAAAAAACCGCCGTCGCCCGCGAACGATTGGGAATTATGGAAGAGACGACCGACGGTTTTCGCATCGCCGAGAAAGATTTGGAGATTCGCGGACAGGGCGAAATTCTCGGAACGAGACAGTCCGGCGAGCAAACTTTCAAGATCGGAAACATTATTCGTGATTTGGAAATTTTAGACGCGGCGCGACAGGAAGCAGAATTTTACTTGACGAGCAGGCGGTTGACTGCCGAAACTTCCAGGTTGATTGAGATAACAAAGGCTGATTCGAGGTTTCGACTCGCCGGAATCGGGTAATTTTTTTATATGTAATCTATATTACAAAAAAACATTTTATATTTTGCTTAAAATGTGTTTATATTGATATTATAGACGTAACTTCCCAAGTATCAACTACCTAAATAGGTATTTGATACTTGAATTTGCCCGATAATCTAGTTATTTCTTTTATTGCTTTTCAATTTCTCATTAGTTTTTTGAATGATGCTCGACTTATTTGCGCTAATGCAAATTGTTAAACAGAACTATACTTTTTTGCAATTATCTTCCATAAGCTGTTTATGAAATTTGCCGAAGTGATAAATTAGTTGAGCGGTTAAAATTGATTTGCAAGCACAGTTAAGCAGAATTTCACGTATTACCAGTAAGGAAGAAAATAAAATGGAAAACCGACGACCACCGACATCAGCCGGCACTTCAAATTCATATGAACGAAAGCCGCTTGTCAAAAAAGAAGGAGAGAGACAGCCGCCGGATTATCGAAAATTTCAATCGCGGGACGACCGTTTTCAGCCGCGAACAGCTCGTTTTCAAGATCGGGACAACAGAAGTCCAAATGACAGAAATCCCGATAACAGAAATCCCAACGATAGGTCATCCAGTAGTCGTCCGCCCGAAAGAACCGGTACGTTTCAATCGAAAGACAGCCGCTTCAAACCCAAACCGGACTTTAAACCGAAAGGAAAACTTGTCAAGCCGTGGGAAAGAGAAAACAGACCACGCATCGTATCGGAAATGCAAGTAACGGACGGAAAATTAAGAGGAAAGTATCTGAAAAGCACGACTTCCTCGAAAGTACGCCCGACTACTCGCCGCATTCGTGAAGTGATGTTCCGCATCTTGTTTCGCCGCGTCAGAGCCGGTAGATTTCTTGATTTATGCGCCGGTGCGGGAACGATTGGCATCGAAGCAATTTCGCGCGGCGCGATCATCAGCACTTTTGTCGAACGGTCGGCGAAAATGTGCAGCTTTATCAAGAAGAATCTCGAAGCAATGGAGATTAAAGAAGGTCACGGCGAAGTTGTCGAGATGGAAGCCGCGCCGTTTTTAAAAAGAATGGGCAAACGCCGTCGCCAGTGGGATGTCGTTTATTTCGATCCGCCGTATGATGCTAATTACGACGAAGTTCTGGAATATTTCGGTCGCGGGATTGCTCTCAGACCCGGCGGAACGCTCGTTATCGAACACCACGCCGAAATGTTTTTCCCCGAAAAGTTCGGCGTAATGAAACGCTGGCGCGTTCTTTTGCAGGGCGAAACAGCACTGAGTTTTTACGAACGAAGATAATTTTTCAAGTCCAAAGTCTGGAGTTCAAAGTCCAAAGTCGGCAAGCGAGTCAAACTTTGGACTTTAGACTTCAAACTTTGGACTCTAAACTTGTTGTATGCGAGTAATTGCCGGTGAATATCGCGGACGGGTTCTTAAAAGTCCGGCGAATATCAAGACACGCCCGACCTCCGACCGTCTGCGCGAAACTCTTTTCAATATTTTACAGCCTAGAATTGATGACGAAACCCGGTTTCTCGATGTGTGCGCGGGAACGGGCGCAATCGGCATCGAAGCAATATCACGCGGCGTAGCATTTTCAGCCTTTGTTGACAAATCGCGTCGCGCTTGTGCGTTGATCGAAGAGAATCTCGATATCCTCGGCGTTCCCGAAGAACTGACTGAAATATTTTGCGACGAAGCGGAGAAATTTATTGCTCGTGAGGATTCCGACGTGTGGGACGTTGTGTTTTTTGACCCGCCGTATCAAACTGATTATTCGATTTTTTTATATGAGTTTGGTCAGAAGGCTGCAAATTTGCTCGGCACCGATGGGATTTTAATCGTCGAACATCACGCAAAAACTGTGCTGCCCGATGCGACCGGCGAAATCCGGCGTTGGCGAATTTTGAAACAGGGCGAGACGCAGCTCAGTTTTTACGAGAAAAGATAAATAAGTGCTTTGAAATAAATGGTCAGCGGTTAGACGGTTAGTCAAAGGCTCAACTAACCGTCTAACCGCTGACCATTTATTGTTGAAAAATAATGAAAATCATTATCTGGCTCATTTTGTGCCTCATTTGGGGAACAACGTGGTTCTTCATCAAAATCGGACTCGAAGATTTACCGCCGATCAGTTTTGCCGCGACCAGATTTGTGCTGGCACTAATAATTTTGGCTTTGATAATTTTCGTGCAAAAAATTCCATTGCCGAAAACAGCCCGCGATTGGAAATTTCTTTTACTAACCGGAGTTTTACAATTTTCCGTCAATTACAGTCTCGTTTTTTGGAGCGAACAATATATTTCTTCCGGTTTGGCGGCAGTTTTGCAGGCGATGATTACGGTTTTCGGACTCGCACTGGCGTGGGTTCACCTGCCCGCCGAACGAATAACTTGGCTGAAGATTTTTGCCATTCTGCTCGGCATCGCAGGCGTGGCGACAATTTTTGTCGAACAGCTCGAAGTTAACAGTATGATGGCTTTTGCAGGGTGCGTGGCAATTGTCATCGGGGCGTATGCGGCGGCACACGCTTCGATTTTGGTGAAAGCGTTCGGCGGCAATCTGCATCCGGCGAGTCTGCTGTTCGGGCAGATGATTTGCGGAATTCTGCCGCTGATTTTATACGGTTTAATAAGAGAAGGTAATCCGGTGAATTTCCACTGGACGTGGCGGGCGGTAGTTTCCGTTATCTACCTGACGATTTTCGGAACAATCGCGGCTTTCTGGCTTTATTACTGGCTTTTAAGCAAAATAGAATCAACCAAAGCAATGATGATTTCACTCGTCACGCCGCTGATCGCCGTCATCATCGGCGCGATTTTTCTCGGCGAAACGCTGCCGCCGCAAACCATTTTCGGCGGGTGCTTAATTCTGGCAAGTATCGGACTGATCGTCTTCCGCAAAAAACGAAAAACTTCTCAAATTTCGGATTCCAAACTTGACCCCAAAATCTTGATTCTGTGATCTGGAATTTGGAATCATTCCCCGCTTCTCATTTGTGCCGAAAGGGTGCGGATTTCGTGTTTGTCGAGTAAATGGCGGAGTGAGCGAACGGGCATTTGCAATAGTTCGGCGGCGCGGGTTTGATTGCCGCCGGTTTGTTTTAAAGCTTCGACAACGTAAGTTTTTTCTAAATTATCGAGGTGCGAAACGAGATTGATGCCGCTTTCGGGCAAATCGAATTCGGCTTTGATGCGCGTTGGATTGTAGTTCGTGACGTGATCGGGCAGGCGTTCCGGCTGAATTTCTTCCGTTCTTTCCAACGCGACGGCGCGTTCGATGGTGTGTTCCAGTTCGCGGACGTTGCCGTGCCACGCGTAATCTTCAAGCATCTGCATCGCTTTTTGTGACACGGTGACTTGTCTGCCCGTCTGGTCGCAAAATTTCCTGGTGAAATGTTCAACCAGTTCGGGAATGTCTTCACTGCGGTCGCGCAACGGTGGCAATCCGATTGGAATAACCGAAACGCGGTAAAACAAATCTTCGCGGAAAGTTCCCTCTTCCGACATCTTTTTCAAATCACGATTCGTTGCGGCGATGACCCGCGCATCAATCGAAAGTTCGTCGTGTGCGCCGACCGGTCGTACTTTTCGCTCCTGCAAAACGCGCAGCAGTTTGACCTGCATCGCAGGCGACATTTCGCCAATTTCGTCGAGAAAAATCGTCCCGTGATCGGCGGCTTCAAACAAACCTTTACGATTTGCATTCGCCCCCGTAAACGAGCCTTTGACGTAGCCGAACAATTCGCTCTCTAAAAGCGTTTCCGTAAATGCACCGCAATTGATGGAAATAAACGGCTTTTCGGCTCGCGGCGACAGATCGTGAATCGCGCGGGCGACGAGTTCTTTCCCGGTTCCCGATTCGCCCGTCACCAAAACGGTTGACTGCACTTCGGCGACGGTTTCAATCATCTGATACACCGCCTGCATTTTTTCCGACCGCCCGATGATGTTTTTTACGCTGCCGCGATCACGCTGGGCGCGTTTGAAGGCTTTATTTTCAACAATCAGAGTTTGCCGCTCGAACGCTTTTTTGACGATGATTTTTAATTCTTCGACATCGAACGGCTTCTGGATAAAATCGTCCGCGCCGAGCTTAAATGCTTCCCGCGCCGTGTCAACGGTCGCAAACGCGGTCATCAAAACAACGCCGACATCGGGCAGAAATTCCCGCGCCGCCCGCAGCAGTTCGATGCCGTTCATATCCGGCATTTTTACGTCGGTAATAATCACCTCGGCAGGTTCGATCTGCAACTGTTCGAGCGCGTCGCGTCCGTTCATCGCCGTGCGGATTTTGTGTCCGTCGTCTTCAAAAACAAGAGTTAAAAGCTGGCGGTAACTCTGTTCATCATCAACAATTAATAAATTTGACATTGGATTTCAGGTTTCAGGTTCAAGTATTTTAGGAAGAAATTTTGAGTCCGCCCTTTTTGACCACTAAGAAATCTTCGAGACGCGACGGTTTGAATACTTTCTCGTCGGATTCCGTCTCGCTTGCAGAAATTTGATTTTTTGTTTCCGTCGGCAGTTCGACCGTGATCGTCGTGCCTTCGTTTTCACGGCTTCTGACATTGATCGTGCCGTGGTGGTCACGAACGATTTGATAGACAATCGAAAGTCCGAGTCCGGTGCCGCCCGTCGTCGAATCGGAAAATGGCTCGAAAAGTTTTTCGACTTGTTCGGGCGACATTCCGCAGCCCGTATCTTCAAATAAAATTCTGATACGATTATTGATTTCTTGTAAACTTATCTTTAATTTTCCGCCTGTCGGCATTGCGCCCAGTGCATTGCGCGCCAGATTCCAGAAAATTTGTTTGAGCTGCGTCGCATCGGCGGAAATCAGCACCGGTTGGTCGGGCAGTTCGGTTTCGAGATGGTGATGGTCTAAAATGTCCGGGCTGTGTTTGAGCAGCGTGAACGTATCTTTAATCGCTTCGCGCACATCGGTTTCCGAAAAATTGCTGACGCGCGGACGGGCGTAAGTCAGAAAATTCGTGATAATTTTATTCAAGCGGTCTGATTCACGCAGAATAATTTCCATCAGCGAAGACTGCGAAGTGTCGGGCGGAGTTTGTGACTGCAAAACCTGAATCGCGCCGCGCATCGCCCCCAACGGATTGCGAATTTCGTGCGCCAATCCTGCCGCCACACGCCCGACTGCCGCTAATTTGTCTTTGCGCCGCACATTGTCTTCCATCGCGCGAATTTCGGTTAAATCTTGAAAAGAAACGATCAAGCCGGTCGTCTCGCCGCCTTTGGCAACCAGCGGCGTGACGTTGTAACCGAGATGAACGGCGAATCCGTCCGGGGTCATACAATCCGTTTCGTAACGCGCCGGATGTTCGCCCGTTTCAGTCTTTTCAAGCGAATCTTCAATCGGGAGTTTGATGTCGCCGAACAGCGAATAAATTGATCTCCCGTTCATTTCCTCGGCTCGATGTCCGGTGATTTCGGCGGCGGCGGCGTTAAAAGTGTAAATCGTTCCGTCTAAATCGGTCGTAATCAGCCCGGACCGGATTGATTCGATAATTCTTTCGTGCAGAACACGCAAATCTGCCAGTGATTTGAGCGTTTCTTTGAGCCTTTCCCCTGAAGCCTGTCGGTCTGACAAACGTGAAGAGAGCAAGCCGACAAGCAGCAGGGCGACATTATATGTGCCGACAATCTGAATCGTTCTCGAAAGTTCCGGTGTTTGGGCAAATGAAGGAATTACGCCGTGGACAACTAAAATTGAAAGAACAGTCAGCAGAAGAGCGCAGATAACCGCCGTCAAAATCGTATCGCGCATTCCGAGAAATATACTCGAAAGGCTGATTATGACGATAAACATCGAGATAAACGGCGAAGTAATATCGCCTGAACGCCAGACCAGCCAGGTGATCGTCAGCGCGTCCAAAAAAAGCTGGACCCGAATTTGCCAGACATAATTATCAATTAGTTTGGCAGCGAGGAAATAAATAAAGGTTAGTCCGGCGGTCATCAGCAAAACCGGGAACAATCCGCGCGGATAAGCGTTAAAGGAAAAACTGCTGTATCCGCTGTTCCAAACCCACTTGACGACGAACAGCAGAAAAACAACCAGTAAGCGTCCGACGATCAAAGTTTGAATTTTCTGCGCCGGTTTGACGCTGACGTAAAATCGGTTTTCGTCAAAACTGAACATAAATTTTTAACGGTAACAATTGTAATAAATGAAACCGGAAACAGCACGGTTCATCAAACTCGACCGACAGCCCTCCGAAAAAGTGTTTGCGGCAGACGAAGGCGACGAATTTAAAAGTATTTGGAATCGGGGTTCTAACGAAATAGTCTGTAATATCGGCAAAATAAACGCTGCACCGGACATTATTTTGCACGGCATAATTAAAGGTAACATTAAACGATGTTAAATTTCCAGTAAAAAAATTAAAAAGTCCGGTTTCGAGTTGGAAATCACAAACCGCGAATGACGAACTTCACGGCTTCAAGCAGATTTTTCGCAGTCAGGTCAGGTTTTTTTCTGAGGTTGAGAAGTTCTTTTTGACCGTAACCCGTTAAAACCAGTGCTGTTCTTGTTCCGGCATTAAATCCGGTTTCGATATCAATCGCTTTGTCGCCAATCATCCAACTGTTTTCCAAATCAATCTCGAAATCATTTAATGCCTCGTTTATCATTCCTATTTTCGGTTTGCGGCAATCACAATTATCGGCGGAATGGTGCGGACAAAAATAAATCGCATCTAATTTCGCGTCTGCGTCGGCTAATTCTTTTTCGAGTTTTTGATGAATCAGTCGTAGATCGTCCTCACCGAAAAAGCCGCGGGCGATACCCGATTGGTTGGTGATTAAAATAACCAAAAAGCCGTTTCGATTGAGCAGCTTAACCGCTTCCGTCGCAAAGGGAAAAAGATTTAAATCTTCTGCCCGCGCGAGATAATTGACATCCTCGCACACTGTTCCGTCGCGGTCGAGAAATACGGCTCTTCTTTTCATATTTTACGATAAATTACTACGCCGGTTAATGATTATTTGTCACAAACATTGCACTGCTCTCTCCCAACTGCTCTCTTGAGTTGTGATTTTTTTGTTTGGCAACCGAGTGTTTCTTACCCAAATTTTCGGTTCCGTTGATTGTGTTATTTACATATCAAAACGATTTTATTATACTGTACGGCAACATATTTTACTTTTCAAACAGCTTGCTTGCGATTTTTTTTACGGGCTTAGCTTTATAGGTTAAGCCGTTCGTGCAGAAATTTAGTCAGCCTGATAGCCTGTAAAATTTCAACAGTCAATGTTTTTTCAAACTACTATCAAAGGTCGTTCAAATCAAACCCGTTTGAGAAGATTAAACCGACAGCCGGAAGCAATCAACTATTTTCACAACAGCTACCGAAAAAGTGATTCTCACGTCGAACTTGGTTTTGCAATTACCGGCTTTGTAATTGCGGTCATTATTTTATTTGGAGGAAAAGAATGAATTGGAAGTTTAAGTTAGCAATTACATTAGGAGTCATTTTGAGTGCGGTGTTTTTTTGGAATCTACCGGCTTCTCAGGCTCAGTCGGAAGGCAATGCCGCCAACCGTGAAAACCAAACTCCCGCGTCTCAGGAAAAAGTTACACAATATCCGAACGGAATAGTCAGTGTCGCGCCTGAGAATTTCGGCATCACCGGTCCGGTGCGCGACCTGCCGACATCAGACCCTGATGCTCTGACAAAACGTGTCAACTACATCAGTCTCGAAGAACGCATTGAGTTAAAAAGAAAGCAGCAACTCAATGAAAAAGGCGTTTATACCGACGGAGACGAGCATAAAGAAATTAATGAGCAGAATGTGGAAAGAGTGAAGACCATAATTCCGGGTGCCGGTGCCGGGTACGATGTTTTCCAAGACCCGCTGGTTGAGAAAACGCAGCGACCGGAGTCCCCACAGGCGATGCCCACGCCGAATCTGACTTTTAACGGAGCGACGGCTGCCGATAATGCCGCGCAGGGTGTCGGCGGACTGTCGCCCCCGGATGTCAACGGTGATGTCGGTCTCAATCATTACGTCAGTTCGGTCAACAGCGTCTATAAAATTTTCAACAAAAACGGCACCGTTGCCGCCGGTCCCTTCAAAACGAGCGCATTATTCAGCGGTCTTCCCGCTAATGATCCGTGCCGGGTCAACAACGACGGCGATCCGATAGTCGTTTACGATTCGCTTGCCGACCGCTGGCATATCAGCCAATTTGCTCTGAAGGGTTATCTCACCGGCTCAGGACCAAATTATCAGTGTATGGCTCTTTCCGTCACCGGCGACCCGACTGGTGCTTATTACGTTTGGAGTTATGTTTACCCCGGCGGAGCATTTAATGATTACCCGAAAGTCGGCGTTTGGTCTGACGCTTACCATACGACTTTCAACCAATTCAACAATGCCGGCACCGTATTTTTAGGGATGGGCTTTTTGAGTCAGGATCGTGCTAAAGCACTGGTCGGCGACCCGACGACTTCGGTTGTTTATACCGATATTGCCAACATTGATCCCAACGCCGGCGGTGGTTTACCGGCGGACATTGACGGAATTCAACCGCCGCCGACAGGTATGGCGGAGGTGATTGCCGAATTCCGCGCCGATGAATTCGGCGGTACCGATTCAATTCGGTACTATAGATGGTCACCGAATTTTGTTACTCCTGCCAATTCAACCGTGACGGTTTTACTGGATGTCCCCCTGGCACCGTTCGATGCGCGGTCACCGTCGGTTTCTCCGATAGAACAAAGCGGCGGTTCAAATCTTGACGGTCTTAATGACCGCTTAATGCACTTTTTGAAATATCGGAACCTCGGTACTCAAGCAACTCCGATTAATTCCATAACCGGAAATTTTACCGTTAACATCAGCGGCGTTCAGCCGACTTCGGCGGCAACTTATCAAGCCGGTATTCGTTGGTTTGAAATGCGCCGGACAGGAGACTCTTTTTCAGTATTCGATCAGGGAACACACAGCAGCGGCGGAATCGACGGGGCGACCGGATTAAACGACTGGATGGGCAGCATCGCCCAGGACAACCGAGGCGACATCGCGCTCGGTTTTAGTCAGGCTTCAACTACGCAGCGTGCCAACATTATGATTGCCGGTCGCACCAATAATGTGGCGAACAGCGGAACACTCAACGAGGGTGAAGCAGTATTTTATGCCGCTTCCGGCTCACAAACAAACAGTCCGCGCTGGGGCGATTACAGTTCGATGAATGTTGACCCGACTGACGATTGTACATTCTGGTACACACAGGAATATTACGCGACGACGAGCGAGATAGGCTGGTCAACGCGCGTCGGCAGTTTCAAATTCCCGCAGTGTACTGCCGTGCAGAAAGGAACTATTCAGGGAACCATTACTTTCTGCGAAGGCGGCGCACCAATTTCCAATGCGTCGGTCAATGCGACCGGCGGTTTCAATCGCGTGACGGGCGCACCCGGAACCTATTCAATGACTGTAGCCCCCGGAAATTACACGGTAACAGCCAATAAAGCAGGCGGCTTTAACGGCAGTTCGCAGACGGTAACGGTGGGTAACGGTGCCACGGTGACGGCAAATATTTGTTTGACCGGGGTAGCAGTGGTAACATCTCCGCAGGCACCGCAACTCGTCTCGGAAAGTTGCGGCATCGCCAACGGTGCGCCTGATCCGGGCGAACAATTAACGGTCAGTTTGCCGCTGCAAAATACGGGTGCCGCCAGCACTTCAAATTTGACGGCGACTCTCCAAGCGACCGGCGGAGTTCAATTCCCGACTGCCCCGCAAAATTACGGCGCAGTGGCTCCCGGAAGTCCCGCGGTCACGAAAAACTTCAGTTTTACGGTTGATCCTTCTCTCCCCTGCGGTTCAACGGTGACGTTAACGTGGAATATAACTGACGGCGCAACCAGTTACGGAATCGTGACTGAAACTTATACGACCGGGGCGCGAGTATCTGCCTTGAGCGAAACTTTTGACGGCGTAACGGCTCCGGCATTACCGGTGAATTGGTCGAGCGTTCAGACGAGCGGAACAGGTATAAACTGGGTAGCCTCAACGACAACGCCGAGTTCCGCGCCGAATAACGCATTCGCTAATGACCCTGCCGGTGTTAACGCGGCGGCTCTGGTCAGCCCGTCGGTGTTAATTCAGGGAACGGACGCGCAAATTTCGTTCAAGAACTTTTACAATACCGAATCCACTTACGATGGAATGGTATTGGAATATACGACTAACGGCGGAACAACTTGGACGGATGTTATTACGGGCGGCGGTTCGTTCGTCAGCAATGGCTACAATGCGACGATCAGCACCGGCTTTAACAGCCCGATTGCCGGTCGAATGGCGTGGTCGGGTAATTCCAGCACATATCTGGATACGGTAGTCAATCTGCCGGCTTCATTAAACGGCCAAACCGTCAAATTCCGTTGGTTAATGGCATCTGACAGTTCAGTTGCGGCAACGGGCGTACGAGTTGATAACGTGGTGGTTTTAGGAGCCAGACAATGTTCGACACCCTGCTTACAAACCTTTGAATCAGATGTTTCGCCACGCCCGAGCGGTGACGGCGTAGTTGACGGTGCTGATGTTCAGCAAATTCGTCAATTCTCTATCGGAGCTGGAATTCCATATCAAAGCAACGAATTTCAACGGGTTGATTCATCACCGCGCAGCACTTCCGGCGATGGATTTCTTGATGCGGATGATATTGCTCAAGCTCGTCGTGATTCGATTGGTCTCGATGGCAAGCGAACGGCAGCGGGAGCAAATACCCCTGCTCCTATTGCACCACCTTTGGAGGAGACAGTTAACTCAATGAGCGGCAAAGCATCCGTTATCACTAAAGACGGGGTTCAGGCGGCACCGTCGGCGTTTAGAATTGACGCGCAGAATACCAGTGCCGGTTCAACCCTGACCGTCCCGATTCGGGTGGATACCGTTGGCAATGAAGCGGGTTATACGTTCAGCATCGCCTTTAATTCCGCTTTGCTGACCAATCCGAGTGTCGTCATCGGCAACAGCGGCGGCGATGTTCTG
>JBBSUG010000027.1:0-65283 GCA_038235165.1 Pyrinomonadales bacterium
AGCCCCAAATGAACTCGAAACAGAATGTTTGAAGAGCAATATAACACATGTCTGCCATATCCAAAACTAAAAACGGAAATCACTAATCAAAAAAACAAACCCGTCTGTGTGGGTTTATCGCACGTTCCCTCCCGTTCGTCCATTATGACCGCGCCGATTACTAGAATAAGAAAACAAAATTAATCGAAATTAAAAATAATCTGCTAATAAAATTCCCATCTTTTTTTGCTATAAAAAACCCGCCAATATTGAAACATAATTTGATTGTTTGAAAATAGACGGAAATGTTTGTTATCAAACAACCAAATTGCTCTTGAAAGCTGCAAACTACTAATTCTAAAAGGAATTTATCACGGCATAGGCTTTGCAATTTATTTAATATAAGAGTTCGGATAACGAAAAAATATATTTTATTTAGAACAAGGGAAAAATGGAAACAAATTTTATCAACCGGCGCGCGTTTTTGCAGGGCATCGGCGCAATCGGCGCGTTGGCGGCGTTCGAGAAAATCGTTCCGGCGTATGCGCGAACGAATAAAGCCGCACAGATCGGCGGAGAATTGAGCGGTGATGTCATAAATCTGACTATCGGCGAAACACCGGTGATGATCGGCGGCAAGAAAGGAACAGCGAAGACGATTAACGGCACTTTGCCGGGACCGATTATTCGCCTTAAAGAAGGTCAGGACGTAACGCTCAATGTAACGAATCGTCTGAAGGTTACGAGTTCGATTCACTGGCACGGCATACTTTTGCCGCCGGCGATGGACGGCGTTCCGGGCGTAAGTTACGCGGGCATCGAACCCGGCGAAACTTTTGTTTATAAATTTCGCGTCAAGCAGAGCGGAACTTACTGGTATCACAGCCACTCGCCCGGACAGGAACAGGCGGGCGTTTACGCGCCGCTGATAATTGATCCGATCAAACCCGATCCGTTTGAATTTGACCGCGAATATACCGTCGTTTTGTCGGATTGGAGTTTTATGTCGGAAGCGGCGATGATCGGCAAACTCAAAAAATCGGAAGGTTATTTTAATTTTCAGCGGCGGACGATGGAAGAATTTATCTCGAATGTCAGGGAATACGGTTGGAAACCGACTTGGGAAAATTACAAGATGTGGGCGGAAATGCGGATGAGTCCGACTGATCTGCTCGATGCAAACGGTTCGGTTTACACATACTTGATGAACGGACTCGCGCCCGAATCGAACTGGACGGGAATTTTCGCTCCCGGCGAGCGCGTTCGTCTGCGCTTTATCAACGTCGGCGCGATGACGTTTCACGACGTGCGGATTCCGGGTTTGAAAATGACGGTTGTTGCGGCAGACGGGCAGAATGTGCAACCCGTCGAAATTGACGAATTCCGCTTCGGTCCGGCGGAAACTTACGATGTCATCGTTACGCCGCCTGAAGACCGCGCTTACACGATATTTTCCGAAGCCCTAGACCGCAGCGGCTATACGCGCGGCACGCTCGCGCCGCGTCCCGGAATGAGTGCGGAAATTCCCGAACGCCGTCCGCGTCCGCTCCGCACGATGGGAAGTATGGGAATGATGATGGAAGGCGGAATGGATTCGGATATGATGAAGCTCGAAATGGGCGAGAATATGAAAGCGGGCGGCGAAAAGATGGAGATGTCCGGTATGAATATGCCGATGGACAAAAAAATGGAAATGCCGAAGTTGAAAACGGCTGATCCGAAAATGGACAAAATGCCGAAATCGGATGATGTGAAAATGCCCGGAATGGATATGCCGAAAATGGATATGAAAAAAATGTCCGAATCGGAAATTCCCGGCACAACGCCCGTCAAACACGCGCCCGGAAAGCACGGCATCGGCAATCAGTCGGCGCCTGATTTTACGAGTAGCCGATTGGATGAGCCTGGAATTGGTTTGGGAGGCGACGGTCGAAAAGTTTTGGTTTACACGGATTTAAAGGCGGTTGAAAAATTCTATGACACGCGCCCGCCGCAGCGCGATCTCGAAATCCACGCGACGGGACATATGGAAAAATTTATGTGGTCGTTTGACGGCAAGAAATTTTCCAACGGCGAGCCGGTTCATTTCAAATTCGGCGAACGTCTGCGCTGGACGTTTGTTAATGACACGATGATGGAACACACATTCCATCTGCACGGGATGTGGATGCACCTCGAAAACGGACACGGCGATTTTATACCCAGAAAACATACGGTTATCGTCAAACCAGCTGAAAGAGTTTCGGTCGCCATCACGCCTGACGAGCGCGGACCGTGGGCGTTTCACTGCCATCTGATTATGCACATGGAAGTCGGAATGTTTCGCGTCGTGGTCGTGTCGGATGAACTGCCGGAGGACAAATAATTGAAAATCTCACTACAAATTGTTTTTCTATCGGCATTCTTTTTATTGGTAACCGCACAAACTTTATCAGCCCAAACTCCAACGCCGTCGCCGAGTCCTTCGCCGATGACAATGGATATGGAAATGCCGATGGCTTCGCCGACACCGACACCAAAACCATCGCCGAAAAAGATGGAAATGCCAATGGATATGAAAATGCCGTCGCCAACGCCGCCGCCGATTGTGCCGGACGAAGACGAAGCGAATAAGCCGCCGATTCCGCCGTTTCCCGCGCCGAAAAGTTGGGGCAAACCGGTCGGCGACGAACGCCCGCACAGCTTTATTCTCGCCGACATTCTCGAATTCAGTCCGAAGGGCGGCGACAGCAATTTCCGTTGGGACACCGAAGGTTGGTATGGCGGCGATTTCAACCGCATTTATTTTAAGAGCGAAGGCGAAACCAGCACTGTCGAAAAAGATTACAGTGCTGATTTCCAACTTCTTTACGGGCGTTTCATCAAAACCTATTACACTTTTCAAGTCGGCGGACGTGTCCAAACCAACACTTTTCGTGGTGGCAACGCGACGCGCGTGCAGGCTGTCGCCGGCATCGAAGGACTTCGCCCACTTAAATATCAGATCGAAGCATTGGCATTTATTGATCCGAAAGGCAATGTTTCGGGGCGTTTTACAACTTCGAGAGATTATCTGATGACGCAGCGATTGGTTCTTCAGCCGCGCTTTGAAACTGAACTGGCGATTCAAAAAGTCGAGCGGTTTAAAACGGGCAGAGGCTTGAATAACATTGATGTCGGATTTCGCTTGCGTTACGCTATCCGCCGCGAATTCGCCCCGTATATCGGCGTTTCTTATGAACGAAGTTTTTTCGGGACGGCTGATCTCGTGCGGCAGGACGGCGGCAGTGCCGGAAAGTTTCGTTTTGTGATGGGCGTTCGGATGTGGCACTAAAAAAGGAAATTATAAAAAATCGTTTCGGCATCTAAAAAATTATGTTAACAGCAAGCGTTTTAGCAAAAAAAAGCGATGTGCCGATTTATACCGTGCGGCATTATACAAAAATCGGTCTGTTGAAACCGCGCCGCGATCCGCGCAACGGTTACAAGGTTTATCAGTTTTCCGACGCGACGCGACTGAAATTTATTATGGCGGCGAAGGATTTGGGTTTCACCTTAGCGGAAATATCGCAGATTTTGGACGAAGCCGAACACGGAAATTCGCCTTGCCCGATGGTTCGGGATATTGTCAAAGCGCGGATTGACGAGAATAAAAAAAAGATTCGGGAAATGCAGAAGCTGCAAAAGAAAATGGAAAATTCTTTGAAAGATTGGGCGGAGATGGAAAACGCAATGCCGAACGGCGATTCGGTTTGTCATTTGATCGAATCGGTCGCTGAAATGAGTTCTTAATTTTAGTTTTTTAAGTTCATTTTTGTAAATCTTTAATCTTGCTTGACTTGATACTTACTATCAGGTTGTAAAATGGTAATAGAAAGTCGGAACACAAGATTTGTCCGACTGCAAAAAGGTAAATGAGAGGCAATTTATGACAAAAGAAAAGACGAAAACCAAAGAATACATTGATCCGATTTGCGGAATGACGGTCAAACCGGAAACCGCCGCCGGAAAATACGAACACGCGGATGGACAAACGATTTATTTTTGCTCGAATAATTGTCTGGCAAAATATAAAAAGCAAATTGAAGTTCCGCAAAAGGCGGTTTCGATGACGCAGATCAGCCGCGTAAAGCCGACCGCCGAAGAATTAAACGCGCTCGGCAAGATGACGGAAGTTGATCCGATTTGCGGGATGAAAGTTGATCCCGAAACTGCCGCCGCGAAATTTGAACACGACGGAGAAACTTTTTATTTCTGTTGTCCGAGTTGCTTAAAACAATTCAAGGAAAAAATCGGCGCACTGACGGAAACGGCGAATTTTTCGCAAATCGGTAGAAAAAAAGAAGTTTCAGCGAGCCAAGAATTCATTGACCCGATTTGCGGAATGACCGTTAAGCCGGAAACCGCAGCCGCAAAATTTGAGTCTGAATCGGGCGACACGGTTTATTTTTGCGCGGAAGGCTGTAAGAAAAAATATGTTTCAAATCTCGAAAAAGGCGATAACAAAATTATCGAACCGGCAAAAGCGAATATTTCTCAAAAAAACGGCGAAACCGTCGTTTCACACGGCGCGATGAAAGCCGCGCCCGAAGGCGAATTTATTGATCCCGTCTGTGGTATGTCAGTCGCGCCGGAAAGCGCGGCGGGAAATTATGATTTTGAAGGCGAAACTTATTATTTTTGTTCGCCGAGTTGTTTAAGCAAATTCAAACAAAACCCGAAAAGTTTTCTCGAAGAAAAAGAGGAAGAAAAGTTAGAAGCCGAGTCAAAAGGCACTGAATATACTTGCCCGATGCACCCGCAAATCGTGCAGATTGGTCCGGGAAGCTGTCCGATTTGCGGAATGGCACTGGAGCCGAAAGTAATTTCTCTGGACGACGCGCCCGACCCGGAATATTTGAATATGAAACGGCGATTTTGGATTTCTGCCGCGTTGACGATTCCGGTTTTTGTTTTGGCAATGGCGGAAATGTTTCCTTCGTTTAACGAAATAGTTCCGACAAATATTTCGCTCTGGATTCAATTTGCATTGGCAACTCCAGTCGTTTTGTGGGGCGGTTTTCCATTTTTCGAGCGCGGCTGGGCATCGGTTAAAAACGCCAGCCCGAATATGTTCACGCTCGTGGCAATGGGAACGGGCGCGGCTTATCTTTTCAGCCTCGTCGCTTTGTTTTTTCCGCAGATATTTCCTCTTTCGATGCGCGACCCGCACACGAATCTGATCGCCGTCTATTTTGAAGCGGCGGCGGTGATTACGACGCTCGTTCTGCTCGGTCAGGTTCTGGAATTAAGAGCGCGTTCGCAAACTTCTTCGGCAATTAAAGAACTTCTCGGACTCGCGCCGGACTCGGCAATCGTCGTCTTTGATGACGGCACGGAAGAAGAAATTGCGCTCAAAGATGTGCAGAAAGGTGCGACTCTGCGCGTTCGCGCCAACGAGAAAATTCCGGTTGACGGCGTGATTTTAGAAGGCGAAACGAATGTTGATGAATCAATGGTGACGGGCGAATCAATTCCCGTCGAAAAAGTTTCGGGCGACAAAATTATCGGCGGCACGATCAACGGAAAACGCTCATTTACGATGAAAGCCGAAAATGTCGGAAGCAACACTTTGTTGGCACAAATTGTCAGAATGGTCGGCGAAGCGCAGCGTTCACGCGCTCCGATTCAAAGACTCGCCGATATTGTTTCGGCGTATTTTGTTCCGGCAGTTTTGGTCGTTGCCGTCGTCGCGTTCGTCGTCTGGATGATTTTCGGTTCGTTCACTTACGCACTGGTCGCGGCGGTTTCGGTTTTGATTATCGCTTGCCCGTGCGCTTTAGGTTTGGCAACGCCGATGTCAATTATGGTCGGCACGGGACACGGCGCGAAAAACGGCGTGTTGGTCAAAAAAGCCGAAGCCCTCGAAACTCTGGAAAAAATAAATGTTATAGTCGTGGACAAAACCGGAACTCTGACAGAAGGCAAACCGCGTCTGCAAAAGGTGATTTCGCTTAACGGTCTGCCGGAAAACGAGCTTTTGAGTCTTGTCGCATCACTCGAAAAATCGAGCGAACATCCGCTCGCCGAAGCGATTGTTAAAGGTGCGGAAGAACGAAATGTCGAGTTTGTAAAAGTGGAAAATTTTGAATCGGTCACGGGCAAAGGCGTTTTCGGAACAGTTGCGGGCAGAAAAGTTTTGCTCGGAAACTCGAAATTGATGAGCGATCACAAAATTGATTTTTCAAAAGACGGCAATCAATCCGACGAACTTCGCGGCGAAGGTCAAACCGTGATGTTAGTTGCCGTTGACGGCGCAGCCGCCGGACTCGTCGGCGTGGCGGACACGATCAAGGAATCGGCAAAAGATGCGATTAACGAATTACATCGCCAAAATATTGAAGTCGTAATGATGACCGGCGACAACGCGAAAACCGCCGAAGCCGTTGCCAAAGCGTTAAATATTGACCAGGTTTTTGCCGACGTTTTGCCCGAACAAAAAGTGGCAAAAGTCAAAGAATTGCAGGCAAACGGAAAAATCGTGGCGATGGCTGGCGATGGCGTGAATGACGCGCCCGCGCTCGCACAGGCAAACGTCGGAATTGCGATGGGAACGGGAACGGACGTGGCAATGGAATCTGCCGACATCACATTGCTCAAAGGCGATTTGCGCGGAATTTTGAAGGCAAAACATTTGAGCGAAGCGACGATGAGCAACATTCGCCAGAACTTATTTTTCGCATTTATTTATAATCTCGTTGGCGTGCCGATTGCGGCGGGGGTTTTATATCCGTTTCTCGGACTTCTGCTCTCGCCGATGATCGCGTCGGCGGCGATGACTTTTAGTTCCGTTTCGGTTATCTTGAATGCTTTGCGGCTGAGAAATTTGAAGTTGTAGGTTAGAACGGCGAAAATTTATTGGACGCAAAACAATTCAAACCGAAATTGTTTGAGATACATCTGAAAAAGTGGATTTTGCAAGTTTTGTTTTTAACGAGAATCTCACTTTTTGATTATGAAGATTTTTAGATCATATAAAGAAATCTGGTTTGGCGTGGGCTTAGGCGCGGCAATGTGGTTGATTGATGCCGTAATGCACGTCGAGCTTGGCGCAGACGTTCACGCCGAAAGCCTTTGGGCAGAGATTTTCTCGCCGCATCCGACGGCTTTGATTTTTCGTCTGCTTTATATGGTGATCGCCGTGGCTTTCAGCGTTTTTCTGTGGCGGGCAAACTGGCGCGAGCGCGAACTTCGTGCGTTTGAACAATCCGTAATCGCTTTTCAAAGACAATTAGATGCGCCCGCTTTGCGGATTTTGGCGGCGGTGCGCGGTTTGCAAAATCGGAATTCTGTTCAATTAGACGAAACGGCAGAAAAGCTCGCGTCTGACATTAACTTTGACGCAAATATGATTGACGAATTATCAAAAAAATATCTCGAATTCAGCCGCTTGGTTCAGGAAGGCAAACGGGCGCAGGCAATCGAAATTCTGCAATCAATCGAAATGAAACTTTCTGCTAAATAGTGAAATCAAACCAAAAAAAAACAATTCTGCTCGCCGACGATGATGATAATTTGCGCCGTGTGCTTGAATATCAACTAACGGAAGCGGGATTTGATGTTCAGACTGCGAAGGACGGCGCGGAGGCTCTCGAAATTTTCGGCGGGAATGATTTTGATTGCGTAATTACCGATTTGCGGATGCCGAAATTGTCGGGTTTGGAATTTTTGGAAAAAATAAAGTCTGCCGACGCGGAAATTCCCGTCATCGTCATTACGGCGTTCGGCGAAGTCGAAACGGCGGTTATAGCGATGAAAGCGGGCGCGTTCGATTATATCAACAAACCCTTTAACCGCGACGAGATTTTGCTGACCATCGAACGCGCCGTTAATTTCAGCGAGACGAAAACCGAAAATCGGCAGTTGCGTGAACTTGTTGATAAAGAATTCCGGCTTGAAAACGTCATCGGCGATTCGGCGAAAATGCGCGAAGTTCTAAAATTAGTCGGGCGCGTTTCGCGTTCGGACGCGACTGTTTTAATAAGCGGCGAATCAGGCACAGGCAAGGAACTCATTGCCAAGGGAATTCATTTTTCGGGACGGCGTAAAGACAAGTCTTTTATCCCGTTAAACTGTGCCGCGATTCCCGAAAGCCTAATCGAGGCGGAGCTTTTCGGCTACAAAAAAGGCTCCTTCACCGGCGCGATGTCAGACGCAAAAGGAAAGTTTGAAGCGGCAAACAGCGGCACGATTTTTCTCGACGAAATTAGCGCGATGCCGCTTGATGTTCAGCCAAAACTTCTGCGTGTGTTGCAGGAACAGGAAATTGTTCGCGTCGGCGAAAATCTGCCGCGCTCGATTGATGTCCGCATCATCGCCGCAACCAATCAAAATTTGGAAAAAATGATCGAAGATGGAACTTTCCGCGAAGATTTGTATTTTCGGCTTGCCGTCGTTCCTGTCAACTTACCGTCGCTTCGCGTTCGCCGTGAAGATATTCCGCTTTTGATAAATCATTTTTTCAAAATCTCGAAAGAAAAACACGATTTTAAAAACTTGAAAATCGCCCGCGAAGTTTTCGACTCGCTTTCAAGTTATGCGTTTCCGGGAAACGTCCGCGAACTCGAAAATCTGGTCGAACGAATGGTCGTTTTGTCAGATGAACAAAATTTGACGCTCGCGGATGTGCCGGAATACGTCAAAAAACCTTCGCAAAATTTCGGTAATGTCCGTTTTGAAATGCCCGCCGAAAACATTTCGCTCGATGAAGTCGAACGCGATATTATTAATCACGCGCTCGATATGCACGACGGCAACCAATCGCAAACGGCGCGGTATTTGGGAATTACGCGCAGTGCGCTGATTTATCGAATGCAAAAAGCCGAAATTGATGAATAAAAAAAATCTCATAATTTCCGTTTTATTTCTCGGCGGCTCAATTATTTTAATTTCCGCGCTGCATTTTCTCACGCCGATTGACAACCTCGTTTTTCACCAAATCTACCAAAGACTTTATTACATTCCGATCATTCTCGCCGCGTTTTGGTATGGCTGGCGCGGCGGTCTGGGCGCGGCACTGTTTGCTTGCATCAGCTATGTGCCGCATATTTCGATGCACTGGCAGCACCAAAATTACGATTACGCGCTCAATCAATACGCGGAAATCGCACTATTTTTCGTCATCGGCGCGGTGACGGGTTGGCTCGGCGATCAAAAACGCCGCGAACACAAACGCGCCGAACGCATCAACGCCGAACTGCAAACCGCCTACGCCGATCTGCGCCAAACAGTCGGACAGCTTTTGCAAGCCGAACGCCTTTCGTCGCTCGCGGAAATCGCGTCCAGCGTAGTTCACGAAATCCGCAATCCGCTCGGCGCAATCAAAGGCGCGGTTGAAATTCTCGAAGACGAATTGGCTGAAAACAGCCCGCGCCGCGAATTCGCTCAAATCGCCAAAACGGAAGTTGAACGAATAGACAAACTCGTGCAGGAATTTTTTCATTTCGCCCGCGCCAAAAAGCCGGATCGTCAGCCGACCGATATGAATGAATTGATTCGTTCGGTCAAACTTTTAATTGAAAATCAAGCAAACGATCAAAAGGTCATTCTTATCGAAGATTTAACCGAGAACTTGCCGCTCGTTGCCGTTGACGCGGAACAAATCAAACAAATTTTGTTAAATTTGGCGATAAATTCCTTGCAGGCGATGCCCGATGGCGGCACATTTACATTGCGAACTTTTCAAAAGGACGGTAAATTTTTCATCGAAACCGAAGACACCGGCGGTGGCATTAGTGAAGCAGATAGAGCAAAAATCTTTGATCCGTTTTTCACTACCAAAGATAAAGGACTGGGTTTAGGTTTATCGGTAGTTTACAAGATTGTTAATCAACATGAAGGACAAATGAATGTCTACAACACTGCTGAGGGAGCCAGATTTTTATTCTCACTCGGGTCGTCTGTGGAAGTTTTCAGGCTTATTGACAAAAGTTAAATAATACCAAAACAACATAAGTTATGTTAATCGCTGCTTTTTCGGAGATTGAATCTCAAGTAAAAAGCTGTGCGACCTTTTAACCACCGGTGATCTGCGATTTTAGATCGAATCCAACATTGGGAACACCAACCGCACGTTGCGTCTGATAATAGCCCCATAACTCTCTTAGTTTTTTATCTGATTTTTTAATATTTTATAAAGGCATTTGGTAAATTTGTGAAAGAGTATTTAAGAAATAAGACATTTAGTTATTATCGGACGCGCCGATTGCAGTACGCAATCGGCGGCGCATTGACTCGGGGGATTTTGGCAACGATCAAACGGCACTTTTTCGCTGGTTGCGAGTGTCTGTTTTTTTTATCGGCTACTTGAAGTTCTTAAATGGGCTAATTCTGACCGTCCCGTTTGTGTATGACGGCTGCATAATTTGTATGTTCGGGTCAACTCCCGATGCCTTTCTTCGCGCCTGCGTGTCCGTAAAGGTCACTATTGTTTCTCCCGCTGCCTTTGCCGCAGTTGAAAACGTAGCATAAACGAGTATTTGATTTGTTCCGGCGACAATTTTTCCGCCGTTGAATGAAGTTACCGACAAGCCGATTTGCCCCGCCGTGTTCGTGTTAAAAATAACATTGCCGCCCGCCGTGCCGATTGTTATCTGCGGATTGGTCAATTTTTCGGCATCATAATTTAGACTAAACGAATATCCCGCCTCGTCTCCGACTGCATCTACCCGAATCGGCACGGTCAAACTTTGTCCGGCAACCGTATATTGACCGTCCGCCCGCAAAGCGGCAATAACCGGCACACCGCCTCGTTTTGTTCTTTCGCCGCGCAGATTTAAACTGCCGATTAACGAACCGAATAAGTCGTCTGACGAAAAATCAATTGGCGGCGGTACGGAACCCGGACCGCCAGTCAATTGGTTGGAGTCAATTCCGACCGAGTAGCGACGCGCCTGTTGGATGTCATCGGCATCTACTGTGCCGTCGCCCGCCGTTGAACGCGGCGAACAGTCGGCGCGCTGCAACTCGTTCGACTGATACGGCAGACCGCCGCCAACGACAAAACGGCGAATTTGCTCAACATCGTCGGCATCAACAAAGCCGTCACCGGTCGGTCTGCTCTGCACATCCGCTTCATACGTCAAACCGGTCGTTCCCTGAGTTCCCTTTGCCAGCTCGCCGAGGTATGAGACGGCGAGGTTGGCGAATTTGAGAGCGTGACTGGCATTATTGCCGCTTTGCGCGAGCGTATCGCCGGTCGTGTGAATAGTCTGATTTGAAGGTTCCGACTCAAAAGGGAAAGAGGCAGCGAAACCCTTATTTGTCCAGGAAGCGTGGTCGGAGCAGCTGTATCCGCAGGTCGAGTCGCCGAATGTTATTGACGGCTGATAATACATGATTAAATCACGAATAAATTGATTCTGGGAGGCGTTCGTAAAATCGGTTATTAATATTATGTCAGCCGGCGAATTGATACTTTTGTAATTCGTCATATCGAGCTGCAAGACCCCGACCACATTAACGGCACGGGTTTGAAAATCGGCGGCGATTTCATTGGATCCGCGCAGTCCGACTTCCTCCGCCGCATACGCCATAAATTTAACGGTTCGCTGCGGGCGAAAATTCTTGGCGATCATCACGCGGATGACTTCCGTCATCGTCGCAATGCCCGAAGCATCATCGTCGGCACCCGGCGCATTTAGTGTCGCGCCGTTCCGATTGATCGAATCCTGATGACCGCCCATCACGACGACTTCATTCGGCAGCGTCGTTCCCTGCACGGTCATAATAATCGAAGGCTGGGGTGTCACAGCGGCGGAGTGAACAAAAAACTCGACCGTAACATCGCTTCGACCGGCAGCCAGCGCAGTCCATTTGTTTTTTATCCAGTTCGCCGAATTCGTTCCGCTCGGCTGATTATGGCGGCGATTAGGGAAATCGGTCGAAAGTCGTGTGATAGTTTCCCGAATTTGCGGTTCCTGAGTCTCAGTGAGCATTGCGTTGACCGTTGTTTGATTGTCAATCGAATAGACTACCGCCGTTTTGTCAGTTTGCGCCCGCGATGTTTCGTCAATCGAAAGCTCTGCCGCCGCCAATGTTTCGTGCCACATAAAGCCGCCGCATTTGTGAAATTCTTCGTGCATACTCCGCGTCAAATCGAGAATCTGCCGTTCATCCGCTTCTGCGACAATAAAGGCTCCGCGCTTTTCAGCTACTTTCAAATCAAATTCACCGCCTTTATTTCGGACGGCATTTTGAATGTGGTCAAACTCGTCCGCATCTACAGTTATCCATCCAATCGAGGAATCTTTGACGGTCTCCCTGCCCGAGTTTTCGCCCGTCTGCTTCGGTCCTGTTGAACTGTCAGGTTGATTTGACGGATTTACATTTGATTCAGCCAGAGATGGTACCGAGCCGGAAGCAGTCAAAATTACCAGGGTCAGCAAAAAGGTAAATAAAATGAAAACCGGCAGATAAATTTTTTGATAAGTGGATTGCGTGATCATAATAAAGTCAATTTAACCACACGACAGCAGAAGAATATACCCGAAAGCAAGTGGTTTGCGAAAAAAAATGAAGGAATTAGTTCTTCTTTCTCAATAGCCACCGCGATTCGGCAAAAATTCTGCCTCACGCGCTTTGCCGATTTGTGTAGGTGTCGGAAAGAAATCTTTGCTATGATTCAATCAAGCTGCCCTTTTTTGGTTTCAAAACAGTTTTTCAGTTTTAATAGTTGAATTCATCACGTTGAAACTCACGCTAAATTTGATGTTTGCGGCAGATTAGTTAAACTATTTATTGTTCCGACGTAAAAGCAAAAGTGATTAAAATTAAGCAGACATCCCGGCTGAAAATGGTTGATATTCATGACATCAGGAATATTAATCAAACGCTGTTGTTGCATCTAATTCGTGAAAAGCAGCCTATTTCGCGGGCGGAAATTGCCAAAGTTTCCGGTCTGCGTCCGGGAACCGTTTCTTCGATTGTCAATCGTTTGATCCGCAAAGGCGTAATTTACGAAGGCGCGGAAGGACCTTCGAGCGGCGGGCGCAAACCGACTTATCTTTACATCAACGGCGAAAACGCCTATGTTTTAGCGGTTGACATCGGTGTCCGCGAAACCGTCTATGCCGTCAGCGATTTTAACGGGCGGATTCTCAAACAAAAAGCGTTGATGACCGAGGGCAAACCGCAAATCTTTTTAGAACGTCTGGCGGCGGAAATCAAAAAAACCATCGAAAAAAATTATCCGCGTTCAAAATTTGAAGCCGTCGGCGTGAGCGTTCCCGGACTGATTAAACGCGACACCGGCGAAGTTGCCGTGTCGCCGAATCTCGATTGGAACGACACGCCCGTCAAAGCGATTCTGGAAAAAAATCTCAATCTGCCGGTCTTCGTCGAAAACGATGCCAACGCCGCCGCGTTTTCCGAACTCTGGTATGGTCCGCTTGATGAAATAAAAGTTAAAACTCTACTTTATATTTTAGTCGTTGATGGTCTCGGAACGGGTTTGATTATCAATGGCGAACTGCACGTCGGTTCGCAGATCGGCTTAGGCGGCTTCGGTCATATGTCGCTTGATCCGAACGGTGAAATCTGCTCGTGCGGACGAAGAGGCTGCTGGGAAACGCTCGCCTCGGAAAGCGCGACGCTGGCGCGTTATTACCGGTTGATGAACAGCAAAAAAGGCACGATGACGATTTCCATCACCGAACTGATCGCTAATGCCAATCGCGGCGACGAAAAAGCGATTGCGGCAATCAGAGCGACGGCGGAATATCTCGGCGAAGGCATTGCAAGTTTGGCGCACGGATTAAGCCCTGAAATAATCGTCATCGGCGGCGATATTTCCGCCGCCTGGAATTTGATGGAGCCGATCATCAAGGAAAAGGTCAAAAGCCGTTATCTAATTCCGTCAATCGCCAAAATCGAGATTCGCGCGGCGAGCGTCCAGCGTCCGAGTTTGTTCGGCGCGATTCCGATTGCGCTGCAAAATTTCTTTTAATTTCAAGATGATTATGAAAAGCGGCGTTTTCAAACTGCACAGCAAACTGCTCGATAAAGAAGTTCCATTCCGCGTAATTCTCCCGGAAAACTACGAAAACTCCTCTTCAAAATTTCCTGTGTTGTATTTGCTGCACGGACTTTTCGGGAATTTCGATAATTGGGCGATTAATACAAAGATTCTCGAATATGCGGCGCAACGTTCTTTCATAATCGTCTGTGCGGAAGGCGGCGACGGCTGGTATGCGGACAGTCCGCATCTGCCGCATCATTTTTACGAAAGTTATATTTTGCAGGAGTTGATTCCTGAAATCGAAAAAAAATTCAAGATTGAAACGAGCCGCGCAAGGCGGGCGATTGCGGGTCTTTCGATGGGCGGTTACGGGGCGTTTAAATTCGCTTTTCGCCGACCTGAAATGTTTTGTTTCGCCGCCGCGATGAGCGGTGCTTTTTTCGCCGCCGTAATTTCCGACGGTGTTTTGTGGACGGAATTGCAGCCTTCGATCAGTGCGGTTTTCGGCGATGACTATGAACTGCGAGCGCGCAATGATTTGTTTCACATTATCGAGAATTTTCCCGAAGAAAAAATCCCCGATCTGCCTTTTCTTTATTTCGATTGCGGTGCTGACGATGATTTGCTGCCCGTCAATTTCCATCTGGCGAAAGTTTTAAAAGAGCGCGGAATCGCTCACGATTTTCAGATATTTTCCGGCGGACACGATTGGGATTACTGGAATTCACGGTTAAAGCAAGTTTTGCGAACTGCCGAAACTCTGTTTACGAACGATTAAAAATGAATTCCCGCTGATTGAATGTCAGACCAGCAAACCTTTAATTCAACGCGAAATTTCGATTTTGTTTAATTATCTTTGCCTGTAAAAAAGATTACGATCACAAATAGTTGCCCTGCCCAACAAATTCCACAAATATCTAAAAAAAACTTGACACTCATTTTAAGAGGTGTTATTAATAACTTAATCTTCGGTTAAAATAAAGTTTTACAAAAATTTAATTACCAATCAATTTACCGGCTAAAACGCCGCAAAAGTTAAGCAGATTATTCAGCGAGCTTTTTTTAGAGTCAAAACTAAGAGGGAAAATTATGCAGCTTTCAACGCTTGACCAAATTATCGTTGTCCTTTATCTCGCCGCGATTATGAGCATCGGATTTGCGATGAAGCGGAAAGCGTCAAAGGGAATGTCATCTTATTTTTTGGGCGGACGGCAGCTTCCCTGGTGGGCGTTGGCGATGTCGGGTTCGTCATCGTATTTTGATATTACCGGGACGATGTGGATCGTTTCGACCTTTATCGCGCTCGGTTTGAAAGGAATGTGGGTGCATTGGCTGTGGGGTTTTCCAATTACGGCTTTCTACCTGGCATATATGGGCAAGTGGATTCGCCGCTCGAATGTAATGACCGGGGCGGAATGGATGAAAACCCGTTTCGGGACGAATAAAGCGGGCGATATTGCCAGACTTTCCTATACTTTGTTCGCGGTGCTGACAATCTCTGCGCTGTTGGGGTATTCGGCAATCGGGATGGGCAAATTCGGCGCGATTTTCCTGCCTTTTTCACCGACCGTCTGTGCGATGTTGATTTTAGGCGTGACCGGATTGTATGTGATCCTGGGCGGATTTCAAGGCATCGTCCGCGTTGAAATCGTGCAGACGATTGTGTTGAGCGCGGGCGCGATTGTGTTTTCGATCATCGGTTATCTGCATTTCGACGCGGTGCATTTTGCCGAAAAAATCCCGAACGGCTGGCAGGATATTGCGCCGTCATTTCGACCGGAAGCGTTTCTGGGTTTGGTGACGGGCGGCACGGATTACTCTTTGTTCGGTCCACTCGTCGCGGTATGGGTGGCAAAAGGCTTGCTGCTCTGTTTGAGCGGTCCCGAACAACTCTACGATTTTCAAAGATTTTTAGCCGCGAAAGATGAACGCGACGCTTCCAAACTCGGCGCATTGTGGGGCGCGATTCATACCGTCAGATGGTGTTTTGCGATGGCGATTGCGGTGATGGCGATTATGGGGATCGGCAACGCGGTTTTGGATGCGAAACTAAAAGCCGACCCGGAAACCGCACTGCCGCTGATTATCGGTTCGATGCTGCCCGTCGGTCTCGTCGGATTTATGCTCGCCGCACTGCTCTCGGGATTTCTGGCGACGTTTAGTTCGACCGTCAACGGCGGCGCGGCGTATCTCGTCAAAGACATTTATCAACGCTATATCAACCCGACGGCAGACGCAAGAAAACTCGTTCGCGTCAGTTATCTCTCTTCGGCACTTCTAATCGTTGTCGGCTTAGTCATTTCGATCTTCGGCACTTCGATCAACACGGCTTTTTTGTGGATTTTCGGCACGCTCGCCGCCGGTATTCTGCCGCCGAACGTACTGCGCTGGTATTGGTGGCGGCTCAACGGACAGGGTTACGCGGCGGGCGTTTTCGGCGGAATGATTTTATCGCTCGGACAGGTTTTTCTCGACACGACGGTTTTAGATCAACCTCTGCCGCTGTATATCGGATTTCCGGTGATTGCGGTTTGTTCGACGGTGATTACGATTGTCGTTTCGATGATGACCGCGCCGACTGATTTGGAAACACTAAAGAATTTTTATCGCAAAGTGCAGCCTGCCGGTGCGTGGAAGCCGGCGCGGGCGGCGGTTTTGGCGGAAACCCCCGATTTTGTAAAGCAGTCGCCGTTCAAACTCGATTTTTTCAATACAATCGTCGCGTTAATCGGCATTACCGCACTATATGTTTCGATGCTTTACTTGATTTTGCACCGCCACGAAATCGCCTTTTCGCTGATGGCGGCGACGGTTGTTTCGACGGTTATTCTTTATTTCACTTGGTATAAAACATTGCCGCCGCCTGCGCCGGTTTCTTCGGAAGACGCGGAAAATTTTATGGAGTAAGACGGTGAAATGCAAAACTTGTCGGCAGTTCAGGAGAGTATTATGAGATTTGACGATAAAGCGGTAATTGTGACCGGCGGAGCGTTGGGAATCGGGAAAGCCGCGTGTGAAATTTTTGCCGAACGCGGCGCGAGCGTGGCGATTTTCGACTGGGACGAAAAAGCGGGTGTCGAAACGCGCGAACAAATCAAAAACAGCGGCGGGCGGGCGATTTTCCAAAAAGTCAATGTCGCCGATTACGCGGCGGTTGAAAATGCCGTTAACGAAGTCGGCAATATCTTCGGCAAAATAAATTCGCTGGTTGTCAGCGCGGGCATTCAGCGATACGGAACGGCGGTTTCGACTTCGGAAGAGCAGTGGAATGAAGTTTTGGATGTGAATTTGAAAGGCGCGTGGCACGCCGCGAAAGCCGTTATTCCGTATTTGAAAGAAGCGGGCGGCGGCACGATTGTTAATGTTTCGAGCGTTCAGGCGTTGGCGAGTCAGCAGAATGTTTTAGCTTACACGATCAGCAAACACGGGCTTTTGGGGCTGACGCGCTCGACGGCGATGGACTTTGCGAAGGATAAAATTCGCGCCAACTGCGTCTGTCCGGGAACGGTTGACACGCCGATGCTCAAATGGGCGGCGGAACTCGATCCGAATCCGCAATCGGTTTACGACGCTTGCAATAAAATGCACCCGCTCGGACGCATCGCCCAGCCGCGCGAAATCGCCGAAGTTGTCGCATTTCTCGCACACGAAAGTTCGTCATTCGTGACCGGCGCGATCTGGACGGTTGACGGCGGACTTTTGACGCAAATCGGCGGCGTGCCGCAGACGAATTAGTTAGAAGTTAAAAATTAGAAGTTTGAAGAGATTGAGCCACTGATTTACACGGATGAACACAAATAAAAACCTGATAAATTCCTTCGCTTGCATCTCTTAAAAATCCGAGTTTATCCGTGTAAATCAGTGGCTAAAAAATGAATTTGAATGGTTTCGGAGTATTTAATATTATGAGTCAAACAGCTAAATCGGAAGAAAACGAATCGTTGGTCACGGAATACAACGCGCCGCCGCAACTGGACGCGGCGATTCACGCCGTGCCGTTGGTCGAAGCGACGAAAACGCCGAAGAAAATCGGTTATTTGACGAATTACAGTTTTCATATCTGGTATCAAATTATTATCGAGATTCTGAAACGTCGGGCGGCGCAATACGGCGCGGAAATCGTCGTGATTGATGCCGATTTGAGCGTCGAAAATCAGATAAATCAGGCGCGTGAAATGTTGAAGGAAGTGGACGCGATAATTTTAACGCCCGCCGCGACGGAAGGTTTGGAAGAAATTTTGAAAATGGCGAACGAAGCCGGAAAACCGGTGCTGGTCGAAGCCAATCCGATTGACGGAATGGCGACGATGGTGGCGATTTGCGATTACGACGCAGGCTACGATTTGGGCGTTTGGGTCGGCGAAAATGTCAAGAATGAAGACGATTCGCCGCTCAGAATTCTCGATGTCGGACTGCCGACTCTGCGCCCGTGTTTACTGCGGAGCGAAGGATTTGCCGCCGGTGTGAAAAGTATTCAATCGAACGCACGAATCGTCGCTTCGATCAACGGCGAAGCGACTCCGCCGATTGCCAGAAAAATCGCGGCGGAAACATTAAAAGGAACCGGCGATATTGACGTGATTTTTGCGATGGACGACGAGACCGGACAGGGCGCGTATCAAGGTTACTGCGACGCGGGATTTGATCCCGACAAAGTGGTTCTCGCCGGATTCGGACTGGCGGGCGAACACGAAAAAGACTGGCTGATGCGCGGCGAAGCGTTGAAAGTCAGTCAGGCGATGTTCCCCGAATACGTCGCTTTGCGCTGTCTCGACGGAATCATCAAGTTATACGACGGGCAAAAAGTTAATGTGCGCGATGACGTCCCGACCGTCCCGATGACGGCGAAAATATTGGAAAAATATTACCCGAAAAAAGACGGCGTATGGACACCGGACTTTCAAGCGATTGCCGAAATCCCAACCAAGGACGATTGCGAAAAAATCTAAAAGAAGTAAAAAAACTGGAGACTGAATTAATGCTTATTCAAATTAAAAACACGATCAAACAAGCGGGATTTCTGTGGGCAATCGTCCTATTTCTGACCGTCGGCGTTTTCGCGCAGTCGAACACGGGAACAATTACCGGACAGGTGCAGGACGCGAACGGCGCGATTGTGCCGAACGCGACGGTGACGGTGACGAACGTCGGCACGAACGAATCGAAAACCGTGCAGAGCAACGACGAAGGTTTTTACGAAACGCCGTCGCTTTCGACCGGAATTTATAAAATTACGGCAACGGCGAGCGGTTTTCAGGAAAAAACGATCAGCGATGCGCGGCTGGCAGTCGGTGCGCGTCTGCGTGTTGACGTGCAACTCGGAGTCAGCGGAGTCAGCGCGGTGGTCGAAGTGGCGAGTCAAACGCCGACCGACACTGAAACCTCGACCATCGGCGACACTATCGGCGCAGCGCGGGTCGCTGACAATCCGATTAACGGGCGCGATTTTACGCAGCTTTTGGCGACCGTTCCCGGTTCGGTCCAGTCAACGAATCAATTTCAAACTTCCATCAACGGCATTCCTTCAACCTTCGGCGGAACGAGCGTTCTAGTTGACGGTATTGACGCGAGCCGCGTTGATGTCAACGGAACTTCCAATGTTCTCGGTCGCATCGAATCGCGTATTAACCGCGTTTCGATTGACAGCATTCAGGAAGTTCAGGTTCTCGAACAAAATTATTCGGCGCAGTATGGACAGGCTCTCGGCACGGTGATTAATCCGATTACGAAGTCGGGAACGAACGAATTTCACGGCGGCGGATTTGAATTTTTCCGCAACGAAGCACTGGATTCAAGTGACGCGCTGGCGGGCAAACAGCGTTTCCGGCTTAACCAATTCGGCGGCAATCTCAGCGGTCCGATTGCTAAAGATAAAGTGTTTTTCTTTACGAATTACGAGGGTGTTCGCCAAACTCGCGGAAAAACATTCAACGTCTTGGTTCCAACGCTCGCTTTTCGTAATTCGGCAGTCGCGGCGATTCGCCCGATTTTCAATAATCTGCCGTTGCCGACGCAAGCCTTTAACGCCGATCTCGGTCGCTTTATCGGACAGCGTATCGGCGATTTGCGCGAAGACACCGGCTCGATCAAAGTTGACTGGCTGCAATCGGATAAAAGTCAGTTTGCCGTGCGTTACAATCTCAACGATTCAAATACGAACGTGCCATACGGTGTCGGCTCGAATCAGTTTGCCGACGGCAAACTTCGCACCCAGCTTTTCAAGGTTTCGCACAACTATTTGTTGAGCGCGACAACGACCAACGAATTCGGTTTCGGCATCAACCACAATTATACCAATGTCGGCGCGGGCGACACGAGCATTCCGCGATTCGATTTGGGTTTCGTTGATTTCCGAATCAATCCCATCGGTCCGGCGCAGTTCGAGCAGATTCGCACCGGCAAGGTTTATCAGTTTCTCAACACTTTGAGCACCGTGCGCGGCGATCATTCGCTGAAATTCGGTGTTGATATTCGACTTAATCGGCGCGCGGCGGAATCAATTACGCAGGACACGCTGACGTTCTTTTCGACCGGCGATTTGGCGACTAACGCGCCGTTTGTCATCGCTCGCGGCGGGAATCCCGAACTTAATTACGCGAACGAAAATTACTCGATTTTCGCGCAGGACGACTGGAAAATCCATCCGCGTCTGTCGTTAAATCTCGGCTTGCGTTACGAAGTCAGTTCGGTCAGCCGCGAAAAAAACGGGCTGCTGCAAAATTTCGATCTCGCCACGCTGAGTTACACGCCCGCCGGACAGAAACTTTACAACGCCGATAAAAATAATTTCGGTCCGCGCGTCGGTTTCGCGTTCGACGTTTTCGGCAATCAAAAAACGGTCGTGCGCGGCGGTTACGGAATTTTTTACAACCGCGAACTGCCCGCCAGTTTCGGTTCGCCGCAGGCGAATTCGTTCCCGCAGGTTTCGACCGATTTGTTCGATTATTTCTTCTGCGCCACGCCGCCGCCGACTTTTCAATTTCCGGTTGATCCGCGAGTTTTCGCCTGCGGACAGGCATCGGCTTACGTCATCGAAAAGGATTTGAAAACGGCGATGGCACAGCATTATTCGCTTAATGTTCAGCAAAACTTCGGATTCGGCACGTTGAGCGTCGGCTACGTCGGCAATCACGTCACGCATCTTTTGACCGATGGTGTCATCACGCCGCGCAATATCAACCGCGCCAACGCTGTCACCGGCGCACGTCCTTTGACCGAACGCTACGGCGATATTTTTGCCGTCGGCGGTTATCCGCAGTCGAATTACAACTCGATGCAGGTCAGTTTCAAACGCAATCTGACGCGCGGGCTACGCTTTAACGCCAATTATACCTGGTCGCACGCGATTGACGATGTAGTCGGGTTTTTCAAGGATTATCAGGACGAAAATAACGCCCGCGCCGAACGCGCCAGTTCCGATCAGGACGTGCGCCACAATTTCACGTTCGATGCCGGATACGATATTCCGTTCAGCAAATTTTTTGAAAATGCGCCGCGCCGACTGACCGAAGGCTGGCAGCTTAACACGATTTTTCAGGCGCGCAGCGGTTTGCCGGTGACGGTCACGCAGACGGGCGGAATCTTCGGCGGTTTTTCCAATCGCCCGAACGTCGTTCCCGGAGTTGATCCGTATTGCTCGAATTATTCCGTGCCGACGTGCCAATTCAACGCCGCTGCGTTTCAGGTCGTGCCGGCAGGAAGTTTCGGCAATGCCGGACGCAATATACTGCGAGGACCGAAATTTTCACAGGTTGACGCTTCGCTTTTCAAAAACACGCGATTGACCGAAAAAACTTCGCTGCAACTGCGTCTTGAAGTTTACAATCTGTTCAATTTCGCCAACTATGCCGATCCGTCGGGCGGTTTGGTCTGCTCCGGTTCGGTCGGGCAATGCGACGCTTTCGGAGTCAGCACTTCGACGGTTGGCAATCAGTTAGGCGGATTGCTCGGCTTCGGCGGACCGCGACAGATTCAGCTTTCGGCGCGGTTCATTTTTTAATTTACCGCGCACGAGGGGTTTGGGTTTCGCTTGTTAAAACACGGGCAAATATTTAACGGGCGAAACTCAAAACCAAAATCAAAAAAACAGGAGAAGAACATTGAGCGAACACAACAAAAGAAGAAAAAAAATCGGATGCACTGTAACAGTTTTAATTTTATTTTGTTTGCTTTCGTGCAGCGCGTTCGCTCAAACGAAACTTCCCGCCAGTTCGATTAAAACCGTTTATATCACGCCGACTTCGCATTATGATTTCGGATTTGTCGAACCGCCCGACGAAGTTCGCGCACGAGCGGCGCGGCACATTGACGAAGTGATTCGGATGGCGGAATCGGACAAGGATTTTCGCTGGACGATTGAAAGCGTCTGGCAGGTTGACGAATGGCTCAAACGGCAGATTAAACCGACTTCCGTGTTGCCGAAGGACAACGAGAAAATTGCCCGTTTGATGAAACTCATCAAGAGCGGGCAAGTCGCGCTTTCGACCTCGTGGGGCAGTATGCACACGGATTTTATGGGCGCGGAGGAACTCAACCGCATCTGCTACAACTACGAAATTTTAAAACGCACTTACGGCATCAACTCCGAAGTTGCGCTGATGGACGACGTTCCCGGACACCCGACTTCGATTCCATCGGTTTTGGCAGGCAGCGGCACGAAATATCTAACCGTCGGCGCGAATCTTTTTATCGGTGATGCGACGTCGCTTGCGCCCGGAAAAGTTCCGTTCTACTGGCAATCGCCCGACGGCAGCAAGGTTTTGACGTGGGTTTCGCAAAGCAAACGCGGCGGCTACACGGAAGGAATGACCGATTTTTATCTCGACCCGTATTCGCTCGATCCATACACGAATAAAACGCCGTTCGACATGTTCAACCCCGAACTGGCGGGCAAAAAAACGCCGCTCGAAATTCAGGAAATCGGAGTGAACGAACTTCTCAATCGTTATAACAAAGCCGGTTATAAATACGACGCGGTGATGGTTTATTACGCGCACGATTTTGTCGAGCCGACAAATGTTACAAATCTGGAAAAAGCAGTCAAAGCGTGGAATACAAAGCACAAAGAAGTTCAGTTAAAAATCGCCACGCCGGACAGTTTTTTGAAATATATCGAAACGAAATATGCCGCCGAAATTCCGACTTACAAAGGCGAATGGTCGGGGCTTTGGAGCGAATCTAAAACGCAGTCGCCGCGCATTTCCGCGCTAGCGCGTTACGCCCACGATCACGCGCCCGCCGCTGAAAGTTTGTGGAGTGCGATTGCGATGACCAAAAATATCCCGTTTCCGGTCGGCAATTACACTTCGATTTACGATTTGATATTCACTTATGACGAACACAGCGGCGCGGGCAATAACGGCTGGATTCAGCTAAACGACCGCGCACCGCTCGAAGAACAGAACCGGCAATACGTCGCATATATGTCGAAAGCGCAGACGGAAACCGACTTTTTGCTCAAACAAGGCATCGGCATTCTGGCACAGCCTTCGAGATATGCCGCGAGCCTTCCGCTGAAATCTGAAAACACCTGGAACGCGCTTGTTTATAACGGTTTGTCGTGGACAAGAAGCGATGTCGTCAAACTAAATTCACCGCAAAAAAATACGCGAATCACGGAAATCAAGGATTTGGCGGCGAATCAAAAAATTAGATTCGATACGGATGAAAACGGAAGCGCAGTTTTCGTTGCAAACGCTGTGCCGTCAATGGGTTACAAAACTTACGAAATCACGACGGCAAACGGCAGTCCGGTTTCGACTTTGAAGGAAGATGCGGGAAAAACCGAAATCAAAAACGACAATTTTCAAATCAAGCTTCGCGCCGACGGCAATATTCAGAATATTTACGATTTAAAACAAAAACGCGAGATCGTCAACGACAAAGGCGAACTGCCGTTTAACGAATTGCTGCGCGTCGAAGGACAGGACGCATCAAAAGTGAATTATCCGCTTACGCCCGACATTTCCGTTAGACGAGGCGAGCAAATGACGCAGATCGTCGTCCGGCGAGAGCGTTCGATTTATCCGCTGACGACCGTCACGATTTACGATAATCTCGATCACGTCGAACTGCATAATGAACTCGACGCTGACAAAATGCCGTTTGCGGGCGGCAGTGATAATTGGAACGATTCATACTATTTCGCGTTCCCGTTTAATGTTTTCAATCAAAATTTGCAGTTCAAACGCGGCGGACAGAAATGGTTTGACACTCTGCCCGAAGATTATCTGCCGGGAGCGCGGCGCGACGGCGTAACGACGCAGCATTTAATCGGTTTTACAGACGGAAATTCAAGCGCACTACTCGCGCACCGGCAAGCATTTCATTGGGTTTATCCGAGTTATGTGGCGACGAAATTACAGCCGAAAGATGCGCCGAAAGGATTGCCCGCGATGTTCACAGGGAAATTCCCGCTGCCGGAAGCGACGATTTATTCACGCGCCGTCCGTCGCAGCAATCAAGCCGACACGCACGATCTCGGCGTGATAAATATGCCGACCGTTGAACCCGGACTTTTTGAGAAATACGTTTTCGATTATGCGATTGCAAGCGACGGAAAATTTGATGAAGTCAAAGCGTGGCAGATGGGCGCAAATTTTAACGTGCCTTTGATGAGTGAATACATCAACGCTCTGCCGGGTTCGCTAAGCTACGGATTTTTTACGATCAATCAGCCGAATGTGCAGATTGTTAATGTCAAAACGATTTCCGATTCGATTATTCACGGCGAAGTCAGTGCCGCGCCGCTCAACCCGCAGACGAATAAAATTTACACGATTCGATTACAGGAATTCGCCGGACGCGCGACGACTGCAGCCATCAATCTGCCGGTTAAAATAAAATCCGCCTCACTGCTTAATTTAACGGAAGCTAAAGTTTTACAAAAAATTACGCAGACCGCGCCGCTGACGGTAAATTTAAAACCGTTTGAAACGGCGACGGTGAGAGTTGAAATTGAGTAATTTTCAAAGTTCAAACGCGGATGCTGAACTAATTATCAAAATAAAAAATTATGAGTGAAATAAAACGCCGGGATTTCTTAAAAACGACCGTCGCCGGAATTGCCGCCGGAGCGATCTTAAAATCCGATGCTTTCGGTAAAGAAAGCATCATCCCCGAAATATCAGCAAAAACTTCCCCGCTGCCAGACATTCCGACGATTGATTCGATGCGTTCAGTCGTGATGACGCATAAATTCGGCGATTTATACGCGCTGCCGGGTTTAACCAATCAATGGGGCTGCGCGCAAGCCGCGATGGATGCCGTCGCCGTGCGTAGTATTGCGTTTCCGCCGTTCGCACAGGGCGAAATGAACGTCGCGCCGCTGGGTGCTGGCGGCGAACTTTTGACCGGAGTTTTATACGTTGACGGCGAATATTTCGCGTCAACAAAAACGCCGATTGATTTCGTTTGGCAGCCCGACCGCATCGAACGCAAAACCGTTTATAAAGATTTGGAAATCAGTTCAACGACGATTGTGCCGTTTGAAACGATGGCGGTCGCGGTCAAATTTAACGTCAAAAACATTTCAAAACGACGGCGCAAAACCGAAATAAAATTGGCGATCAACGGCGGCGCGTCAAAACTCGTCGCTGCATGGAACGCCGCCTATTCGCCTGGAGAATACGACAATGCGCGAACGATTGATAAATCAAGAAACGCGATTTTCTGCAAAGCGATTCACAGCGAAGCCTATGTTTTGCAAGGGACTTCGCCCGCACCGAAAGAAATTTTACCGTCGTGGATAATCTACGAATTCGACCTTGCGCCGAATGAAACAAAATCCATAACATTCGTCAATTCTCTCGGCGAAAGTCAAACTGCCGTCGAAAAACAATACGACGCGCTGATTAATAATTTTGATGCGGTGTTGAAAAAGACGGGCGACGAATGGAATGCCGAAATGAAAGCCGCGTTTACGCCGAATAATAAACGATATTCGGGTCATCTGCCGACACTTTCGACATCCGACGATGCCGTCAAACGGCTCTATCACACCGCCGCGCTGCACGCGCTCTATTTTCGCCGCACCACGCCGCATTCGGTTTACGGTACAACGTATGTGACGCTGATGCCGCGCTACTGGGAAACGACGACGTTTCTCTGGGATATTTCTCTGAGCGCGATGCTGCTGGCAATGCTCGACCCGGAAATTCTTAAACGAATGATGGAAACGTGGATGAAACTCGACATCTACAAGCACTTCGGCACGGAATTTTTAACCGGCGCGGGAGTCGGTCCCTGGTATTCGGTAAACGATTACGCAATGTCGAGAATGGCGAAGGAATATCTGCGTTGGACGGGCGACAAAGCGTGGCTCGACAAGGAAGTGGGTGGTAAAAAGGTTTTCGATTATCTAGTTTCCTACGCCGAAAACTGGCGCAAATTGGACACGAATAATCACGGTTTGGCAGATTACGGCGGTGTCAACAATCTGCTCGAAGCGGTTTCGAGCTATGTTCACGAAGTCGCCGGTCTCAACGCGGCAAATGTTTATAATCTCCGTTTCGCCGCCGAACTGCTTGATTTTAAAAATCAGAAGGACAAAGCCGCCGCGATGCGAAAGGAAGCCGAAGACCTCGGCAAACGGGTGCAGCAATTATACGTTGACGGCAAAGGAATCTGGCGTTGCCGTCTGCCCGACGGTTCTTATAACGAAGTTCATCACTGTTATGATTTCGGCACGACTCTGATGAACATCGGTGATTTAATGCCTGCCAAACAAAAGCGCGAAATGGTCGAATTTTTCCGGCGCGAACTGCAAACGCCGACGTGGATGCGCGCCCTTTCGACCAAAGATTTAGACGTGACGTTCAGCATTCGCCCCGATCATCAGTGGACGGGCGCGTATTGCGCGTGGGCGGCATTGGCGTTGAGCGGGTTATACGTCGCCAACGAACCTGATACTGCCGCCGAATGGATCAGAGGTCTGGCGAAAACTGCGATGCAGGGACCGTTCGCGCAGGCACATTTTACCGAAGCATTTTACACGCCCGAATCAAACGGCGCGGCGGCAAAATCAACTTCCGATCAACCGTACATTAATGATTGGGCGTGTGTTTCCGGCTGTAATTACTTAGAACCGATTGTTGATTCGATTTTCGGTATTAACGCCGGACTATTTGGCGAAATTACTGCTGCGCCGCAATTCGGTAAATTTGATGAACGCGCCGAACTGAGGAACGTTAATTATCAGGGAAAGATTTACACGGCGATGAAGAACGGGATTAAGGCGGCATAGAACAGAAGAGAAGGGGGAGAGACAAAATTATGAAAATTGCATTTGTTTTACCGGCAAAATTGTTGATTGCAGCAGTATTTTTGTTTTGTGCAAATTTAATTATTGACGGACAAACTCCGCCTTCGACACCTTTTTCGACCGAAGCGGGCGCAGCCTACTGGGTGCAGCCCGATGTTGTTTACGGTTCGGCGAACAATACGCCGCTCAAACTCGATGTTTGGTATCGGCACGACGTTAATACGCCGCAGCCGACGCTCGTCTATTTTCACGGCGGCGGCTGGGTTTTCGGCAACAAAGAAACGAGCGTTTTGCAGTTTTTGCCGTTTCTCGAAAAAGGCTGGCGCGTCGTCAATGTTGAATACCGGATGGCAGGCAATTCCCCGGCTCCGGCAGCGGTCGAAGATGCGCGGTGCGCTCTGCGCTGGGTTTTTCGCAACGCCAAACAATGGAATTTCGACACTTCAAAAATCGTTTTGACGGGACATTCGGCGGGCGGACACCTTGCGCTGATTTCCGGGATGCTGCCCGACGGCACGGGACTCGACAATAATTGCTACGGCGATGAAAAACTGAACGTCGCGGCGATAATTAACTGGTATGGAATCACCGATGTCAACGACATCATTGCCGGCAAAAATCTGAAAAATTACGCCGTAATGTGGATGGGAAGCCGGCAAAACGCGGCGGAAATTGCCAAAAGAGTTTCGCCCCTAACCTACGTCCGCGCCAATTTGCCGCCGATTCTGACGATTCACGGCGACAGCGACGACGTTGTTCCCTATACACAGGCGACGCGACTCAAAGAAGCACTCGACAAAGCAAAAGTAAAAAACGAACTTTTCACCGTCAAAGGCGGCGGACACGGCGGATTTAAACAGGATGATTATGTGAAATCGTACGATGAAATCTGGAGTTTTTTGAGGGAAAACAAAATTTTTGAGTAAGGCAAAAAAGATGAAAAATGTCAGACACAAATCAGGAGTTAAAAATGTTTTTGAGGCAAATAAAAGTTGTATGACCACTTCTCAATATTTTCTTGCGACATTTTCGGAATTATTATAGAAATTCCTCCGAAACCGGATTTGTGTCTGACTTTTTTCATCTTATGAAAATCAAAAAATTAAAAATCATTTGCTAAATTTATGAAAATCACCGACATCAAAGCGACAACCGTCACCGTGCCGCTCGAAGCACCGCTTAGACACGCGGCGGGGGCGCATTGGGGCAGGTTCGTCCGAACAATCATCGAGGTCGAGACTGACGAAGGCATTACGGGTTTGGGCGAAATGGGCGGCGGCGGCGAGTCGGCGGAAGGTGCGTTTCAAGCGATGAAAGCCTATCTGCTCGGACACAATCCGGCGAATCTTGAAGAAATGCGCTTTAAAATCGCCAATCCGACGGCTTCGCTTTATAACAATCGGACGCAGATTTTAGCCGCCCTCGAATTTGCCTGTCTGGATATTATCGGGCAGAAATGGAATGTTCCCGTTTATGAAATTCTAGGCGGGAAATTGCAGTCGGAAATTCCCTTTGCATCGTATCTGTTTTTTCGATACGCCAATCCGCAAACCGGCGCGGGCGAAGTTCGCACAATCGAGCAGCTTATTAATCACGCCAAAGATTTGAAGGAAAAATATGGCTTTACGTCGCACAAATTAAAGGGCGGCGTGTTTGCTCCCGAATACGAACTCGAATGTTACCGGGCGTTGGCGAACGAAATCGGCGCAAAAACTTCTGACGGAAAATTAGATAAAACGCGCGGCGATTCGTTTCGTTTTGACCCGAACGCTTCGTGGTCAACCGAACAGGCGATTTGGTTCGGACAAAATATCGAAGATATCCGCAATGATTATCTCGAAGACCCGGTTTTCGGGCTTCACGGTATGCGCCGAACGCGCGAAAAAGTGCGGATGCCGCTGGCAACCAATACGGTTGTTGTCAATTTCGAGCAATTAGCGGCGAATGTTTTGGACACTGCTTGTGATGTAATTTTACTTGACACAACGTTTTGGGGCGGCATCCGCCAATGCGTCAAAGCGGCGGGCGTGTGCGAAACATTTCAACTCGGCGTGGCGGTGCATTCGTCGGGCGAACTCGGCATTCAACTGGCGACGATGCTGCATCTCGGCGCGGTCATTCCGAATTTGAGTTTCGCAGCGGACGCGCACTATCATCATACGACCGGCGATATTATTGAGGGCGGAAAATTTGAATATAAAAACGGCAAAATTAAAGTTCCCGACGGCGTGGGTTTGGGCGTAAAACTCGACCGCGATAAATTGAACGAATACGCCGAACTTTACAAACGATTAGGCGGCTACGCTTACGATCAAGATCCGCTCAGACCGGATTGGTCGCCGGTTGTGCCGAATAATCGCTGGGCGGATCCGAACGACGGGCGAACGACGGAAATTCCTTTCTAAAATTTAAAAAAATGAAAATTGTCACGTTCAAAAATAAAACTTCGGGTAACAATTACCAAATCGGCGCGTTGATGTCCGAAAACGAAATCATTGATTTAACTTCGCTCGCTGCCAATGAAATCTTAACTGCGAGTGAAATTCTCGATTGTTTTGACCTCGAAAACGACTTTTTGGAAAAAGCGAAAACGGCGATTGCGGGTAACGATTTGCCAAAAATCAGCCGCGATGAAATTGAAATCTGTGCGCCGATTCCGCATCCCGGAAAAATTATCTGCATCGGATTAAATTACCGCGATCACGCCGAAGAAAGTGGCGCGGACATCCCAAAATCGCCGATTATTTTTTCGAAATTCAACACCTGCATTGCCGCTCCGAAGCAGCCGATTCTGCTTCCGAAAAACAGCACCCAAGTGGATTACGAAGCCGAACTCGCCTGCATCATCGGTTGCCGCGCAAAAAATGTCGTCAAAGAAGATGCGATGAATTACGTTTTCGGCTACACGAATTTTAACGATGTTTCGGCGCGTGATTTTCAGTTTGCCGACGGTCAGTGGCAGCGCGGAAAATCGTGTGATACATTTGCGCCAATCGGCGAATATATTGCGACGACCGACGAAATCGAAGACCCGCACAATCTGAAAATTCAATTTCGTCTGAACGGCGAAACTCTGCAAGATTCCAACACCAAAGAACTCATTTTCAAAATTCCCGAATTGATTGCATTTTTGTCCGCCTCGATCACGCTCGAACCGGGCGATATAATTGCGACGGGAACACCGCCGGGAGTCGGATTTGCGCGAAAACCGCCCGTGTTTATGAAAGACGGCGACACGGCGGAAGTCGAAATCGAAGGTTTGGGAACACTTTCAAATCGCGTTAAAGCTGAATAATTTTATGTTTGATTTAAACGGAAAAACCGCATTAGTAACCGGCGCGGCTTCGGGCATCGGCGAAGCGATTGCGAAAACTCTGGCGCACGCCGGAGCGTTTGTTTATGTTGCCGACCTGGACGAAACGAACGGTACAAAAGTCGTCGGTGAAATTATTGAACACAAAAATCAAGCCGAATTTATTAAATTAAATGTCGGGGAAAACGCCGATTGTCTGGCTGCCGCCGAAACGGTACATCGAAACCATCAAAAACTCGACATTTTGGTCAACAACGCCGGAATCGGTCACGTCGGCACCATTTTGGAAACGGGCGCGGAAGATTTAGACAAACTCTACGCCGTCAATGTGCGCGGAATGTTCAATTTAACCAAAGCGTTTATCGAACGAATGATCGGACGCAAACACGGCGTGATTATCAATATCGCTTCCATCGGCGGCATTGTCGCCATCAAAGACCGTTTGGGCTACTGCACGACCAAATTCGCCGTCGTCGGTTTTACCAAATGCCTCGCGCTCGACCACGCGCTCGACGGCATTCGCGCCAACGCCGTATGTCCGGGCAGAGTCGAAACACCGTTCGTCAAATCGCGGATCGCGGAATACCCCGATCCGAAAAAAGCATACGAGGAAATGGCGGCGACGCAGGCTTTGGGCAGAATGGGAACGCCGTCCGAGATCGCCGCGTCGGTTTTATATCTGGCGAGCGATGAAGCCGCATTTGTCACTGGAACGGCGTTTGAAATCGACGGCGGTTTTGCAGTCGGGAAATAAATGGTTTCACCCATTATGAGTGATTTCAGAAAACGATTTTTAAGATTAAATCGGCGGCTTCAAAAGCGGTGATTTTGTCTGTAAATCTGAGCTTACCGGTAGGTCTGACACGAACCTGTCGGTAGGTCTGACACGAACCTGTCGGTAGGTCTGACACGAATGAGAACGAAATGTAGACGTTTTTCCACAGAAATTCGGTAGGTCTGACACGAACCCCCGGTAGGTCTGACACGAACCTGCCCCTTTTGCCGGTAGGTCTGACACGAACCCCCGGTAGGTCTGACACGAACCTGCCCCTTTTGCCGGTAGGTCTGACACGAACCCTGTCTAATATTTACGGCAATCGGTAGGTCTGACACGAACTATCCGGTAGGTCTGACACGAACCTGTGTTTCGCTAAACTACTGCAAAAAAGAGGGATACCGATCAAAATTGCGCCGGTATCCCTCTTTAATCTTTAACCCTTTTTAAACCTTCTTAATCCCCTCCATCACCTTCTCATTTTCAGCTTGGAAAAAGTTCGCTTTTTTGGCATCACTCTCGAAGTAAATCGAGGGCTGAAGTTCCAACATTACATCAATCAGCTTATTTGTTTTAGGATCAACGACTTTATCTGTAATTTCGTAATTTAGCAAAACGTTTTTATCAATCATCTCTTGCAATGATCTCTTCACTTCGCGCAAGTTATCCCCAAGTGATTTTTGCGGAGTCAATCCGAAATCTTTAATGATAGTGGAAAGATATATCCGGTATTTGTTGGTAATCGAAGCCTGTTTATAATGGTGAGCCATTCTTTTATGAAGAAGTCTGGCGACGACAGTGCGATAAGACATCACCTGTTCATAGTTATAGAGACGAAAGTGCAATCCTTTAATCGCTTCCGTGACCAAAGTCGAAAAAACTACGTAACTCTGCGTTTCATCACCGTCACCGGACAAACCAAGCGTTTCAATCGGACTGAAAATGACCGACGCTTTCTTCTCACCCGGATTAATAAGTTCGATTTTTGTCAAAGCAAGTATATTCAGCGACTCGACCACTTCGTAATAGCTGTAACTGTGGTTATGCTGGGCTAATTCCCGCCTAATTTGACCAATCGTGAAGGATACCCCTGTTTGACCATCATAAAACGCTCCTGATTCAATTGCCAGCTTTCTCAGCACTTCTTCAACCACCTCTTCCCGGCGACCCAGATAAAAATATTTCGCTTCACTGGTAGCTTCATCAACGACGATTCCGGCGGGGTGAACCCTAAGTTTTCGTTTAACATCTCGGCAGCTAAACTCCCTCACCAAAATCGGCAGGGTTCCGTTTTCGTCTCGTTTTGCTTTGCCCCAGAAATATTTAGGCATAAAATCATATAATTCGATACTTTGAGAGTATTTTCGGTATCTAGCCTGGTCGGAAGAAGAAAGCTGCTCTTCGGAATCTTCAACAAATCGAAAAAGCAACATCTGTTTTGGTTTTGTCTCTTTGAGTTCTTCAAATTTTTTTGTTGACTTCGGCATCTGCTCACCTCTTATTAATCCCGCGCTAACTGACGACAAAGCAAATTCTACCATACAACACAGAGGCACACGAATAATATTCCTAACTGCTTTTTTCTGATGATGTACAGATGACTTACAGAAACGATAAGAAAAATGAAGTAGTTATTATAGTGATGCTAATATTAACAATAACAAGCTTACAACAAATAATCTGATTAATAGTTAAAGTGTAACTTGAAGTATTAGGAGAAGTGAGCTATAAACAGCAATTGGAGAATTACTTTTTATGAATAACACGTCACCAAAAATTATCATGATCGGAGTTTTCAAAGGAGGTGTCGGAAAGACCACGACGACAATCAATCTCGGACACGCTCTGGCTCTGCAAAAGAAAAATGTCTTAATTGTTGATTTGGATCCACAGGGAAACACGACGCGCGGTTTGGGATACGAAGTAACGGAAGTAACACCGACCGTTTATACAGTGATGAAGGGAATCAGCAAGGCTGGGGAAAGCATCGCTGAAGTAAGAGAAAATCTTTACCTCTTGCCGTCAAATCGAACTACGGCACTGCTTGAAACCGAACTGGCGAGCGAAGTCGGACGCGAGAAAGTATTGGCACGGGCGATGAAAAACCTCGACGGATTCGATTATATTCTGCTCGATTGCGGACCGGGTTCGACTATCGTTAATATCAACGGGGTAGTTTATGCAACGGACGTTCTAATGCCGATTGAAATCGGAGTTGATTCGGTCGAAGGCGTTGAGGATTTTATCAAGGCGAAAGAGGCAATTTGCCAAAAACTGGAAATTGACACGCGGCTGATGGGCGCGGTGATGACCAAAGTTGACCGGCGCCTGACGCTGACCGAAACTATTTTGACACATTGCGAAGCATCATTCGCCAATAAATTTTTCGCCCAAATCAGAACCGACACAAATTTAGGACACGCCCGCGGATACTGCCAAACTATCTTTGAATATGACAGGCGCAGTCGGGCGGCGGAAGATTACGCGAAAATGGCGCGGGAATTGATGAAATGGTTTAAGAAAGAGGAAAAAAAAGCCTATGCCGGGTAAGAAAATAAACAAAAAGGGTGGTTTTTCGCTGATGCCGATCACATTAAGTGAGCCGGTTAAAACAACTGACGGTTTCACGAATTTAATTGGCGACGCGGTTGTAGAACCAGAGCGACTTGAAAAACAAGCAACGAATACACTTGAAAATCAGACCGAAAAAGAAGCTGTAAAAGTAAGCCGCAATAGATCCACCGTTGAGACCAAACGTCCGGCACCATCAAAACAGGGAAGTGTTAATGATGAAGAAACCGAAGAATCTCAAGGCGAAACGGCAAATTTGAATGAACCGAATAACAATTCTGCTAAAATAAAGAGATTGACGGAAACTGAACTGCTGCGGATTTTGGGAGCGGAGAGTCTTGATGAAGTATATGAATTGTCCGATGTTCTACGGGCGAGTTCGCTCAAACTTTACGCCGCGTTAGTTCGGCTTGCCGATTCGCGCGGACGGGCGCGGGCTAAAAACCACGAATTAATGGCAGAAGCCGGAATCAAAGGAATTGCCACGTTGTACAAACAGGAACGATGGTTGACAGAATTGAAACTCGTCGAGAAAAAAGCAAAGCCCGGACCTCACGACGGCAGCAGTTATTTTGTTTTCAAACTGGAAACTCTGCCGCTTCCCGTTGAAATCTACAACAAATTTAACGAATACTTGACCGGCTTAAAGTAAGCAAATTGTCCATTCTCCCGTCCTTTTCGGATCATTTCCCGGCATTTAGCGATAAGCTGTAGTGCCGTGCAGTAAAAAACAATATGTCTGATGCGTCCCTTGAGTTCCGAAGAGATAACAGAGTCAAGTCGCGGCGGTAAAGCATCTGCTGTCACGCCGCGACTTAATTCAAGATCAATCATTTACCCAGCAATAAATCCATTAGTTTCTACACATATTTAAATTTTGTATCCGAGCCGATTATTTCCAGAAACTCTTTCGCCGTTTCTTGTAACCCGGCTGTGATGTGTTTTTCCAAAAAATCCGTAATAAGTACTCCCGGCTAACCGGCGATAAGAACACAGGGAATCAAGAATTTACTAATCAATCGTGCGCTTTCGACACTTCCAGAACAGGTTCAAAAATGCGCCAGACCCTGAATCGTCGTATATGTATATAATCATTCCGTCCACAGCGCTTCAAACCTGTTCAAAAATTTTGCAAAAAATCGTCAATTTCGCAAAAAAGCCATACAATGGCTGGACTGAAAAACTTCCAATTTCAAATAAATAAATTTACTTAAAATTGAAAGTGTTCCGGCATCTTATCCCGAACTGATATTATAAATATTGCAAAGAGAAATATGAGTGTGAATTTTCGTAAATTGTGCATCACAGCGTCTATCGTTTTGGCGTGTTTAACTTCTAATACATTTGCGCTCGATCCCGTTAAGTCGCTGTCTCAATATATCCATAATGTTTGGATTACAGAAGAAGGGTTGCCGCAAAACGCGGCTTTTTTGATTGTGCAGACCGGACGGTTATCTCTGGTTTGGAACGCTCGCCGGACTCGTGCGGTTTGACGGCATCGAATTTAAGGTTTTCGATCAAAGCAACACGAAGGAATTATCGGCAGACGCGATCACGGCAGTTTATGTTGATTCCGAAAGCACGCTCTGGGCGGCGCATGCGGTGCAAGCGGACAGAACAACAATCTGCTCAGTTACAGGGAACGGCAAATTTCGTTCATACGCGAAGGAGGACGGATTTTCCGGCGCAAGCGACGGCAACTTTTTAAACTTAAATTTTACCGGTCAAAATAAAGTGCTTGAAGCGAATTATAATTAATCCGTTTCAAGAAACTTTCCCTAACTCATTTACATTTTGTGTTTATCGGACATATCCATTTTCTTGTCCGGCATTTTCATTTTCTCCAACTGCTCGACCAGTGCGGCGGCGTGTTTTTCGAGTTCCTTAGCATCGGGCGCATTAGCCTGCAACGCCTTTTCGAGAGCGAGAATATGTTCTTTCATAGCGGCTTTTTCCGCCTGCATTTTCTCCATCATCGGCTTCATCTTTTCCATCATCTTCGGATCCATTTTGCTCATATGATCCTTCTGGATTCCTTCCATCTTTTCCGCACTGCGTTTGATTTCGGCAAAGGCGTTTCGCGCCAGTTCAACGTCTTCCAATTTGCCATCTTTCGCCATATCACGAAGCGTTTTGGCAAAAGTCAAAACATTCTGACGGTGCGCCATCATCATCTTGTGATGCGCCCCTTTTTGCATCATCGCCATCATATCCATTCCGTCCATTTTCATCTTTTTGTCGTCTTGCGCGGCAACGCCGCCGACGCTTAAAAGAACCGCTAAAACTACCATCGAAATTACTACCATTTGTTTTTTCATTTTTATCTCCAAAATATCTTTATTATTAAAAATTTGATCTCAGATCCCTTTGCTCAATTAGTCTCACACGCCGTTGATTGCGGCGGGATTTTCTAATCGGAGCGTTTTTGATCTTTGGTCAACATATTGTAAATCGCTGCCAGAAGCCACGCGAAAATTCCGGCGAATATGCTCCACACAATAAGTCCCCAAAAGAAACCTATGGGTGAAAGCATCCAGCCGAATTTGTTCATATCCATATGAACCATATTCCCGGTCGTATTCATCATCGCGCCCGGCATCGTCCACACCAACAGCGAGCAGATTATCCACACGACTGCCATAGTGATCGCGCTTGCCAATCCAAAATTTAACGGATTGATTTTCATATTTTTTACCTTCTCGAAAATTCGTGTTAAAAACTTTTTTTAGCATTAAAACCAATAACAACATCTGCATTTGACTTGCCGAACTTGTCGGCTCGCTTGAATTGCTTATTGAAATCTCAAGATGCTGTTCCTCAAGTAAGTAATGCAAAACACATTCCAAAAAGAACTGTGAGGGTTATACCGGACACGGGTATTCGGTAAAGCTATTATGTTTGCTTTGGTTTAAGAGATTTCGCACTGATGATTTGAAATCGCTTTTTAGATAAAAATTATTTTAAAGGCTAGATAATTTCGACCTAACCGCGAAAAAATTCGCAGTCAAGTATAAAAATCGGCGAAGTTAATTTAATTTCGTAAAAGTTAAAACTGTTGAAATCATCAGTTCACGGAGGTTTTGAAAAATGAAGATGAAGAAAACTTAAAAAAGCTATTTGATTCGATTTGTCCAATAAAAGCTGAGGCGGAAAGCCATGGGCAATAAAATTGCCAATTGCAGAAGCGGTGATAATCCAATATTAATAAGCGGGATTTTCGGCATACTTTGTTTGTAAGACCAGATGCCGAATTCGGTCGCCCCCAGCTCAATGATTACGGCGAACACGGCACCCAATACAGCCATCAGCAAATGCGGTTTCCAATCATTGATTCTGCCCCGTAAAATAAACCGCGTAATTTGATAACCGATGACAGTCAACGCGGCATCGCCGAAGGTTGCCCCCGTGCAGAAAAGAGTGGCTTTGGCAAAACCGACATCGCTCATTCCGCGATACAGATACATCTGTGCCATTTCCCAAAACCAGTTGAGAATAAACGCAAAAGTAAATAATGCCTTGTAAAATTTTAAATTCATTCTATCCAGATACGACTGACGAGCAGGATTTACTTGCTTTGAATGCAATTATTATTTGGCGTAAAAAACTGCGAAAATAGAAATTGTATGCCCGTGCGTGTTTTATTTTTTTAATTCGTTAAGCGTCGCGTTCTACTGAAATTTGTCATCGCCTTTTGACCCTCCGTTTTCAATTTACCTGACAACCTCGACTGAGCAGTGCGCTCTTTCGGCGACCGCTGCCGAAGTGCTGCCGATTAGAAATCGCTCCAATTTATTACTGAAAGAATGAGAACCGACGAAAATGCAGTCCGCGCCCCATTTTTCGGCTTCTTCTATCAAAATCTGTTTCGGATTGCCGGTTTCGACACGCAATTCCGCATCGAGTTTCGCCCCTTTCAATTTGAAAAGCGCGGTTTCAGCCAATTTTCCAACCCAATGCCGCTCATTCCTTTTTTCTTCTTCAAACAAGTCGGCGACGGGCGGCACAAAGCGTCCGATTGCCGTCGGGAGGAGCGAATTTGTTGCCGAAACAAGTCTGAGTTCGCTCTGCTCGCGCCAATTTCTGGCAATAACCGCATCAATTGCGGCAAGCGAACCGGGCGAACCGTCAAAACCGATAACTATTCGCACCGGAAAAGGATCAACTTCGATTCGCCCGCGGGCGACGCGCACCGACACTCGCGCTGCCGATAAAATTTTGCTCGAAATGCTTCCCAGAAGTATGCGGCTGATTGCCGTTTTCCCCTGCGAGCCGACGACGATCAAATCGGGTTTGAAATCTTCCGCTGCGGCGAGTATTTTCTGCGCCGGCGAACCAAAATCCACATCGGCGGTTACATTCCAATCGGGAAACTTGGCGTTTAATCTCTCTTTGGCGTGGCGACTTAGAATTTCGGCTTCGCGGACGGATTTATTCTCAACCGATTCGTGTATTTTGAATCTTTCGGGATTTTTTCCGGGCAAATTATCTCCGTTTGGCGACGGCATCCAAATTTCCGCTACGGTAATTACCTTTGCTTCGACCCGATCCGGCAAACCCGCTTTCTGTAAATCATCAAGCGCGGCATCCGCCGACCTTGAGCCGTCGTATCCGATTAAAAGTTTCATACTTGCCCCTTGTTTCAATTAAAAACTTGCCGAAAAATTCTTCATTTATAGAGTTTATGTAAAATGCTTTTTCAGTTCTTTCAAGTAATCACGAACTTCCGTATTTATTCCGCAAACCTTATGCCATTGAGAAAACATAGGTAATACTTGAATTTACTTTAAATCGAACGTGAAAATTTCAGCTTGAACTGCGAAATTTTCCACGCTTTTTCGGGATTCTGATTTTCCAATCATTTTGAAAAAGCATACAATCATTTTTTAATAAGAACTTCTAACCATCTTTTATCAGACAAATTTCGGAAGATTATATTTTTCGAGAAAATTTAAACATTTTGAACAAAAAACCGGAAACAATTTTAGTCGTTGATGATGACCGTCAAATCCGGCGCATCCTCGTCGAAACGCTGAAGTCCTGGAATTACAATCCTTTGGAAGCGGGGAAATTAGCGGAAGCGCGGAAAGTTTTCAACGACGAAGAACCGAAGTTCGTTTTGCTCGACATTGATCTGCCGGACGGTTCGGGACTTGATTTTTTGTCGGAAATTAAAGAAATTCAGTCGGAAACGATAGTCGTGATGATTACGGGAAATGTTGATGTCAAAAGCACCATCGCTTCTTTGCGCGGCGGAGCGCACGATTTTATCGCCAAACCGATTCGGCTCGAAGAACTGCGCGTTACGCTTCGCAACGGCGTGGAAACTCAAAATCTGCGGCGTGAACTCAAACAAATTCGCTGCAAACAGGCACAGGAATTCAGTTTTGAACAAATCATCGGCGAATCGAAACCGATGATGAAATCAATCGAAATGGCGAAAAAAGTCGCCGCATCCGATATTGCTTCCGTTTTATTGCAAGGCGAAACCGGAACGGGCAAAGACCTTTTCGCCCGCGCCATTCATTACGCTTCTGATCGCCGCAACGCACCTTATTTAGCGATAAATTGTGCCGCGCTTCCGGCAAATTTGATCGAATCGGAGCTTTTCGGACACGAAAAAGGCGCGTTCACCGATGCGAAAGCTAAAAAAGAAGGATTATTTGAACAAGCGCACGGCGGAACGATTTTTCTGGACGAAATCGGCGAAATGGATATTTCGCTGCAAGCCAAACTTTTGCGCGTTCTGGAAGACGGCAAATTCAAGCGCGTCGGCGGTTTGAAGGATATTCCGATTGATGCGCGAATCATTGCCGCGTCGAACCGCGATTTGAAAAAGGAAAGCACGGAAGGGAATTTCCGGCTCGATTTGTATTATCGCTTATCGGTTATTCAGATAAATATCCCGCCGCTCAGGGAAAGAAGCGACGATATTCTATTGCTCGCCCAACATTATATTGACCGGATAAATCCGAAAAGGCGCGGCGATAAAAAGCTGCGCGGACTTGCGCCGGAAACTGCCAAGATTTTCAAAAGTTACCGATGGGAAGGAAACGTCCGCGAACTGAAAAACGTCATCGAACGCGCTTCAATTCTTGAAGACGGCGAACTCGTTTCAACCGAATATCTTCCGGCAGATTTGGCGGGCGAATCAGCGTCAACTGTTTCAAACGGAAAATCTCTGTTCACGCTTCCGGCGGAAGGAATTCCGCTCGCCGAAGTCGAACTGGATTTGTCGCGGCAAGCCTTTGAGCGGACAAACGGAAATTTGACGAGAGCTGCCAAACTTCTCGATATTTCGCGCGACCAACTTCGCTATCGTTTGAACAAATCTGTTGAGAAAAAAGAAGAAAAAGAAGTTTCGGAAAAAAATCAAACGAGAACGCTTTCAAACCGCGACCGCGATATTTTTGTGGAAATGCTCGAAAATCCGCCCGAACCGAACGAAGCATTGAAAAAAGCCGTTAAGGAATACAAAAAGAAAAACTAGACGGACGGAAAAATCTTGATTGCGCGAATAATCTTTACATATTGGTTTCATAATCTAACGCGCCGCATCAAAATTGATTAAAAAATTTTGTAAAAAAATGAGTAAAAAAGCCGCCGCAAATTTAGAAAATCAAAAGGTCGAAAGCGAACTCGAAAAAACACTCAAGGAACTTTCCGACATCAAATTCGCGCTTGACGAATCAACCATTGTGGCGATCACCGATCAGCGCGGCAAGATAACTTTCATCAATGATAAATTCTGCGAAATCTCGAAATACACCCGCGAAGAACTTCTCGGTCAAGACCACCGCATAATTAATTCGGATTATCACTCGAAAGAATTTATAAAGAATCTATGGACGACTATTGCCGGCGGCAAAGTTTGGCGCGGCGAACTTCGCAATCGGGCAAAAGACGGTTCGATTTATTGGGTTTCAACAACGATTGTGCCGTTTTTGAAAACAAGCGGAAAACCTTATCAATACGTCGCCATTCGCCACGACATCACCGAACGCAAAGAATCCGAAGAACGCATCCGCCAGCAAGCCTCGCTGCTTGAAAAATCTCAGGACGCGATTTTAGTCTGCGATCTTAATTATCAGATACTTTTCTGGAACAAAGGAGCGGAGAATATCTACGGCTGGAAGACACAGGAAATTTTGGGCAAGGATTTATCCAGAGCCGTTTATCAAAGCGATAATTCGGATATTCAAAAAATATCAAAAATTTTGGAGATTGAAGACGAATTTCAGACCGAAACCGTAAATTACACAAAAAACGGCAGGAGAATTTCCGTCGTCAGCCGTTGGACGCTCGTCAGAAACGATCAGGGAATGCCCGATTATATTTTGCTGCTCAACAGCGATATATCCGAACTCAAGCAAGTTCAAGACCAATTTTATCGCGCTCAAAGAATAGAATCCATCGGAACTCTCGCCGGCGGAATCGCGCACGATTTGAATAATGTTCTATCGCCGATTCTAATGGCAGTCGAGATGCTGCAAACGGATGATGAAATCGAAAAAGCGGGCGAGCCGTGGCTTTCGATCATTAAGGAAAACACGACGCGGGGCGCGGATTTGATAAGACAGGTTTTGACTTTTGCACGCGGCGTGGAAGGCGAGCGCGTCAACGTCCAATTGCGGCATTTGATAAAAGATTTAATTAATGTGTTGGGCGAAACTTTGCCGAAAACAATCGCCGTCAAATACGACATCGAGCCGGAACTAAATCTCGTATCCTGCGATCCGACGCAAATTCATCAGGTGTTGATGAATCTGGCGGTCAATGCCAGAGATGCGATGATTTCGGGCGGCAGCTTGACGATCAAAGCGCGGAATATGTTGATTGACGAAAATTACGCGCGAATCAATATTGAAGCGAAACCCGGAAATTATGTTTTGCTGACGGTTGAAGATACGGGCGAAGGAATGCCGAAAGATGTCCAAAATCGCATTTGGGATCCGTTTTATACGACTAAAGAAGTCGGCAAAGGCACAGGTTTAGGACTTTCGACCGCGCTTTCGATTGTCAAAAGCCACGACGGATTTATCAATGTTTACAGCGAACCTAACAAGGGAACGAAGTTTTCAATTTATCTTCCCGCTTCGGAAACTTCCGTCGAAAAATCGGAAAACACACAAAGTTTGCTTTACCCGAAAGGCAGCGGAGAAATTATTCTGGTTGTTGACGATGAAGCGAATATTCGGCAGATAACGACCGCGACGCTCGAAAAATACGGTTACAAAACTTTGACCGCCGCAGACGGCACGGAAGCGATTGCCGTCTATACGCAGCAGGAAAAAATTGATCTCGTAATAACCGATATGTCAATGCCGTATATGGACGGCGCGGCGACGATTCGCGCTCTGCGTAAATTAAATCCGAAACTGAAAATCATCTCGGCAAGCGGTTTAACCAATTCGCAAAAAACCGACGGCAAAAATTTAAATACAAACGCTTTTCTGCTCAAACCTTTCACGGCGGAAAAACTTCTGACGACCATCGCCGAAGTGTTGGCGAAAGAATAAGCCGAACACACCGAAAAAATCAATTTCAAAACGTCGGTGAAAGTTTCTCGCTTTCCCGTATTTAAAAATTTATCAAACCTTCAAACCGTGAAAAGTTTCGCGGACTGATGCGAAATTTTTCGCATTTTTATCAAAAATAAAAGACAAAACTCAATAATCGAAGTGTTTTCCATCGCGGCACGTTCATTGCACTCCTTTTATCAATAAGGATCAAGAAAATGATAAAAACTTTAAGCGAAACGGAAGCGCAAAAATTATTAAAAGAGCAGAAATTCGGACATCTCGGATGTATTTTAGAAACGGGCGAGCCGTATGTCGTGCCGGTCAATTATCTGTTTTACGACGAAGAAATCTACCTTCATTTATTGCCCGGCGACAAGCTCGACGCGCTGCGGACGAACCCGAAAATCTGTCTGCAAGTCGAGAAAATCGAAGACATTCTCAAGTGGCAAAGCGTCATCGTTTTCGGCGAATTTCAGGAAGTCAAAAGAACGAACGAAAAAATCAAAGTGATGCAGGAATTTGCCAAAAAATTCGAGCGTCTAACGCCCGTCGAAGCGATGATCGAGGAAGAATGGAATCTCGGCGGCACGGTCGTTTTTCGCATCAAGATCAAAAAAATTACGGGAATGGCGGAAAGTTAAATCAAATAATGTGTTTTATCAGAGCATTTACGGTTTGGCTTTTAATAATTTTTGCCGAAAGCATTCACGGCACGATTCGCCAACTTTTTCTCGCACCGCTGGTCGGAGATTTCTCGGCGCGGCGAATTGCCGTTTTTACGGGAATGATTTTGATATTTGCCATCACATATTTGTCGGTTCGTTGGATAAATGCACCGACAAAAAAATCGCTTCTCGGTATCGGTTTGATTTGGGTAGTTTTGACCGTTTTATTTGAATTTAGTTTAGGGATTTTTGTCTTTAAGTTTTCACGGGAAAGAATGTTTGAGGATTACAAGGTATTTCGCGGCGGGCTGATGGGATTCGGGCTTTTGTTTATGTTTTTCGCTCCGTTTCTGGCAGAAAAACTCAAGACGCGAGTCCGTGCATAAATGATCGGACGGAATTTGAAAAATGGAAACTAACACTAAATTGACGCAGATTAAAATCATCCACACTTTGATTTGGCTGTTTTTCAATCTGGTAATTTTTTATATGCTTTACGCCGCAATTACAAACAAACTCGATACGTGGCTGTGGTTCGGTTACGGATTGATAGTTTTGGAAAGCATCACATTGTTGGTATTTAAATTGTCCTGTCCGCTGACGGTTATTGCACGCAACTACTCGGATTCTGAACAAGATAATTTTGATATTTATCTACCGAATTGGCTGGCAAAGCACAATAAATTGATTTATACGCTCATTTTAACTGTCATTATTTTCATAACTTTGTATCAACTTTTTAAGTAGTTTTCGCGGAAAGCGTTTTCATTCAGTGAAGTTTTTCGCAATCAACAGCGTAAATTTCCGCACTTTTCAGTTTTATAATCACTTGATAAACTCTCAAACATTTGAAAAAGCACATTACCTATTTCGATAGTCATTATAAAAATAAGGAACAGTTCTTGCCATTCTCAAAATCAGACGAAAGTTTTTGAAAAATTAAACTTTACAGATTGAGTTTTATTAGAGGAGTTATAAAGAATGGAAAAAATGAAGGCAAATGTTTTTCGCGGAGTTAACAATTTTCAAATTGAGGAAGTGGAAAAGCCGAAAGCTCGCGCGGGCGAAGCGGTAATCCGCGTTACTTTGACGACGATTTGCGGAACAGATCTGCATATCGTGCGGGGCGAATATCCGGTCAAAGAAGGCTTAATCATCGGACACGAGCCGGTCGGCGTGATTGAAGAGATCGGCGAAGGCGTTTCCGGTTACGAAGTCGGCGACAGAGTTTTGGTCGGAGCGATTACGCCGTGCGGTCAGTGCCGCGCCTGTCTTTCGGGACATTGGGCGCAATGCGGTGATGGCGCGGATTATGAGGCTCTCGGCGGCTGGCGTTTCGGCAACACGATCAACGGAGCGCAAGCCGAATACCTTCTTGTTCCAAATGCACAGGCGAATTTAGCCAAAATTCCTGACGAACTTTCCGACGAACAGGTCGTGCTGTTAGCCGACATCGCTTCGACCGGATTTAGCGGCGCGGAATCCGGCGGCGTGAAAATCGGCGATGCGGTCGTTGTCTTCGCGCAGGGTCCGATTGGTATCTGCGCGTCAATCGGAGCGCGTTTGATGGGAGCGTCCTTGGTCATCGGAGTTGACGGCGATGAATCGCGGCTTGAAATGGCGAAAAAAATGGGCGTTGATGTCGTGCTTAATTATAGGGAACAGGATGTTTTAGCGGAAATTAAAAAATTAACCGGCGGCGGTGCGGATGTGGCAATCGAAGCATTAGGCACGCAGGAAACTTTTGAAAACTGTCTGCGTTCATTGCGTCCCGCCGGAACGCTTTCGAGTCTCGGCGTTTATTCGGGCAAATTACAAATTCCTTACGACGATTTTGCGGCAGGCATCGGTGATTACAAAATCGTTACGACGCTTTGCCCGGGCGGAAAAGAACGTATGCGGCGATTGATGGAAATGGTCAAAACGAATCGGTTTGATCTAACGCCGCTTATCACGCATCGCTTTTCGCTCGACGAAATTAAAGAAGCTTACGAACTTTTCGGCGAGCGACGCGAAGGCGTGATGAAGGTTGTAGTAAAACCATAAAAAACCTTTTAGAAGAATTTGCTTCAGACAAACCTTGCGCTTATATTCCGTACGATTGTCCGATTGAAAGTAAACAAACGAGAAAAATTAAACGGAAGATTTTGGATTATTGATTGCCGCAACCGTAGTAACCGCTTTTATCATTCGGCGCGATTTTGTCGCCGAAAAGGAAATAAAACATAACCGATAATCCAAAAACTGCGGGCAGATTCTAAAGATTCAATTCCTGCCGAATAAAAATCTATTTTTTCAGTTTTCGGACAGTGAACGCTTTTGTAGTCTCGACAATTATAATCGGCAAAATTATTGAAAGAATAACGACTATAAAATCAATTTTATTCGGTGAAACGGTGTCGAGAATTCGCATTAATGGCGGAAAATAAACGGCAAAAAGCTGTAAAGCAATGACAATTCCCGCCGCGACGAAAATATACGGATTGCTGAAAAACCTGCTGAACGCCGAACGGATGCGCGAGCGGCAGTTAAAAAAATGTCCGAGCTGCACGCCGACGAGCGCGAGCAGCGCGATTGTTCGGGCGTGTGTTCCTTCGCCGTATTCATTCAACGCCCAGAGATACGCGCCGAGAGCGATTGTCGCCAGCATCACGCCTTGCCAGAAAATCAAAAACATAAATTTTCGGGACAGCATCGCCTCGCTTGGAGAATGCGGTTTGCGGTGCATCGCGTCCGGCGATGCCGGTTCGACGGCTAAAGCGAGCGCGGGAAAAACGTCCGTCACGAGATTTATCCAGAGAATCTGCAAAGGCAAAAGCGGCAGAGGCAAACCAGCAATAATCGCCGCAAAAATTACCAGAACTTCGCCGAGATTGTGCGAAAACATCATATGCACGAATTTGAGAATGTTGGCGTAAATGGTTCGTCCGCCTTCGATTGCCTTAACGATGGTTGCAAAATTGTCGTCCGTCAAAACGATGTCGGAGGCTTCCTTGGCGACTTCCGTGCCGCGCATTCCCATCGCAACTCCGATGTCGGATTGTTTCAGCGCAGGCGCGTCGTTCACGCCGTCGCCCGTTACGGCGACGATTTCGCCTGATGTTTGCAGAGCCTTGACGATGCGAAGTTTGTCTTCGGGCGATACGCGGGCAAAAACGTGCGCCCGACGAGCCAACTGCGCGATTTTTTCGCTGTCGGAATCAATTAAATCGCTCGAATGAAGAGCGTAAACTTCGCCGCCTTCGCTTAAATTCAGTTCGCGGGCGACGGCGCGAGCCGTGTTGATCTGATCTCCGGTCAGCATCACGACGCGGATTCCCGCTGTTTGTGCTACTTTGACGGCTTCGGCAACTCCCTTTCGCGGCGGATCGGTCATTCCGACAAAGCCTAAAAATGTATGACCGTTTTCGATTTGAGTTTTCGATTCAAAACCAATCTCATCGTCCAAATTTTTATCGGCAAATGCCAGCACACGCAGAGCGCGATTCGCCATCTCTTCATTGATTTGCAAAAATTCACCGCGCTTTTTTTCGTCTAGTAAAGCAGGTTTTCCTTCATCTGAAATATACTTATCGCAAACATCGAGAGTAACGCCGGGTGCGCCTTTCATCGCGGCGAAGTTTAGTCCGTCTTTATCCCGAAGGACGGTAATCATTTTTTTTGTCGAAGCGTCAAACGGATATTCGCGCAGTTTTTTATAACTCGATTTTTCGCCTTTAATGTCAAAACCGAACTTTTCAGCCGCAACGAGCAAAGCCGTTTCGGTCGGATCGCCGATTGTCTTTTGCTCATCGCCTTCGCTTGTTGAATCAAACGACGCTTCATTGCAGAGAACGCTCACGCGCAAAAGACGGAAAAGATTTTCATCTAGCAAATGAGTTTTGGTTTTGCCGACCGAATCTAGTCCTTTACTGAAGAAATTTTCGATTAAACGCTCATTTGCCAGACGATATTCCTGCACGGTCATCCGGTTTTCCGTCAGCGTTCCGGTTTTGTCGGTGCAGATCACCGTCGAACTTCCCAAAGTTTCAACCGCCGCGAGTTTTCGGACAATCGCATTGCGGCGAGCCATCCGCAAAACGCCGAGCGCGAGAATCAAAGTCGTCACGGCGGGCAGACCTTCCGGCACAGCCGCTACCGCCAAACTAATGGCAACTTCGAGCATCAGCCAAATATCATCGCCCCGCAAAACGCCCGCCATAAAAACAATCAGCGCAATTCCGAACACGACATAGACGAGCCGCTTACCTAAATCTGCCAGCCGTTTTTGGAGCGGCGTTTGTCCGTCATCGGCTTCGGCAATCATTTGTCCGATGCGCCCCAACTCGGTTTTTTCGCCCGTTGCGGTAACGATTGCCGAAGAGTTTCCGCCGACGATGGTTGTTCCGAGATAAAGCATCGAACGCCTTTCGGCAAGCGGTGCGGAAATTTCAACCGCTGCCGAATTTTTTTCAACCGGAATGCTTTCACCCGTTAAAGTTGATTCGTCGGCGCGCAGATTTGCCGATTCTAAAATCCGTGCATCCGACGGAACGCGGTCGCCTGCCGATAAAATCACAATATCGCCCGTCACCAGATTTTCCGCGTCAATAATTTGCTCGGTTTGGTCGCGCCGCACCCGCGACGACATTTTAGCGGCTTTTTTTAACGCCTCAAGTGCGCGTCCCGCCTGCCATTCAATCAAAAAACCGATGGCGGCATTAATCAACAAGACCACCAAAATTGCCACAGCTTCTAATTTACTGTCGGTCAGCCACGCGATAACGGCGGCGAAGGCGAGCAGCCAGATGATAATGCTCGAAAACTGTTCGAGAAGCAGTTTCCAAACGCTTCGCCGCTCTGAATGTTCAATTATATTTGCGCCGTCAATCGAAAATCTTCGCTTCGCTTCTTCGGTTGACAAACCTTTAGCGATTTCGACGGCGAATCTTTCGGCAACCTGCTTTGGCGAAACGGCGTGAAAAACAAAATTTGTTTCATCAGCCGTTTTGGTTCGGGGTAAATTTTTATAATCTTTCGGGCTTTCCATAATTTTTTTGATTTCGGTAAATTTACCAAGCATAACTCGTGCCGCGAGTTTCGATTTGATTTCAGCGTTCGACAAACGGCGGCACGGTGGTTGCATAAACCAACTTAGAATTCTTGAAATTTAAGGTTTGAAAAAAGTTATGAAAATTTTAATTGGATATGACGGTTCGGAATGTGCTGATGCGGCATTGATTGATTTACAGCGAGCCGGACTGCCGGATGAAGCCGAAGCGTTGGTTTTATCGGCGGTTGATGTTTTTATTCCGCCGAAAGCGGACATTAAAGACCTTGACGATCCGCTTGTAAATTATGTGCCGCACGGCGTAAAAGTTTTACGAAAGCGAGCCAGAGCAGCCTTTGCCGAAGCCGGAGTTCTTGCCGAACAAGCAGGTGAAAAAGTGCGGAAAATGTTTCCCGGTTGGACGGTTACGACCGAAGCGCAAGCCGATCCGCCGCACTGGGCGATTATTGCCAAAGCGGAAGAATGGAAACCGGATTTGATCGTTGTCGGCTCTCACGGGCGTTCGACTTTGGGGCGGGCGATTTTCGGCAGCGTTTCGCAGAAGGTTTTGTATGAAACGACCTGTTCCGTGCGGATTTCACGCGGACGGGAAACATTAGATAGCGAGCCGGTTCGACTCGTTCTCGGTGTTGACGGTTCGCCCGACTCCGATGCGATGGTGGACGCGATTGCGTCGCGCAATTGGAAGCAGGGAACCGAGGTCAAACTGATCACCGCCATCGAAACTTTTGATAAATACGAGGTCGAGCAGGAAGTTCATTTAAACCGCGTCCCCGAAATACAAACAAACGCCACAGAAAAACTGACCGCCGCCGGACTTAAAGTAACGGCATTTATTACGGAAGAAGACCCGAAATATGTTCTTGTTCGTCAGGCGGAACTGCTCGAAGCGGATTGCATTTTTCTCGGCGCGAAAGGACACCGTTTCCTTGAACGTCTTTTGATCGGCAGCGTTTCTTCGTCCGTCGCCGCCCGCGCTCATTGCTCGGTCGAAGTCGTGCGGAGAAAAGAATTGTAGAAGTTAGAAATTTAAATGTCCGGCGATTACAAAATTTCCAGTTAACCGTGAAAAAATTACGCGGTTGACTGGAAATTTTTCGTAGAAAAAATTAGAAACAAATCTGTAATTCAAAAAACACAAATCCTACCTGCGAAAAATTTCGCGGTTTGCTGCTGAATTTTTCGCCAATTCTCAAAATATAATTTGAATTCTTCAATGTTTTAACTGCTTTGGAACGCGGCACGAACCTTGCGAATGAGTGTTTTTATAAAAAAGAAAGTTGAAGAAACTTTTAAAATATAACAAAAAAAATGAAAAGAAATTATGACAATTGAAATACCGAAAGAGAAATGGATAAAGTTTTTTGACGATCTAAGCAAACGGCGATTCGGCTGGGAAACGAAAATCGAAGTAATGAACGAATCGGTCGGCGACCAGATTTTATCGGATGGCTTGCCGCTGAACGGAATCACTTTTGAAGAAAAGAGCGGCAGACACGAACTCGAAATCGCGGTCGGCGAAACAGCCGGACAGCATCAAACGCACAATATTTCAAATCCGACAAAAGTTGCGTATCTGGATGAAGGCGATTTTCTCGGCGGAGTTGTCGAGATTGAAGAAGAAAACAGCACAAAAACGCTGATCAAACTGCTCAATCCGATGCCGGTTTATTTCGGTTATGACGAAAACGAAATTGTGATGGCTTCATCAAAATAGAAGGAGTAAAAATGAAAATTTTAATTGCAACGGACGGTTCTGAATTCAGCTGTAACGCGGTCGAAGAATGCTGTAAATTTATATCAACCAAAAATCAAACGGACATCAAAATAATTTCGGCGGTCGAGCGCGTTGTGCCGATGTCGGCTGAACCGTTCGGTGCGTCCAATGAATATTACGGACAGATCGAGGCGGATTTGCGAAAACAGGCACAAGCAGCGGTCGCCGATGCCGAAAGAATTGTCCGCGAAAAATTGCCGAATGAAAACATCTCCATCGGCACGGAAGTTTTTAGCGGCAGCATCAAGCAGTCAATAATTGACGAAGCGAAAACATTCGAGGCGGATTTGATCGTCGTCGGCTCGCACGGTTACGGCTTTCTGGATCGGGTATTTCTCGGTTCGATTTCCGATTTTGTCGTCCATCACGCGCCGTGTTCGGTTTTGGTTGTGCGAAAAGATAGTTAATTTTTCATTTAAAGGCTTTTCGATTTTGATTACGTTCCGATATTTTTCAAAATCACGCCAACAAAAAAAGCGAGTGCCGCCGCCGCGCCGCCGACCATAAACGTCGTCAAACCCGAACTCCACCACGAATCGGTTGACCAGCGGCTTTTCACCGAACCGATCAGAAAGAAAACCGCGCCCGTCAGAATGATGGAAATCAAAAACGATTTTGCCGCGCCTAAAATAAAAGGCAAAAGCGGAAGCAATCCGCAGACGAGAAATGCCGCAAAAGTCATCGCTCCGGCAATCCAAGCCGAACGGATTTCCCGCGCCAAACCGTATTCTTCCGTCAGCATCGTTTGTATCCAACGCTTTTTGTCAGATGTAATCAGTTCTACGACACGTTCGAGTTCCGCGCCCGCAAAACCTTTTTCAGCGTAAATTTGTCGCACTTCCTCGCGTTCGCCTTCGGGTGCAAGTTCGGTATGACGCTCTTCGATCAGTTCCAAACGCCGGAAATCGTCGGCTTCGGCGCGTGTTCCCAAAAAATTCGATGCCGCCATCGAAAAGCCGTCGGCGATCAAATTTGCCGCGCCTAAAATCAACACGACTCGCACCGAAAGATTTGCGCCCATCGTTCCGGCGACAACGGCAAACGTCGTTACCGCACCGTCAATTCCGCCGTAAATGAAATCCCGCAGGTATTTGTGCGCCGTGCCTTCGGCAAGCCGTCGGCGAATGGCTTCGGGCGAGTGTTCGTGTTCGAGCCGCTTTGAATTGTTTGCCGCAGTTGGAGGTTTCATCAATAAAGGGTTCAGCAACGAATATGCCAAAAAAAATTATCGTGAAAATCCCGCGTTTAGTATTGATAAATTCCAAGTTATCTAAATCATCTGTGAAAAGAGCGAAAATTTCCACACTAACTGCGAAAATTTCCCACATTTTTAAATTGTTCGACTTATTTTAAACAGAAACTAAGCATAAAACTCAGACCTTTGAAAAAGGAACAGATGTTGCAATCTAAAACTTTATTGGGGATTTTTCTTTTGCCGAATGATTACAAAAAATCGGATTATGAAATTCCGCTTGATGAAGATGAACTAAAAGATTTGAGTGCTTCGGCTGATTTACTCAAAAGAACAATGAAAGATTTAAATAAAAATGCGGTTCAATCCGAAGGCAAATAAATTTGGAGAACTTTATGAAAATTTTAATCGCCACGGACGGCTCTGAATACAGTCGTGCGGCAGTCGAAAAATGTTGTGAGTTGTTTGCAAAAAACGAGATTTCTTCGGTCAGAATAATTTCCGTCGCCGAATCGCCCACGCCGATAGCAATTGATCCGTACGGCGCGTCAGTCGAATCTTACGCCGAAGCTCAAACAAAGTTGGGCGAACAGGCAAAAGAATCTGCGACACAGGCGGAACAGATGATAATCGAAAAATTCGAGGATAAAAATCTGGTAGTTGAAACCGCCGTTGTTATCGGCAACCCGAAAGAATTAATTGTTGAGGAAGCACAAAAGTGGAATGCAGATTTGATCGTTCTCGGCTCGCACGGCTACGGTTTTTGGGAACGAATGCTGCTCGGTTCGGTGTCGAATGCGATTGTGCATCACGCTCCGTGTTCGGTATTGATTGTCAGAAAAACAAACTAAGAAACCAATAATTGCCGAGAGGCTGAACAGTTAGTTAGAGTGAGAAATAAATGAAGATTTTAATTGCCACGGACGGTTCTGATTATAGTCGGCAAGCAATAAAAACAGCCTGCGACATGAAGTTTAGCAGTAAAAATAATTCAATAGAAATTATTTCTGTTTTTAATGAAGTTTCATATTTTGAACAAGTTGCTTTTGCTGTCACCGAACCATATGCAAATGCTGCCGAATATTTTTATGAAATAGAGAGAATCGGGAAAAATCAAGCGGTTGAAAACGTAAAAACAGCTGAGACCCTGATTCATGAAAGAATGAAAAATCCTCACCTTAATATGACAACTAAAATCGTCAAAGGTTCGCCTGGAAGGGAGATTGTCGAAGAAGCGGAGCGATGGGACGCGGATTTAATCATCATGGGATCACACGGCTACGGATTTTGGAAACGCGCCTATCTCGGCTCGACTTCCGATAAAGTCATTCATTACGCACCTTGTTCGGTTTTGATTATCAGAAAATAGTTTGGAAATAAAAGCGGCAACAATTAAATAAGGAACAAAAATAATGAAAAACATATTAATTTTAGGCGGCGGATTCGGCGGTTTGATGACGGCTGAACACTTGACGAAATTGCTTGGCAGCAGCAGCGGGCATCGCATTACGCTCGTTGCGCCGAACGATAAATTTACATTCTATCCCGCGCTCGTCAGGCTCGCTTTCGGCGACTGCACGGCGGATGACATCACTTTTGATCTCCACGAAAAATTAAACGAGCTAAATGTCCGTTTCGTTCGTGGCGAAGTGATAAAACTCAACACGAATCTCAAACGAGTGAAAGTTACAGGCGATGATTTCGACGGCGAAATTTCCTACGATTTTCTGGTTATTGCAATGGGACGAAGATTGGCGACCGAAAAGGTAGGCGGATTTTTTGAACACGCCTATCATCTGCTCGGCACGAAAGCCGCGCACAAATTCGGCGATGCGGTTGATAAATTTGAAAAAGGGAAAATCGTTGTCGGACTCGTACCGGAAGCGTTTTTGCCCGTTCCGGTTTGTGAAACGGCGTTTTCATTGGCGCGAAAGTTTGAAGGAAAAGTCGAATCGGGCGAAATTTCGATTGATGTCGTGTTCCCCGAAAGCATAAAGGAAGCGTTCGGCGGCGCGGATTTACACGAAAAACTGGAAAAGGCTTTTGAAAAACACCGCATAAAAGTTACAACCGATTTTGCCGTCAAAGAAATCACGAAAGATGCGATTATTTCCGACAAAGCCAAATCAATTGAATACGGTTTACTGATGCTCTTGCCGCCATTTCGCGGACAATCAATGCTCGGAAAACACGGCTTTACCGACGAACTCGATTTCATCAAAACCGATACTTTTATGCGCGTTCAGGATTTGGATAAAACTTACGCCGTCGGCGATATTGCCGCATTTCCGGGTCCGAAACTCGCGTTTATGGCGATTCGGCAGGCGCAGGTTGCCGCTGAAAATCTCGCCCGTGAGTTGCACGGCGGAATGCCGGACAAGTTTTATCATCACGACATCGCTTTAATCATTGACGCGGGCGGCGAAGATTCGATTTTTCTCAATTACGGAATTTGGGATGAAACTCTTTACGGATTAAAAATCGGAAAAATGTGGAGCCGTATGAAAAATGAGAGCAATCAACTCTGGGAAGTCGTCCGCGATCATCATTGAGAAAAAACCGAAAAAACTCGAATTTATGATTCAAATCATATTCTTTCGGTCTGAAAAAAACTTAAACTAAAATAATTTAGCGTTTGAACGCAAACAAAAATTTTATGACGGAAACACCCGATAAAATTTATTCAGCAAAAATGAACTACACGCACCCGACGCTGATCGGTTTGGGCGCATCCGCGCTGCTGACCGTTTTGGTTATTGTCGGTTCGCGTAATCTCGAACATTTCGATTCCGCGCTTTTCGGCTACACGGTGGCGAGTATTGTTGCGTTCGGCGCAATATTTTTTCGTTACGCGATGTGGCTTCAGCGTCCGGCGACGAGAATTTATTTTAAGCGGGGCTTGCAGTTGTTTTTTCAGCGCAAAAAGTTTGCCAAAAATACCGCCACCGCCGCGACGACCGTGGCGACGAATCTGGTCGGGCAGAGATTTATTTTCAAACGCGGCACGATGCGCTGGCTGATGCACGCGCTGATTATGTGGGGCTGTGTTCTCGCCGCCGCGATTACGTTTCCGCTGGCGTTCGGTTGGGTTCATTTTGAACTCGAAGGCGATATGGGTTATCGCGCATTTCTGTTCGGTTTTCCGCTTTCGCTGGTTCAAGGGCGCGATATTTCCGCGTGGATTATGTTTCACGGGCTGGATATTTCCGCCGTTATGGTCATCGTCGGGTGCGCGATTGCGATTCATCGCAGATTAAAAGATCGCGGCGCGATTGCATATCAAACATTTTTGCTCGATTTCGTGCCGCATTTGATGTTGATCGCAATTTCGGTTTCGGGTTTGATGCTGACGGCTTCGAGCCTCTGGTTTGAGGGTTATATGTATTCGTTTATCGCACTTTCGCATCAGGCGACGGTAATTATGACGCTTTTTTATATTCCGTTCGGAAAACTTTTTCACATCGTTCAGCGTCCGGCTTCGATTGGTGTCGAACTTTATCAAAAGCGTTCGGAGGAAATGCCGCAAGCGGTTTGCCCGCGCTGCAAAACCGAATTTGTCGGGCAGATGTGGATTGACGATTTGAAAAAAGTGGTCGGCGAACTCGGTTTTGACTATCGAATGGAAAACGGTCATACATTGCAGGATTACTGCCCGCGCTGCAAGCGGATTATGCGCGGTTTGGCTTATGCAAATTTGCCGAAGAAGCGCGATGAGCCGGTTTTTTACGGTACGAGAACGGAAGAAAATTAGCCACAGATTTACACAGATGAACTCAGATGATAAGAAAAAATTAACAATCAGACAGATATAAAATCATAAAAAATATCTTGTGTTTATCTGTGTAAATCTGTGGCTAAAATTTTTCCTGAGCTGATTTTATTCAGTTGATAATTAACGACAAAAGCGAAATTATTTTACAAAATGAGCAAAGTAGAAAACTTAGAAAATATCATCGAAAGATTCGGACCTCATCTGCACGACGCGCCTGACGGCGGATGGCAAGCTGATCGCGTGATTGATAAGGTTGTGCCGACACATTGCCCGTATTGCGGTGTGCAGTGCGGAATGAATTTGCTCGTCGAAAAAGGTAAACTCGTCGGCTTCGAGCCGCGTTATGATTTTCCTGTCAATGAAGGGAAACTTTGTCCGAAGGGCGTTACCGCATATCTGCAAACTCATCATCCTGACAGATTGACTCATCCATTGATAAAAAGAAACGGGATTTTTGAAAAAGCGAGTTGGGACGAAGCGTTGGATTTAGTCGTTTTAAAATTTAAAGAATTGCAAGCGAAATACGGCAAGGACACGCTCGGCGTTTATTCGGGTTCTTCGTTGACGACGGAGAAAACTTATCTGATGGGCAAGTTCGCCCGAGCCGGATTAGGCACACGCTACATTGATTACAACGGCAGACTTTGTATGGTTTCCGCCGGTGCGGGGAATTACAAAGCGTTCGGCGTTGACCGCGCCGCGAATCCTTGGTCGGACATTCCTTTGGCGGAAGTTTTGATAATCGCGGGCGCAAATTGCGCGGAAACTTTTCCGGTTCTGAATAAATATTTATGGCAGCAGCGCGATAACGGCGGCGTTTGGATCGTCATTGATCCGCGTGAAACGCCGACGGCGCGGCAGGGCGATTTGCATTTGCAGTTAAAACCCGGAACTGATGTCGCGGTGGCAAACGGAATGCTGCACGTCATCGTTAAGGAAAATTTGATTGACGAAGAATTTATCAAAAGCCGCACGAACGATTGGGAAGCGACAAAAGCCGTGATCGAAAAATACACGCCGGAAATTTGTGCTGAGATTTCCGGCGTTCCGGCGGAAAAAATCGTGCAGGCGGGACTTCTTTACGGACGCGCCAAAACCGGAATGATTATGCACGCCCGCGGCATCGAACATCATTCAAACGGCGTGGACAATGTTTTGAGTTATATCAATATCGTTCTCGCAACCGGAAAAATCGGCTCACCCGGACGCGGTTACGGCACGATTACCGGACAGGGAAACGGGCAAGGCGGACGCGAAATGGGACAAAAAGCCGACCAATTGCCCGGACAGCGTTCGATAAATAACCCGGAAGACCGCAAATATATCAGCGAAGTTTGGGATTTGCCGCTCGAAGAAATGCCCGAAGCCGGAGTTTCGGTCGTCGAGATGTTCGGCAAAATGCGCGAAAAGGAAATTCGTGCGCTTATTTCGATTTGCAATAACGTGATGGTTTCGCTGCCGGATATAAACACGGTGCGCGAAACGCTCGAAGGTTTAGATTTTTACGTCTGCATAGACTTTTTTATGTCGGAAAGTTCGAGATACGCCGATGTCATTTTGCCCGGTTCGGCGTGGTCGGAAGACGAAGGCGTAACGGCGAGCGCGGAAGGTCGCGTCGTCAAGATCAACAAAGCGAACGAACCGCCCGGAGAAGCAAAAGTTGATTGGTGGATTATCAACGAAATCGCTAAGAGAATGGGACGCGGAAAATACTTTCCGTTCAATAGCCCGCGCGAGATTTTCGACGAAATGCGCGTCGCTTCAAAAGGCGGAAAAGCCGATTATTACGGCATAACTTATGAGAAAATCGAGAAAAACAACGGGATTTTCTGGAGTTGTCCGACGCTCGATCATCCGGGAACTCCGCGACTATTTGAAGAAAAATTCAGTCTTCCCGACGGCAAAGCGAAATTTCACGCCGTCGAATATTTGGGAGCGGACGAAAAACCGGACGACGAATTTCCGTTGATTTTAACCACCGGACGAGTCGTTTATCAATATCTTTCGGGCAATCAAACGCGGAGAATCGGTTTTCTCGTTCAGCAATGTCCCGAACCGTATGTCGAAGTTCACCCGGAAACCGCGATGAAATTAAAAATCAACGACGGCGAACGAGTGAAGGTAATTTCACGGCGCGGCGAAGGAGTTTTTCCGGCATTAGTTGTGCGAACAATTCGTCCCGACACGATTTTCATTCCGTATCACTGGGGCGAAAATTTAGCGGCGAATCAATTAACGAATCCCGCGCTTGATCCGACATCGAAAATTCCCGAATACAAAGCGTGTGCGGCGCGAATTGAAAAGATTCATTCGAGAGAATTGCCAATTTTAGGAAAAGGCAGAAAAGGCGCAAGTTTGAGCGAAGTGCAGAGAGGAAAATAATTTCCAATTAACACAACATAAATCCAAGGAGCAATTAAATGAAAGTATTAATTCCGATAGATGGGTCTGAAAACAGTAGGTTAGCACTCAGTGAGATTGCACGGCGCAAGTGGAATGAAGGCGACGAAGTGAAAATTATTCATATTGTTGAATCTCCTATTCCTGTTACCGATATGATGGGCGTTAATGCTGAGATAAATCGCGACATTCACAACGAAAATGTTGATAAAGGTCGCAAAATGCTCAATGAAGCGGAGAAAACGCTCAACGACGAGTCAGAAAGTTTGAAAGTAACTTCCGAGGTTATTACCGCTCAACCGTTTCACTCGGCGGCACAGGAAATCGTCAATCAAGCCGGGAGCGAAAGCGCAGATTTGGTTGTGATGGGTTCGCGGGGAATGAACAAGTGGAAAACTTTATTTCTCGGCAGCGTGTCACAAGCGGTAATTCAACACGCGCCTTGCTCTGTGGCGATTGTGCGTCCGAAGCAAATTGTTGCGGAAACGGTGGATTAACTACAAAAAAAAATAAAAAATTATGGAAGAAACAATGTTCATAGACCCGCAACGCTGTATCGGCTGCCGCTCGTGCGTCGCCGCCTGCCGCGAATGCTCGACTCACAAAGGTTATTCGATGATTTTTGTGGATTATATAGACCGCGCCGAGACGACGGCGACGATGCCGACGGTTTGTATGCACTGCACCGAACCGACGTGCGCTCTGGTTTGTCCGGCGGACGCGATTAAACAGAACGAAGACGGCGTTGTTATGTCGGCGTTAAAACCGCGCTGTTTGGATTGTCGCAACTGCGTCAACGCCTGTCCGTTCGGCGTGCCGAAATATAATACGCAGATTCACCTGCAAATGAAATGCGATATGTGTTACGACCGGACGAGCGAAGGTTTACAGCCGATGTGTACCAGCGTTTGTCCGACCGGCGCTTTGGCATTCGGAAAATACGAACAGATCGTTCCTCTGCGAAGAACAAAGCCCGTCAACGCGCACGTTTTTGGAAATCAGCACGTCGAAACGAAGGTCTATTTAATGCTTCCGACCGACGAAACGGAAGTAAAAGTTGACGGCTGCGGCGTGTTTGAAGGGAAAGTTTTGGTTGAACACGGACAAGCCGCAACTCAAGAATCGTGGATTGACACGCAGGTTGAAGAGTCCGACAAAAGCAATGAATTTTAATCAGTAATCAGCCAACAGTTATCAGTCATCATAAAATATAACTGATTACTGTTGACTGATTACTGATAACTGAAAAATATGAGTTCAAATTTATCAAAAACAATCGAAGACGTTTTAGGTGTTGACCGCGAAAAGGTGAACAACGAAATTTCCGACGAACGTAATGTGCGTGAAGCGACCGAATCGTATCAAAAAGAATTTCCCTACGACCGCGACGAAGAAGGGCAAGTTACGCGCCGCGAATTTTGTAATTTTCTGTTTTTGACTTCGAGCGCGTTATTTTTGAGTGCGGTTGGTTTTGCCGGAAAAGCGGCGTATGATTCGCAGTTTGAAACGCAGTATTCGCCTTTGAAAATCGAAAATGCAAACGGATTGCAGGCGGGCGAGTCTTTGAACTTTCGTTATCCGAAGGAAAACGACACGGCGATTTTGGTCCGCGCACAGGACGGAAATTTTTACGCTTACGGGCAGAAATGCACTCATTTATCGTGTCCGGTTTATTATGCGAAAGCAGACGACCGGCTTGAATGTCCGTGTCACGAAGGCGGATTTGACGTTCACGACGGCAGAAACCTTTACGGTCCGCCGCCGCGTCCGCTCGACCAAATTGCTTTGGAAATAAAGGATAACGGCGAAGTTTGGGCAATCGGCAGAAAAGAAAGCGGAGAGCAAAACATCCATGGAATTTAAGCCTAAAACTAAATTCAACGCATTAGAAGACGCGCAGGCGCGTTATCTCGCCAACGAAACGCGCGGCGTTTACAAACCGGCGAATTACGCAGGCGGAAAACGCCCGATGGAACGCGGACGCACCGCCATTTGGCAGGCGCGGCTCGTTCTGCTGGTGATGATAAATCTAGCGCAATTATGGATTTTATCGGCGGCGGTCGAAGCTGCTCTGGCGCGTGAATTCAAACAGTTAACGCCGCTTATTATTGCATCCGCCGTCTGCTGGCTGATCGCGCTGACGATTTTTCTCTGGTGGAAACCGGCTTCGCGCCGCCGCACAAGTTCCGGATATGTGCGCGGCAAGTAAGTTACTAACTCACCTTACGCGATATTTGAAAAAGTAATAAAATAACCGACATTATGAAACAGATGTTGGATATTTATTCAGATTATTTGATAGCATCATTTTCGCAAACATCCGCCACTGGTTTGAGCAATTTGGTAAATGGCGAAATCAGCCACGACCAAGTTACTCGGTTTCTGTCGCAAGATAAGAAAACTGCCAAAGATTTATGGTTAATTGCCAAACCTTTTGTCAAAAAGATTCAATCTGAGCAAGGCGTTCTGATCATTGATGATTCGATTGAAGAGAAACCTTATACCGATGAAAATGACATTGTTTGTTGGCAAAATGACCATTCCAAACAACAAAATGTAAAAGGGATTGATTTTGTGTCTTGTTTGTATCAAAACAAGACTGTATCTTTGCCAATCAGTTTTGAAATAGTCGCAAAAACCGAGAAATACATTGACAAAAAGACCCGAAAAGAAAAACGGCGATCAACCAAAACCAAGAACGAAATGGCGTTGGAAATGATTGCCCAAACTGCCCGTAATCAAGTCAAATTCAAGTATGTATTGTTTGATGCGTGGTTTTCCGGTGTTGAAAACCTTCGAGTTATCAAACAAAAACATAAAAAAGATGTTATTTGTCCAATCAAAAGTAATCGCAAAATAGCGTTAAGTTTGGCAGACAAAAAAGCAGGTCGTTGGGTAGTCGTTTCAACGCTTGAAATCAAAGCCGATACCGAGTTGGAAATTTATCTCGAAGGAGTTGAATTTCCCTTAAAATTAGTCAAACAAGTCTTCACAAATGAAGATGAAATAATCGGCATTTTGTATCTGATTTCAAGTGATACAACACTTATCAAAGACCAAATGACCACCATTTATCAAAGACGATGGAACGTGGAAATTTACCATAAATCATTGAAACAAAATGTCAGTTTGGCAAAATCCCCAACGCAAACGGAGAAGACCCAAACAAATCATTTTTACGCCGCATTATGCGGTTACATCAAACTGGAAATGCTGAAAATAGAAACCAAGACCAATCATTTTGCCTTGAAAACCAAATTGTATGTCAACGCTCTACATTCAGCATATCAAACTTTACGAGAATTGAATCCTATCCAATTCTCTGCGTAAGGTGAGTTAAAAATTTAAGTTTCAAAATTCAAAGTTAAAAATTTATCAACCTTGAAACTTAAACTCTTAACGTTAAATTCATTGAAAAATGAAAAGAAAAATCATCGGCTATGACAAAGACGACGAAGGGGATTGGCGGGCAAAACTCCAATGCGGACATCTCCAGCACGTTCGCCACAAACCGCCGCTCATTTCGCGTGAATGGGTTTTGAGCGAAGGCGGACGCAATGAAAAGTTGGGCGCGGAATTAGATTGCAAAAAATGCGTTGAAGGAAAACTGAAAGATTTTTGATTTCCGAAGTCTCAAGTAATTACTGCCAAGATCTGAAAAATCAATTTTAGTGAAAAAATCTGATAAAACAAATAGTGGAATCGGTGAGGCAATTGCCAATCTTTTCCCCGGCTATTTTGCCCTTGTGATGGCAACCGGAATTGTTTCCATCGCAGCGCAATTGCTTGGAATGAAAACGATTGCGTGGGGTTTGTTATTTGTAAACATTATCGCATTTACGATTTTGAGTTTGCTATATCTGATTCGTTTGATACGCTTTTTTCCGAAAATTAAAGCCGACATTACAGATCATATGCGCGGACCGGGATTTTTTACCGTTTCCGCCGGAATTTGCGTTCTCGGAAGTCAACTGATAATTGTTGCGGAACAGTTTCAAATAGCGATGGTTCTCTGGGTTATCGGTTTATTTTTGTGGGCACTGACAATGTATTCATTTTTCACGTTCGTCACGATTCAGGAAAATAAACCACCGCTCGAAAAAGGTTTGAGCGGCACCTGGCTGATTGCGGCGGTTGCCACACAATCAATTTCCGTTTTGGGAACGCTCCTTTCAAAACATTTTATCGGATACAGCGAGCCGCTGCTTTTCTTCACGCTTTGTATGTTTCTGGTCGGGTGTATGCTTTATCTGCTGCTCATCACGCTGATTTTTTACCGTTTTACATTTAAGGAATTTACCGTCGCCGAACTTTCGCCGCCTTACTGGATAAATATGGGCGCGGTGGCGATTACGACACTCGCCGGAGCAAGATTGATTATCGCCGCTCCCGAATGGAGTTTTTTTGCCGAGATTCTTCCGTTTCTAAAAGGTTTTACATTATTTTTCTGGGCGTGGGGAACGTGGTGGATTCCGCTTTTGATTATTCTCGGATTCTGGCGGCACGTTTATAAGCGTTTTCCACTCAGATACAATCCGCAGTATTGGGGAATGGTTTTTCCGCTCGGAATGTACACGGTCTGCACTTTTCAACTTTCAAAGGCGATAAATTTCGAGCCTTTGATGATTATTCCGCGATATTTTATTTATATTGCGCTTGCCGCGTGGCTTCTCGCTATCACCGGACTTTTTTACAGTCTGCTTTTTGATTCAAAGAAAAATTAAAAATAAGTTTCAGATGTGATTTAAATCATATTTTTTCCTTTCTTCGCATTTTATAATTTAATTATTAAGAAATGGAGGTTAACAGAAAATGAAAGTTACGGCAGATATGAAAGTTAAGGAGGTTTTGGAATTGGGCGAACATCTTTTGAGCGCTTTTATCTGGCTTGCGCCGGAATTCGAGCGTTTGAATTATCCGAAATTGCGGCGGGCGATGAGCGGCAGAGTAACGGTCGCGCAGGCGGCGCGGATTGCGCGGATTCCTGTTTCCGAAGCATTATATGTTTTAAATCTCGCGGCGGGCGTTGATTCCGAAGAACTCGCCGAAGAATTGCAAGTTTATTCGCGTGAAACGCACGAATTCCGCGAAACGAATCCGCCGTGCAAACCGCTGGAAATCTTAGGTTTGAAAGACACCGATGCGCGAATAATTTTTGTTGACGTAATTGAGCAAGCCGAAACCCGTCAAGACCCGATGCCGAAGATTGCCAAAGGTCTGGTTTCGCTCAAACACGCCGAAGACGTGCTTCTCGTTCATCATCCGTTTGATCCGATTCCGCTTCGAGATATGTTTGCGCGGCGCGGCTACGCGAGTTGGGCGGAAGAACGCCGTTCGGGACACTGGTTTATTTATTTCTACAAACCCGGCGCGGCGGTCGGCGCAGTTGCCTATCCGTCGGTGGATAATTTGGTCTATGCGAAATCAGCAGGCGCAGGACTTTTCTAAAAAAAATATTATGAAAAACATTGAACTTATCAAGCAATTTGAATTGGGAAAAATTCCGCAAACTGAAAAAAACAAAGACGCGGCAAAAATTTTCGACGGCTCGCGGCGGCAGATGATGGAAGTGATTTTGCGAAACGGCGAAATCTTATCGAAGCATAAAGCACGCGAACCGATAACCGTTTTTTGTCTGGCTGGAAACGGCGTTTTTCGTGCGGGAAAAGATTTGGAAGATGAACAAAAACTCACCGCCGGAACTTTAATAACTCTCGAAGCGGAGATCGAACACGAAGTCGTCGCCGAGCCGGAAATTCACATTTTAGTTACGAAATTTAAAGATATGTAAACGGAGATGAAAGCAAACCGATTTCAAAAGTTTTCTTTATTAAAAGTTTAATCGGTTCGCATTAAAATGCTTAAAAAGGCGGTAAGTTTATGAGTTATTCCATCAAACACCCGGAACCGAAACGGGTTGAGCGTGATAGACCGAAGTTTATCAATATTCGCATCAAGCGGCGGGAAAAACCGGACGCGCCGCAGTATTGGGAAGAGTTTGAACTTCGCTACCGCCCGAATCTCAATGTCATTTCTTGTCTTATGGAAATTCGTAAAAATCCTGTAACAAAGGATGGAACACAAACCACGCCGCCGGTTTGGGATATGAATTGTCTGGAATCGGTTTGCGGCATCTGCACGATGATTATTAACGGAACCGTGCGTCAGGCGTGTTCCGCTCTGATTGATAATCTTGAATTTCCGATTAATTTGGAGCCGATGACGAAATTTCCGAATGTGCGCGATTTGACGGTTGACCGCACGGAGATGTTCGATCACCTTAAAAAAATTCACGCCTGGATTGAACTTGACGGAAGCTATGATTTAGGTCCCGGTCCGAAGATGAGTCAGGAAGAAACCGAAGAGCGTTACGCTTATTCGCGCTGTATGACTTGCGGTTGCTGTCTGGAAGCCTGTCCGCAATACGGCGACGGAAATTTTATCGGAGCGCAGACGCTGACGCAGTTCAGACTTTTCGATATGCACCCGACCGGAAAAATGACGCGCGATGCGCGGCTCGAAGGAATTATGCAGGAAGACGGCGTGCAGAATTGCAGCAACGCGCAGAATTGCGTGCAGGTTTGCCCGATGTCCATTCCGACGACGAGAGCGATTTATGAAGCAAATCGCGCGACCGTAGTTCACGGCTTGTTCGGCTGGCTGAGAAAATAAACTTGGTCTGAACATAAGTCTTGCAATATAAAAAGTTGTATCGAAAATGAAACATTTGAGGTCTATCAGAGACAGTTATGAAGACGCAAACCAAAATTGACGAGGAGAAAAAACTATCTGAAAAAGCTATTCAGCGATGGGAAAACGAAGGCGGCGAAGTGCCGGAAACAACAAGATTGAAAACCATAACCGTAATTGAAGAACGACAAAATAAAGAGATCGAGAATTAGACTGTTGATGAATAAAAAATAATGTTTTTGAAAGAAAATTTCTTGCCGGAACTTACATAATCGGCTGTTTAAGATTTAAGAATAATAAATTCAACTTATGTTTGAGACGGAAGAAAAAATATGAAAAAACTTTGGATAATTTTAATAGCAATATTCGTTATATCGTTCAGCATTTTGGGCTGGGTCGGCATAGAAATTTTTCGCCAAGCACCGCCCGTTCCGCGTGAAGTCGTTTCCACCGACGGACAAGTTTTAATTCCGGCGGAAGCGATTATGGACGGGCAGAATGTCTGGCAGGCGATGGGCGGAATGCAGGTCGGTTCGATCTGGGGACACGGCAGTTATGTCGCGCCGGATTGGACGGCGGATTATCTGCACCGCGAAGCCGTTTTTATTTTGAATAGTTGGGCGACTTCGGAATTCGGCGCGGCAAATTATGAAGCGTTGAACAGCGAACAAAAAGCCGTTTTGCGGCAACGCCTGCAAGACAGAGTTCGCAAAAATAATTATGACGTGGCGACGGATACTTTGACGATTGAACCGATTCGCGCCGCTGCATTTGAAGATAATTTAAAACATTATTCGGAGATTTTCACCAACGGAAACAAGGATTACGCGATTCAGCGCGACGCGCAATCCGATCCGGTAAAACTTCGCCAAATGAATGCGTTTTTCTTCTGGACGGCGTGGGCTTCGGCGGCGAATCGTCCCGATAATACGATTTCCTATACGAGTAATTTTCCGCATGAGCCGCTTGTCGGCAATGTTCCGACCGACAGCGCGATTGTCTGGACGGGCGCGAGTGTTATCTTGCTGCTCGCCTCAATCGGCTGGATGGTGTGGTTTTACGCGGGCAAAAAGATGGAATATACCGACGATGACGTGCCGTATGAAGACCCGCTCGTCGGACTTGAACCCACGCCGTCGCAAAAAGCGACCGTCAAGTATTTCGTCGTCGTAACCCTGCTGTTTTTGATTCAAATCGTAATGGGAATGATTACAGCGCATTACGGCGTGGAAGGCGGCGGTTTTTACGGGTTTCCGCTGCAGGATTATCTGCCGTATGTCATTTCGCGCAGTTGGCACACGCAGCTCGGGATTTTCTGGATTGCGACGGCGTGGCTTGCCGCCG
>JBBSUG010000028.1:0-64046 GCA_038235165.1 Pyrinomonadales bacterium
CAAAATATCGAGAAAAAATGGACAATGCCCATTCAGAACTGGAGTTTGGCGATGAATCAAATGGCAATCATTTTTGAAGGACGGCTCCCAATTGCCGGACTGACAGAAAACTCAATTACACAAAATATCTGACACCCTCCTACTTTTTCGTCTCTTTCCCATTTTTCATATTTATCGAATAACTGTTGAAAATCGTTTCGATCCACTTGTCCGTATTGATGAAACCTGTTCCCCAATCTTTATACTTAGCAGGCAGACCGGCTTTTTTGATCTCATCGAGTGATTTCTTTTTCTTCATTTCCTTTCGCACGATGTCTGTCGTATCAATCAGCATTTGATAGTAATCCTTCAAACCGTCGAGCGTGGTGACTTCTCCGTGTCCGGGAATTATCTTCGCGTCAGACGGAATTTGCTGCATCAGTTCGCCGATATTTTTCACCAAACCCGGCACACTGCCGCCGCTGTTTAAATCTACAAAAGGAAAACGTCCGGCAAAAAATTGGTCGCCGAGATGCACGACGTTTGAAGTGGTAAAGAAAAGCACCGTGTCGCCATCGGTATGCGCGTTAGGGAAATGAACGGCGCGAACTTCTTCACCGTTAAAGTGGATGGAAATACTTTGCCCGTAGGTAATCATCGGCAGTGCAAACTCGGGGAACGGTTTCTCGTTCATTAACAGACGTTTGCGAACATTGTCCTGCGCGATAATCGTACCGGTTCTGCCGAAAATCGGATTTCCGCCCGTGTGATCGCCGTGAAAATGGGTGTTGAAAATAAATCGCGGCGTGTCGGAACCGAGTTCTTTGAGCGCAACTTTTATTTTGTCGGAGATGTTTTCAAACTGGTCGTCAATCATCAACAATCCGTCTTTGCCCGCCGAAACGCCAATATTGCCGCCCTGTCCGTATAAAACGTAAACATTTCCCCCGACCTTTCCGGTCTTAATCGTTACTTCCTGCTGCTCCCGATGAACTTTTTTGCCGGTTATCAACTCGTCGTGTGCCTGAACGCCAATCATCAACAAACCGATCAGCGCGGCAATTAACACAATTTTTCGCATATATTCTCCTGAATTTTTAAATTTTGTTTATCTTAGCATATTCAATCTTCGGTTAATTCATCGAGGTAATTTGCGACGGCGAAGTCTGTCGTTCTTGTATCTTCCAATACGAATAAAATTGCATTTCTGTATGTTTCAGCCGTCGGTTTTCCGTTGAAACAGGGCGTTTCAATTTCTTCCAAACTCAGATAACTGACCAGACAACTGAGCAGCATCCATAAAAGAATCTCTTCACGGGTGCCGATTGGATTATGTTTCCAGATAATTTCGCGGTCTTCTTTGATGCCGAGACAAATACGCGCTAATTCCGGCTCACTTATTTTGGTCATTGTTATCATTGATAGCATAAATTACTTTTTCATTCAAAAATGGATTAAATTCAAACATCAGCAAGTTTTCGATCAGCTAAAAATGTATGCAAAAAAGTCAAACGCTCTTCGTATGTATAAAAATAATGCAAGCCGCTCCGCTGCCAAAACCACTGTGTTTCAGCGAAACTACGAGTGGCTAACGTTTGGCACGTCATTTGCAAAGTATCTGTCGTGGAAAATATCTTTGATAAAGCATATTGACAGCCGCAAAAAGGGAGATCAAGAACAGGGCAGTTGAATCTGGCAGAGAACTACGAACAAGGGGCAGTTTTTATGTCAATTACAGTGGAAAAAAGGTTATGGACATTTACGTACAAAATTGTCTTTCTTAAAGTTGTAATTGACAGAAATATTTTCAGCGGAAGGATTGGTTTTTATCGAACAGATATTTCGGGAACAGAGGACTATGATCCGGTTTTTTTGGTAAATCAAAAACGGTTCATCTAAATTGTCTGGATTGCAGGCAAAGCAGGCAGTTCAATGTAAAAAAACTCGGAGAATTTTATTATTCAGCAGGTAATAAAAATTTTTTAATTTTAGTTTCTAATTTTATATTTTGATTTTGAACACTCAGCCGAAATTCATTTTTTGTGAACTTCGGCTTTTTTCGATTTAAAAGTCAATCGTCGGTTGGCGACGGCAAACAAAAAGATTAAAGTAGCTGTGATGGGTTAACATTGCTGGAAGCTGAGGAAATAAAGCCGGGCGGAGCAAACAGGAACAAATAATGGCAAAAGAGAAAAAAAGACCGAGCAAAAATGCAAAAGCGGCGCAAAAGCTGCTCAACAATTCAAAACTTCTGGCAACGGTAAAAGCGGCTAACGAAGAGGAAGGAGACCAACCTTTTAATGCGGAAAACAGTTCGCAGAAACAAGCTGCGCCGATCAAAGTGCGACCGGAAAAGAAACGCGGCTAAGTTTACCTGGGGATAATTATGCAAAGTCGCCAAAACGGTTCTGCAAAACTGCCGCGATGGAAATAACGGCAGTCTCTGCCCGCAAAATTCTGCCGCCGAAAGTCACGATTTGAAAATCGCGCGCCCGTGCCGCTTCGATTTCCGCATCTTCCCAACCTCCTTCGGCACCGATCACAGCGGTAATCTTTTTGGCATATTTTACGAGGGAAAAACTTTCACCGCTTCTTTCGGTAAACAAAATTTTTGTGCCGTCCGCCATTGCTGTAAATTCTTCAAAATCAACCGGGGCATCAATCGGCATCAGCGCGGCGCGTCCACACTGTTTGGTTGCATCAATGATGATTTTTCGCCAGCGTTCGAGTTTTTTGCCGTCGCCTTTGATTTTGACATCGGTACGCCGCGTGTTGAGCGGAACGATTCGTTTTACCCCAAGTTCGACGGCTTTCTGGACGATTAAATCAAATTTTTCACCTTTTAAGAGTGCGACGGCTATAGTTAAATCTAAATTTGATTCAGGCGCAGTAGGCGATACTTCCTCGATAATTTTCAAATCGGTTTCTTTTTTTGCAATCTTTTCGACAAGACATAGAAACTCTCTGCCCGTGCCGTCGAAAACCCGTATTTCACCGCCTTCGCGCAAACGCAGAACGTCGCGCAAATGTCTTGTTTCTTCAAAACCGAGCGCGACGTTTGATTGGTTAAATTTTTCGGTCGGTGCGTAAAATCGGCGCATAATCCGGCGGGACAGTCAAACTTTTACTGTTTGGTCGAACGTTTTGCGAGATTCATCAAATCTTCGGGCATCCATTTGCTCATGTTTTTTGCTTCGGCTTCGGCGATTCCCCGGTGACGGTTGCGCCATTCTTTCTCGGGCGCATCTTCGCGCATTGATTCTTTCGGGTAGTTCTCAACCTGTTCGAGACTGATGATGATGCCGTGAGCAATCTCTTCCCAATTTTCGGTTTGAATGCCGCGCAAAACGACCGGCAGTCCTGCCGTCCAATCTTCTTCGGGCGCGATGTTATCGTATTCGGGAATCGTCAAAAATGCGGATTTGGGAAACGGTTTACCACTGAATTCACTGACGATTTGGGTTTTTACGTCTTTGTAAGAGGCGTTCGGATTTGACTTTCTCATTTCCAAAGCGCGGCGGAAAATGTCGGACACGGTTGCTTGATCGCTCATTGTTAAATCTCCTGAATTTGTAAAACAAAAATCAAACGACAGATTAACACAAATCGGGACAGATAAAAACCGATTGAAAATTTCTTGGTGATGTGTGTTAATCTGTGGTTATCCGCCGTAAAAACTTTATGCGAAAAATTATTTATCAATTACATTTGTGGCTCGGCTTGTTCGTTTCGATTCCCGTTCTCGCCTGGGCGTTGAGCGGGTTTTTATATGCCCTGCCGAATACGGTCGAAGGCGGCAGCGTCGAAAAGATTGATGCGTCGCGGGTGAAAATCGCTCCGAACGAAGCGATGCAAAAGGCAGATGCGCTTGCCGGTAAACCACTGCCCACGACCGCTTTGACTTTGTTAATGAAGGACGGCAGACCCGTTTATCAATCAATCGGCGGACTCGGTGCAGATTCGATTTTTATTGATGCGGAAACAGGCGAAACGCAGATGTCTGACCCGCCGAACTTGAAAACACAGTTTTTTCGACAGGCTCATTTTTATTATTTCGCCGGTTCGTGGCAGGTTTTGCTGCTGATTTTATTTTCGCTGCTGGCTTGTCTTTCGGCGTTGACGGGAATTTATTTGAATTGTGTCCACTGGTTCGGCGGGAGAAGCCGTTACAGAAACGGTTTTACCCGCTCCGATTTAAGAAATTGATGCCCCGTTGTTCCGGCATTTCAAAAGTTTTGATGCTACCTTCTCGACGTTTTTCGGCATCTGAAAATTTAGTCTTTCAATTTCAGGAGTAACCGGAATGAAAATAATTTGGGCATTGGCGATTGTGCTTTTGAGTTTTGCATTGGCAGCGGCGCAAAACGAACAGTCACCGCTTCAGGAAAAAGAAATTAAATATAAAGATTGGACTTATAATAATGTCCGCGATGGTCAATTGGTGAATTTGCGCGAGTTTACCGCCGGTAAAAAGCTCGTGCTAATCGTTTATTTCGCGCCTTGGTGTCCGAACTGGAAACACGAAGCTCCGTTTGCCGAAAAACTTTACGAAAAATATAAAGCGAATGGCTTGGACGTGATCGGTGTCGGCGAATATGACACGGTGGCGGCGATGAAAACCAATCTCGACGACAAGAACATCACTTTTCCGGTTGTCTATGAATCCGATTCAAAAGATGCCAAGAAAAAAACGCTGCATTATGAATACCGGCAAAAAACCGGCGACGCGCGCGGTTGGGGTTCACCGTGGAACATCTTTCTCGAACCGGCAAAATTGACCAGAAAAGGCGATGTGCTGACGGAGAAAACATTCGTCGTCAACGGTGAACTGATCGAACCGGAAATCGAAAAGTTCGTGCGCGAAAAATTAGGACTGTCTGCCGAAAAAACGAAAGATGAAAAAATGACAAGTAAAACGATCGAAGTTTGTGAGCCGGAAAAGAAGATCGAAACTTTCAAAAAACCTTAACAAAAAGGGAAATTTTTGCAGATGCTTAACTATCAAGAAAAAATTGACAAGTGCGGTTTTGCTTCCGTTGCGCCAATAATTAATGAAGACCAGATTGAGAGGCTCATCGAATGTTTGTCGAAAGTTAATGCGGCTCCCGATAAAAGAAATGGTTCGATCTACGGCGTAAAAAATATTTTGAATTTATCACCTGAAGTTGGCAAACTGGCGGAAGACAGCAAAGTTAAAAATTTAGTTCAACTCATTATCGGCAAATCCGCTCAACCGGTGCGGGCAACTTTTTTCAATAAAACTCCCGACGCAAATTGGAAAGTTCCGTGGCATCAGGATTTAACGATAGCGGTCAAAGAAAAGCGTGAAACTGATGGATTTTCGGCGTGGACTCTGAAAGCAAATATTCATCACGTTCAGCCGCCTGTTTCGATTTTGGAAAAGATGCTGACTATTCGTATTCATCTTGACGAAACAGATGAGAGCAACGGCGCGTTAAAGATTTTACCGTGTTCACATAAAAACGGACGATTGAGCGCGGTAGAAATTCAGGACTTGAGAAGTGCCAAAAAAGTCGAGGTTTGCCGGGTCGAACGTGGCGGGGCATTCTTGATGCGACCGCTTTCAGTTCATTCGTCTTCTGCCGTCACATATCCAACGCATCGGCGCGTCATTCACATCGAGTTTTCGGCGGAAATTTTACCGAACGGTTTGGAATATTATGGCTCGTAAGATGTTAGTTATATTATTTTTACTCGCAATTTCCGTGATTGCTTTCGCGCAGTCGGGGCGCGTCAAACCCCCTGAAACGCCGCCCGTCAAACCGCCGCCGGGTATTGTTTACATTCCGACGCAGACGAAAGTCGAAACTCCTAATCCGAATGTTTCACCGACTCCGCCAGTCAAGATTGAGGAACCAGATGGCGATGTAATTAGTGTTGATTCAACGCTGGTGCCGATTCCCGTTTCGGTTTTGGGCGCGGACGGACAAGCCGTGGCAAATCTCAAACTTGAAGATTTTGAATTGCAGATTGACGGTAAACAGGCGGAAATCAGTGAACTGTCTCGTTCGGATTCCCCGGTGCGGCTGGCACTTTTGTTTGATAACAGTTCGAGCGCGACGCTGGCGCGGGATTTTGAGAAGAAAGCCGCCATCCGATTTTTCAAACGGGTTCTGCGTCCCGAAAAAGACCTCACCGCACTTTATTCGGTGCAAACCGGGACGCGGCTCGAACAGCCTTTGACGAAAAATATTTCGCAGTTGACGAACGCCATTGAGAATTTTTCGGTTCCGGCAGGTGCGACCGCCCTGCTTGATGCGATTATCACCGCCGCCGAATATTTGAAAGCAGAGGATGGTCGCCGCGTCATCGTGATTGTTTCCGACGGTGAAGATACAATTTCGGATGCGACTTTTGATGATGCGGTCAAAGCCGTCCAATCCCGCAACTGTCAAATTTACGTCGTTAAAACAAAGGATTTTGAAAATTTCAAACGCACCGGACAGCGGATTGGCAACGCCAATATTCGCGCACTTTCGGCGGAGCATCGAATGCGGGAAATTACCTCGCAAACCGGCGGCGCGGTCTATTCGCCGATTGATGAAAAAGAACTGGATCAAGCGTTTAATCAAATCTCCGCCGAACTTTCACAACAGTATGTTTTAGATTATTATCCCGAAAATACGGACAAAAGCGTCCAATTTCACAATATTTCACTAAAGATAAAAAACCGCGAAAACCTAACCGTCCGCACCCGCAACGGCTATTACATTACTAAAAGGTAGATTTTAAATTCAAGGTTCAAGATTTTGAGAAAGAATTTCATTGAGGCTTCTCAAGTCTTCAATCTGAAACCTGGAACCTCAGATTCCAAGCGTCAGTCGCGGACGTGAATGTCGTAGGATTTTATTTTTGAATTCAGAGTAGTCGCATTCAGACCTAGAAGACGAGCGGCGCGGGATTGGTGTCCGCCGGTTTGGTCGAGTGCGCGGCTGATTAAATCCGTTTCAAAACGCCGCACTTCATTGTAAAAATTTACTCCGCGGGCAATGTCAATTCGCTCCGAATGTCCGTTGCCGTCAATTATCATATCCCGCGCCAAATTCGGATCACGTACTTCCGAGCGCAGACAATCAATCGTAATTTCATCGGTCAGTGCGATGACGACGGCACGTTCGATAATATTTTCGAGTTCGCGCACATTTCCCGGATAATAATAATTTTCGAGCAGTGAGAGAACCGTCGGCGACAAACTTTCAGAGATGTTTCTGGAGTTTTCCTCGTTATATTTACGAATAAAATGCTGGGCGAGCGGCAGAATGTCTTCACGTCGTTCGCGGAGCGGCGGCAGTTCAATCGGCACTACCGACAGGCGATAATATAAATCTTCGCGGAAATTTCCGTTTCTGACAGCTTCTTTCAAGTCAACATTGGTTGCGGCAATGATTCGGACATCAACCTTTGTCAACGTTGTGTCGCCAATCGGCGTAAATTCTCTTTCCTGAATAACGCGCAGCAATCGCACCTGTGTTTCAGGACGCAAATCGCCGATTTCATCCAAGAAAATCGAACCGCCGTCAGCAACTTCAAACAAACCCTTTTTGGCGGAAACTGCTCCGGTGAACGCGCCTTTCGTATGTCCGAAAAGTTCACTTTCCAAAAGGTCTGAAGGAATATTCGAACAATTGACGACGACGAACGGCATTTCGGCGCGAGCCGAAGATTCGTGAATTGATTTAGCGGCGAGTTCTTTGCCCGTTCCCGATTCACCCGTAATTAAAACGGTCGAACGCGCCGGGGCGACTCTTTCGATCAAACGAAAAATATTTTCCATTTTGTCGGAACGCCCGACAATCGCATCGCGTTTGACCGAGCGGGACATCGCCTGCCGCAGCGAAACGCGCTCTTCTTCCTTGCGCCGCCGCTTGATGCCTCTCGACACGAGAGCGACAATCTGTTCGTTTTGGAACGGTTTGCGAATAATTCCCGTCGCACCTTTTTCCCACGCCGAAATCGCCGTGTCGAACGTCGCGTAAGCCGTAATCATCAGCACGACCGCCGCTTCGTCTAACTTGATGATCTCTTCAAGCGCGGTCAAGCCGCCGATTCCCGGCATCGAAACGTCCATCAAAACCAAATCATAAGGCTTGTTTTGATAAGCTTCAAGTGCTTCTTCGCCCGTTTTTGCCAAATCAATCTTATAACCTGCGCCCGTCAGAATCGTTTCCAACACATCGCGCATTATTTCTTCATCGTCGCAAATTAAAACTGAACCCTTCTTCGCCATAACAATTGTGTATAAATCTAAAATTCCTTTCGTGTCGTTTATTGTGTATCTTCAATCGTAAATCTAAAAATAAAAAAACAAACTGCGATTCACGCTTGAAGATTTACGATAGACTATGATTTACGACAAATTCGCCAAAAAGTATGATAATTTTTTCGCGCCGTTTGAACGCCGCTTTTTATCAAGGTGGCGCAGAGAAACTCTCGCTCATTTGCCGGAAAACGCACATATTTTGGAAGTGGGTGCGGGAACCGGGGCAAATTTTCGACATTATCCGCTTTGTAAAAAAGCCGTCGCCGGTGAAATTTCGCACAAAATGCTCGAAATTGCGAAGTGCAAAACCGACTTTATCAAGCTCGTCCAAGCTGATGCCGAAATTCTGCCGTTTGATACAAATTCTTTTGATGCAGCTTTTGCCACATTAGTTTTTTGTTCAATTGCGAAACCTGCAGACGCTTTTCGAGAATTAGCGAGAGTCGTCAAACCGAACGGGAAAATAATTCTTCTCGAACACGTTCGCCCGAAAGGTTTACACGGTTATTTGTTCGACGCTCTAAATGTTTTAACCGTTAAATTGATTGACGATCATTTCAATCGGCGAACGGCAGAAATTGCGGAGCAGTCAGGTTTGCAAGTTATCGAAGTAAAAGAAAAAGCGTTCGGTATCGTTAATTTGATCGTCTGCAAAGTGATAAAATAAGCAAAGATTTTTTTACTGCAAACAGAAACGGATGAAAATAGAGAAGAAAAACGAATCAAAACCGAAAATTGAAATCGGCTGTCAGGGCTGGAACTACGACGATTGGACGACCAAAGCGGACGGCGAAACGGTTTTCTTTCCTCGCGGCACACGCAGCGGCGAAATGCTTGAAATCTACGCGAAAATGTTTGAGACGATTGAAGTTGATTCGACCTTTTACGCGATTCCGCCAAGCACAAGCATCGAAAATTGGTACAAAAAAACACCCGAAAATTTCACTTTTTCGCTAAAACTACCGCAGCAAATCACCCACGAATACAATTTGCGCGAACCGTCGTTTGCGGTTTTAGACGAGTTTTGCGAGCGCATAGCACTGCTCAAAGAAAAACTCGGCATTGTTCTCATCCAGCTTCCGCCAAATTTTGAAGCGTCAAAGGAAAATGCTCAAGCCTTGCGCGAATTTCTCGCGGAACTTTCCAAAGACATCCGTTTTGCCGTCGAATTCCGTGCGCGGCACTGGCTGGTTGACTGGACGTTTGAAGAATTAAAGAAAAATAAAGTCGCACTGTGTTTGGTCGAAGGCGGCTGGATTCCGCGCGAAATGATGTTTGAAGCGATCAAAAAATTGACGACTGATTTCGCCTATATTCGCTTTATGGGCGAACGCGACTTGCCAAAATTCGATAAAATTTATCGCCCGCAGGATGTGAATTTACAAATGTGGCAGGAGGAAATCGGGCAAATAAAGTCAAAGGATATTTATGTTTATTTCAGCAATTATTACGAAGGACACGCCCCGGCGAGCGTCAATAAATTGAAGAAATTGTTCGGACAGAAAATAATTGAGCCGAAAAATTTTGAGAAACAAGAATCATTGTTCTAACCGAAAACTACAGTTAAAGACTGGAAATAACTTGGTTTTTCAACGACCAATCAACTACGAGCATCTGCTTTTAATCTTATCAAAACAAACTTTTTTAGAGTTTGTGCGTAAAATAGAAAGATGTTTTGTGTTCGCGCAAAATTTAATGAAAAGTTTTTGGAGTAAAATTAAATAATGGCAATGTCGAAAACAGGTAAAGTTCTTCTCATCGTCGGCGGAATATTTCTCGCCTTTTTGCTGGTGGCAATCATCGGAATCGCCTTGCTCGCCGAATCAATGGGCAAGCCGGATGTAGCTGAAAACAGCGTTCTGGTTTTGAATGTTTCGGGAAGTTTGCCCGACTATGCGCCCGAAGATTCGACGGCAAAACTGATTGGTTTGGGGCAGGCGCAGTCTTTTTCGAGTCTGCTGACCCAGCTTAGAAAAGCCAAGGTTGATTCGCGGATCAGCGCGGTTCTGCTCGATATTAATTTTCCGGGCATCGGGTTGGGCAAAGCCGACGAATTGCGTGCCGCCATCAATGATTTCAAAACTTCCGGCAAGCCGACTTACGCATATCTGGAAATGGGATCGAACAAAGAATATTATATCGCTACCGCCGCCGATAAAATTTATCTGCCGCCGACGGGCGATTTATACATCACCGGTTTTGCTTCACAGGCGCAGTTTTACAAAGGTTCGCTCGACAAACTCGGCGTGGAAATCGAAGACGTTCACGTCGGTAAATATAAAAGTCTGAACGAATCTTTCACGCGTAAAGATCGTTCGCCGGAATCGCTCGAAGTGATTAACTCGATTTTGGACGATTACTACGGGCGCGTCGTCGGTGCGATTGCCGAAACGCGCAAAAAATCTCCTGAAGAAGTTAAAGAAATTATTGATGATGCTCCGTATAACGCGATTGCCGCCGCCGATAAAAAGTTGATTGACGGTGCAAAATACCGCGACGAAGTTTATCAGGAAATCAAAAAGCAGTTGGGTTACAATGAAGCGGACGAACTGCGTTTAACGTCGGCGAGTTCATACAAAGATGTTACGCCGGAATCGCTTGGTTTGAACAACGGCGAACGCGTCGCAGTCATTTTCGCGTCGGGATTGATCACTCCGGGTAAATCTTCCAATGGAACTTTCGGCGGCGAACAAACCATCGGCTCCGATACGATTGTCAAAGCCGTCAAAGACGCGGCGGACGACGATTCGATCAAGGCGATTGTACTGCGCGTGGATTCGGGCGGTGGCTCGGCTCTCGCTTCCGATATAATGTGGCATACGCTCGAATACGCGAAAACGAAAAAACCGGTCGTCACTTCAATGGGCGATGTCGCCGCTTCCGGCGGCTACTATATCGCCTGTAATTCAAATAAAATCGTCGCCGAACCTTCGACCATCACCGGCTCAATCGGGGTTGTTTTAAGCAAACCGGCAATCGGCGGATTATACGATTGGCTCGGAGTGACGAATGATACGGTTTCGCGCGGAAAAAATGCCGGACTTTTCCGCACCGATAAAAAATGGACTGATGAAGAAAAAGAAGTTTTTCAAAAGAACGCTAATTTCTTCTACTGGGACAATTTTGTGCCGAAGGTTGCCGCCGGTCGCGGGCGAACGGTCGAGCAAATCCACGAAGTCGCGCAGGGGCGCGTGTGGACGGGTTTTCAGGCTAAAGATAAAGGATTGGTTGACGAATTCGGCGGTTTGAGCCGCGCTATCGAAATCGCCAAAGAACTGGCGAATTTACCGGCTGACAAAGATGTCAAGCGCGTCGTCTTCCCGGCGCCGCAGCCGTTTTTAGCATCGCTTTTCGGCGGCAGTGATGACGAAGCGACCATCAGCACAAAGGAAAGAGCGCAGCAGGAAGCAGTCATCAAAGCTCTGCCGAAAGATTTGCAAAAAATGTTTCGCTACTCCGCCTTGTTCGACAATATGGAACGCGGCGAAGCGATGGCGTTGATGCCCTACGACTTAGAAATTAAATAAATGCTGTGGATGGAAAAGCCGAAGCGAATTGACATATTGCTCGTCGAACGCGGTTTCGCCGAATCAATCGCCAGATCAAAGGCACTCGTGATGGCTGGCGTGGTGGTAGTCAACGAGAAAAGAGTTGATAAATCTTCGGAAGAGTTCGCTTCGGGTGTTAAAATCAGAATTAAAGGTCAAACCGCTGCGTCAAAATATGTCGGACGCGGCGGTTTGAAACTTGAAAAAGCGTTACGGGAATTTCATATATGTCCAAACAAATATACGTGTTTGGACATTGGTTCTTCAACCGGCGGTTTTACCGATTGTCTGCTGCAAAACGGCGCGGAAAAAGTGTATGCGATTGATGTCGGGACTAATCAACTGGATTGGAAATTGCGGAGCGACCGACGGGTTGAGGTGCGCGAAAATACCAATGCCAGATATCTAAAAAGTACCGACTTTGATATTAAATTCGATTTAATAGTGATAGATGTTTCTTTTATTTCCGTAACGAAAATTTTTCCTGCTTTAATCCCTCTTTTGAATGACAAAGGAAAAATTATTATACTGATAAAACCGCAATTTGAAGTAAAAAGAAGGGAAGTCGGTGCGGGCGGAATTGTGATCGATGAAGAAAAGCATAGAAGGGTCATCGGTGAAGTAAATAAAGCGGCGCAGGAAACAAATCTGCGGAACATCAATGTCATCGAATCGCCGATATTAGGGGCGGAAGGCAATAAAGAATTTTTAGCTCTATATGAAAAATTCGCAGGAAATTGAGAAAACAGATGCGGCAAAATTTATCGAAGATGTTGATTTTTATTTTGAAAACGGTTTTATGATACTGACCGAACATTTTCTCAAAAAACGCGGCTATTGCTGTAAAAACGGTTGTCGCCACTGTCCATACTCAAAAGAAACGAACGAATTATTACAGCAAAAAAGTTTCTAACTCTTCTCTTTTTACAGACTTCTCAAAAATTGTCTTCGTTTCAGCAAATATTTCCGGTTTCGGGGCGCGAACGATTGTCACCGGAGCATTCGGCGAATAGTAGGCGGCGACTAACGCTTCGTATTCGGCTTGCATTTTGTCTCGTGAACTAAGCCAATCAAGCGTATTACACAAAATTTTCGCTGCATCTGCGCTTTCGGGTTCAATTATTTTATAGTGTATCCATTTACCGTCGCGCCGCGTTTCGACGATTCCGGCATTTCGCAGAAAGGCTAAATGACGCGAAATTTTCGGCTGGCTTTCTCCCAAAACCTCGACAAAAAAGCACACGCAAACTTCACCTTCGCGCATCAAATTCAGTAGCCGAAGCCGGGTTTTATCAGCTAAAGCAGTGAACAAAGTCTCCATTTCCACCAATGTTTTCTCATCATCCATATTGAAAATTTATCATACTACCGCGTTTTTGTCTTGACGATAACAAGGAGTTATATTATTTTTGATTCAATATATACGTTTTTACATATATGAATGGGAGGTTTTTGTCCTACTGGTGGTTAATTTAACGGAAATGAGTATATGTTGTGTCGGCAGTGCGACCAAAATTGTTTCCGAACAAAAAAATATGCAAAACTCTTGCAGTTGATATAAAATTTATTGACTGTATTCTAAAAATTTCTCAGAACAAATATGAATTTAATGCGAAGGTTTGCGGCGGAATTCATCGGCACGGCGTTTTTGCTGGCGGTCGTCGTCGGTTCGGGCATTATGGGCGAAAATTTGTCGGGCGGGAACGTCGCTATTGCGCTGTTGGCGAACACAATCGCAACGGGTGCGGGACTAGCTTGTTTAATTTTGAGTTTTGAGCAAATCTCCGGCGCACATTTTAATCCCGCCGTTACTTTGACCGAAAACCTGCGCGGAAATATTAATTGGCGCGAAAGCCTTTTATATATTTCCGCGCAAATTTCGGGCGCGTTTTTTGGTGTCGGCATCGCAAATCTGATGTTCGACCTGCCGGTGTATTTTACTTCGACAAAAGTCAGAGTCGGCAGTTCGCAGTTTTTGAGCGAATTTGTCGCTACCTTCGGCTTAATTATGGTTATTCAAACCGGCGTAAAATTTCGCCCGAAAATGGTATTTTTGATGGTGGCGGCTTATGTTACGGCGGCTTATTGGTTCACGGCTTCGACCTCGTTTGCAAATCCGGCGGTGACATTGGCGCGTTCGGTTTCAAACACCTTTGCGGGAATCAATCCGGGAAATGTACCGATGTTTTTGCTGGCGCAGATTTGAGGCGCATTGTCGGCGACGTTTGTTTTCAGCTGGTTATTGAAGGAGGAGATAGAGAACGGCTGAAACCAAAAAAATCTTAATTTTATATAATGGAAACTCCGCGCGGTCACAAATGGAGGAATGTTTATTAAAACATATTACGCAAAACAAATATGAAGTTTCAGCGCAGGAACAAAGCCGTCAAATGTAATGTGTCCAACGTTTAGCGGATGATGTTTTTCAATATTGAGACGCTCGAATGAAATGATGAACTTTTGCAAATTTTTGAAATTCCGCGCCGGACACTGCTGGGAGTTTTTTCTTCATCGGACATTTACGGCGAAATTGAAACTCCAGATGGATTCGTCGGAATAAAAATCGCTTCAATCGCAGATGACCAGCAAGCCGCATTATTCGAACATCTCTGTTTTGACCAGGATGCTGCCAAAAATATCTATCAATCGCTTTTCAAACGGCTGATTTGCTTGACGCAATGCAGGCAGACTCAAAAGTTATATCAGACGAAATGCACGTTGACGGTGGTGCAACATCAAACGAAACGCTGCCATAATTTCAGGCTGACTTGCTGCAAATTCCGGTTATCTGTTCAAGCATTACCGAAACAACCGCACTCGGCGCGGCATATCTCGCGGGCTTGGCGGTCAGGTTTTGGAAGTCGAAAGATGAATTTAAATTGCTGAAAAAGGACGGCAAAGCCTTCATTCCGAAAATGCCGCAAGCGCGGGCGAAAAAACTGCGCGAACGGTGGAGCGAGGCGGTCAAAAGAGCGATAGATTGAGAAATTTGAGTAACAACGGCAAAAATTACGCCGTAAAAATTTACATTATCTTCATATGCTTCTTGTGACTGACGCGCTAATCTTTTATACTTTTTGCTTCATTGGAGGAACTTTTATTTAATGGTAGAAAAAGGTGTGGAAATTGCGCCGGCAAGCGGCAAACTCGGAATTCTTTTGGTCGGACTCGGCGCGGTCAGCACGACATTTGTCGCCGGTGTCGAAGCGATTCGCAAAGGAACGGCAAAACCAATCGGCTCTTTGACGCAGATGGGAACGATTCGGCTTGGCAAGCGCACGGACAATCGTGTGCCGCTGATTAAGGATTTTGTGCCGCTCGCCGGTTTGGACAACGTCGTGTTCGGCGCGTGGGATATTTTTTCCGATTCGGCGTATGAAGCCGCGCTGCACGCCGGAGTTTTAGAAAAATCGCTGGTCGAAGATTTGCGCGAACAGCTTGATTCACTGAAACCGATGAACGCGGTTTTTAACCAAAATTATGTCAAGCGTTTGAACGGCACGAATGTCAAAGAAGGCAAGAATAAAATGGAACTTGCCGAGCAATTGATGACGGACATTGCCAAGTTTAAGGAAGACAAAGGCTGTGAAAGATTGGTCATCGTGTGGGCGGCTTCGACGGAAATTTTTCTCGAACAATCGGAAATTCACCAGACCATCGAAGCGTTTGAAAAGGCGATGTATGACAACGATGAACGCATCGCACCTTCGATGATTTACGCTTACGCGGCGATAAAATCGAAAGTCCCATTTGCCAACGGCGCACCGAATTTGTCGTGTGATATTCCCGCGCTGACGAAATTAGCCGAGGATAACGGCGTTCCGATTTGCGGTAAGGATTTCAAAACCGGGCAGACTTTGATGAAAACAATCATTGCGCCGGGTTTGAAATCGAGAATGTTAGGTCTTGACGGTTGGTACTCGACAAATATTCTCGGCAACCGCGACGGCGAAGTTTTAGACGATCCTGAAAATTTCAAAACAAAAGAAGAGTCGAAACTATCGGTTTTGGAACATATTTTCCAGCCTGATGTTTACCCCGATCTTTACAAAGATTTTTCGCACGTCGTCCGCATCAATTATTATCCGCCGCGCGGCGACAACAAGGAAGGCTGGGACGCGATTGATATTTTCGGTTGGCTCGGCTACAAAATGCAGATTAAAATTGATTTTTTGTGCCGTGATTCTATTCTCGCCGCGCCGCTCGTGCTTGATTTGGCGTTGTTTATGGATTTGGCGCAGCGTGCGAATATGAAAGGCGTTCAGGAATGGTTATCGTTCTATTTCAAAGCCCCGCAAACTGCACCCGGACTTTATCCCGAACACGATATTTTTATCCAGTTGATGAAATTGAAAAACACTCTGCGACATTTGCAAGGTGAAGATTTAATTACGCATTTGGGTTTAGAATACTATGACTAAAACTTGATGCGGAAAGCCTATTTTTCATTACAAGTTGGGAGGAGTTTTTATGAAATTTTTGAATATCATTTTCATTTCGTTGCTTGCCTTTGGCTCTTACGCTTTTGCTCAAAGTCCGAACGCTCATCATCAAAAAAAACGGCAGATTTCTGAGGCTTATGTCGTTTTGGTCAAAGAAAAAGCTCAAGCGAAAGGCGACTTGTTTGAAGTAGAGCAAGTTTATACACCAGAATCAACCGAGGTTAGAGCTGCCGCGCTTCGTGTGACACTGATTGACCGCGAGATTAATAAGCTCTCCCGGACAAATGCTCGAAATTCCGCGAAACTCAGCGCGGCATTCGGAGATTTGTTGTTGAGCGAAATCCAGTACGAAGTTGAGCTTTTTGAACTACGACAAAAATTCACCCCTGAGTATGTCGCCGTTAAAAAGAAAGAAATTCAATTAGCATCCTTAAAAAGCGACATAAATCTGATCAGCAAGAGATTTCACTAATTAAATACTGAAAGTTTTTCGTATTCTAATTATTTTCTATTGAAACCTAGCGGATGAATACCAATTAGGTTGATAAACCCTGTGTTCAAAAAACTTTGCGCCTTTGCGGAAAATAGGTTTCGTTTCCGTAAAGGCGCAAAGTTGCTAATAAAAATAAATTCAGCCGTCAGTTGTGGCATTAACAGCCACCTTCATACCACATCAAACTGACGCTGCTTTCGGCAATTATTTTACCTTTGTGCTGCTTCGTAATTACACCTTCAAACATCGGAGTTTTTTGATCGTAATTTTCAGAAGGAATTTTTTCGATAAATTTTCCGTTGAATTGATAACGAACACTTTTGATCGTTTCGGTTTCAAACGCCATCGTTTCACTGCTGATGCTGATCTTGGTAAACTTAAATTCTTTGTCAGTCCACAAATAACCTTCGGGCGGAGCCGGAGTGCCTTCATAGTTATTTTCCTCCGAAGCATTTTCGTAACTTTTGGTGGTCACGCCGATTTCTCCAACATTTTCAAAACCTTTGGGCGAGTTTCCGACAATCATATAATAACCTTCGGCATCGAACTCGTTGTTAATATTTTCTTCCGTATTTTCGACATTTTCAGTTTGCCGAACAGCAATTGCTGCCGCCGCCTGTTCGACAAAAATCGGCGCGGGCGCAGTCAATTCCGCTTTCGGTTTTTCCGCCGCAAGAAACGACTGAAAATAATTTTCGATCACGAAGAACCCGGTACCGGAAATGAATGTTGCCAAGGCGACAGCGACACAAAATAAATAAATTTCAGCTTTCATAATTTTTAACCTCTTTATTTTACTCGATGGCGAAACTGATGTTGACGACCGCCGTCACATCTTTGTCAATCGAAGACGTATCGTTAATGCCATAGTCGGAAACTTCGGTCGAATCCGCCGCTGTAATCTGCATCACGCCCATTCGTGCCGAACGTAGCGTGCCGATTTTGTTGCCGGTGCTGTCGGCGATTTTTTCGGCGCGTTCCTTGGCATCCTTCGCTGCTTCGCCGAGCATTTCAATTTTCAAATTACCGAGCTGCGTGTATGAATATTGCGGCGGATTTGATTCGATTAAAATTCCTTGATTAATTAACTCCGTCGCCTCCCGCGCAATTTGCGCGATGCGGTCAACATCATTTGACCTGACTTCGACCTGCTGCCGCAGCGAATAACCCGTAATTTCCGACGATTCGTTGCCGTTCGCATCGCGTCCTTTCAAAGTCGTTGACGAAATCGAAGAAACCGTAATCTGATTTTCGGCGATGCCTTTGCCGATCAAGTATTTCTTAATCAACGGAATATTGGTGGTCAGTTGTTTGTAAGCCTCCGCCAGTTGCGGTGCCTGATAAGAAACTCCCGCGCTCCAGACGACCAAATCGGATTTGATACTTTTCTTCGCCGAACCCGTCACCGTCACGGCTTCATCGCCCGCCTTCTTGTGAGTATATGACCAGCCGACGATGACCGACGACACGACTAAAGCTATTGCCAAAGCTAAACCGGCATTAAATAAATGTTTGTTTTTTTCTTCGCTCATTTGTTATTGTCTCCTTAAAAAATCTTTCTTAATTAAAAGACAATCGATGGGAAATAAATACGGGGCGCGACACGAAACGCAACTGTGGACAGCCACAGATGGCAAATTCCAGATTCCAGATTCCAAATTCCAGATTTTATGAAAAGAACTTGTAATCCGGTACTAATTAGTCTTAAATTTAGAATTTGCCATTTGGAATCTGAAATTTTTGTGAACTAAATTTCATAAAATGTCGTAGAATTTACTGATATGCCCAAAAAATTCGATACAAATCCACTTGATCGTGAGTTCCCGAATAAGGTGAAGGAAGCGCAAACTGAGGCTTTGCCGAATAGTGACGGCGCAACGCGCAGATTTGCTCAAACGGTTGATACCGAAGAACAAACGCGGCGTTTTGACGAAGCGAATTTCTCTGCGTATTCCTCGCCGTATAACGGCGGACAGGTGCCGAAGTTTTACCAAACTGCCAATCTCAAAGCCGATGTCGGCAAATCGTCTTCGCGTAAAGTAGCGAAAATCGGCTTGCCGGAAAATATTTTAACGGCATTGCCTTATTTGCCCTATGTTGGTTTGATTGCCGGTTTGATTGAACTTCTTCTTGTGCCGAAAAGCGAAACAAAAGTGCGCTTTCACGCCGCACAAGGTCTCGCCGCACATCTGGCGATTTGGATTGTTACGTCAATTTTAGGAGGCATCGGGCATATTCCCGGTTTGGGTTTGGCAGAAGCAGGAAATTGGATTTTCCAAATCGTCACGACGATTATGCTGGTTATTTTTGCGCTCAAAGCGTGGCGCGGAAAGCCAGTTCATATCGAATCGGTTGACACTTTGACGGAGTGGCTCGAAGAAAAAATCAAAACACACAATTGAAATTTTCGTTTGAGTTTTGCGCCGCCACATTTTTTCAGCGTAAATAACAAATTTCGCAACCACAAAAAGAAAATACGAACGATTCTGCCGCACATATTTAAGATTATTCCGGCTTAACCTTCATTATTTAATAAATGCAAACTCGCCAAACTTTTCGGGAACGTGAAAACTCGCTTCTTCCGTCAATGTCGGTTGCCACGTCAGATAACCTCGCGTCGGGTCTTTGCCAACACAACGCAGAATATTTCCGAGCCAAACATCACCTGATTTCGGAGTTTTGCCAAACGCTTTCCAATTTATTTTTATCGCCGCAGTAAATTTGTTTTTTTCGATTTTTGCGGTTGATTCCATTCCCGACGAATAATCCCAATCGGTAATTCTCTCGTCAGGTTTTTGATGAATTCCGAGATCAATCCATTCACCGTTCGGAGCAATTTCAAACTCGAAATATTTGCGCGGCTCTTTCCTGTTCGGCGCGAGAAAAATCTCACAGACATCTCTATCCCAAAGTCCGCGCGTTTTCGTCTGCAAATTCGGCTTTTCACTGACCACAAAAGGTTCGGCTTGATTCGCTTCAAACCTCACGTAAAGCGCGAAATCAGACCACAAAAGTTTTGCCTTAAACTGCCTGCCTTGCGGCGCGTTTTCGCCCGACCAATATTTATCAATCGTAACTTCGTTCGCCTGTTCCCACGTTTTATTGTCTAGTTCGCTGATTGCAAAATCATTTTTAACGTGCGTAATTTTTATTTTGTCGGTCATTTTTGATCGCGAGAAACAAATGACTGCGAAGAGCTGAACAAAAAGAATGATTAAAAATAATTTTCTCATAGTCAGATAAAAATCTTCAAGATTTTCTTGGCTGAAATTTTGTTGAAATCCACGACATAACTCCCAAACCTAAACCAAGAATTCCAAAGCACAACGGCGTTATGATGATAGCAAACAAAGTCGGATGCCGCTGAATTAAGTTTGCCGGTTCGACTGTCGAAGCGGGTGTAGTCGAACTTAAAAATGCGAAGATAATGACCCAAAACTAATCCGCTAATGAGACCGATGCCGCCCGCAAGGAGTATCGCTTCGCCGGGATTCCTCAAGATTATCGGAACAGATTTGTTCGCAATCTGATCGTCCGGCTGAAAATTATTCTGATTATTTACAAGTCAACTATTTTCTCGAATTCCAAATTGTTTTCGCCGCCATTTTTGCTAGTTTCCAGGTTCTGTCCAAATCAATTTTGCCGTCTTCGGTATCGCGTCCCAACAGTTTGTCGGTCAACATCTTACGTAAATCTTTGCCTTCGCGTTTGAACATAAATTCCTTGGCGTAAGGCTTCGCGGTTTCAAAGAAATTAAATTCCGGGTCGGTGATAATGCCGATGCCTTCGAGTGTCATCAACGCCCGCATAATGTATGTGAAATTTGACGGCAGACGGAACGGGTAATCGTACATCACGTCGGCTAAATCGTAAGTTAATTCCTTGAATTTTACGTCCTTTAATTTCAAATCAAGATGCAGTTCGAACATTTTTATGACGACTTCTCTGATTTTCGTTTCGTCCGCGCCGGGTTTTAAGAATTCGAGATCAATTAAATCCTGCGCGATGCCGGGAGCATCTTTGGCGACAACGTGCAAAAATGCGTCAATCATTTTCGCCTGTAACTGCGCCGAAATTCTACCGACCATTCCGAAATCGAAAAACGCTAGTCTGCCGTCGGGCATCACCAAAAGATTACCCGGATGCGGGTCGGCGTGGAAAAATCCATCTTCCAAAAGCTGTTTCAGATAAGTGCGAATCAGCAGACGATTGACTTTTTCGGACGATACATTTCGCGCTTTTAATTCTTCGAGCAGCGTAACCTTTGTGCCGTGGATAAATTCCATCGTCAGCACTTTTTCGGTCGTCGCGTTCCAGTAAATTTTCGGAACGTGGACATTTGTCCATTCTTTGAAATTTTCGGCAAAGCGTTCAGCATTTTTCCCTTCCGCCGAATAATCCATTTCTTCGTGAATCGTTTCGTCAAATTCGCGCAGCATTCCCGCCCAATCCGCATTTTCATTGAGCGACGGAAACCGCTCGGCAAACTTCGTGACTTTCCGCAGTATTTCGATGTCGCCTTTGATCGTCGCCGTCAAATTCGGACGCTGAACTTTGACGGCAACCTCTTCGCCGGTGAAAAGTTTGGCACGATAAACCTGTCCAAGCGATGCCGCTGCAATCGGTTCGACATCAAATTCTTCATAGACCTGATTAATCTTTCTGCCAAGTTCCTTTTCGATTCGCGCAAAAGCAATTTCATTCGGAAACTTTGGCACATTATCCTGTAATTCGCCCAACGCTTTAACAAACGGCAGCGGTAACAGATCGGCGCGGGTGCCGAGCGATTGTCCGATTTTGATAAAGGTCGGTCCCAGTTCGATGAGATTTTCTTTCAGCCAAACAGCTTGTTTTTCCTGATTAAGTTCTTTGTTCTCTTCATTTCCGATGAAAAACCAGCGCAGAAGCAAAATAAAATCCTGAAAAAACCCGAGATTTGTTTGATGAACTCTCTCGCCGAGCCGAGCCATCCAACTCAGTTTTCGCGCCAGTTCCATTCGCGCTTCGGCTTGCTTAAACTGCTGCGCCCGGTGCATTTCATACTGGTCGAGATAAAGATAGAGGGCGAGCATCCCGATTACTTTCGAGACGTGAAAAAGACGCAGATAACCGCGGAAGCCTTCATAATTTTTTTCGACTTCGGTTTCTTTTTCGATGAGCGATTTTTCTTCGGCAACCAACTGCTCATTAGAAATCTGCTTGGCAACCGGCAAGTTTTTCGCCGGCAGCAGGGGAAGGTTTCCGTTGCCGTTTTCCGCTGCCGATTCGACAATCACATCTTTGACAGTCACATCGCTTAAGTTTTCGTGCGTCGCTAGTTCGTTTTGCATATCTTCATTTAGAATCACAAAATCCGTCTTTGTTTGCAACAAATTTCACAAAGTTTTTTGATCGTTGCGAGCGAATTACGGCAAAATCTCAAACGCCGTGCAGTGTCGCGGTTTGAACGCGCCGAAATGCCGCCGGTCAACAATCAAAATTTTTCGTAATGTTTAATCTTTATCTCAAATCTAACATATTCCGAACGCCGCAACGGTCGAAATAGTTCAGCGCGGTGTTTGAATCTTTGGTAATCTGCGCTTTTAATTCGTCAATGCCGCCGAACTTTCGTTCATCTCTGATGCGGTGCAGAAAACGGACGCGCAGAACGTCGCCGTAGAGATCGCCGTCAAAATCGAAAATATACGATTCGATTGACGGTTCTTTGTCACCGTCGAAGGTCGGGCGCACTCCGACGTTAGTGACGCTTCTGCGCCACACGCCGTCAATCAGATTTGCCGTCGCGTAAACACCGTATTTCGGAATAACGCGGTTGGTCGGCTTTAGATTAGCAGTCGGGAAGCCGATGGTGCGTCCGCGCTGGTCGCCGCGAATGATTTGCCCTTCGATGCCGTAAGGTCGCCCAAGCATCCGGCGGGCGAGATTGACTTTGCCGTCTTTAAGCAGTTCGCGGATTTTTGAAGATGAGACGCGCCGCCCGCGCAACGTCACTTCGCCGACCTCATCAGCATAAAAATCTAGTTCCGCGCTCATTTTTTTGAGCAGCTCAATATTGCCGCCGCGATTTTTGCCGAACGCAAAGCCTTTGCCGAGATAAACTTCCTTTGCCTGCAGACGGTCGTGAACGATGTCGCGCAGAAAAACTTCGGCGTTCTGTCCCGCGAATTCTTTGTCAAAACGAATAACAATCGTTTGTTTGATTCCCAAAACCTTGAAATTTGCCAGCCGCTGGTCGAGCGTTTGCAGTAGCGGCGGCGAATTTTCAGGGTATAAAACGGATCGCGGGTGCGGGTCGAAAGTAATCGCGGTCGGCACGGCGTTGACTCCCTGAGCGCGGCTGACGACCGTTTCCATAATCTTCTGATGACCGAGATGAAGACCGTCGAAAACGCCGAGTGTTAGAACCGTTCCGCGCAGAATGCCCGCATTGTCTGTTCCGTGAAAAATTTTCATCTCGTTAAATGGTATTTGAGGCGTAGGATTTCCGCAAATGGCGGCAAAATAAAACCGTCTCGAAAACTAAACTTTCAAGACGGTTCTGCTGAAAATTTATCGCCTGATTTTAGAACGCTTCGCCGAACGAAACTTCGCCCGCGACCGCGACTTGGTAAGCGGAAACACGGCGTTCAAAGAAGTTGGCGAGTTCCTGCACGTCTTGTAAATCCATAAATGAAAACGGATTTTTTGCGCCGTAAATTTTTGGAATACCGAGCATTGTCAGTCTTTGGTCGGCGACGAACTGCAAATATTGGCGCATATCGGCGACCGACATTCCCGCTACGCCGCCGCTTAAAATATCTTCGGCAAACTGCATTTCGCATTCGACGGCTTCGTTGAGCATTGCGGTTACGTCAGCGACCATTTTATCGTCGAAAAGTTCCGGTTCTTCATTGCGGACGGTTTCGACAACATCGAAAGCGAACGCCATATGCGCTGATTCGTCGCGAAAAACCCAGTTCGTTCCGGCGGCTAATCCGTGCAGCAAACCTTTCGAACGCAGAAAATAAACATACGCAAACGCGGCGAAAAAAAACAAACCTTCGATGCAGGCAGCAAAGCAAATCAAGTTTAATAAAAACTGGCGGCGTTCGTCTTTCGTGTTCAGTTCGTCGAGGTCGTCAATCGTATCAATCCATTTGAAACAAAACTCGGCTTTCTTCTGAATCGAAGGAATATTTTCGACTGCCGCAAACGCCTGTTCGCGCTCTTTGTGGTCGGGAATGTAAGTATCTAAAAGAGTTAAGTAAAATTGGACGTGAACCGCTTCTTCGTAAAGCTGGCGCGACAGATACATTCGCGCTTCGGGCGAATTGATGTGTTTGTAAAGATTTAAGACGAGATTATTCGAGACAATCGAATCGCCCGTCGCAAAAAAAGCGACTAAACGGCTGATCAAATGCCGTTCGGCTTCGGTCATTTTTGAACGCAAATCCATCACGTCCGTCGAAAAATCAACTTCTTCGACCGTCCACGTATTTTTAATCGCGTTTTTATACATTTCATAAAAATCGGGATACTGCATCGGTCGCAAAGTTAAATTAAATCCGGGGTCTAGTAACATTTTTAAATATTCTCCTTCCAATTAATGCGGAAACACGCACGAAGTAAGTGTGTGTTTTAATGGTTCGCGCCCTTACTTCGTGCAGGCTTCTGCAAAACAGATTCTATTGACAGCTTTCGCACGATTCCGGGTTCTCGAGCGAACAAACTAATGCTTCGTCATCCGTATAAGTTTTCGGCGCATCCTTAACTTCCGTCTTTGCTTCAGTTGCCGTCACCTGCGCGATGCGCGTCGCCGGACGTGAACGCATATAATAAGTCGTTTTCAAACCTTTCTGCCACGCATACATATACATCGAAGAAAGTTTGCCGATATTCGGACTTTCGATGAACAGATTGAGCGATTGGCTCTGGTCAATGAACGCGCCGCGATCTGCCGCCATATCAATCAGCGAACGCATCGGAATTTCCCAAGCTGTTCGGTAAATTGATTTTAGCTCGTTGTTGAATTCGTTGATGTCCTGAATCGAGCCTTCGGAAATTTTGATTTTAGTGCGAATTTCGTCCGTCCAGAGATTTTGTTTTTTCAATTCCTGAACCAAATAACGATTGATCTGCACGAAATCGCCGGAAAGCGTTTCGCGTTTGAAAAGATTAGAAACCTGCGGCTCGATACATTCATAACAACCGGCAATCGAAGCAATCGTCGCCGTCGGCGCAATCGCCAGCATCAGCGAATTTCGCAGACCGTGTTCTTTAATTTTTTCTTTTAATTCATTCCAACGCGCTTCGTTTTCGGGTTTTACGTTCCACAAATCGAACTGCAAATCGCCGTTTGCCGCGCGGGTTTGGTCAAAAGCCGAATGTTTGCCTTTTTTCTGCGCGAGTTCGCACGAAGCCGAAAGTGCCGCAAAATAAATTTCTTCCTGAATTTTCGCCGAAATTTTTCTGGCTTCGTCCGAATCGAACGCGAGCCGCATTTGAAAGAAAACGTCCTGCAAACCCATCAACCCCAAACCGATGTTGCGCCAACGCATATTCGACGCTTTGGCGGTCGGAATCGTGTAAAAATTCAAATCAATTACGCGGTCGAGCTGGCGGACGGCGGTTCTCACGTTGCGCTCCAACTTTTCATAATCAAACGCGCCGTCTTTGACATATCGCGCAACATTGATCGAACCGAGATTGCAAACGGCAGTTTCCGCATCGCTTGTTACTTCGAGAATTTCCGTGCAGAGATTCGACAAATGAATGACGTTTTCCGGCTTGCCCGTCTGATTCGATTTCTTATTGCTCGCATCCTTAAAAGTCATCCAGCCGTTGCCCGTCTGCGCCAACGCCCGCATCATCCGCGCATACAAATCACGCGCATTGACTTGTTTGACATAAAGCCCCTTTTCCTCGGCTTCGGCATAGGCTTTTTCAAATTCGCTACCAAACAAATCGGGAAAATGCGGCACGACTTTCGGATCAAACAGCGACCACGTTTCATTATTTGAAACGCGCTTCATAAACAAATCCGAAATCCAATTCGCCGTATTCAGATTGTGCGTCCGCCGCGCTTCATCGCCCGTGTTTTCGCGCAACTCAAGAAAATCCTCGATGTCGGCGTGCCAAGTTTCCAGATAAACACAACACGCGCCTTTGCGTTTGCCGCCGTTGTGAACGAGTGCGGCGGAAGTCATATAAGTTTCGTCGCCTTCAACCTTTAAATCGTGAACGGTCGAAACATTTTCAATTGATTTGTTTGAACGAATGCGAGTCCAAACACATTTTTGCCAAACAAACCAATTGCGTTTCTCAATCGGCTGACAATCAACTAATTCCGCAATTCCGGGAACAGCCGGAATCCGCAAATCGTAGGCTTTGGAAATTCCTTCAAATTTAATTTTTGTTCCGTCTGAACGAACTCCGGTGTGAGAATTTTCGCGTTCTCGATATTGTCCGGCAGACGGAATTGCAAGTCTTAGAAGCTGATAACGCAAACCTTCGACCAAAGATTGCGATGTGTTTGTAAAATAAATTTCCTTTCCGCGACTGACTCCGCCGTCGGTTTCGAGAAGTCCGCGAATCAATTCTTTTGTCTGCGCGGGCGGAAGATGTGAAAACTTCCTCGAAATATGTTTTCCGCCACTCTCGTTGTAAATATCTTCGCGGGTAAAAGGCAGATTCAGTTTTCCGTAACCGGCGAAACGTCCTGTAATGGCTTCACACGCCACGCCTTCGCTGTAAGAAAAGTGAATTTGCAAATAAGTTTCTTCCGCTCGCCCCGTTTCCCAAAAATGAATGCCGCGCGTCGTCAAATATTCGCGGACAAATCCGAGATGCGTATCGTTTTGCGGATTTCCCGAAACGCCCCACTCGCTGCTTCTCGTCGAAAGATGTCCGTCGCCGAGCAAAATTCCATATAATCGCGCATCTTCTTCAGTAAAATTTTCAACCGCAATTGTTTCCTGCGGAATAACCTGCGCGACGTAATCGCCTTTCTGTAATTTTCCCGCCTCAATCCATTCGGCTTTCCGAACGCCGCGTTCAAGTTGTGATAAAGCCCTCGATACTTCCCGTTCCTGCGCTACGTCCTGAATCGCCCAAAACGGATGTCCGGCAGTTACGCGCAGCGGTCTTATCGAGTGTTTGACATCAACTTCGACCATCTCATCCTTTTGCTGATAAACGAAGTTTTCCTCAACTTTGCAGTAATTTCCGCTCTGTCCTAAAACCAAATCGCCGATTTTGACATCTTTGATTTCCTTCACGCCGTCTGCCGTAAACACCGTCGTTTCCGGCACAAAGCATTGGTTGACTCCTGCAACTGAAGCATCTAAAGTCTTTAACCACGGAATGATGCCGTTTGAATGTCCGTTCGTGCCTTTGATTAAGGAACCCTGCGAACGCACCCGGTGATACGCCACGCCGATTCCGCCGGAAAATTTTGAAAGCAGAGCGATTTGTTTGTAACGGTCGTAGATGCTTTCGAGGTTGTCCTGCGGCGAATCAAGCAAAAAGCACGACGAAAGTTGTTCGTGTTTCGCGCCGGAATTGAAAAGCGTTGGCGTGCTGGGAACGTATTCGAGCGACGAGAAAAGTTCGTATAAATTAATCGCTTCGGCGGGCGTTTCCGCCAGACCGCAGGCGACACGCATCCAGAAAAACTGCGGCGTTTCGATGACATCGCGCGTCGTCGGATTTTTCAGCAGATAACGGTCGTAAACCGTCCGCAAACCGAAAAATTCAAACAATTCGTTGCGTTCCTGAATAATCGCGTTGTTCAATTTACGACTGTTTTCGCGAACGAATTGCGCGGTTCGCTCATTAATCAAACCTTCCTGCAAGCCGAATTGGATGCTTTGCGAAAACGAATGAATTTCCTGATTTTCGACTTCTTTTTCGATGTAGCTGTTGAGCAGATGAGCGGCGAGACGCGAATATTCCGGTTCTTCAAAAATCAAACTCGCCGCCGTCTGAATCGAAAGTTTGTCGAGTTCCTGCGTCGTCGCGCCGTCGTAAAGTCCGCTGATCGTTTTCGTCGCAATCCGCAGCGCGTCAACGCCCGTCAGATTATGACAGCCGCGAGCGACGGCGCGAACAATTTTGTTAATATCAACCGGCTCAAACGAACCGTTGCGCTTGCGAACACGCATCGTCGTCGGCGTGATTTCTTCGGATTGACGCGCCGTTGCCGTCGAACTGTTTTGGGGAGTTTCCATTCTGTAAAAGCCCTCTCGATTTTGATTTTTAATAACTGACGGCGAACTGAATTTTTGGGGAAGATTCAGTACTTGACATTAGCAGTGTTCGTTCTTAATTATCGCTACGGGACAGTTGCTGATTTACGCCGCACTCCCTTTTTAATAGTTTTATAATCTGCAACGAAAATAGAATATATTGTAGTGTATTGGATTTGTCAACACACGATGTTGTGGTTTCAGTTGCCGAATCAATTCTCAACAATCAGTTCATCAACTGCAAACTGCACATTGTCGGGCAGTAGTTTCGAATCGCGTTTGTATAAAATATCGTGATTCAAATGAGTCAAAAAAGCGCGTTTCGGTTTGAGTTTTTCGATGTATGCGAGAGCTTCGTTCAAGCCGAGATGTGTTGAATGCGGTTTGATTCGCACACAATCCAAAACTAAAACATTCAAATCTTGAAGTCCGTCCATTGATTCTTCAGAGATGAAATTCAGATCTGTCGCGTAGGCGAAATCGTTGAAACGGTAGGCGATGACGGGAAGTTTGCCGTGAATGACTTCGAGCGGCGTGACGAGCAGATTTTCGCTGAAACAAAACGGCGCGTTGGCTTCGATGGTGTGCGGAATGAGTTGCGGCAGACCGCCGCCGAAATGGGTCGGCACGAAAATATATTGAAAAATGCGGCGCAAATCCTTCCACGCGAGTTCATCGGCGTAAATCGGCATCGCGCCGTATCGGAAATTGAGCGGGCGAATGTCGTCGAGTCCGAAAACGTGGTCAACGTGGCAGTGCGTAATCAAAATCGCGTCGAGATAACCGATTTTCGCGCGAAGTGCCTGCTGCCGAAAATCAATCGAAGTGTCAACGAGAATTTTTTTGCCGTCGTGTTCAATGAGAATCGAAACACGCAAACGCTTGTCGCGCGGATCGTCGGAAAGACAAGTTTCGCAATCGCAGCCGACCGAAGGAACGCCGGTTGATGTGCCTGTGCCGAGGAAAGTTAATCTCATAAGATAAGAAGTTTGGCGAGTTTGCTGAGTTTGCCGAGTTGACTGAGTTCATTTGGTTCGGGAAAATTCTCTCACTCGGCGAACTCAGTCAACTCAGTCAACTACTTCTTCCCCAGAATGTCGCCGGCGGAAAACTTCTGTGCGGCTTGGGCTTTGAGTTTTTCTTCGGTCATTCGCATCATTTGGACATACTGCATTTGCAAATCGCCCAAAATTCCTTTGAGAAGCTGCGCTTCTTGCGGGTGCAGATTGCCGTTGGTCTTTTCGCTCAGCATTGCCAGAATGTCAATAAAATACTTGCCGGATTCCAAATCAACCGTGCGCTGTCCGGTTGCCGGATTAGGGATTGCGCCGAGCGCGGCGGCGGCTTGTGAAGCCAGCGTCGTCATAAAATTGACGAAACTCGCCGGATCGTCCGCGCCGGGAAAATTTTCGGGGTCGAAGTCCTCTTCTGTAAATTCAGCTTCGGCTTCGGCTTGCACCTGTTTTTCGACTGAAGCATTGTCGTAAGTTTCAACCGTTTTCTGATCCGGTTCGTAAATCGGTGTTTCATCCGGCTGCGGCTTTTCGGCTTCCAATTCGACACCTTCGCGGACGCTGCCGTCGAGATTAAATTTGCGTTTGTCCGTCACTTTAACTTCCGACTGTTCTTCGTTGTATAATTCTTCTTTTCCAATCATTAACTTTTTCCTTTAATTATTTATAAAATTGATATTTTAATATTAGCATTTTGGCGGAAGAAAGTTCAAAATCAGGTAGAGTCTGGGGAGTCTGGGGAGTTTAGAGAGTTTAGAGTCAGAAAAAAAACTTTTGACTCCCCAGACTCCCCAGACCAAAAAATTATGTCTGAAAAATTTAACGAACTCATTGCGGTAATGAAGCGGCTTCGCGCGCCCGGTGGCTGTCCGTGGGATGCAGAGCAAACATACAATTCGCTGGCGCAGTATCTTTTAGAAGAAAGTTACGAAGCGTTTGACGCGATTTTTGAAGCTGATGAAACCGGCGACACCGCAAATTTGCGCGAAGAACTCGGCGATGTTTTGTTGCAGGTTGTTTTTCATTCGACTATTGCGGCGGAACGCGGCGACTTTACTATTGACGAAGTGGTCGCCGGTGTCACGAATAAGCTGATTCTGCGCCACCCGCACGTTTTCGGCGATAAAAAACTCGAAACAGCGAATGATGTTTTAAATAATTGGGATGAACTGAAAAAGATCGAACGCGCCGCTTCCGGTAAAGTCGAAAAAGAAAAAGATTCGATTTTGGAAGACGTGCCGGTTCAATTTCCGGCTTTGCTCGAAGGACAAAAACTCAGCAAAAAAGCGGCTAAAGTGGGTTTTGACTGGGAGAATGCGGAGCAGATTTTTGAAAAACTAAACGAAGAAACAAACGAACTCAAAACAGCTATTTCCGAAGATGACACCGACGAAATCAGCGCGGAAATTGGCGATATGTTGTTTGTAATTTTAAATCTGGCGCGAAAATTTGATGTTGATGCCGAAACTGCTTTGAAAAAAACTAACCGAAAATTTCGCCGGAGATTTGCTTTTATCGAAGAAAAATTGAAAAACGACGGTAAATCTTTGGAGGAAAGCAATTTAAAAGAAATGGAAAAGTTTTGGAACGAGGCAAAATCACATAATCTGTGATTGTTCGACACATTTCACCGAGAGAGAAAATTAAACGAAAAAAGAACAAGAAAATATTGACTTTGCTCTATTAAAGTATTACCTTATTAAAAATTTACCAGGAAACTGAAAAACTAGAGTTTAATTTAAATCAAAGGAGTTTCGGAAATATGGACAAACACACAAATGCGGTTTGGCTTCGCCACACTTTAACTTTTTGCTTAATGTTAGCTGTTTTTAGCACTTACACAATGACTGCGGCGGCGGCTTCGGACAATAAATCTTTGATGGGAGAATTGATTATCTCCAGTCACAATCTCACCGGTACCAAAGCCTCGGCAACGATCAACGGCGAACAGGCGTTCAGCGGTCGCACGTTTTTTTCAGCCGGCACGATTGCCACGCCGGAAGATACGTCGGCAACCATCAAATTAGGAAAACTAGGCTTTATTAATCTGGCACCGAACTCAAATCTGAGTTTGAACTTCAGCGAAAACAAAATTTCGGGAACCTTATCCGCCGGACAAATCAAGGTTTTTAACAACGAAGGTGTCGAAGTAAATATTCAAACGCCTGACAGCTTAATCAGCAATGAAGATCAGCAAAAAGGTGTTTTCAGTGTTGAAATTCAGGACGGTACGACCAAAGCGTTTGCCGAAAACGGTTCATCGGTGCTGTTGAATAACGGAACGACGGTTGTTCCGGTCAACGCTGCACAGGACAGCACAACGAATACCGACGGAAACAGTCCGTTAGCTCCGCTTATCGTTTTAGGCGCAATTGTCGCCGGTGTCGTCATTTATATTGCCGCCACGAGTGATAATAACAACGGCGCATTTGTCAGTCCGACGAGATAAATTCTCTGATGTAAACTTTAAAATATCGAAAAGCGCGAACAAGTTTTGTTCGCGCTTTTTTATTCATCTAACCTGATTTGCTTCCCCCATCCGGCAAATTTATGATGGAAAGATGCCGACATCTTTGCCGCCGAAATTAAACATCTCCGAACTTCGCCGCCAATTTCCCAAAACAGTCGAAAATTTAGCTAATCTGCCAAACCGTGAAGCGTGGCTCACCCGCATCGGCGAAATTGAACAACGCTGGCAGCAGTTTCGGGAAAATCCTGATCGGGCGGAAGAGGTAATTTTATTCGGCAGCACGCCGAAAAATATTGAAGTCGAAGAGGAGTTTGAAATCATTTACGCGGGCGGCACTCTCGGACTGCTTCACGCGGCGGTGATGGCAGCGAAATATCAGCGGCGCGTTTTGGTTTTCGACGCACACACGGTCGGCAAAACGCACCGCGACTGGAACATATCCGACGCGGAATTGCAGGAATTCGTCTGCGCCGGACTGTTCACGGCAGAAGAAATTGAAACGGCAGTCGTCAACCGCTATAAAACGGGTTTCGTCAAATTTTATGACGCGAACTCCAAAATAAAAACGCCGCCGCTTTTTATGGATAATGTTTTGGATGTCGCACTCGAAGCCGACAAATTGCTGCAATTAGCGGTCGAGAAATTTAAAACTCAAAATTCAAAACTCATCAACAACCTGCGCTTTATTCGCGCTTTTCCGAATAAGGACAAAATATTAGTCGAGTGTGAAAATACGCTTGACGGCAAACGCCGTCTTTTTGCCGCTAAACTTTTTGTTGACGCGACGGGGACTAATTCGCCGGTTTCGCGCCAGATCAATAGCGGAAAATCAATTACACACGTCTGCCCGACGGTCGGCACGGTGGCGAAGGGTTTTCAGCGCGGCGACGATACACACGAAGTTAATTTTTCCGTCGGCGAAATTCTCGTTACGACCGAAGATTCCGCCGATCATCGGCAGCTTATCTGGGAAGGTTTCGCCGGAAATCCGGTCAAAGATGAATACACGACCTACCTGTTTTTCTACGATTCGGTTGAGTCGAAAGCCGATAAATCGCTGTTCCGATTGTTTGAAGATTACTTTGAAAAATTGCCCGAATACAAAATGAAAAACGGTGCGTGGCGCGTCGTTAAACCGGTTTTCGGTTATATTCCGAGCGTTCATCATCACGGCTGGAACAACGTCAAAAAAACGGCGACCGACCGGATTTTATTGATCGGTGATGCCGCCGGTCTATCGAGTCCGCTGACATTCTGCGGTTTTGGTTCGCACGTCCGCAATCTGCAAAAGCTGACCGAATTGACCGAAATCGCCGTGCGTGAAAACAGTTTCGGCGAACAAACACTTTCGCAAATCAACGCCTACGAACCGCGTGTCGCGCAAATGTCGAGCCTTGCCGAATTTATGCGTCCGATGACGCAGAGCAGCCCGTTCGCCGTCAACGAAACGATGAACGCGGTGATGATGGCGTTGAGTAAGTTGGACACGAAAATAAGTCAGGAAATGTTTCAAGACCGAATTCCGTTTACTTCATTTAAAAAATTACTTTTGAAAACGGCGAAAATTCACCCGAAAGTTTTCAAACTGATGTTCGAGCATTTAGGGGCAAAAGGCGCGTTTTGGTGGCTTGCCAATATCGCCGAAGCCGCCGTCACGGAAAGACGCAAATAATAATTTTCCTTTTTTGACGGCAGTCTCATCAAAAAACTTGCTTCACCCTGCATTAAAAGCTAAATTAGCCGAAAGCGTCTAATTCAATTGCCCGAAGCGGTAATGGGATATGTTCGCTCATTTCAATCTTAATTCAGGAAATTCAGACGTATGAAGCAGAAAATTAAAATTATTATTCTTTTCGTTTTCGTCGTTGGAAGTGCGTTCGTTTTTACGCGAACAAGTCAAATGCAGACTAATCAAACCGCCAAAACACAGGTGAAAACCGCCGCCGAAGTTTATAAAAACATTCAGGTTTTCAAAGATTTGCCTGCCGACCAATTGATTAAAACAATGGAGATTATGTCGTCGTCGCTCGGCGTGAACTGCAATTTCTGTCACGTTCAGAACGATTTTGCCAAAGATGAAAAGGAAGAAAAAGCAACGGCGCGGGAAATGATTTCGATGACGATCGGCATCAACAAAAATAATTTCGGTGGACGCACCGAAGTTTCCTGCGCGACCTGTCACGGCGGAAAACCGCATCCCGCCTCAATGACACCGCTCGGTGAAAACTTATTTCAGCGTCCGAATTCCAACCAATCGAAGGAAACGCTACCGACAATTGATCAGGTTTTAAGCAAATATGTCGCTGCACTCGGCGGGGCTGACGCGCTCGGCAAAGTCAAATCCAGATCAATCAAAGCGACACGCGCCGTCAACCACGCCGCGCCCGTTGCGGAAGAAGTTTACGAAAAATCGCCGAACAAACTGCTCGTCGTCACGGCATTTCCGCAAGCGAGCGTGACTATCGGCTATAACGGCGTGGAGGGTTGGACGTTGGGTGGACACGGCGAAACATCAGTTCACGAAGACGAATTGGAACAATTCAAACGCGACGCGGAATTTATGTTCGAGCCGACAAAGTTGAAAGAGATTTATAGAGAAATGACGGTCGCCGGAATTGATAAAATTAACGATAAAGAAGTTTACGTCGTCCGTGCGACAGTCCAAACGGGCGGGCGTGAACGACTTTATTTCGACAAACAAAGCGGTTTGCTCGTGCGCCGGTTGTCCGTTTCCGCGACACCTATCGGCGCGTTTCCGTTCCAGATTGATTATAGCGATTACAAAGCGGTTGACGGGGTTCAGCTTTCATACACGATGATTTGGTCAATTCCGGGGCGGTCGTGGACGCGAAAAACTACGGAAGTCAAACAAAACACGGCGATTGATGACTCAAAATTTAATCAGCCGGCAAAATAAAATTTATGAAATACGAAAAAGTTAAAAATTACTATAACGGTGCTTTCCAGAAAAGCGATGCGGCGGAAAGTTTGGATGTGACATCACCGCTTGACGGAAATTTGCTGTCGCAAGTTCCGATGTCAACAATTGACGAATTAAACGAGGCAGTTGAATCGGCGAAAAATGCCTTCCAGAGTTGGAGCAAAACGCCGATTAAAGAGCGTGTTCAGGTGTTTTTTAAATATCGTCAGCTATTGGAAGAGAATCTGGACGAATTAACAAAGTTGGTTTCCGAGGAAAACGGGAAAACTTATGACGAGGCAAAGGCGGAAGTTGAAAAATCTATCGAATTGACGGAGTTTGCGTGTTCGATGCCGCAGCTTGTTTCGGGCGAGATTTTGGAAGTTTCACGCGGCGTTGAATGTCGGACGGAACATTTTCCGATTGGCGTGGTTGCGTCAATCGTGCCGTTTAACTTTCCGCTGATGGTGCCGAATTGGACGATGCCGAACGCGCTGGTTTTGGGCAATACGATGATTATGAAGCCTTCGGAACTCGTGCCGCTTTCGGTCGTGAAAATGGCGGAACTTTTGAAAGAAGCGGGTTTGCCGGACGGCGTTTTTAACATCATCAACGGCGGCAAAGAAATTGTTGAAGGAATTTGCGCTCATAAAGATATTGAAGCGGTGAGCTTTGTCGGTTCGACGAAGGTTGCGAAACTCGTTTATCAGCAATCTACGCATAATTTGAAACGCTGTGTGGCATTGGGGGGCGCGAAAAATCATCTGTTTGTGTTGCCCGACGCGAATCCGCAAATGACGGCGACGAATGTTACGGCTTCGATGTCGGGTTGCGCGGGACAAAGATGTATGGCGGCTTCGGCAATGTTGGCGATTGGCGATGTTAATCCGATAATCTCGCAGATTTGCGAAGAAGCGCGAAAGGTCGTCGCGGGCAAAAATCTCGGCGCGGTGATTTCAAAAGAGGCGAAAGAGCGAATCGAAAATTATATTTCCGAAGCCGAATCGAACGGCGCGAAAGTCCTTATTGACGGGCGCGGCGCGGTTGTCGAAGGCAAGGAAAACGGCACTTATGTCGGCGCGACGGTGATTGATTTTGTAACGCCTGAAATGTCGGTGGCGAAAGAGGAAATTTTTGGTCCCGTGATTTCGATTATGCGAACTGAAACTCTGGACGAAGCAATCAAAATCGAAAACGCCAATCCTTACGGCAACGCGGCTTCGGTCTTTACGCAATCGGGCGGAATTGCCAGATATGTGATGGATAACGCAAGCGCGGGAATGATCGGCGTGAACATCGGCGTTCCAGTCCCGCGTGAACCGTTTTCATTCGGCGGTTGGAACGAATCGCGATTTGGCGCGAACGATATTACGGGGAAAAGTTCGATTGAATTTTGGACGAAATTGAAGAAAACTACGACAAAATGGAATCCCGAAGCGGGCGTGAATTGGATGAGCTAATTCGATTTTGGATTTTAGATTTTAGATTTTGGATTGTTTGCAGATGAAAACAAAAATTAAAATCATCACAATTTTCACATTCGCATTTTCCGCGTGTGTTTTTCTTGTTGCAACCGGCAACACGCAGACGAAGACCGAAACTGCCGGACAGAAATTTAAAAGCATCAAGGTTTTGAATGATATGCCCGCCGATCAGATGGGCAAGGTGATGAATATGATGTCGGCGAGTTTGGGTGTGAATTGTGCGTTTTGCCACGCTTCGAATGACGGCGACTTTGAACAGGAAGATTTTGAGCATAAAGATATTGCTAGAGATATGCTCAAGATGACTTTTGAATTGAACAAAAATTATTTTGAAGGAAAGCCGGAAATAAACTGCAATTCGTGTCATCAAGGCAGAGCGCATCCGCAGTCGGCGATTCCTTTGATGCCCGTCGTTCGTGAAGAACGTCAGAAACAGCCTGAGAAAAAACCGTCGGTCGAAGAGATTTTGGCGAAATACGAAACGGCACTCGGCGGAAAGGCGAATCTTGCAAAAATTAAATCGCGGCAGATAAAAGCGCAACGAATCGAACCTGACGGGAAGACTTTTGAGGAAGAAGAAATTTTGCAGAAAGGCGGTAAAATGCTGGTCAAGACGATTTATCCTTCAAAAGAATACGGCGATTATGCGAGCGTGGAAATTTACGACGGTTCTCAGGTATTGAAACTCGGAAACGGCGAGAAAGTTAAATTGAAAGCGGACGAAATCGAACAAATAAAACGCAAAGCGCAGATTTTTGCTAATCCGATTCTGCAAGACATTTATGCGAAAATGGATTTTCGTGCCGTTGATAAAATTGACGGGCGCGAAGTTTATGTTTTAAATGCTTCAACTGCCGAAAACGGGCGTGAGCGGCTTTATTTTGATGTGCAGACAAATTTGCTCGTCCGCCGCGTCGCTTTTACGCCGACGGTTCTCGGCAATTTTCAATATCAGGTTGATTATAATGGTTACAAAGATTTCGGCGGCGTGAAATTGCCGACGATGACGCGCTTTGCCGTGCCGAATATCAGTTGGACGCGGAAGATTTTAGACGTTAAAAATAATGTTAAGATTGATGATGCGAAGTTCGTAAAATAATAATTTGGAGAATAATGTATGTCAAAAATAGTTAAATGCGGTCTGATTCAAGCGCACAATGTCGCGCCGACGGATGCGCCGATTGAGGAAATCAAAAAGGCGAACATTGAAAATCAGATGAAAATGGTCGAAGATGCGGCGCGGCAAGGTGTGCAGATGCTTTGTTTTCAAGAGATTTTTACCACACCGTATTTTTGCGCCGAACAGCAGACGCGGTGGTATGAAGCGGTTGAAAAAGCTCCCGATGGCAAAACCGTTCAAATGATGCAAAGCGTTGCGAAAGAACACGGGATGGTTTTGATCGTGCCGATTTATGAAGAGGAAATTTCCGGCATTTATTACAATACGGCGGCGGTGATTGATGCGGACGGGAAATATTTGGGGAAATATCGCAAGACGCATATTCCGCACGTCGCACCCGGATTTTGGGAGAAATTTTATTTTCGCCCCGGCAATTTGGGTTATCCGTGTTTCGATACGGCGTTTGCCAGAATCGGCGTTTATATTTGCTACGACCGCCATTTTCCCGAAGGTGCGCGGTGTTTGGGTTTGAACGGCGCGGAGATTATTTTTAATCCTTCGGCGACGGTGGCAGGATTATCGGAATATCTTTGGAAACTCGAACAACCGGCGCACGCCGTGGCGAACGGTTATTTTGTCGGCGCGATCAATCGAGTTGGCACGGAAGCCCCTTGGAACATCGGTGAATTTTACGGACAGAGTTATTTTTGCGACCCTCGCGGTCAAATCATTGCCGAGGCTTCGCGTGATAAAGACGAATTAGTCGTCGCGGACTTGGATTTTGATATGATCCGCGAAGTCCGAAACACTTGGCAGTTTTTTAGAGATAGAAGACCTGATGCTTATGGGCAGATTGTGGCTGATTAAAGAAAGTTACACCGCAGATTAACGCGGATGTTTTTTGATATGAAACACGAATTGTGGAAAGAAGAAAATGGTTATACTTTTTGTTTAGCCGGTTCATTAGGCGAAGGTGCGAGGGCTTCGATAGATTCTAACGCGGAACTGATTTGGACGGTTGAAGCAGATAGTCATTTTGAAGCAATGACGAAATATTATTAATTTATGGATTGGGGTAAATACAAGACAGATTTTGAAGAAGATAAAAACTCTTATTCGGACGAATGGGTAAAAACTCAAAAATAAATTCTTAATCCGTGCCATCCGCGTAAATCCGCGGCTAAATAAAAAATGCAATTTGAATGGAATCCAGAAAAAGCCGCCGCGAATCTGAAAAAACACGGAGTTAGTTTTGAAGAAGCTAAGACGGTTTTCGGCGATTTCTTAGCACGGGTTTTTGAAGATAAAGAACATTCGTTTGAAGAAAAACGAAACGGTATTATCGGACATTCTGCGAAAAACCGTCTTTTGATAATCAGTTACACGGAAAGAGCCAATGATACAATCAGAATTATCAGCGCACGAGAAACAACGCCGCGAGAAAGGAGGAAATACGAAAATGAAAATGGATGAAAATGATGAACTTTTGCCCGAATACGAATTGGATTATAAACAATCCAAGCCGAACCGTTTTGCCGAAAAATATCAGCAAATGCAGAGAACGATTGTGTTGGATTCCGATGTTGCGGAAAATTTTCCGAGTGCCGAATCAGTCAATGAAGCATTGAGATTTTTGGTTCGCGTTACGAAGGAAAATCAAGAATCTTTGCAACATAAATAATGAAAGAAAGGCAAAAATATGCGTCCGGCGCAAAATGGGAATCAATCGTCGGCTATTCGCGGGCGGTTCGTGTCGGCGATCGGATTTATGTGACAGGCACGACGGCGACTGATGAGAACGGCGAAATTGTCGGGGTTGGCGATGCTTATTTGCAGACGGTTCAGGTGATAAAAAATATCGAACGCGCATTGAAAGCGTTGGGCGCGACGCTTGAAAATGTGGTCAGAACACGGATGTTTGTAACCGACATTTCGCGCTGGGAAGAATACGGCAAAGCGCACGGCGAATTTTTCGGCAGTATTTTGCCTGCGACGACGATAGTTGAAGTTTCAAAATTGATTGATGCGGAAATGCTAATCGAGATTGAAGTTGATGCGGAGTTTTGAAAATTAAGTGAATGAAAACCCGAATATTGTTATTGCAGGTTGCAATGGCGCGGGGAAATCAACGATTGCGCCACATCTTTTGCGTGATGCGTTCGGGTTGAAGGATTTTGTCAACGCCGATACGATTGCACAGGGTTTATCAGCATTTTCGCCCGAATCGGTTTCGTTTGAAGCCGGAAGATTGATGTTGCAAAGACTGCGTGATTTGGCGGAACAGCATAGAAGTTTTTCGTTTGAAACGATTTTGGCAACTCGTTTTTATAAACATTGGATTAGCGGTTTGAAGCGAAAAAATTTTGAGTTTCACCTAGTTTTTCTGTGGTTGGAAAGTCCCGAACTTGCTTGTGAGCGTGTGCAAACTCGCGTCAGTCAAGGCGGACATAATATTCCGAAAGACGTGATTTACCGTAGATATTTCAAAGGCTTACAGAATTTTTTCAAACTTTATCAACCGATTGCGGACAGTTGGGCATTTTACGACAACAGCAAATTTGGAAGTCCCGAAATTATTGCCGAAGGCGGTCAAACAGCGGAAACAATTTTTAATCAAGAAATCTGGAGAGAAATATGCAAACTAGCGGAATTAAAATAGATTTGAATTCAAAAAAATTACTGCTGGAAAATAGCGAAAAGATTCAAAAAGTAATTAAGTTCGCCGTCAAAAAAGCAGTTTCGCAAAAGGAAACAGAAATCAAACCGAAAAAATCGCAAAAACCTACCAAATAAAAATTATGGCTAAACTTGAACACGAACAAATCGAACGTAATTTCGCGGAAATCCATCCGCCGTTAAATCAAGCCGAAGCGGTTTTTGAGGCGAATCGGTGTCTTTATTGCTACGATGCGCCGTGTATGCACGCTTGTCCGACGCATATTGATGTGCCGTCGTTTATTAAGAAAATAGCCAGCGGAAATCTGCACGGTTCGGCACGGGTGATTTTTGATGCGAATCCGATTGGCGCGAGCTGTGCGCGGGTTTGTCCGGTTGATGTTTTGTGCGAAGGCGCGTGTGTCGAGAAAACTTTAATGGATTCACCGATTCAAATTGGTCGCCTTCAACGATATGCGACTGATTATGCGTTTGAAAGCGGGCGGCAGATTTTTCAAAAAGGTGAATCAAATGGCAAATCTGTCGGTGTGATCGGTTCGGGTCCGGCGGGTTTGAGTTGTGCAACGTATTTGGCGCGGCTTGGTTATGACGTAACTGTTTATGAACGCAAGGTTTTGGCGGGCGGTTTGGATACTTACGGAATGGCGGAATATAAAATGTCGCAGAAAGATTCGCTTGAGGAAGTTGCGGCAGTTCGTAATCTTGGCGTGGAATTTCGGTTGAATACGGAAATAATTTCAAATTTCAAATCTCAAATTTCAGATCGGAAACTTAAAAAATTTGATGGTGAAAAGAGCGCGGAAAGATTTGTTTACATTGAAGATTTGCAGGCGAATCACGATGCAATTTTTGTCGGTGTCGGTTTGGGCGCGACGAATGATTTGAATATCGAAGGCGAAGATTTGGACGGCGTGTTGGACGCTTTGTATTTTATCGAGAAAATCAAAACACGCGATTGGAATTCTGTGCCGATGGGCAAAACCGTCGCCGTGATCGGCGCGGGAAATACGGCGATTGATGCTGTTACGCAAGCCAAACGGCTTGGCGCGGAAAAGGTTTTGCTCATTTATCGGCGCACGGAAAAAGATATTTCGGCTTACGATTATGAATACGAATTGGCGAAAAAAGACGGCATCGAATTCGTCTGGCAGACTTCGCCGATTGAGGTTTTAAGCAATGACGGAAAAGTTTCCGGTTTGAAATGTAAAAAGACGGACGGCACGGAATTTGAGATTGCTTGCGATTTGGTTATCAAGGCAATCGGACAGCAGAAACAAGTCGAATTTTTCAAAAATATCAGCATCGAATTCAACGAAAAAGGTCGCGTTGCAGTCAACGAACTGATGCAAACATCAAACCCGAAAATTTTCGCGGGCGGCGATTGCGTCAACGGCGGGGCGGAAGCGGTTGATGCCGCGCAAATGGGCAAATTCGCGGCGCAGGGAGTTCATTTTTCGTTGACAGGCGAAACGGTCGAATTCGCGGGCGCAAAAGTTGCACCAATCGAAAAATCATCCGCTCGTTAAGTAAATTTTCGGATTGGTGAGTTGATCCGGCGATTAATCAAACACAGAAAAACAAAAGCATTTTCCGTGGGGTTCGTGTAATAATTTTTTCTTTCAAACTGCATTTTGAATTTATTTTTACGATAAAAATTGATCGCGCCCGCATTCGATTTTCTGACTTCGAGCCAGATTTCCGAAATGTTTTTATATTCGAGTTCGCATAAAATTTCGTCGAAAATCATCTGTCCAATTCCTTTATATTGAAACGACGGGCGGACGGCGATGTTGAGAATTTCCGATGAATTGAACTCGATGGGCAAATCATTTTGATCTTTTGAGCCGACGAGAAGCCGCATGAGCGCGAAACCGACAACTTTTCCATCAGGCGACACAGCGATTTTGAAAATCGAATTTTCTCTTTCGAGTTCGCCGAGATATGCGTTTTTCGACCAAACGCTCAAGCCGCATTCGGTCTGAATGTCCAAAATGTCGTCGGCATATTTTGCGTCGAAAGCGAAAATTTTGATTGTAGCCGAATCATTTTTTTGCACTGCGCCGATTTTAGGTTTCATTCCGATAAACATTTTATCTTAATCGGAAGAACAATTCTCACTTTAGAAAATTTTGTTCAGTAGAAAATTTTTGATATGTATAGATGTGTCGGTACAATTATAAACGGAATTTGGATGGGACAAAGATAAAGCAGAAACTAATTAGCGTAAGCACGGCGTGAGTTTTATTGAAGCATCTGAGGCTTTTAAAGACCCCGAATGCAATCGAGTTTTTGACGAGTTGATTTCCGTTGATAATTAAACAGGAGTTTGATGAGAATGAAAATATGCCGAGTTTCTCAAAATTTACGAACCAAAATGACCCCGATGGTGATCAGCGTCACGCCCAAGATTCGCGGCAGGTTGATTTGTTTGACCGGAACGTCGAGCAGTCCGAAATGGTCTATTATCAATGTGATCAGCATTTGTCCGGCGATGACTAAACTGAAAGTTAAAGCCACGCCCAAGCGCGGCAGAGCCATTACCGTCGAGGCGACGAAAAACGCGCCCAAAATGCCGCCCGTCCACGCGATGAACGGGGCATTTTTCGCTTCGATTAAAGTTCCGAGCGGCACACCAGTTGCTAAAATATAGAGCAGCAGTGCGACGGTTCCGACGACGAAGGAAATGAAAGCCGACATAATCGGGCTGCCGATGGAAATAGCCAGTTTATTATTAATCGCGGCTTGCGTCGGCATCATTATTCCGGCAATGATGGCGAGAATGATGAAAAAATAGTTGTTGGAAAAAGTCATTTTGTGAATCGTTAATCGTTAATCGTTGGTCGCGGTTTGAGGAGTATGTTTTCACTCGCTGTCAATACTTTTGCTTGTCTGATTTGCTTTCCCAATTTTCAAAAACCACCAAACCTTCATCCCGCATCAAATTGACGAGTTTAATTTGACGGTTTTCAAAATTCTTCTCAATTTCTTCGTAGATAAATTGGTCGTCAAAGCCGACTTTCGCCGCGTCTTCGCGCGTGGCAGCATAAAAAACCCGCGCCGCACGCGCCCAGTAAATTGCGCCGAGACACATCGGACAGGGTTCGCACGATGTGTAAAGAATGCATTCGTCGAGTTGAAACGACCCCAATTTCCGGCACGCATCTCTGATTGCAACTACTTCGGCGTGTGCGGTCGGATCGTTGGTCGAAGTCACTTGATTAAATCCTTCGCCGACAATTTCGCCGTTTTTAACAATCACCGCGCCGAACGGTCCGCCGGCGTGCTTATCAATTCCGTCCTGCGCCAAACGAATGGCACGGAGCATAAACTGCTCGTCTTCTTTATTCATATTTCTTTGTTGGGTTTCAGGTTCAATATTCAAGGTTTCAGGTTTGGTTTTAGCCTCGAACTTTGAATCTTAAACCTTGAACCCCCAATCAGTTTTTTGGTTTTATTTTGATCTCGAAAAGTTTTTTCCAGTTTTTGCCGGTGACGAAAATGCGGTCGTTCGATGCGTCGTAGGCGATGCCGTTGAGCGTGTTTTCATCGCCGCGTTCAATATCGTCGGGCGAAATTCCGCCGAGGTCAATCCAGCCGAGAAGTTTACCGGAGTTTGGGTCAATGCGGGCGATATAATTCGGTTTGCCGAGAATACGCGGGTCTTCCGAATGCCAGACGTTCGACCAGATTTCGCCTTTGATGTATTCGAGTTCGTTGATTTGCAGCAGCGGTTTGCCGTCTTCGCGCAGCACGACGAGATTTTTGACGGTCTGAAAAGTTTCCGGGTCAATGACGCGGATAGTATGGGTGCTGTCGGTCATTAACAGGTGCGTTCCGTCGTTTGTCAAACCCCATCCGTCGCCCTGATAATTGAATTCTTTGAGCAGTTTGAATGTTTCTGCATCATAGACAAAGCATTTGCCCTGCTGCCACGTTAATTGATAAATTTTCCCGTTGAGAACGGTCGCGCCTTCACCGAAACTGTCTTTCGACAGCTTAAACTGCTGAACGATTTTGCCGGTTTCGAGATCAACCTTCCGCAAATCCGATTTGGTTTCCTGCCCGGTGCTTTCATACAGAAAGCCGTTGTAAAAAAATAAACCCTCGGTAAAAGCATTCGGGTCGTGCGGGTAAGTTTTAACAATGTCGTAAGTGTAAATTGGCACCGCCGCATTCGTTTTCGCTGTATTCGCGTTCAGTTTGTTGACGTTTGTGTTCATATTTGAACGCGCCGGTTTATCGCTGCAAGCCAGCGATAAAGTGACAAAGAGAAATGTAATGTAGAAACGCATAAGTTTTTCAATTCCAAATTTCAGAATCCAAATTCCATATTAAGAGTTAGAAATGTAACATTATTGATTTGAAATCTGGAATCTTCAATTTAGAATTTTCAACGCCCGGTTGATCGCTTTTCTAAAATCTTCGGCGGAAAGTTCGCGCACTTTGACACCGTTGACGAAAATTGTCGGCGTTCCGTTGATGCCGTAAGCCGCGCCGTCCGCCATATCTTTTTTGATTTCGGCGGCATATTTTTCGCTCGTTAAGTCTAAATCAAATTGCTTCTGATTTAAACCCAGATCGGCGGCGTATTTTTTGAGCGAAGCCGTATCCAGTGCTTTTTGGTTTTGATAGAGAAGTGCAGTGTATTCAAAAAACTTGCCCTGCGCGTTCGCCGCGTTTGCCGCGAGCGCGGCGCGAAACGCATTTTGGTGAATATTGACAAGCGGAAAATCGCGCACGACGAAACGAATCTTATCGCCATATTCAGCCACAACTTTTTTCAGAACGGGATGCACCGCCGAACACGCCGGACACTGGAAATCGGTAAACATCACAACCGTCACCGGCGCGGTCGTTTTCCCCTGCGCCGGCTGGTTGTCGGTCGAGATATTCTGCACCAACGGTTTCGGTTCCTTCAGAAAGAATTTGGCGTTATATTTTTTGTAAAGTTTATCGCGGAGCGCATTTTCAATTTGAACGCGCTCGTCGTCGGTAAATTCGCGCAGTTTGTCGGTCACCTCATGGGCGATCAACGCGCCGGGTTCGATGGTTTGCGATTTGGCTTCCGCCGCCACCAGCGACGAATAAACCGCTTGTTCGAGCAGTTCGCGCACCTGTGCGGAGATGTCGGCTTCGTAATCGGAGAGCCTCGCCTTATTTTTCGTTTCAAAATTTTCGAACGTCAGCGGTTTGCCATTGACGGTCGCCAAAACGTCGGTCGGTTTCAAGTCGGGTGCGGTCACATCTTTGCCGATGGAAACTTTGTATTTCAATTTCAGGCTCGAAACATAATTGAGCAACGCCTGTCGTTCGGGTTCCTGTTTGAGAAAGGCGACGATTTGCGGTCGCACTTCGGCAACGGTTCGATCGCCGACCTGTGCTTGATTAGCTTCGTAAACTGACTGAATTTGCTTGTCGCTTGGCGCGGGAACTTTGCTGCTGACTTCTGTTTCGATCAGTTTTTCAATCGTCAATTTTCGCGCGTTCGCTTCGGTTCCAAAAATAATATCAGCGATTTGCTGTTCGAGCAGCGACTTTTTCAGTTCGCTGACGGCTCTCGGCAAATTGTCGTAAACCGTTCCCGCTTCGTTCGGCAAATCTTTTGACGTGTAACTCTGCCCGTTCGCCGTCGCTAGTATTTCGCTGGGCTTTTGGGCGAGTAAAGTAAAAGAAAAAGTTAATAAACAAAGGAATGCTGTGATAAATTTCATAAATTTTACTGAACAATTGCGGCAGTGCGATCGGCAAATCTCATCAAGTTTTTGGGGACACGGACGGCTTCTTTTGCCTCCGGTGCGCCGAAAATCGCCGGATGAAATATTTTCGCTAAAATTTCAACGCCGCCGACGACGCGCGGCGCGGGGCGCGAAAAATAAGAACTCGCATCCAACGCCCAAATTTCGTCGTTTTGAAATGCCGGAATTTCTTTGAACGCCGCCGGAAATGCGGTGTTGGGTAATTGCCGCAGAATGTCTTTCGTATAATAACCGCACGGAATCAAAACCAGAATCTCAGGCTTTGATTCAATGATGCGCTCGTAAGTTGTCGTTACCGATTTTTCCCCTGCTTCGCCAAGCAGACAAACGCCGCCCGCCATTTCAACCTGTTCCGGTGTCCAGTGTCCGGGCGCAAACGGCGGCTCCAGCCATTCGAGCAGAAACGCTTTCGGATTTTGGATTTTGGACTTTAGACTTTCTGCTTTGATTCGTGTTTGAATGTTATCAAGCCGATTTTTCAGGCTTTCAACGACTTCATCCGCTTTTTCGGGAACACCGCACAGTTCGCCGACGGTTTTGATATTTTCGAAAATATCGCCAATCGTATTCGGTTCGAGCGAGACGACGGTTGCGTCAGCAGCGTAAATTTTCGCCGCTTTCTGGACGATTTTGTATGACACGGCGCAAACGTCGCAGAGTTCCTGCGTAATGATCAAATCAGGTTTCAAATCCTGCAAAAGTTTCGTGTCCAAATCGTAAATCGAACCGTGTCCGTCAAGCTGCGAACGGACGGCGTGGTCAATCTCCGCGCTCGACATCGTTTCGTGCGAAATACAGCTCGCCGTCAAGTGCGGTTTGTTTTCAATGTCCGCCGGAAAATCGCACTCGTGCGTCACCCCGACGAGATTTTCCTTTAACCCCAGCGCACATACAATTTCCGTCGCCGACGGCAGTAGCGAGATAATTCTTAAATCTGATTTTTTCTGCATATTGATTTTTAATTTTTCAATCGTCAAGCGTTTATCTTTTGACGATAAATATTTTTACTCCGTGTAATAAATCCTCAAATCTTTTTCGCCGGTGATCAGCCATCGTCCGCCGAATTTGCGGAGTTTGAGCTGCGTTTGAACTTTGCCCGCCGAATAACTTTCTTCGCCCTCGAATCTCCATTCTTTGTCAAAAACAGCGGTTGAAGTTTCGCCCGAAGAATCCGGCGTAACGCGTAAATTGCTGATGTTTATTTCTATGCTGCCGTATTTATTGAACGCCTTCTGCTTATCTTTTCTGACCACTTCCAAACCGGCGTTTCTGCTGTTGTAAAAATCAACCGTGTCGGCGTAATTGTTCATATAAGCGTTTAAATTTTTGGATTCTGCCGCTGATTTCCACGCGTTGATTTTTTCGCCTACTTCTCTCGAAACCTGTTCAGGATCAATATTCGTCGGCGTGACGGTCGGTGTCGCGGTTGCCGGTGACGGGGTTTTAATCGGCGTCGCGGTTGCGGTCGCCGTCGCAGTTGGTGAAACCTCCGTGTTCGCCGTATTTTTCGGCGCGGCATTTTGGTTGACCGCCGGTTTATTGTTCGTATTTTGAACAATGTCGGTTCTGCCCTTTTTTAAATAGAACCACGTCCCGATGGCACCGCTGAACAATATGAGCGTCACCAATGCCGTCAGCGCGACGATTAAAAAAGTGTTCGACTTTTTCGGTTCCGGCAGCAGATCAGCAGTTTGCGTCTGCTGATTCGGCTCCCAATTATGCGTCGGCGTATTGACGATTGGAACATTCAGCGGCTCGACCCGGCGCGGCGAAACGAGTGTTTCCGAATCGGTAAACGCGACGGTCGGTATCTCTGTTTCAGGATTCGCCGGACTGACCAGCGGCGTTCCGTCCTGTAAACAAAATTTAAGCATATCGTCGGTGTAAGTCGTCCGGCAGAATGGGCATTGTTTCATAAAAATTTTCGCAAAAATTTAGATATTTTTCTTTACGATGATAAACCGAAGCGACACCATTAGTAAATATACTGTAAATTTAATTCGCTCTTATGGAGCGCGGAAGTCTCGTCCGCCCAACTAGCGAAGCAAAGTTGGTTGCGTTCACTGACAAATTTTACACAAAGAAATGCAAATAACAGCATCGTGGGCGCGGAAGTTTCGTCTTCTCAACGAATGACAGCAAAGTTGTGAGTGTTTTTACGCAAATTTCAAGTTAATGAACGCTTCCAACGATTCGCTGCGCTGTCGTTGGGCGGACGAGACTTCCGCGCTCCCGGCTGAATTTATTTCGCCCTCATTGCAACCAAATCCGAAGTTCGCCGCATCTTTTCCTGCAAGTGAAAAAAGTTCGTTTCGTTCAGAACTTGTCAGCATTTCAATTTGGGAATTTGGAATTTAAAGAGTTTGTATGGCAAAGAAAAATATAACCGAATCTCTTCAGGTGAAATCGCCGTGTTCGCAAAATTGGAATGCGATGAAAGGCGGCGATAAAATTCGTTTTTGTGAGCATTGTAATCTGAGCGTCAACAATATTTCGGCGATGACGCGCAAACAGGCACTGCGTTTGGCGCGGCAGTCAAACGGCGAAATCTGTGTTCGCCACATCAAGAATCCGCGCACTGATGCTCCCGTATTTGCTGATAAACTTTATCAAATCGTGCGGCAAACGGGAATTGCGGCGGGCGTTTTGAGCGCATCGCTGGCAGTTTCGACATCTGCCTACGCGCAATCTCAAGAAAATGACTCCGGCGAACCAAAAGTGCCGGTTCTGCGAATTAGTGAATTAAGTTATTCCGACCCGGTTGAAAAAAATGATGATGCGCCCCGAGCGAATTCCGCCGCGATTTCAGGAACGGTGAAAGACCCGAACGGTGCGGTTGTTCCGGGCAACAGCGTTTCTTTATTCAATGAAGAAACCAATGAAATTCGAACCACTTCGGCTAACGATGTAGGAGATTATGAATTTAAGGATGTAGCGGCAGGAAAGTACAAAATCAAATTCGAAACTTCTTATTTCAAAATTCACGAAGTCAGCGGTGTGACGGTGAGCGGAGCAAATGCGGTTAATATAAACGCAAATCTTGAGTTTGGCGGCGAAAGCGTTACAGTCGGTGGTATGGGTTTTGTTGACTTTGAACGCCCGCTCCACCGCGCCGTCTCCGAAGACGATATTGACGAAGTAAAATTACTGCTTGCAAAAGGCGCGAACGTCAACGCTAAAGACAAGCATTATGACGGCATTACCGCTCTGTTCGTGGCAGTCGAGGACGGCGATTTGGAAATGGTCGCAACATTGCTCAATTTCGGCGCGAAAGTCAACGCACAGGACGACGAGAAACGCACGGCTTTGATGAATTTAGACGAGGACGCGAAACCGGAACTCGTTCAACTGCTGCTGAATTTCGGCGCGAAAGTCAACGCCGTCGATAAGGAAGGGAATTCGGTTTTAATCGCCGTCTCAGATCAGACTGATGCGAAAATACTACAGATTTTACTGAATCACGGCGCAAAGGTGAACGCTCGGAATAAAGACGGACAAACCGCTTTGATGAACGCCGCCGAAGCCGATAATTTGGAAAATGTGCGGGTTTTGCTGGCAGCGGGCGCGGATGTTGATTTGAAAAACGGCGACGACGACACGGCATTGAGCCTGACATCGAACGATGAAGTTAAAAAAATGCTTGCAAGTTACGGCGCGGCTGAAACTGAAAATTAACTTTTTGTTCTAACTTTTTCGTGAAATTTCGTTTTTTTTGCGGCTAAATCTCTTTTAGCATTTTCCTCGACGATTAAATCGCCCGCCATTTTGCCTGATAGCAAAACTAGCGGAATGCCGCCGCCCGGATGCGTCGCGCCGCCAACGAAATAAAGATTTTCAATGCCTTTCGCCTTGTTCGGCGGGCGCAGAAAAGCCGAGAAAATGCCGTTTGATGAAACTCCGTAAATCGAACCTTTGTTGGCGCGATATTTTTGCTCGAAATCTTCCGGCGTAATAATACGCTCGAAATCAATCGAACTTTCTAAACCGTCCAAACCGAATTCTTCCAATTTTTTGACGACCAAATCGCGGTAGTCTTTTTTCTCACTCTCCCAATCGGTCGCCCCGCTCGTGTAGGGCGCGTTGATTAAAACGAACAGATTTTCGTGTCCGGGCGGCGACTGCGTTGCGTCGGTGCGGGAAGTCGCGCAAACGTAAATTGTCGGGTTCGGCGCGGGGCGTTTCTGCTTAAAAATCGCCTCGAATTCGGCTCGGTAATCGTCGGAGAAAAAAATGTTGTGGTGCGCGAGTTGCGGAAACTGTTTTTTTGTTCCGAGCAGCAGTACAAAACCGCTGCACGACGGTTCGGTTTTGGCGATTTTCGCGTCGGAAAAACTTTTCCGCGCCTTTTTATCAATTAAAGTGCGGTAAGTTTCCACCGCGTCGGAATTGGCGACGACGAAATCAGCCGCGAAAACTTCGCCGCCGACCCGCACCCCGATCGCTCTGCCGTTTTCGATTTCGATGTTTGCAACATCAGATTCGGTATAAATCACCACGCCGAGTTCCTTTGCCAGCTTCTCCAAAGCCTTCGGAATTTCATACATTCCGCTTTTGACATACCACGCGCCCAAACCGAATTCGACATACGGGACGAGCGCGAACGTCGCCGGTGTTTGATACGGCGACGAACCGTTGTAGGTAGCGAAACGATTGAAAAGCTGCTGCATTTTCGGAGATTGAAAATAGCTTTTGTTATGTTTGTCCAAAGTTTTTAAACTGGAAATGGCGAGCAAATCCCTGAGATATTTCGGGCGCAGAAGTTTCGGCAGATCATTCAAACTATGGGCGAGAAACGTTTTTTCGGCGATCTCGTATTTTCTTTTCGCGTCGTTTAAAAATGCGCGAAAATGTTCCGCGTCCAGCGGTGAGATTTTTTTTATTTCGTCTTCGGTTTTTCCCAAGTCGGCGGAAGCGTCAAATTGGGTGCCGTCCGACCAAAAATAGCGGCAAATCGGTTCGAGCGGGACAATCGTCAAATAATCTTCAATATTGCGTCCGGCAAAATCAAAAAGGTCTTTCAAAACGTGCCGCATTGTCAGCAAACTCGCGCCCGTGTCGAATTTGTAACCGTCTGCTTCGACAAAATTGACCTTGCCGCCGACCGTTTCGTTGCGCTCTAAAATCGTCACGGAAAATCCCGATTTAGCAAGTCTGATCGCGGCGGAAAGTCCGCCGATGCCCGCGCCGATGATAATAATTTCCTTTTTCACGAAAGAGAACGAAGATTACGGAACGACGGTTTTTACGCCGCCTGTTCTATTTCCGGCGAAAGTTTCGCTGCATCAGGAACACGAATTTGTTTCGCCCAACCAAGTTTCTCGAAAATTCGTATCGTCAGCCAGTTCATATCGAATTCGTACCAAGCCATTCCGTGCCGCGCCGAAGTCGGGTGCGCGTGATGGTTGTTGTGCCAGCCTTCGCCGAACGTCAAAATAGCGACGAACCAATTGTTCGTCGAATCGTCGTGCGTTTCGAACCGCCGCTTGCCGAACAAATGCGACAGGGAATTAACGAACCACGTTGTGTGCCAGCCGAAAATCACGCGAACAACTACGCCCCACAACACCATTCCCCAACCGCCGACGGCGTAAAACAGAATTGCCGACGCGATAATTGGAACGTAGAAATATTTCGCAATCAAGACCTGTCCTTTGTCTTTTAGTAAATCGGGAACGTATTTTTTGAAATTCGCTTCGGTGTGATCCTGCGCCGTGCCGAAAAAAATCCACCCGATGTGCGCCCACCAAAAACCCGGTCGCGTCGAATGCGGGTCCAGCGGCTGTTCGGTGAATTGATGGTGGATGCGGTGCGTCGCCACCCATTTGTAAGCCTCGTTTTGCAATGCCATTGACGCTAACATCGTCAAAAAATACTCCAGCCATTTCGGGGCTTTGAAACTGCGGTGCGTCAATAACCGATGATATCCGAGACCGACACCGAGACTCCCAACCACCCAATTACCGACGAGCATCACCGCCAGATTTGTCCAGCTAAACATCCATAAAGCCGGAATTAAAAGTATGTGAAACGATGTAATAATAAACAAATCGCGCCAGTTAATGCGCTCGTTTGCCTGTTCGATTGCTGCGATATTTTGCATTTACTTGTTTTACGGAATAATTAAATTTATGAACCGCTTCAAGACTAACAGGTCTGTTGGCATTCAATTGTAAGAGTTGTGTAATTTGATAGTTTTACTTGCAATGCGTAGAGATGCAGCAAGCGAAAATTACTTGCTAAAAATGCCGTTGCTAAGTGCGTTTGCCTTTCCCTGCATCTCTACGCATTGCATTGCATTGTCACAAAAAAGACACAGGCGAAAAGTTATTTCAAAAAAAATGTCATTAACGAACAGATGGGAAGTAAATAATTTCGCCTTTGTTCGTAGCTTTTCGTTTTTAGTAATTCATTTGAAAAACACTTTGGGAGAAAACAAATTATGTTTGAAACAGAAAATTTAACTGATGAAATAATTGAACAAAGAAGGGAAAAAAGCAGAAATCGAAAGAGAACGATCAAACGATGCCGTTGTAAATTATGCGGCGAACCCAAACACTACATCTGTCTAAATCATCCTCCACCTCGACCGCTTAAAGGATTGAGAAGGATTTTGAAACGCATCAAATATCATTCGAGAAAAGTATATTTCAATCTGCTTAAAAATCTAAAGTTCGTTGAATAAAAGTTTGTTTCAATGTTCAATAGTGGATATGAAAAAACAAAGGACACTAGCCGAACTTAACGAATTAATTCCGAAATACCACAATTTCTTGAAGCGTTTGAGAAAAGAACGCCGGGAAGAGATCAAAGCCCAGCGGCGAGCGATGCCGAAGAAACGACCGGGACGCAAACCGATTGACCCGGATATTATTGAGTTAGCGAAGAAATTGGGGCAAAGGAAATCGCTCACAGATGTAGCTTTGCAACTGGACGTTTCCTTGAAGACGTTGTACACGCACGGCGTATCTCGCAAAGCATTGAACGCCGAAAAAGCCGCAATGGAGAACGGAAATTGTCTTAAATAGCAGTTGAGCGGCGCAGAAACTGCACTGAATTTTGCACCGAGAACGTACTGAACTTATTTTTGAAACCACCGAAAAAGCACTAAAAACGCACAGAGCAATTCTGAGAAGTCGGAAAAAAAGAAAGGAAGTGAAGAATTTATATGGAAAATTCAAAGAAAAAAGCCAAATATGCTGCAAAGTCAGAATTAAAAGAACCTTTAAGCTACCTAAAATTTCAGACATATAGTATGGAGGAAGATCTTCAACTTCTGGATAAGATAGGTCAAGATTATAAAAACTACTTAAAAACTTTGCCGAGTTTCTCTCGTCTAGGACGGATTATGCGAACGACTTTGACAAAGTATCTCGAAAAAAGCCGTTTCACTTCTTCTAATCTATCTCTTGAATTGGGAATATTTGTAGATGAAAATGTGAAACAAACAAAAAAATCTTTTCGATCTGCGTTCAGAAATAGTCCGCAAAAACATATTCTACTTTCCGGCAGTGAAGTTATAACCACAAGAGTATATAAAAATACTTTGATTCAATCATTCTTTGAATTTTCGCTCAAATATTCATATATTCTACGCAAACCATTTTCAGTCAAACAGTTACGAACTATTTTTATAAACTTCAATAAAGTTGCAATTGGATTACCAATTCAAATTAAAGACAAAAAAATAATCGAAGAAATTCAATATTATCAACGATTTGTAGATCATATTGATACTGGAGTAGGTTTTATAGATTTGTCTAATTTACCAACCGGAAAAGATGGAAGACCTAAAGGAAACAAAACTGAACACACTAAAACAATAGAAAGACTGTATAGACAACGCAATGACTCCAGAAAGATAGTTGAAATTCTGTATCCGAATCGTTCGCCAGAAGATAAAATACAACTTAAAGAATCCGTAGATAAAGCTATACAACGACTGAATAACGCGGACAAAAATTGATTTTACTTTTTGTCCTATTCCAAAAGCTACAATTTTTTGTTTAGATTACTTCAAACGGCACGAACCGTAAATTTTTTATAAATGGAGTAACAAAATGAGTAGAAACACAACACCGAGTATGTCAACAGCCCCAGTTCTCAGAGAAGCAATCATTTCAGCAGTAGCGACGCTCGACCAATCGGACGGCAGCCGCGTTCATTTGATTGAAGCCATTGACAACGCACGAAGAACATTGTCGGAAGTGATGCCGGATAACTTTGATGATCTTGTCATAGAGTATATGGAAGCAGAAGCGGATGAATACGATGAAGATGATGACGAAGATGAAGATGACGAAGATGACGAAGATGACGAAGATGTCAATTAAACAAGATCAAAGCGATGCGGTGGAGCTGCATCGCTTTGATTCAACCAACAAAAGATTTATTACAAAAGGAAGTAATCAAAATGAAAATTTCTGAAAACTTGGAATCCGATTTGACGGTTATTGATTCTACCGCTACGGGTGGAGAAATAACCGTAGTTGACAGAGAAACGGATGAAGTCGGCACAGTCATCAGTCAAAGCGAAGACGATAAGTTGCTAGTCCAATGGCAGGACTCGGATGTGTCTGACTATCACGAAGAATTTGAGTTAATTTCATTGTTCGCGCCGAATGTGAAACTTCTTGTTGAAAGGGAAGAGGAAGAATTTGAATACGTTGAAAATCCTTTCGGCGGCTGGCTTTCGGGCAAAGTCAAAGACGGTTTGAAATTAAGGAAAGTCGGTAAAAGTTACAAGAAGCGTTTGAAAGCGGAAAAGGCTTTGAAAAAGGCGCAAGACAATGAAAAAACATCCGTCGAAGAATATCAAAAAAATCCTAATAGGGAACGCATAAGTTTTGCGGAAGATTGATTTTCGAGAGCATTGATTGAAACTAAAAAGGCTTGCCGCGTTCACGTTCGCCAAAACAGTACGGCGGCAAGCCGACCTAAAGAAAAAAGCACTCTTCCAAAGTGCTTTGAACTTTGCCCGATTTAACTCGGACACAAAGCCGTTTCGTCCGGCGATGTAAGTAAAACTATATCACAAAACCGGACGCATCAGCTAAAAAAAAGCTGGTGTTTTTTTATTTTGCGACGGAAGTTTTACAAAAAGGGAGTAGAGCAATGATAGACGCAAATTTATATGTCCTTTTGGCTTTGTCCGCAAAATTAAACGCGATTTTAGAGAGAAGAATAAAAGGCTTTGAAATGAACAACAAAAGTCTTTCAGACGAAGTAGATAGGCAAGCGAAATTGATTGAATCGCCAACAAAGCCGGGAAAGACACATCACGGCAAGCCTTACTTGAGAAAAGTGGCTTAAAACGATTTTAGATGAAACGAAACGCCTTGGATCGTAACGGCAGAAATGCCGGTAGGTCCGACGGGAACATTTTCATCGTTCCGGTCATAACTGTATTTCTACCGTTACAATCAGGAATAAATTGAAGTGACGGGAGAAATGCTTTCACGTTCCGGAAGACAACGGCACATCCGCCGATGTCCGCAGATACCGGCAGAAATGCCGTTACTGCAGGTTCAAGTGTGACTGATCGAGATAAGTAATCTGACAGTTATCGAGTATCGGCAGAAATGCCGGTGTCGTCGAAGGCACAAAGTTTGTGATTCGCCGGTGTAAAAAGCTGCCGTCGAGTCACGAAAGAAAACCGGGCAAAGTCACGGCTCACAGCCGGACAGTCACAGAACACAGCCGGGAATCAGCCGATAAAACGTGAATTGTCGGCGAAAGTTGCAGCGCGTAGTCACAAATGAAATGTGACAAAACTTTGAATTTTAGCGGACGCAGATTCACAGATTGAAAATTTTATAGAAAAAACAAAAGGAAAAACGTCGCGTGAACGACGTTTCAAAGAAAACCCAAATATGATTCAAACAATTCAAACTTTAAGCGAGAAATTAAAAAACGTCAAGAAAAATGGCAGCAACAAAAGTTTTGTAGCTTTGTGCCCTAGTCACGACGATCAAAAACAAAGTCTTTCCATCACGGATGCAGGCGACAAAATTCTTTTACATTGTCACGCTGGATGCTCCCTTGAAAATATCTGTACAGCTTTGGGCATCAAAAGGAATGACCTTTTTATTAACAGAATACGGACTAAGAAGCAGATTGTCGAAACTTACGATTATAGAGATGAAGCCAGCAATTTACTTTTCCAAGCTGTGCGATTCGAGCCGAAAGAGTTCCGGCAAAGACGACTTGAAAATAATAAAGAAGTCTGGAATTTGAAGGATATGAGGCGCGTTTTATATCGTTTGCCCGAACTTTTGGAAGCTGATAAAAAGTTTCCCGTGTTCATTTGCGAAGGTGAAAAAGATGTCGAAAATCTCCGTAAATTTGGCTTAACGGCAACCTGCAATCCGATGGGCGCGGGAAAATGGAAAAGTGAATACAGCGAATCATTAAAAGGCTTTGACTGCGTAATTTTACCGGACAATGACGAAGCCGGGACAAATCACGCCAAACAAGTTGCTAAAAGTCTTTTGGGAATAGCCGAACAAGTCAGAATTTTGCAATTGCCGGACTTGGAAGCTAAAGCCGATGTCTCGGACTGGATAAACAAGGGAAACAATGTAGAAGACCTTTTCGCGCTTTTGGACGGCGCGGATGTTATCACCGGCGAAACTTTCACCGAAAACGAAGACCAGCGAACAAACCCGAACGAAACCGAAAACGATTTTGATGACAGCGACGATAAAGCTATTGTCGGAAAACAAGCCAACAAACTAATCGAAATCGGTAAAACCGCCGAACTTTGGCACACTTCAAAAGGTGAAACATTTGCGAGTTTCGTCAATCATAGAGAACAATTTGAAACGTGCGAAATACGGAGCGAAAATTTTGATTTGTGGCTGAACTACACATTTTGGCAAGCTGAGAGAAAAAGCCCTAATGAAGCGGCTTTCAAACAGACTAAATCCATTTTGACAGGACTTGCTTTATTTGAAGGTGAAACCAAAGAAATTTTCACGCGCCTTGCTAATCACGAAGGCAAGTATTTTCTTGACCTTTGCGACAAAGAAGGGCAAGTAATTGAAATTTCATCCGAGGGCTGGAAAGTTTTATCAGCAAAAGATATTCCCGTTCGTTTTCGTCGGGCATCTGGAATGTTGCCTTTGCCCGTTCCGGTTCCGGGCGGCGATGTCCGCGAGTTGCGGCAATTCGTTAATTTACAGAGCGAAGATGATTTTTTACTTTTGTTGGCGTGGCTTGTTTCCTCACTTCGGGGCGATGCACCAAAGTATTCCGTTTTATCTATCACCGGCGAACAGGGAAGCGCAAAAAGCACGTTGTCACTAATCCTGCGGATGTTAATTGATCCAAACGAAGCACCGCTACGATCTACTGCACGAAGCGAATGGGATTTGTGTATCAGTGCATTAAATTCTTGGGTAATTTGTTTCAATAATCTTTCCGACTTACCTAATTGGCTTTCCGACGCGCTTTGCTGTCTTGTCGAAGGCAGCGGCTTTGCCGTTCGCACTCATCACGAAATGACGAAAGAAACTATTTTTCAATCTAAAAGACCAATTATTTTGAACGGTATTGCCGATGTGACAACCAAATCTGACTTGCTTGACCGCTCCGTTTGTCTGCATCTTCCAACAATTTTAGACGGCGCGAGAAAAAATGAAATTGATTTTTTTAATGAATTTGACGAAGCCAGACCGAGAATTTTGGGCGCGTTGCTCAATGGCGTTTGTTCGGCGATCAGAAATTTACCGAACGTGAAACTTGAACGCCGTCCGAGGATGGCGGACTTTGCCGCGTTTGGCGTAGCATCTGAAAAGGCTTTGGGATTTGCAGACGGCGCGTTTATGGAAGCATACGAAGGAAACCGGGTAGCCGGAAATGCCGTTGCAATCGAAAATTCTCCACTTGCCGGAACAATCTTAAATTTAATGGATAATCGTCAATTTTGGGAAGGGCGGACATCGGAAGCATTGACGTTGCTCAAAAGTTTTGCTGATGAAGAAACAAGATTTTTGAGAAGTTTTCCAAAACAAGCAAATCAGTTAACTTCACAGTTAAAAAGAATTTCAGCGAATCTTCGATTAATTGGAATTGATGTAAAAACAGGGCGAGATCGTCAGGGCGGATTCGTCGTTTTTCAAAAGTTACCAACTTAAAGTTTAAAACAATTCCAAACCATCGTCACAATCGTCACACATCGTCACAATTGTTGACCATAAAGGCTTTAACCCGTGACGATGGGGGGGTAAATTCATCGTCACGCATCGTCACGCATCGTCACGCATCGTCACATTTTCGGGCGATCATCGTCACCCATCGTCACGGGTTAAGCTGAATAGAATCAACAATTGTGACGGTGTGACGATTGTGACGATGAAAAACGTATGTTTTTTTTTATAAGTTTTTTATTTATTGCAAAATTCTTATGACAGCCGAACAAGCAAAAATTTTGTGTCTTTTTTTTCACCGATTCGCCGACCTTGCCGACGAAACTTTGACGGCATTTGTCGAAGCGGAAGAAAACCAAGTTTCAAATGCTACTCAAGTGTATTCAGCGAAGCAACCGGCAAGCCGACTTATGAACAAAGCAGAAATTGCAGATCATTTGGGCGTTTCGGTGCGAACCGTCAGTAACTTAATAAAGGACGGCTTGCCGACCGTACCTTTAGGACAAAGGCGGATTCAGTTTAATTGTGAGGAAGTTCTACTTTGGGCGAAAAATAGAGAAGTTAAAAGAAGTGGAAAAGCGAAGCTGCGTGCTGTATCATAATCACGCGCACGCACTTAGCAACGGCAAATTCTAAATGTGAGGGCGCAAAATGGCAGTTTATCAAAGGAATACGAAAAAAGGCAGTTGGTATTTAACTGTTACGATCAATGGAAAACGAATCAGAAAGACTATTCAGGGAGCGCGGAACAGACGGCAAGCCGAACGCGCCGAGCGCATTATAAGAGATGAACTTTTTGAAAATCGTTACGGCGACGGCGGGCAAAAGCTATTTTCCGATTTTGTCGAAAACAGTTATAAACCATACGCCAAAGAACATAAAAGAGGCTACACGGTAGAACTTTCGACCTTGAAAGTTTTGATTGCAAAGTTCGGCAGCAAAAAGCTGATCGAAATTTCGCCGGAAGAAATAGAAAATTTCAAACGGCACAGAAAAGCGGAAATCACGACACGCGGCAAAGAGCGTTCAAAATCAACGGTCAATCGTGACATTGCCGTTTTGTCCGCCGTTTTCAGTCTCGCTAAAGACTTTGGCGAGATCAAACAAAATCCTGTCAGTTCGGTCAAAAAATACACGAACTTAAATTCACGCGACCGCGTTTTATCCGACGACGAAGAAACGACGTTGTTTGCTTTCGTCCGCGATGATGTCATATTCAGCCGCCAGATTGAAATTTTGCTTTATACCGGGATGCGGCGCGGCGAACTTTTCAAACTGGAATGGCGCGATATTAATTTAACGAAAAATCAAATTCATATCAGAAAAGAAACTACGAAAACCGGAAAGGGGCGAACTTTGCCGATGCTTTCAAATGTCCGGGACATTTTTGCAAGCCTTTCCAGCGAAACCGGAGAAATCAAAGATACCGACAAAATCTTTATCGGTATCAAATCACAGGCGACCAGATTATCAAGAAAGTTTCAGGAAGTTTGTTCGGAACTTGGATTTAAAGATTTGACCGTTCATTCGTTGCGTCATACATATAGCACACAAGCCGACCGCTTCGGAGTCGGTGCATTTGCACAAAAAGCATTACTTGGACACGCTAAACTTTTAATGACAGATCGTTACACTCATCCATCAGAAGAAACTCTAAAAAACAGTTTAAGCGGATTTGAACAGCATCTTTCTCACAGAAAAGACACAAGGCAAAAAATAACCGAAAAAAACAGCGTGAAAGGCAGTAATTTATTGACCTTTAAGAAAGAATAGAATTACATCTTTACAAGAGTTGTGTAAGAATGTCAACAAATCAGCGTGGGAATTTACAGTAATAGTGATCTTGTGAAGTCAAAATTCAAGAATTGTCGCTTGCGAAATATGCTGAAATAGTTAGCGGAGAAGCAAAGAATTTAACTCTGGATTATCTGTCCGACGATTTCGAATCGGCAGATTCTAAGATGAAAGCCACTTCAAATCCTTTCGGCTTAAGATTTTGGGCTATAACTTTTCCTCCGCAGGCTTCGATGCAGGTTTTGACGATTGCCAAACCTAAACCGCTGCCGCCGGATTTTCTGGCGCGATCTTTTTCGACGCGGTAGAGCGGCTCGAAAATGCGATTTATTTCGCTTTCGGGAACGCCCTTGCCGCTGTCAATTATCTTTAGAACTACGTTTTCATTTTGTTTGTCGGCTGTGACAATAATTTCGCCTTTGTCGCCCGCGTAGCGAACCGCGTTTCGCAGAACATTTGATAATGCTTTTGATAGAAAATTTCGATTTGCCTGAACTTTCAGATTTTCTTTGATGTCAACTTTTATATCCGTTTCCGCAAGTTTTTCGCGTTCGATGACTTGTTGAACAAGTTGCTGAACACTGATTGTTTCGAGCATTACTTCCGCATCCTTCATTCCGGCTTTTGAATAGGTAAGCAGTTCATTAACTAAATTTGCCATCAATTCGACTTCTTCGCGGACGTTTTCGATATATTTCTGATTTTTACTTTCTGTCTTGTTTTCCAAAAGCTGCAACGCCCAATTCATCCGAGCAAGCGGCGAATTCAGTTCGTGCGAAATGTCGCCAAGAAAACGCTTTTGACCGTGAACGAAATTCGAGAGTTTTTCCGCCAGATGATTGACGGATTTTCCTAAACGTCCGATCTCATCGCCTCTTTTATCGTCAACTCTCACGTCGAAGTTTTCGCCCGCAATCTGTTCGGTGGCGGAGTTTAATTTTGAAATTGATTTGTTCAAATTCCAGATAAACGGAAACCAGATGGCAGCCGACAAGCCCAAAATAATCAGAACGATGACAATCCAAGGTTTCGGGTTGAAAAAAAGACCGTTTCCCGTCAGCGAATCGGAAAAAGCGATGACCGAGGCGCGAGTTGTTCCGCTTTTGCCTTTTTCGGTGATCGGAACGCGGGCGATTGCCCAATAAATTGTCGGCGAAGTCGTCCGTTCAATAGTAACTTTTCGCGGCGGCGGCGGAAATTTTACATTTGCTGGAAGTCCGGGCGGCGGTTTAAATTCTACTGATAGAGCTTGTTTAATTTCATTTGGAAGCTCGATTGCTTTGCCTCCCAACTGCCCGCCGTCGTTGGTGAATAACGTAAATTCGATGCCGTAATTGTCTGAATATCTCTGGAGTATTTCATCTCTTTCCACCTTCGATTTTTCCGCTGATTCATTGGCGATCATCTCGGCAATTATCTCGATTCGCTCGTTCATCGCGCCGAGCAGCGGCGAACTCGGCGCGAAATTAAATTGCAGATTGAAGATAAAAAACAGCACCGCGCCCAATACCAGAAGATTGATGAACACCCAGAGCAGAATTTTTGAAAGCAGATTAAGACGCATTGGATTTGGCTTTGGACTGTAACGCAAGCGGCTCGCTTGCACAAACGCAAAAGCGTTTGAAAAATGTTCGGTTAAATTCAACTTGAATTACACTGAAGTTAATTAGCGTGTTATCACACGCTTGCAAACGAGCCGGTTGCGTTCCAGTCTTTAATCTTCAAATTTATCAATCAACATATAACCTGGCGAACGAACGGTTTTGATAAATTTCGGGTCTTTCGGATCGTCGCCCAATTTTCGGCGGAGCGAAGAAATATGAACATCAATCGAGCGGTCATAAACTTCAAAATTTCTGCCCGCAATTTCGTCGAGCAGTTGATCGCGTGTCAAAATTCTGTCTTTTGAACCTGCCAGATAATGAAGCAGATCAAATTCTATCGGTGTCAGATGTAAGGTTTTGCCGTTTAATGTTGCACTTCTCGTTTGCGGTTTGATAATCAAATCTTTGACGGTGATTTCGGCATCGTCAATCGAAATCTGTTCCTGCGTAATTTTTGAACGGCGAATTACGGAACGAAGTCTTGCCAATAATTCCCTCGTTGAAAAAGTTTTCGGCAAATAATCGTCCGCACCGAGTTCGAGTCCGACGATTCTATCGGATTCGTCGCCGAGCGCGGTCAGCATCAAAACGGGAATGTCAACGGTTTTGCGGATTTCTTTCAAAACTTCAAAACCGTTCATTTCCGGCATCATCACATCGAGAATAACGGCATCGTAAGCATTATTTTGAACTTTCCGCAAACCGCTTTTCCCTGTTTCTGCTGTCTCAACCGAATAACCGAGAGATTCGAGATATTCCTTAATCATAAACGACAATTTCTCGTCATCGTCAATCAATAAAATTTTAGTTTGGTATGCCATAAAAACTTTTTCCGAATAATAGATTAAATCAAAAGATAAAAAATTTGGGAACATTTACAAAACATTTACACTTTCTCTAACTTTCCACATAAAACCTTTACGTTCGTCTGTTAAATTGCCAATTGAATCAAAAGGTTCTGTCCACAAATTTATGAAATCGGTAACTGCAAGAACAAATAGAATTCACCTGCATTCAATTTCTGCGATGCTGTTCATAATGCTGTGTTCAATCAGTTTATCGGCACACGATTTGGGCGTAAGTGCAATCAGTTTGGAAATGAAGGACGGCAAACTCGTCGTTTATTCGTCGTATGCCAGAACCGATTTTGATGCGGTTATAAAGTTTAACAACGCGGAAGATTTCAAAGCATTTACAAAAAAAGCCGTCGCCGTTGAAATTGATGGAAAAGTTTTGGACGTTTTAGACAATGATTTTTCTTTGGACAATCAGGACGGCTTGAATTTGCGTCATTCGTTCGGCGAAGTTTCGGGTTCAAAGATAAAAATTACATCATTTCTGGCATCGAAACTTTCTTCAAGCCACATTCAAATTTTGAAGTTGATTCGCAACGACAAAGAAGTTTCGAGACAATTCTTAACGGGCGACGATAATTCTTTCGAGTTTGATCTGGAAGATTTGCAAACGCCGACTTCGTTCGGGCAATTTCTGACGCTCGGCATTAAACATATAGCGTTTGGTTTCGATCATTTGTTGTTTTTGTTCGCGTTGCTTCTGGTCGTTAGACGCTTTAGCGAGATCGCCAAAATCGTTACATTTTTTACCATCGCACATTCGATAACTTTGTCGCTCGCGGCTCTGAACATCATTGCAATTCCGTCATTTATCGTCGAGCCGATAATTGCAATTTCGATAGTTTATGTCGGTTTGGAAAATGTCTTCAAAACCGAGCGAACAAAGCGTTGGCTGGTCGCATATATTTTTGGTTTGGTTCACGGACTTGGGTTTGCGAGCGTCTTGGAGGAAATCGGTATCGCATCAGGAACGGACAGCATTTTGCCGCTTTTATCATTTGATCCAGGCGTAGAGATCGGGCAGATTGCAATTATTTTGCTGGTTTTGCCAGTGCTTTGGAAGTTGCAGAGTAATACCAATTCAAAAGAGAAATGACGTATAATGATTTAATGGATTATCAAGTAGAAATTTCTGAAAGTGGCGATGAACTTCGCAAGTTGGAACGAACTACCAAAGATTTCAAAGCCCGTGATCGTGTGCGTTTCATACGCCTTTTGAAAATCGGGCAAGCGACCACGCAGGAACAAGCCGGAGCGGTGATCGGTGTGCAGGTGCGGCAAGCGCAGAGATTGTGGAAACAGTATCGGGAAGAAGGTATCGGTCAGTTGTGCCAAAGTAATTACGTGGGCGGGAGAGCGAAACTGAGCTGTGCCGAGCAGCAACAGCTGAGGCAGCGATTGTGCTTTGATGATATTAAGACTTTAGAACAAGCAAAAGGTTGGCTCAAAGAAGAGTTTGCGGTAGATTACACCGTTGGCGGAGTCAGTGCATTGTTTGCCCGGATGCGCGTTAAACTGAAAACGGGCAGACCGAGCAATGTCAAACAAGACAGTGAGCAGATGGAGGAGTTCGCCAAAAAAAATATCCGCTCTTAGCCACCCGCTACCGACAGCGCATTTATTTTGAAGACGAGATGCGCTACGGGACGCGCACCGCATTGAAAAGACGGTGGACGCCGACGGGGCATCGTCCGCAGTGCCCGGTCAAGATCGGCTATCAGGCGCGGCTATTTGTATTGTGCGATTTGTCCTTTCACGGGAGATTTGTTCTGTTTGATGTTGCCGAATATGAAGAAGGAGTGTTTTTAAGTTTTTATTGATGAGTTTGAAAAGCACACGAAAGGGAGCGGTGAAACTTTGATGATTGTTGATGGAGCGGGTTGTCATCAAGCAGATACAATTAAATTCGGTTCAATTCTGGCATTGGAGAGATTACCGACAGCGTGTCCCGAACTGAATCCGGCGGAGCGATTTTTTCAGGAGTTAAGACGCGAGTTAGCCAATCAGGTATTTGAGACCATCGAAGAAATTGAGGAAAAGATAAAACAGTTATTGGAACGATATTGGAGAGAGCCGAACTTAATTATGCGGCTCACCTCATTTCCCTACATCAATACGTCGCTGGAGGGTGTAAGAAATTTTGTGTAATTCCAAATTTATAAATTAAAGGAGAATTACACATTATGACAATTAGCAAAGAAGTTTTAGATGAATTGATTAAAGATTATCAGAACCCGGAAG
>JBBSUG010000029.1:0-57897 GCA_038235165.1 Pyrinomonadales bacterium
GAAACAAAGCTGAATAGCGGTCGCTCGTTTCGCCTGTAACTGCTTTTAATTGAACCAAAGTGGAATTGAAACGCGGTCAGTCCTGACGAACCGACAATGAGCAAGGGTCTTTTAATTGAACCAAAGTGGAATTGAAACGTGAATTTGTGTTTCCAAACGGAAACACCGTCCGCGCTTTTAATTGAACCAAAGTGGAATTGAAACTGATTTCTAATTATGAGCAAAAACATTGGACGCTTTTAATTGAACCAAAGTGGAATTGAAACTTATTTATTTTGAATTTCACTCAAATCTAACATCTTCCTTTTAATTGAACCAAAGTGGAATTGAAACACAATTGCCGCTGCTGCAAACATTCCGTAAATGACTTTTAATTGAACCAAAGTGGAATTGAAACTTACGTTGGAACTGCCGGAGGTGTCGGCTCCTACTCCCTTTTAATTGAACCAAAGTGGAATTGAAACTGCCGCAATCAGCGATTACCTCGCCGGAACCGGAACCCTTTTAATTGAACCAAAGTGGAATTGAAACGATATCGATTACCCTCGACTAAAGCGTCGTATCTGACTTTTAATTGAACCAAAGTGGAATTGAAACTTTTATGCAACCTTGAATAACATAGAATTACAACTAACTTTTAATTGAACCAAAGTGGAATTGAAACTATTTTCTTTCTGTGTTCCAAGAAATAAGTGTTTCGGCTTTTAATTGAACCAAAGTGGAATTGAAACTTATTCCGCTCAAACTTAACGGTAAAGAAATTCTTTCTTTTAATTGAACCAAAGTGGAATTGAAACGTGTATAAACCACCGAACTTAACGATTTGTGTCTTAACTTTTAATTGAACCAAAGTGGAATTGAAACCCGTCAAAAGCGAACTGAAAAAAGCCGTCGGCTTAGCTTTTAATTGAACCAAAGTGGAATTGAAACGACGTACCGAAAACGATTAAGGATTTAGCGGAAAATCCTTTTAATTGAACCAAAGTGGAATTGAAACTTCAAAGCGGGCGCGGATAGACTTTGGTTTTCAAACGCTTTTAATTGAACCAAAGTGGAATTGAAACAAGCGTCACAGGAAGTCAAACGAATTGCGATGCGGTCTTTTAATTGAACCAAAGTGGAATTGAAACCAACTCGAACGGTCGCGCCTTCCGCAGATTAAGAACCTTTTAATTGAACCAAAGTGGAATTGAAACTATAACGCAGGAATTTATTGAGTATTAGTGGTTTCCTTTTAATTGAACCAAAGTGGAATTGAAACTGTATTAACTACACGCCGCTTTTGACGGCTGACTGCCCTTTTAATTGAACCAAAGTGGAATTGAAACTATTTCGCAGGGCATTGAATCCGGCGTTTCGGGGCTTTTAATTGAACCAAAGTGGAATTGAAACAATATAAGCTCAAAATTGACGATTGGGCATTTAATCCTTTTAATTGAACCAAAGTGGAATTGAAACATCAGCGACGGTGTTGTGTCCTTAGAAGATCAGCAGCCTTTTAATTGAACCAAAGTGGAATTGAAACGAAGATGTCGCAGGTTTTGCGGTCCCGGAATGTATCACTTTTAATTGAACCAAAGTGGAATTGAAACTAAGCGATATGGCTCGTCATTGCGAATTGGTCGGCAACTTTTAATTGAACCAAAGTGGAATTGAAACTTTGATTACAAACCTGCGGTCTCAACTCCGCCTTTAACTTTTAATTGAACCAAAGTGGAATTGAAACAAATAATCGTTTTTAGGTCCGAGTAGCACGAATCTTTCTTTTAATTGAACCAAAGTGGAATTGAAACATCATTCCCAGATTGTCGGGTAAATTCGCTTTTCGGCTTTTAATTGAACCAAAGTGGAATTGAAACCGAATATGGTCTGGAAAACTTAGCAAACTCTAAAACCTTTTAATTGAACCAAAGTGGAATTGAAACTTTGGTATTCGTAAGTTTGCGTTTCGGTGCGAATCTCTTTTAATTGAACCAAAGTGGAATTGAAACCCGCAATTTGAGAGTCAGGACGAATGGTTAAATTCCTTTTAATTGAACCAAAGTGGAATTGAAACATTTCCAAGTAAGCATCAAGTATTCCACGCAAAGCGTCTTTTAATTGAACCAAAGTGGAATTGAAACTCTGCAAGCGGAATATAAACCGGATCGAAGTTTCCGACTTTTAATTGAACCAAAGTGGAATTGAAACCCTAACATAACCAAGTTTTCAAACAATTGATTAACTGCTTTTAATTGAACCAAAGTGGAATTGAAACTATAAAAACTGTGTTTGGCGTTCAACCCTTTTGCCGCCTTTTAATTGAACCAAAGTGGAATTGAAACAAATCTCGTGCCAGTTTCCCGCAACTAATTTCTTTATGCTTTTAATTGAACCAAAGTGGAATTGAAACACGATTGATCGGTGTTTCGCCGGTTGTGCGGTGAACACTTTTAATTGAACCAAAGTGGAATTGAAACTTTGGTCGTCCAGCGTCAAGGATTCGCACATAATTGCTTTTAATTGAACCAAAGTGGAATTGAAACTTTGATTGGCTTTCCAGTGCGTGCGGTATTGGAAATCTTTTAATTGAACCAAAGTGGAATTGAAACGAATCTACGATAAACGCGGCAATCTGATTCACACGCTCTTTTAATTGAACCAAAGTGGAATTGAAACCAAGCCGACCCGCTTCTTGAACTTAAAAAGCAGACTTTTAATTGAACCAAAGTGGAATTGAAACATTGTTCACCTAATTTGAGAAGACTTTCGGCGAACCTGCTTTTAATTGAACCAAAGTGGAATTGAAACACGAAACTTTTGTATCGCAGAGACGGCAGTTAGGCACTTTTAATTGAACCAAAGTGGAATTGAAACAAGTTCGCGGCTACACCCCAACAATGGACGGCGGCGACTTTTAATTGAACCAAAGTGGAATTGAAACTTAAACCGCCCGCCGCGCTAATCGCAATGGAGTTCCCTTTTAATTGAACCAAAGTGGAATTGAAACTTTTTCGCACGACGGCATCGTCCGGCGGCAATAATGCTTTTAATTGAACCAAAGTGGAATTGAAACAACGCCGGACGCAAGGCAAAGCGCGGTGAAGGCATATCTTTTAATTGAACCAAAGTGGAATTGAAACTCTGCATTTCAAGCCCCTCAAGCAGACAAACACTGCAACTTTTAATTGAACCAAAGTGGAATTGAAACTTAAAAGCCCGTTCAATTTTGAGGCGGGTTTTTTTTCTTTTAATTGAACCAAAGTGGAATTGAAACATAAACGCAGAACATCGCTCCAAAACAAAGCTGACGACTTTTAATTGAACCAAAGTGGAATTGAAACCCAAATCAACGCATCGGGCAACAGCAGGCTGGATTCTTTTAATTGAACCAAAGTGGAATTGAAACAAGGTTTAGCGGTCGGAATCGGCAATAAAACGGCTTTTAATTGAACCAAAGTGGAATTGAAACAAGGTGCATATTTTACAAATCCGCGTTTCGAGTTCCCTTTTAATTGAACCAAAGTGGAATTGAAACGGGCGAAATGCCATTCGTGCAATGAAGAAGGCTATCTTTTAATTGAACCAAAGTGGAATTGAAACATCGTTAAAATCAAACTGGTCGCGGGCGTATTTCTTCTTTTAATTGAACCAAAGTGGAATTGAAACTTTTTTACATTGAAGACTTTAGAGCCAAAATTTTCAACTTTTAATTGAACCAAAGTGGAATTGAAACACGTAATCGCAGATGCTGCCGTGAATATACTTGCCTTTTAATTGAACCAAAGTGGAATTGAAACTTTAGAGTATTCAAATAAATAGTATTATTTGCACCGACTTTTAATTGAACCAAAGTGGAATTGAAACTCTGCCGCCAAAAGCAGAACCGCCCCGTTAGCGGGAACTTTTAATTGAACCAAAGTGGAATTGAAACCTTGTTGACGGCGCGAAACTTTACGGCGATTCGAGGCTTTTAATTGAACCAAAGTGGAATTGAAACGAGATCTTGGAAAAGATAATGGTTAGTTTTAATTTGACTTTTAATTGAACCAAAGTGGAATTGAAACCTCATAAACCGCGCTAATGGTCAACGATTACGTCTAACTTTTAATTGAACCAAAGTGGAATTGAAACCCCGGTGAACTGCACGGCGGCGTCAATCAATTCGGTCCTTTTAATTGAACCAAAGTGGAATTGAAACATTTGCCCGTTGTAACGCAAAATGCGCGGGTCAATAACTTTTAATTGAACCAAAGTGGAATTGAAACTGATAACTAAACATTAATGCGAACAAACAAGCTGAGACTTTTAATTGAACCAAAGTGGAATTGAAACCTTTCCCCGTGTTCGGCAGTTCCGCGCCGAATTCTCTCTTTTAATTGAACCAAAGTGGAATTGAAACTTTCAATTTAATATTCAGCCTAAAGGCGCAACTGACTTTTAATTGAACCAAAGTGGAATTGAAACATGGTTGAGCGTGAATTAAACGGCACGGACGATTTACTTTTAATTGAACCAAAGTGGAATTGAAACTTTGTAAGCCTCAATCGCGTGATTCGTACAATATTCCTTTTAATTGAACCAAAGTGGAATTGAAACCGGCTACACCCAAATGATCGCGCTCTTGAACTGCAAACTTTTAATTGAACCAAAGTGGAATTGAAACCGTTACGGTATCTCTTTTTTGATTGATATTCCGTTGTCTTTTAATTGAACCAAAGTGGAATTGAAACAAGACTAACCTTGCAATCGTGGCAAAGTATTTCATCTTTTAATTGAACCAAAGTGGAATTGAAACAACAGCCGACGCATAAATACAAGAAAATGTGGCGCGGGCTTTTAATTGAACCAAAGTGGAATTGAAACGAGTTCGGCGGGATGGATTATTTGAAACGGCACGGCTTTTAATTGAACCAAAGTGGAATTGAAACATACAACGGGCGCGTCATTAGAGATGCTTACGTTTGGCTTTTAATTGAACCAAAGTGGAATTGAAACGATGTTCTCTGGCAATGGAAACAAGGTGATTGATGGCTTTTAATTGAACCAAAGTGGAATTGAAACTTGACGACTTCGACGCGGTTGGCAAAAGCCGTTTGCCTTTTAATTGAACCAAAGTGGAATTGAAACCCAAACGCTTTAGCGAAAATCAGCTAAATTTTCGCGCTTTTAATTGAACCAAAGTGGAATTGAAACTGTATCCGTTCCGTTCTGAAAATCTAAGCGGTTCTTTCTTTTAATTGAACCAAAAGTGGAATTGAAACTCAGTTGGTCAGGAACAAGCAATACATTTGCACAATCGATAGGAATCGCAAACACTATATTTGCGAAAATTCGGTTATTCCGACGATACCGATCAAAGCCCTAACCGGCTTTTGCGTATTTGAATTCGCACTCTGTCTTCCCGGATGCCGACGACCAGCGGGGAATAGATCATTAAATTGATCGCCGAGGCATTAACGTCCAGCACCAGATACGGCACACTTTCATACCGTGCGACCAATGCCGCCCCATACGGCACCAGGCTGCGTAAAAGTTCGTCTTGTGTCAGCGCGATGGCTTCCCGCTGGGCGGTGCGCTGACCTATTGTTAAATACTCCTCGGGCGTGACATTCGTTTTCAGGCTGATGACCACCCGCATTGTTTCGTCTCGCTGCGCCTTTTGAATTAACCCGTATAGATAAGCGAGTTCCTCCGGCGAGCGAACAGGCGATCCAGCCGGAAAAACCAGGGAGCTTGCCTGAACTGCCGTCACCAGGGGTGAATCGCGCATATAAATCAAAGCTGCTGCATCCGCCTCGATTGCGGCGTAGGGTGCATTAAATAAGGTGATGAGGCGCACCTGGAACGGGGCAAGCTGCCGCAGCACTTCGGCGCGATCCACATCATCGCGCGAACCATAGGTAACCACTACATTGCCGTTGGCAGTAGCCGCTGCAATCAAACGGCGGAAAACTTCTACCTGTGCCGGGTTGCGGACCGGCGGTTCATCCTGTGCGGTCATCTTCCCGGTCGGTGTCTGTGTGCCGGAAGATATTTGCTGCGCTGCGGTTCTCGTCGCAAGCAAATTTCCGGCGAACGCGACAAAAATAGAAAATATGATTAGCGATTCGAGTTTTTTCATCGGCGGCTCCTTCAATTTGACGCGGGCTTTGCCTGTCCTTCGAAAGACCGGCTCAAACCGGCGGCAGTTTAACCCGTCCTGACCTTCAAAGTTCAAGTATTTTAACGGTTTCGGACAATGAATGTCAATTATTTATCCGCCGAAGATGAAGATTCGCCGTGTTTCGATGGGAAGATTCGGCTTAGTCGTCAATTGTCCGGCGGCGCTGCACAAAATCTTGACAATGACGGCTTTATTCGGTAATCTGTCAGTGACTGCCAGCCGCGCTAACGACTGGCAGTGTTAAGTTAAATATTATCTTTCTAAGCTGTTAGACTTATTCGGAAACTTGTCGAGCTGTTCCAAGGCACTCGGCAAGTTTTTTTTCTTTTCTCGTGACGCTCCCTAACTTCACAAATCAGACAACGAATTTACACGGGGAAAGCAGCGTGTCTTTTTCACCCCCGGCGAGCAGAGGATGTCCGGCTGTCTCTGCAAAAGCTATTGACTATAACCGCGTAATTCGGCAGTCCGAGTCTGTCCGGTGATGTCATTCAGCATCCTGAAACTTTAACGTTCAGACGGCTAATCTACGGCTGATCTAATGATGCGGTAGCAAGAACTTGCCGAAAACCTGCTGCCGTCTGTTTTGCAAAAATTTTCTATCAAAAACCCTTCAAATGTTGATTTCTCAAACCACAACGTCCGACTTTCCGCTGCCCGGACAGTCGTAGCGTCGTGAAAACCGAAAGCGTGACGTACTGAAGAAAAAAAGAGTGACGTACTAAAGAAAAAAGCGTGACGGAGTAAACCGAAGATCAGCCGTAAGTCGAGTTTTTACCGTAGTTTGCACGATTCCTAAACTCGTTAATTCTTCTCAACTTTAAGTGGCGGTTTTTTTCTAAAATCCTAGTAAAGAATAAAGAGTAGAGGATAAGTATCATCGAACAATTAATAATTTATTCTTGTTGTTTTTAAATATCTAAAAGTGAGGGTCGGTTCTCTCTAAACATGAAGGTTCAGTTCTCTATCTCAAGGCGTAAGTGAAGGTTGAGTCTTCTTGATAGAAGCCGAAGTGAAGTTTCGGTTCTCCACAGGGTAAAGGTCGGTTCTCCCCGTTTCATCAGCAAGAGAGAGATCATCTCCGGATTACTGCGACAACCGCATTTATTACGAAGTAATGCGGGCGTTCACTGTGAGAAAAAAGTAAAAATGACTGAAACCGGCAGCCGACCAAGTATTTCCGATCAACCGCCGATTTTGTCTTTTGTGATTTGCCGGGATTTCCCTTGTTTGAAGGACCCCGCCAAAGAAGCGGGCGGATCAGGAAAAATAAATCGGATTGAAGAATTAGAAGAAGCAGATCGGGGGCGAAGTAGTTAAACACTAATCGGGTGCAGCATTTAAGAATGGTTTTGTTTTCCTCAAACCTAACCGGCATTCGCCCATAGAATCGGTAATCGGGAGAAATTTTGCGGCGGCAGCGAAGGCGGCGCAGATAATTTAGATGAGATATACTCATTCGGTCAGACATGAGCAAAAGCATTATGTCTTTATATGGATAATATGGATACGGGTTTCCAATTATAAACCCGCATTTTTCCGTTAAACTTTCGTCTGTTAAAAAATGATTAGCGCAGAAAAAAAACTCGAATTTTGGAATTATCTGACTGATGAGAAAAATGTCGTCAGACCGCGCGGTCTGACCGTGCAGCGGCTGGCGCTCATCAAGCCGCTCGCGCTGGAGTCGGAAATCTGGTTCGACGTGATTATCCGGCACGGGGCGGAAAAAAGTTCGGCGCGTGAATTCTACCAGTCGAATTCACCTGCCGCCATTGATTCACGGACAAATTTCTGGGGTCTCATCAGCAGAATCGCTAAAGAAAGCATCGCCGCCGGGACACAAAGTAATCGTCCCGGAAAAAGCCGCCGCTAACGTCCGGAATTTTGATTTGTAGGGAGAACTTGGTTTTGAGAGTGCGTTCTTGGATTGATCGAGCTTAAAACAACTATTAAGAGATCAAGATTGATAGTTTGCATTTATTTCTATGAATTATAAGGTTTGACAAACTATGACCGGGAAGTCGGAACTATGTATTTTACAAATTTCGCTCTGATTGGGAAGTCAAAACTATGTAAATGGGAAGTCGGAACTATGTATTTTGATTTGAAACGGGAAGTCGGAACTACTTGATCTGAGGTCCTGTCGAAACGGCGACAATCGGCGGCGGAACGGGAAGTCGGAACTAGGTATTTCGGGAAATTTCCGTAAAGCGTCGAGTCAAAACTATGTATTCCGAACAACCAATCAAAAAGGACGGCGGTTTGGAAATATTGCTTGAAAGCTCGCCGGAGCGGTTTATTTCCATATCAATTGGACAGATAGGCTTTAACAAAGCGGGTAAGCCGGATGAAAAGATGCTTTTTAAGCTCGGCTTTATCCATTTTGAGAATTAACAAAGTAAAGAAACCCTCGTTTTTGTTACTTTCTAAAAGACGTGACCGTTAAATTATGAGTGCCGAAATCTTCAATAATCTTTAGCATTAATACAGTTGTTGCACCATTAGTCTGAGCTTTGATCAACAGCTGCACTGCGGGGCGGACGACAGGCGAGTTCCATAAATCGGGCGGCGTAGGCAAGAGCCTCTTTGATCTGCTCCTCCGTAACATCATCGTAGTATTTGACCACTTTTTGCACACTGTCGTGGACGTAGAGGCGCTCGAGGATGGTGCTGACTGAAATAGTTGTCCCCTTGATGTGCGGAACACCGTCCGGGAGTGACAAATCCGTGCCGATGTGCGGAGTGCCGTCAGCACATTGCTCGTAGAGCCATTCAAGGTTCGGCGATTTATTTGCCTTGGTCATTTCTAAATGTTCGCCGGATCAAGTAAGCCGGATTCAAATTTATAATAGATCTCACAAATATAGCACAAGCAGACCAAAGCGGCGCGGACATTGATTGCACGCTCCCTTTATATTTTTACGATGACGGTGGGGAAGCGACGGAGATAAAAAATAGAATAAAGAAACGGGGGAGTTTCCGGGATGAAATAATTTCCATTGAGCTGACATTGTTGCTGCTGCCATTCGGATTTGCCAATTCAACACTCTTTGGAATTCACCAAACAGTGAGCAGCACAGCGGAGAATTGCCGGCTGGTTCGCCGGACAAATCTCGGGCATTTAAGTAATCGTGCAGAAATAGACTATCCTATTTAGCACGATGGGGAAAACTAAGATTGTTCAATTGAGCGATGAGCAGCGGCAAGAACTTGAAGAAGGTCGCCGGACGGGTAAAAGTCACGCTTTTCGGGAACGCTGTCAGATGATTTTACTGAAAAGCGAGAAACGCACCAGCCGCGAAATTGCGGACTTTCTGGGTTGCCATAAAGTCACGGTCAATGAGTGGGTCAAGCGTTACCAAGCCGAAGGAATGGCGGGTTTGAAGATGCGTCCGGGACGCGGGCGACGGGCGATACTGCAAGTGGCAACTGATTTGAGCCGGGTGCGGGCAGCGGTTCAGAGTTCGCGCCAGCGGATCGGTTTAGCGAAAGCGGAACTCGAAGCCGAGTTGCAAAAACCGTTTTCGACCACGACGCTCAAGCGGTTTCTGAAAAAAACAATTGCCGCTTCAAACGAATTAGAAAGCGATTGAAAAAGAAACCGTTGCCGGAAGTTTATCAGTTCAAGCGCGAGGTATTGGGAGAAATGGAGCGATTATCTGAGAGCGGCGAAGTTGATTTGTATTACGGCGATGAAGCGGGTGTTTCACTAGAGCCGAACGTGCCATATGGCTGGCAGTTTGCTGATGAAGATGTTTCGACACCGGCAGAAAAAGGCGCGGGCATCAATTGTTTCGGGTTGTTTACGCGGTCAAACAAAAGTTGGACGGCGACGAGTGAAAAAACGATTGATGCCGACTTTGTGGTCGAACAACTGGAGCGGTTTTCATTTTCGCTTGAGAGATTGACCGTCATCGTTTTGGATAACGCCCGGATTCACACGGGCAAAAAGATGAGTGAGAGAATCGGGGCGTGGCAACGGCGCGGATTGTTCGTGTTTTATTTGCCTACTTATTCGCCGCACTTGAATATCGCGGAAACGGTCTGGCGAAAATTGAAATACGAGTGGCTGTCGGCGGCAGATTACGAGTCGAAAGAGCATTTGCAATATGCGGTCAGGCAGGGACTCTCGGCATTTGGAAAAAGCCTGATAATAAGATTTTCAGGCTTCAAACATAGTTCAGTTTAATTGTGGACGACTACTTATTACCGATTGTTTTTCGCTCGTTATTATCAACTTCGTCTGTTAGCTGCGGCGGGAAATGCGGCACGGCAAAAGACCGCCGGTGTGAAAATTCGGCGGTCCTCAAGCGTCGGGCTGCCGTGCCAAAAAAACTTCACAACATCTGCATAATTTGGCAGCCAGGGATCGTGATGTCCGGGATGCTGATGACATCTCGGACACTGCAATAGTTAGACAGCTAATCTAATGATTTGTTGCAACTGAGAACTTGTCGAGCTTGTCAAGCGTTTCGGCAAGTTCTATTGTTTATCTAATCCGAAAGCAGTCGATCCCTTGAAACCGATTGTGATTTTTGACGAAGTTAAATTTCACCCCCCCCTCCACCTACTGCTTTTTACTCCCGCACCGATCGCATTTGACCAGCATTAAGTTTTCTTTTTGGCTCGGTCGGCGGATTCAAAATGTTGCCGGAGATAAGTCCTGTTGGTTCGAACCGTTCGTGTTTTTTTATTGAAGTCGGAGCGCATTTTCTCCGTCTCGGCTATTAATTTGCCTTCGTCGTCGAGACACCGGTGCGGTTTAGTAACCTAGGAGCAGTTCGAAGTTGAATTGACGGAAAAATTCAATAAAATCTTCAATCCGCTTTTCGAAAGCTGCGCGTTGGGCGGCACATTCAAAAAACGCTTTGGCAATCGTGTTTTCCATAATGAATTAATGGTTTGACACAATTCCTGTGGAACTGTTTTCGCATTCGCGGGGTTTCAACCGAATATGTCAAAATTCTAGGTTTACGCGCTGCACTAAATACGCTGGAGTTGACATTAAATGCTTTGTGCCTGATACTCCCGAACTGACACACCACCTTTTTTTGTCCATTCGGTTTGGCGGCGTTCAAAACTCGCTCGATGAAGCTTTGGTTGAGTGTCGGAGAAGTTTGTTTTCACTTATCAAGTCTTCGTGTTTCTCATAATTTTTCAGCGTCCGGTCTGAAACTTCCAGTGTAATTGACATAAGAAATTCGTCATTAGAAGTAAGTTTTGATTCCGGCTATTTATACGAAATTATTGACAGGCTCGCAAAAAAAACTTTGCAAATTTCACTGCCTGTTTTTTCATAGTTCAGATTATCGAACCGGACATAGAATCAATTGAAACCTCAGACCGTTTTTTTTCCGAAGATGAACCGGTCAATCTTCCAAACTTTGCGCTCTAAAACTTACGTTCGAACTTTCAAAAAAAGGAGCCGCCCGTTGCGGACGGATTTTCGCTGACGGGAAGTCCGGGATTCGCTTTCTTGTTTCGTTGTTGATCTCCATTTTCCGAATTCTATAAAGTGCAATTCGCCGTCACCATCCGCGCCGGAAAATTCTCCTCCGTCTGCGGCTGACCTTCTTTCGTCATTCATTTTTTCTTTCGGCTGCGGAGGCGATTCTCCATCGGATGAATCTTTTCTTGATTATTTTATCCGACACATTTTTTCGACGGGAAGGAGCGATATATTTTTCAACCTACCGGATACTGTTTGCTCGAAGGTTTTCCCCATCGGAATTTTTATCTTTCAATTTTCGCCGCCTCGACGAACCGTCTGAAAACCATCCGTGCAGGTTGCGGAGAAGTGAACTTTCTCCACACACTTCGAAGAGAACACCGGGCGCGCAAAGTTAGGTTGCAATGTAGTGAAAATGCTGCGATGCGGACAGTGCAATTCGTCGTAAGATGCGGCAGACGAAGCAGCCGATTTATTTGCATGTCGAGTTGTGCGAAAAGTAATTCTTTTGTCGCGGATATTTTACTTTCTGCACAAATTATTTCCCGCCGGCGACTCGTCTATAATTTCGGTTGTGATTCGAAAAAAGTTTTTCACATCACGATGAGAAACGTCGCTTCATCGAAGGGAACAGGCTGCCCGTTTGCGCGTTTCATTTTCTCCGATTCAAATGCGAAACCGGCACTGCCAGTGCCGCCGTCAAAATATTTTCCGCTTGATTCTGAAGGACAGTTCGGCAATCAAAATTATCTCAATCAATTTTTTGCCGAACGCACCCGGCGGTCAATAAATTTTCGGTTCCCGGGCGCGAACGTTCGTCCGACTAGTTTTCGGGCTTCGTATTTAACGCGGGTTGTTCGAGATCGCGGGTTTCATTAAATATTTGTTTCGTCAATCTTTGAATCAATAGGCGGTCCTGCTCTTCATTCTTAACTTGCTTTAGCTCCATCATTGATAATCTATTAACTTTATCGTGAACCAGATAAATGATTTGTTTCCATCTCTCAGTGTTGGTTACTCCCGGGTCTATTCGGCTTGTTTTATGACCGAACAAAAAGATGTAGTTGATCACCCGCAGCATGATGGCATTACGCAGTGTTTCATCCGTCGTGATTTGCAAATCTACGAACGCTTCGGAGAACATTTCCTGACCGGCATCAATCTTCGCTGCGACGTTGTCGGAGTGTCTAGTCATTTCGTCGAAATGTTCGTTGTTGCGAACCATCAGATTTTTAATTTGCTCGGTCAATGTTACGAGCTTCAATGCTATCGGATCGACCTCTTTTTTAGTTGCAATATTGATTGATCTTTTGATGATCGAATTGTCCAGACTGTTTCGCAAATCCGAAGTGGCGGTTTCGGCGGCGATGCCGATGTTGACGTAGTGCCGAATGGCTGCCGAATCATTGGCAAAATTCGGGTCAATTCCTTTCAATTCTTTCACCATTCTCTTGATGTGTGTAACGCTCCCGTTTCGCAGACGCACACCTATCGTTGTTCTCGAGATACCCTGAAAACTTTTTCGGCGGCTCTTTTTCTTTTCGCCCGACGCAACATATTGTAAATCGAATCTGTCGAACTTATCACTCATAACTTGCGCTCCTTTTTCAATATATCTGCCAAACATTTTTGGCAGTAATTTAACATTATTGTTTAATATTTTACAAAATGTCAAACGGTAACGTCTAAGTTTTTGAAAATAATACAGTTACGTATTAAATAAAACGTGTTTTATTTGTTAACAAATTTTAAGTGTTGCAAGTAAACAATTTAGCGTGACGCTAGGGCGGTGTCCTGTGGTGACGTGGCAAGAGAAGAGCGAAACGATCGAAATGAACGAATAAGAAAGAGCAAGAAACAAACTGTGGACGAGCTGAAAAAAAGCACTTTGTGCAAGAAAAAAAATCGGAAAAATCGTCCGTGCAAAAATAGGCGGAGGTAAAAGGAAGAGCAGAAAAAACAGAACCTTGTTGTAGATAGTAATGAGGGTAACGGAAATCACTGAGGCGAAACCGGAGCGTTTAATAAAGTGAATTAAGCTTACTACGAAATCGGTTGTTTACTGAGCATATCAAGAGCAATAAAAGTAACAAAATGATACTCGTATCGGATGATGAATGTCAGCCGAGAAATTTCCCTTAATGATCAGAAAGGAATGCCGAAAAATCACGATTACAAATTCCCTCGAAATGAGCCGGAAATAAGCAGAAGAAATCAATCGTTTTTAAGCCGTGAAAATTGTTTTCCACTTTCATGGCGACGGGTAACATTGTCGTCTGAATTTTACTTCCTTTTCGAGAACACATTTACATCCTGAAGATGAGCAACTCAGGCGGTCGTCTCTTCGCTTCACCCGGCAAAAATAAATCGAAAACTTTACCGCGACCAGCGACGCGGAAAATAAAATCAAGAGCGAAAAATAACCGATCATAAAGTGCCGCAAATTCGGTGCAAAAAGTCATGGAAAACTTTACCCGAAAAATACCCCGTAATTTTTTTTGTAAGTTTGTCGGCGGGATGTTTTTCTCCGCCGTTGTATTTACCTGATCGGAAAAAAGGCGGACGGAAATTTATTGGTGAAAGATTGCTTGAAGTGTTCAGGGGGGGAGGAATTAGGAGAAGTAATTTTTACAAAAATTCGAGAACGGGTCGTCGGCAAAAAGATGTTCGTGTCGTCTCAGATTATGTCCGGCGATTTGTGAAAGGCATTATTCCGGGCGAGAAAATAATTTTTAATTAAGTGTCAGTATAATTTTCAACAAGTTATTTTGTCGTTTGCAAAAAGCAGATTGTGAGAGCGATCCGGCGGGGTCGGTTTATCGCGCATCCGGGAATTTAAAGTAAAAATATTTCACGCGCATCTGAAAATATTTTCGGTCAATCCGCTTCCCGATCCGGGATTTGAAAAGCGAACGCCTGAATCGTTTTGTAATTTATGAAACGGGTGCCGGAAAAAAGACTACGGAGTCAAAAAGATTGGAAAGAATTTGCGATCTTCGTTCGCCGTTCGGGATGTCGAAGAAAAAATCAGCGGGATGTTTTACCGAAAGACGGTGAGATAAATTGGCGATTCAATTTCGAGCGTGATCGGCGATCCGACTTCGAGCCTGATAACAGAGATAATGCAGCTGTCATTTTTGCAAGTCATCAGACCGAACATAGTATTTTCCGTCACTGAAATTCCGTCGCTGAAAAATTATTTGTCGTCCCCCCCGCGGATTTTTCCGGCGGTCATTTCGGAGTATATTGTTCTGTCCGACAACTGCCGAAGGAAGAGAAAGAAATTTTGTCACCGATCGACCGCCGTCGACTTTTCGAGTTGGAAAAAGTTTCGCCGACCCGGTGCGAAAAATATCCGGCAACATTATTCACTAACAACTGACTTCAGCGACAAAATTTGGTGCCGCCGGAGTGAGAAATTCCGGCGATGTCACTCGCGTCTGATGTATTCGTTCGTCATTGCCCGGTCGAAGTATGTTGAGAACTTTACCCGCACTCGTGAAGTGACGAAAGCAAATAGTATTTGAAATATCTCAACCTCCCGGGGAGACATTTGACGATGAGTAGACATATTTCCGCCAGCCTGTAGAAACCGGCGGTCAGCCTGTTGCAGATCGAGAAAATTCGACATTTATTTCGGATGCAGATGCCCGAAAAAGTTCGGCTTCGACGAACGAGTTCTTCACGCACCGATGATTCCTCAGTTTGAAAGATACGAGACGGAACATCGCCCTTCTTTTGATCTCACCAAACGATGTGTGCCGACGGAAATCTCGACCGCCGTTTTGATTGACGATGTGGCGGAGATCCATTTCTCCGGCGAAAAGTCCGTCCAAAAATTTGGTAAGCCGTCCCAAAAAAAATGACAGAGACGGCGTGAACTTCCGCCCGCGATTTTAGAGAGAGCGCACGAGGAAAAACTTAGATCGCCGGTTACCACAGATCAAGATGAGTAACCGGTATGCCGGAACGATTCTCGAAGACAAAGGAAGCCGACCGGAAAAAAGAATTTTTAAGGTTGGGATGTATCAGGCATAGCTGAATTTTCAGTCGCGATGCGTTGGAGGAGTTCAAGGGGCGGACATCGGCATTTACGAGATCGGACGCACCGGCGGCGGGCGGAATATAACCCGTCCGGCTTCGGGTTTAGAATTGTTTTACCGCGATGACTTTCGAGAGACCGAAAAGCCAGGAGCAGTATTCGATGGACAACTGTCTTTCCGAATTTGAGCGATTGAAAATACCCGGCAAATAGAAGTAATTTCAGTTTGGTCGGCAGAGTGGTTATTGAAAATTACAATGCAAACCTTTCTCACAATACTTCGGAACCTAAATTGCGATTTGCAAAGTCGTAAAAGTATGACAAATTATCCGTCAGTAAATTTCCACAAACGGCTTTTTTTGGAAATGAAGAAAGCCAAAACAGCTTTTCCGACTCCCGGTGTTTCACCTGAATTTTTAGACTTGCTTCGCCCTGTAAATTACATCATTCGAAACCTCATTCGAGAATCTTTGGAAATCAAAAACTCAAGCGATTAAAAGTTGATAGTTTCGCTGATTGTATTACCTGATTATGAAATCAAAAATGATCCAGCCATCAAACGACAATCTTTCGTCAGCAACTCTGTTTCTCGCTATCTTGATTATTTCACCAGTTCGAACTATCCCAGACGGCAAACTTGGCGGGCGAGATCGGTATTCGAAGCCGCGCCGCCGTTATTTGTCTCTTTATCTCCGTTATTTTGTTTCTCCTTTTTGTCTTCCGCGTTTTCCGTGTTCTATGCGCTCTTTGATTTCTCGGCGTATCCGGTATCTGTCAGTTCACTATCCGCGATTGTGTCCGGCATTTCATCCTCCGGCGGCTGACTGTCGAAACCATTTGTTAATTTATTGGCGGGTGTTGAGGTTGAAAAACGCTGACTGCCGTTTGAGAACGGGTGGCAGATGTGGCTGCCGCCAATCAGCTCGGCGGGGCTGAGAAGATCATGATCGGCAAGCGGGCTAGTGAGCGGCGCAATACCCGGTCAGCATCCGCAGAGTGCCGAGTTGTTCGATTTCAAATCAAGCACCGGCGTAGGACACTCCCAATGCCGTCCGGAGAGTGTCCTGCGCCGCCGCCGTCAGCAATTTTTGGCGATCAGATTGTTCGTACCGATTCGAGCAATCCGCCGCCGCGACAGAGCTTGCATTTTTACGGAAATGCCTTTTTTTCGCCATTTTTTTTCGAGTGTGATTTTACCGGGGTTATTCTTCCTCCTCTTCGCTCACCTGCCGCAGACGCTGGGCTAAATCACTCTGCCTGCCGCGCCACCGGTAATCGTCAATGACGACGGTGATTATGTGTTCGAGCAAATCCATCGGCGAGAGCCGGCTCATCTGTTCAAAGTCCCTTTCACCGAGCAGTTCCAGATACAGGGCGCGGTATTCTTTGAACGGGTCCGCTCTCACCCGCAGCGTGAAGTAGCCGCCGCCGCCGCTATCATCACTACTGGCGATTGTTTCTTGTTCCGCACCGATTTCCACCGGGTAAAAGTTCTCCGGCAAGTCCCGCGTATCGTCGGCGAGCGTTTCCATCGACACGCGGGCGAACAGCGAGTAATTAAAAAACTCGACGATGGACGGCGTGCGCTTGCCGCTCTCGTACTGACTGATGCGGGCGCGGTTGCTCTGATCCTTTTCCGTCGGATTGACGATGCCGAGCATTTCCCCCTGTGTTAAATCGCTGGCGAGGCGAATTTGTTCGAGCTTTTCCGATAGTTTCTCCGGAACCAGCTTTTTGCGCGGTCGCTTCTCCGTTTTCGCCTCGCTGGTTTTTAATTTAACAGCGTCACTCTTCGATTTGGTTTTTCGTTTCGGACTCTTTTTTTCGTTCGGTTCGTTCTGGTTTGCTCTCATCTTCTGTTTTTCTCCTCGTTTTTATTTTTAGTCTTTTTTTGATTTCTAAACTTTTTGAATATCAAGCGTTTTTGTCCGCACCTGTTAGCTCGTTCGGATGCTCTTGTCCCGTCCGGTTCAGCGGCGGCGTATGGCGTTGATTGATTGCGCCGGACACCGCACCGAGAGTAAAATTGGCACAGCAGCAGGAGACTGGAGGCTTTGAGACAGCTTTTTCATTACTTCGGTGACAGCGTTTTTTTTATTTTTCCGGGTCATTCGCCAAGCCTCGGAGCCTAATTTTTCTTTTTCGCTTTTTTCCCTGACCGGCGCGGCTGCGCTGAAGTGTTTTTTGCTTTATCTTTCATTTCGTCTTTGATTATTAGAACCGCATCGCCGCTTACCCAGTAGTCTTCCTGTGTTTCCGCGTCAACAATGTTGTACCAACCGCTTTGGCTGCTTTCGGGAACTACCTCGAATCTTTCGCCGCGTGCCGCCGTTCGTTTGGCGCGGGCGGATTCATCCGGGTAGTCTTTCAGCAGTGTCCGGTCGGCGGTGATCTCGCCGACGATGACGGGAACGGGTTGGCAGACCCGGTGATACAAAGTATCCGCGATTGTTCCCGGAATGATGGCAGACCATTCGTATCCCGTCTTTTTCGTGCCGATAACTGTTTGATCGGAATTATAAAAGGTCATCTGTCTGGTCAAGCGCAGTTTGTCCGGGCAGTTCCATTGAACTAGGGCAACCGCTGATGAGCCGTCGGATTTGAACAGTTTCTCCCACCTGAGCCGGTCTTTGTTAGGGAGAATTTTTATTTCATCGCCGAGATACTGTTTGCCGATGCTTGCCGGCAGGGTGGCGACATACCGCCAGATCATCGTCTGACCGAAACCGGGCGCGACAAACAGCAGTGCTAAAGTGAACAGACTGAGAATTGAAAACAAAAGGGATTTTGGGCGGCGCGAAGTCTTACCGGCTTTAATACTGATCGGGGCGTTGTTCATTCGAGAGATTTCCATTTATAATTTTATCGCCTTTGGCAAACTTGAGATAACCCGACAAATTACCGGCAGTCGGCAATATCGCAGTTGACAATTTAATCGAACCGGATGATCAGGCATTTCGCCCCAATTTAATGAAAGCCGCTCCCGTCAAAACAAGAGTTTTTGCGGAGCCGCTATTGGACAAACAAACAATTCTCCAAAATAGGAGAATTTATTATAATAATGTTTCATCCGTTTTGGGAAATGCCGCCCGAAGATTTTCCGTAGCAGTTCTTATTTCAATCGAGATTGATTCTCTTCCGGGAGGATCCTTCCGATGGGCTTAAAAAAGAGAATTATTCCCGGCGGGCTGCCGCAAAAGCTCAAATCCATCAGGGATGCCTTCGGTTTGACGCTCGAAGAGCTGGGGACAAAAATCGAACGGGAACTGACGGACGGCGGTTTTCCGGGCATCAGAGTTTATACGGGAAACATCACCGAATTTGAAAAGGGCAAGCGCGAACCGCAGCTTCCGATCCTGCTTGCCTACGCGCAAATTGCCAATGTCTATGTCGATCAGTTGATCAACGATAAGCTCGAACTGCCGGAAAAACTGCCGGTCGGGAACAAGAAAACCTTTGATTGAAAATTCCGGGTTATCAGTATTTTTCGAACCAGTCTCAAACAGAAATTAGAATCGGGGACAAATGGCGCATTGACGGCGAAGAACAAAAAATTCAATCGTTTTTGAGAGAAATCGCTGAAAGCCAAATTACTGAAAGCCAAATCACACAACACGACAAAAAAAATTTATGTCCGAACTCGGCGGCGCGACGACACAATCCGGCATTTTTTACCAAAACTCAATTTCGGCACTCTATTTGGGCAATCTAATTGATCCAGCCGAGCGATTGCCGCGCGAACAAGTTACCTCCGTGCGCGTCGAAGCTCCCGAGAAAGTTGACGATACGGTCGTAACTTACGCCGACGGTCACAAACTTTTTGTTCAAGCCAAAGAAAACGTCCGCGAAAACGATGCGGCGTGGCAAAAGTTGTGGCGCGATTTCAAATATCAATTCGACGCAGCGGATTTCAAAAATGGTAAAGACAAAATGTTGCTCGTCGTCGGAACAGTCCGAGATGAGTTCCATATTTTGCACGAGATTTGCAACCGCGCTTCGACGAGCGAAAACACGAGCGAATTTTTCAAGCGTCTAATTAAAACGCAGGAAAAAATAGTCAGAAGACTAAAAGGTACTTTGTTCAGCAGCGAACCGGATGAAAAAGCGACGGACAATTTAGATGGAAACGATACTTATCTATTGTCTTTGCTCAAGCACGTCGAGGTCGAAATCTGGACTTTGAAAGACATTGAGCAGAATGCAGTTACTCGCCGAATTCCGCCGAGCAATCGGAAACAGTTGGAGCTATTCAGTGTTTTGCGCGACAAGGTGGGCGGCAAAGCGCGAGTTAAAGGAACTTTCACCGCTGAAAAACTCCTTACCGAACTCTCCGAAATTGAGGTTGAAATTGTCGCGCAGCCGTCAACCGAGATGTTGCGTGAAAAGGTTAAAGCATCGGGCGCGACGCTCAAAGGTTACAAAAACAGCTTCGGGGGAACTAATGTTCATCTCGAACGCGAAATAACGGCGGAAATCATTCAATGGGCGACGGAAGCGACATTTGAGAATAACTTTGCGGTGCTGCTCGACCAAGCCGGTATGGGCAAAACGGTTGTTTCGCAAGACATACTCTTAGGATTGGAAAACGCTGATAAAGTCGTTTTGACGGTTAAAGCCGACGCACTTTCCGGTATCGCAAATGCCCGCGATTTGCAAGAGCGACTTGGATTGCCCGACCGCGTTGAGCGCGTTTTAGATCGCTTGGCGACAAACGAACGAGTTATTTTGCTGATAGACCAGATTGACGCTCTTTCGCTTTCACTGACTCACGACGAAGCGGCATTGGACGTTCTGCTCGAACTCGCGGCGCGGGCGAGATTGATTCCAAACCTGCAAATAATAGTCTCCTGCCGCACGTTCGACTTCAACAACGACCCGCGTCTGGCGAATTTGCCGGTCAACAAAAATTTTCGGCTGCCGTCCTTGACCGTTGATGAAATAAAAACAGTTCTGGAGCGAATAGATGTGCGATTTGAAAATCTCGAACATGCGACGCAGACGCTTCTGCAAATTCCTCTGCATCTGGATTTATTTGCTCGCGTGGCGGCGGAAATGACAACGGAAACATCAGCGGAGGATTTGCCGCTGCAACTGCAAGGCTTAAACAGCTTGCAGGATTTATATGCGGGACTTTGGCGTTATGTAGTTTGCAAAGCTGACGTGCGCGCACCCGGAGTTGCCGCCCGCGAGCGAGTTTTGCAGTTGATCGCCGAGCGTATGGACGCTAAACAAGAAGTCGCAGTTCCGCAGTCGTTCATCTCCTCTCTTGACGATGAAGAACTGAACGCGGCGACGCAATGGCTGGCGAGTCAGGGCATTTTAATTCCGAACAAGAATAGCTGGAATCTGCTTCATCAAACTTTTTTTGATTATTGCTACGCCAAGAATTTCGTCGAAAGCGATAAGTCGCTTTACGAAACGGTGAGAGGCGGCGAACAAGGCTTATTCGTTCGCTCGCAAATCGTTCAAGTTCTCAATTATTGGCGCGGAGTCAGCCGAACAGATTATCTGCGTGAGCTGCACAGTTTCTTAACTTCAACCGAAATTCGTTTTCATCTGCGCGACCACGTTTTGCGCTGGTTTGGCGCGCTGCCTGCGCCGATTGAAGACGAATGGCTTGTTGCTCAAACTTTTTTGCATTCCGCCGCTGATGGCGAAAGACTGCGCCGATTTATGCGCGGCAATGCCGGTTGGTTTAAATATCTTAAACCCGGCTTTGCTCGCGCGCTCGAATCCGGCGACGACGCTAAAATTGACAACGAAGTGATTCCGTTTTTGGATTTTATTTTCGAGCGCGAGCAAAGCGACATTATTGAAATGATGCGCCCGTTTTTGGGACGCAGCGAAATCTGGAATAAACGAATCAGACGTTTGTTTTGGAACATCAGAGACTGGGAAATCGAAACAGTCGCATTTTTTGAAGAAGTATTTAAGTTAATGACGGAAACAGAGAAACTCGACTTTTACGAAATAAATCGCGTTGCCGAAACCGATCCGAAAGCGGTTTGCCGGATGGTAAGAAATGCTTTCGATAAAGAAGTCGAGCAAATTGAAAAACAGGATGACGAATCTCTTGGCTTAATGTGTTTGCGTAACGATTTAGAGCATTTAAACGGAAGTTCGTTAGTGGAGGTTTTGCAGATCGTCTCCGAAAGCGAATCCGAGTATTTCCTGCGCGAGATGCTGCCGTGGCTTGAAAGAGTTTTTCGGTTGTCAAAAGAACCGGATGAAAGCAGTTTTTATTTTCGCTCCGATTTGCTTTCGTCCGGCTTCGATTACAAGGTTTACGTCGTGCTGTGGCAAATTATCAAATCGTTTCGCACGGCTTTGATTAACGTCGCAAAAACCAGCCGCGAAACCTTTTTGGAATTTTCCGAAATACTGCTGACAATGCGCTATGATACCGCTCAACGATTGCTCGCGCAAACTTTCGAGCAAGAGCCGGAAGAATATGCCGCCGAAGCACTGGATTTTCTCGCGGCGGATAATCGACGTCTGATGCTCGGAGCAAAAGAAGTATTCGACTCACGCCAACTGATTAAGGCAATCACACCTCATTTGAATCAAGAGCAGGCAGAAAAACTCGAATCCGCAGTCTTCTCTTTGCCAAAATTTATTGGATTTCCTTATAAAAAATATCCTCGATATGCTTTTCTTCAACAATTTTACCTGATGCATAGTTTTCCGCCGGAAAAGATGACGGCTAACGGGAGAAAATATCTTGCCGAGTTGCAGCGCAAATTTCCCGAAGAAAAAATTTCGGAAAGACCAAGTTTGAGCGAGGGCGGTTTTGTCGGCTCACCGATCTTTGGCGAACCGATCAAAAAAATGTCAGACGCGGCTTGGCTCGCGGCGTTCAAAAAATACAGCAAAGGCGTAACGCATAAAGAATTTTTGAAGGGTGGAGCAGAACAATTAAGCTCAGTTTTAACACAAGAAGTTAAAGAGGAGCCGGAGAGATTCTATGCCTTGACAATTAAAATGCCGTTTGATACCGACCCGGCTTACGTTGCCGCGCTCATCAACGGACTGGCAGATTCTTTCGCTCCGGCAGAAAGATTGTTTGAAGTCATCCGCAGATTCTCCGCGCTCGAAAACGAGAAAACCGCGCGGGCGACCGCTTCGGCTTTGGAAAAACGAGCGAAAGAAAATTTCCCGGATGATTTACTTGATATTTTGGAAGCTAAAGTTCGCGGCGCGGCTGGTGAAGATGAAGAAGGATGGCACAAAGAAAAAGAGGAAAATAAACAAAATTTTGACACGCTCAACAGTAGTCCCTATATCAGCTATCTGAATTCGGATCGCGGAGCAATTTTTCGCGTCGTAATGCGCGTTTTGGATGCCCGCGACGAAGTGGAATCAAAACGGCGAAAGTGGGAGCTTTTAGAATTTACGGCTGCTAACGGCAGCGACGCGCTCAAAGCCGGAGTCATCGAAGAACTTTTATATATCTTCAGCGAAGAACCGGAAAGATGCGTCATTTTATTTGAAGACTTAATAAATCAAAGCTTGGTCTTGCTTCTCACGCACTACGCGCTCGAATTTATCTATTGGGCGACTCCGACTTACTTCGGCAAAGTGCGAAGTTTTATTGAAGCGGCGATGAACTCCGAACACGAATCGGTGCAGGAACATGCTGCCACTCTTGCGTGTCTTGCCCCGCTTTATAAACCAATTTCGGAAGACTCAGAAGTCTCAAAATACGCAAACGATTTAGCAAATAAAGCGAAGAAGAGCGAGAAAGCCGCGTGTCGGCGCGGCGCGGTTAATGTTTATGCAAGCAATCTGAAAGACAGAAATGTCAGACTGTTTTGCCTCGACGGATTAACTGCAATGCTCGGCGATTCTGATGAAGAAGTTATTAGAAGAATGCGCCGCGTTTTTTATCACGCCGACGATTCACAGTTCGTGGATTTGCAGCCGTTCGTCGAACTCTACGCGGCATCAAAATTTTCCGACGATGCGGAGCGAGACTTGGCGGAATTTTTATGGAAACACGGAAATCTCGCGCCCGAATGGTCGCTTTCAATCGTTGAAACGATTCTTAAAAGCCGAAAAATCGCCAATCAGTTTTCGCGCGACGGTGAGTTTTACGTCCGGCTGGTTTTGCAAATCTACAAGATGCCGTTTGTCTCCGCTGCAACGCGCTGCCAAGCACTGGATTCGTTCGACGAATTGATGCATCATTTCACCTATGACGCATCCAGAATACTCAGTGAATGGGACAGCCGTTAGTCTTCATTTTTTCCCAAGAAATAAGTTTTATACTTAGACTCGAAATCATATTTTGACCAAACTGGTACAGAGCCGACACCTACACCAAAATCAGTTATTTTATATAGAAAACTGCCCGACAGAGGGCTAAATTGTATGTTAAGTCATTATAAAAATTAAAATGTCTCGTAGGAACTTGATTCGACCCGGTTGACCGACATCATAGATCGAATAACTCATCCAGATTGGTTGCGCCGTGCCGAACGCGGATGATTTCCAGAATTTCAGCGGTTGACTGGTAGCTGATGATATAGTTTCCGACCGGCAAAAACCGGCTGCCGACGACCATCTCGTGCCGTTCTCTGCCGATCAGCGGAAAAGAGCGCAGCAGCTCAAATTTTTCCCTGAATAACCGCATCAATTTATCGGCGGCTGCCGGATTATTCACCGAAATATATTCCCAGATGCCGATCAAATCTTCTCGTGATGGTTCAGCAATGATTAATCTCAAACGTAATTCTTTCTCTAACGCTTTGCTAATCGCTGTTCTCCTTCCCTGATCACGTCATTGATTAAATCTTCGGCGGAATCATATTCGGTGAATTTTCCCGCTCTCAAAGCCTTGATGCCGAATTGCACGTCTTCGCGCAGTTTTTCCAAATAGATGCGCTCCGCTTCTTCCCGCTCCCGGCTCTTCTGATCCTGCCGGACAAGCTCGCGGACATATTCGCTGACATTGCCGTAACCGTCTCTGGACACACGCGCATCAATAAAAGATTTTAAGGTATCCGGTAATGAAATGTTCATTGTCGCCATAGCACTGAATTCCTCCTAAGATGCGAGTATAGCAATTATTGGCAAAGTTTGCCATAGTCGAGATAATAATTTTCTGTCTTTGGAAATTTCACTTAAACAGGCGCGAAAGTATCAACAAATGTGGCGTTAGTCTCAGTTGTCCTTGTCTTGAACATCCAAATAGCGGTAGACGCTCGCCTTCGACAAATTGTATTCCTTCATCAAATCTTTGATCAGCGTTCCCGATTTCCTTTTGTCTCGCATTTCTTGCACTTGAGCGTCCGTCAGCTTTTTGCTTGCCCCGAATTTCACTCCTTTTTCCTTCGCCTTATTGATCCCGTCAATCTGCCGCTCGGCGCGAATCTCCGTTTCAAATTGATTGATCGCTCCGAGCATATTGAACAATAAGCGTCCCGTCGCGTCCGCCGTGTTGATATTCTGGTCAATGACGCGGAGTTCGACTTCCTTTCTTCTGAGTTCGTCGGCGATCTGGCACAGATGCAGTGTCGAACGCGCCAGCCGGTCGAGTCGGGTGACGACCAACGTGTCACCTTCCCTGACGTATTCCAGACAGGCGGCGAGTTGTGGACGCTTGCCGCCCGCCGCACTCATCTTCTCTCGAAAGATTTTCCCGCACTCCTGCAATTTATCGAGCTGGACATCCAGAGATTGCCCGACCGAACTAACCCGCGCGTACCCAACTAGTGCCATAATGTTCAAAACTCCCCAAAAGGCATCTTTTTGCCTTAGACGTTTTGAGAATTATAACATAAGACATAAAATGAGACACTGTTCTTTATATGTATCAGAAACTATACCTCTTGACACCCTGTTGATTGCGAACAATTTAAAGTTATCTCATCGTGCGCGACTCCGCTTTCATACGATAACTACCGACACTTAAAAATTTGGAATATGATTTTAAAATCTCGAACTGCCAATGAGGAGTTATTTATCAATTGAGACCCGAGTTTTCGGGTTTTTCTAACTCGCATTATTCATCCGATCATGGTGTCGCTTTCCGTCAATTCGATTTCGGTCGGTGACAGCCACTGCACACCGCTGCCCGCAGCACCGCCGCCGCCGCGAAAATAATCAATATCGCTTTGAGTGACCAGTTCGTCGGGCGGCTCCAGCCCGACGAGCCGCCTGATGACAAATGACCTCTTAAAAGGAATTTCCGGGTGCTTTAATCTGGATTTCGCTTTGTGATAGATTTCCAGGAACCGCTCCCATTCTTCATCCTGTAAAAAGACCTGAAAGTTTTTTTGGCGGCGTTTGTTATTTTTCTCTTCCATAAAAAAAGCGGCTTTCCTTCGATTAAATTGATATTTCTACTTGGCATTTGCAAATTCCGCACAACCGGGGCGACCGGTGATGTGGAAATCGGGATGACCGGGTATTCCGGCAACGAGATTCCGAAAACTGCGACAATCACTCGCTAAACATTTTGCCTCTCGGCAGTCGGTTGTCGGGGTGCCTGATCATCCTGCGCGGCAAGATATTGCTGGAACTCGGCGCGCCGGCAAAAACCGACAACCTGACCGATTATTCTGTTTTTCCCCGCGCCGGTCAATTCAAACCTTTTGCCGTCCGCCGACTCGATCCCCCCCCCCGCATCATTTATTGTAAAAAACCCGATTTTAAGCGCGTTGTCGTTTTGTCCGCCGATAATCACATGGGTTTTCGTGTCCGGTAATCCCGGTTTGACGATCAGGAAATCGCCGCGCCGAATTTCGCGGTAGTCGGCTTGTATTTCGGTGACGGCGAAGTTTTCTTTCTTTAATTCTTTTAGTTCTTTGACACTCATCTCCGCAATAGATAAGGACGAGCCGAAAGATTCGACTCCTTCGACCGTCTTCTCTTTGCCACTCAATGTGGAGAGGAGTTCGGGAAAATCCTTTTTAACACGGGCGGCGAAGGTCTGGCGGCTCATTCCGAGCAGCGCAGCGGATTGTGACTGATTTCCGCCGGTCTGCCGGATTGCCGCTTCCATATATTCGCGGGAAACGGCTTTTAATTTCTCGTCGAGCGAAACCGCCTGTTCAAGCAACTGGTTCGGTTCGCTTGTCAGTGCAGGCGTTTCGATTTCGCGCTCGATTTTTGCCGCCACCTCTCCGAGCGCGTCGCTGATGTCTTTTTCCTGACTGCCCGAAAGATGTCTGACGGCATCCATATATAAGGACAGTCTTTCTCTTTCACCGTATTCGGCAAACATTTCGCGCAGAGCGAACAACCGGGCGGCGTGCGCCAGCGCAAAGTCCTGAATAAATGCGGCGACCTCTTCCGCCTGACCGAATGCGGCTTTCGCTTTCTCTATTGCTCCGTCTTTGGCAAAAGCAGTTCCGTTGGTGATCAAAGCGGTTGCCAGCAGATTCGAGTTTTCAAACGATTCGAGGTACCGCACCGAAGCGGCGGCAATCCCGGCTGCCCGCCGGTAGTCCCCCTTGGCGATCAAAGCGCGGGCGAGCGTATCGGACACGATACTCAAATGGTTTTTGTCCTGAATTTCGCGCGCTTGTGATTCGGCAGTTTCAAGCACCCGGAGTGCTTCGTCGTAGAGTCCGATTGAGTAATAAAGAAAGCCGATATTGTTCCGCGCAAGGATCATCGAGCGTCTGTTCCGAACTTCTTCGTAACAGATTAATGCGCCTTCGAATTCAATGATCGCTTTATCGAAATAGGCGATGCGCTCCGCATCCGAGAGATTTTTTCCGATATTTTTATAAACCAATCCCATTCCGTTACGAATTTTAGCCTCGGTCAAGACGGATATTCGTCCGATCAGTTGATAGGCTTTTTCGTAGAATTTCAGTGCGGACGAGTATCTGAAACTCAATGATTCGATCATCCCGAGATTTAAGTTGGCAATCGCTTTGGATTCGTCGGTCAGAGCGTAAAAAAATGATTCGCGAAAATAAATTTGCGCCGTTTCCAAGTCCCCGTTGCGCCAGTAAGTAATTCCCGTTTTATTTTGACACTGCGCTTTGCCTTCCGAATCGGCGAGGTCATCGAAGAGGTCTTCCGCCCGGGACAAATATTCGCGCGATTTCTCCTGAGAGTTTTTGATTTGCTCGGCGTTACCGAAGGCGGAAATCACCGAGCCGATTCGCAGCAGCAGGTGCGCGGCTTCGACATCACTTAGAGCAGGCAGAGCAGGTATTTTAGTCTCACTGTCAAACCCGGTCCAGTAAGGAGCCAGCAGGTCAATCGCCTGTCGTAAGTCGCCGCGCGTTTCACACCGGTAAATTTCATCACACAAGTCTAAAACACAACTTTTCTGAGATTTGTCGTCAAAATCTTTAAGTGCAAAAATTTTTGCGCTTTTTTCTTCCGAAGTCATATACTGACTGCTGGTGCTTTTTTCTCTTAGTGCCATAAAGGAGATTCAAATGAAAAAATTATTGGCAGCTTTCTGCATCACTCTTTGTTTATTATTTTCAGGTGCCGCCATCTCGGTACGGGCGGACGGGGACGGGCATGACGGCGGTCGTCGCTGCACTGAGACGGTCAACTGCCCGACTGACAATCCGCCTGCCCAGCCGCCCCCGCCGAGTTCAACACCGGCTTCAACCGGCGCGGCGACCGGCGCGGAAGATACATTTTTGACCTTACTGGAACTGATCATCCGTCTTCTTCCATAAAGGCTGTCAAAAGCGTAAATCCCCCCCGGGTCATGAATTTTAATGACAACAATCCCGCGTAATTTGCCGGGACACTCTATCTTTGCCTATGTTACGACAATTTGCTTGAAATTAACAAACATACCGATAAACAGCAGATAAAGAGAAGATATTTGACTGATAGATTGTGCTGTACCTCGAAAGAAAGTCAAAGCCCTAATCTGGTAAAAGAATTAATCAAAGAGCGAATTCATTTTTTTTCTTGACAGAACTGATATAGCACTATAATATATCCGTAATTTCATTTTTCAATATAATATTTGTTAATCAAATTTGTCGCACTTCTGGTTATATTTGTCGCATTTCCGATTGCATTAAAACGATCCGGTAGAAATCATCTCGGTGTTTATCCAAGAAATGATTTTCGTTAACCGGGGTTTCGGGTCTTATTCGGCAGCAAAAAGGTTTCGGCATTTTGCTCTTCAAGTAAAATGCCGAAACCATACATTGGCAGTTTTACACATTTTCCACACGGAAATTCAAACTGCAAGGGAGAATACAACGATGAGCGAAAAAAAGAAAACAATAAACGAATCAAAAACGAGTCAAATTGAAGAACCGAACAAAACAGTTCACACGAATGACGAAATTCTCGGAAAAAAAGAACCGTCAAAGGTGAGCCGCCGTTCATTTTTGGGTAGCACACTGGCGGCGGGCATCCTCGGTGCGGGAGTCGTCGCGCTGCCGGGATTGATGGGAAACAAAGGGGTCGGACTGGCTCAGACGGCAGATGTTTTCGAGTGCTTCGGCTGTGAATTGGCTCCGACCAAAGCTGCCAAACGCGCGGACACCGCCAATAAGATTCGCATCGCGGCAGCCAACTATGAATTCAATATGCCGATTCCCGCTCACCCGTGCAACGGAGATGAAAAGGAATTCTCCGACAGAAATTATCTGGCAAGTTATACGAAAGGCATCAAAAGGGCAAACGGAACGGACGGCTCATTTTTTGGCGAAGTCGATTCCGGTGAATACTGTAAATTGCTCAAGGCCCACGACGCGGGCAGCCCGGCACTATTCGAAGCCGTTGCGCTCGGTTTCAGCAGCACGGCATTGAGCGATAATGAATCGAATCTCGGAGGAGATGCTTTTGAACCGAACAGACAGCGCCGCCTCGATAATCCGCAGGCGGGACTCAATTACGATTTGGAGGGGAAGGACTACTATCAATTGGTCAACCGTCCCGACCAGCGTGTTCCGCCCGGAAGCCCATCCGTCGCCTTTCCGCCGGCACCGAAGTTTTCGAGCGATCAGGTAGGCAATGAAATTATCGAACTCTACTGGCAGGCACTAACCAGAGATGTCCCCTTTATCCAGTACAATCAGAGTCCGCGTGTTCAGCAGGCGGTCGCTGATTTGAACAACTTTCTGCCGAGTTATAAAGGACCGCTCGGCGGTAATGGAACGATCACCCCGCAGGTTTACAGTCGCGGCATCCTCAGGGGAGATACGACCGGACCGTTTCTGTCGCAGTTTTTTTTAAGAGACATTCCCTACGGCGCACAACCCATTAGTGCCAAAATCATCTCCCCGGAAGCAAATATAAAGAATGATTTTATGAGAACCAGAGACAAATGGCTCAGGATTCAAACGGGTCAAACACCAGACAGAGAAGACGAAATTTCGATTGATACCCGCCGTTTCATTCGCAGCGGGCGCGATTTGGCGCAATTTGTTCGTAATGATGCCATTTATCAAACATATTTGAATGCCGCCCTGCTCCTGATGACACCCGGCAAGAGCGGCGGTCTCGGCGTGCCGGTTAATCCGAACAATCCTTATCGAGCCGATACGGGCGGTTACCGCAAACAAAACAACTTCGTCGAATTCGGGCCGTCACAGCTTCTGTCGCTGCTCGGCGAGGTTTCGGTGCGGGCGCACAAAGCGATCTGGTATCAGAAATGGAATGTTCACCGTCGTCTGCGCCCCGAAGAATACGGCGGACGCATATTTTTTACTCTCACCAGACAGAGAGATTATCCGATCAGTCAACTGATTTACAGATCGAGCGTGTTTCAAACGATGCTCAATTTAGGTTACGGTTCGGTATTACTGCCCCAGGCATTTCCCGAAGGCTCACCGATGCACCCGTCATACGGTGCCGGACACGCGACATTGGCGGGTGCCGCCGTGACGATTCTCAAGGCGTGGTTCGACAGCGAGCAGCCGTTTGTGAGATACGGCGAAATCCTCGAACCGAACGCCGACGGGTCGGCGGTGCAGCCGTTTAGTCCCGCATCCGACAGAATCGATCCGACCGTCGCCGACGAACTCAATAAACTGGCATCGAATGTGTCGCTCGGGCGCGACATCGCCGGCGTTCACTGGCGTTCCGATTACACGGAATCGGTTTTTCTGGGAGAAAAGGTCGCCATTCAACTACTGGAAGACTACGGATACACCTACAATGAAAATTTCTCAGGCTTTCAATTTCGTAATTTTGACGGGAATTTGATTACTGTCGGAGGAAGAAGAACAGTATGAAATTGTCCAAGTTGCCGGTTATTAATGAATAAATCATTCATTAATAACCGGCAACAGCGTTGTTGCATAAATAGTCACGGAAACGATATTTTTTGTAAAATTGATGTGTGAAAAAGAAAAATACAAAAAAATTGAAGCAGAAGACTCCGCATTCTGTGCGGACTTATCGTGTCCGTAACTGGAAAGAGTATAACAAATCTCTGGTGAATCGTGGAAATTTGACGATTTGTATTTCTGAAGGTGCTCTTGCCAATTGGTATGAGATGGAAAAGAGCGGCAAGTGCGGCTCATCCGTAACTTATTCAAAGTTGGCGACAAAAGCGTGTTTGATGGTCAAGATGTTATTTACATTGCCGCTTCGACAAACTGAAGGATTTGTTAATTCGTTGTTCGCAATGATGCAGATCGCGCTTTCGTCGCCGGATTACACGACGCTTTCCAGACGCTTAACATTATTAAAGATGAAGTTGCCGTTATGGAATTTAGGTGAGAAATTGCATTTGTGCATAGATTCGACGGGCGTGAAAGTGTATGGCGAAGGCCAGTGGACGCGTTCGCACGCACGGTTCAAGCAAACGCCGAACGCTTCGGCAAACTGCATTTGGCGATTGATATCGAAACGCAGCAAATAGTGGGAGTTTGTGCGACTTCAAACGCGGTGGATGACGCGGCAAAAGTTGAAGATTTACTCAGTCAAGTGCCGGATGGGAGTGAAGTTGAAGAAGTCAGTGCGGATGGCGCATATGACAAGCGGAAAACCTACAATGTATTTAATAAACACGGGACAAAAGCGATCATTCCACCGCGCAAGAATGCAAACATATGGTAACACGGAAACGTGAAAAAGGAGCGGCATATTCGGGATGAGAATTTGCGGAGAATCAGAAAAGTCGGGAGAAAGAGTTGGAAAATAGAGTCGAGCTACCATCAAAGAATTCTGGCAGAAACCGGAGTCTTTCGTTACAAACAGACGTTTGGAGCGGAAGTTTCGTCGCGCAAAGAAGAAAATCAGTTCAATGAAATGAAGCTGAAATGCCAAATCCTGAACTTGATGACCCATTGCGGAATGCCGCAGAGTGAAAAAGTAACAATCTAATCATCGTTACTCAAAAGAATATTTGGCTGTTTTCTTATTTATGCAACAAAGCCACCGGCAAACAAAAACAGCCCGATTTTTTTATTCTCTTGATGCATTGCCGCAAAAACAGTTAAAAAACAAAAACAAAAGGAGCAAAGAGAGTTCTCCCTCTTAATTTTTCTTGACCGTCACATACAAACATTTTTTATACGAAAGCCCTTCTTTCAAGAAAGCAAACAACGGACATAGCAAAAATTATATTGCAACTCAAATCCGCAAAGTAGAAAATCTACTTTAACTCAAAATTTCACGAATGAGAGGTCTGAAATGAACGTAAAAATTCTCTACCTGAAAAGGAAAATGCTCGAAAATCTTCGACACCAATGGACTGTTATAGAGATGTCAAAGTTAGTTGGAGTAACGCCCGAACATTTGCAAAAGATATTTAAAACTGCAACGGGAATGCCGCCGATGAGCTATTTGCGTGATTTACGGTTTGAAAAAGCAAAAGAACTTTTGGAAACCGGATTTTTGCGCGTTCATCAAATCTGTTATCAAGTCGGTTTAAACGACCAAACTCATTGCGCCCGTGATTTCAAGAAAAAATACGGCGTGACACCAATCGAATATCGCCAGCAGCATCACGAAAAAATCGATGCCGAAAATGCAGATGGCTAAGAATGATTGTTTTCGCCAGCAAATGATAGTTTCGCTAAACAATCAGCGTTGACTTGGGAAAACTTACTGCAATAATTGATACATAGTTTGCAAAACTATAGACAAAAAACAAAAAACATCAGGAGGAAAATTTATGAAAAAAATTCTTATTTCGGCAGTTCTCGGTCTGGTACTATCAGCAGTCCCAGTGTCAATTTTTGCGAGAGCCTGTAATCAGGTTATCACCATTGGCTCAGGCGGTCCGGGCGCACAAACTTGCATTTTGAATGATGCTTACACAATTAACGGCGTTCAATTTTGTGAGTATGCTTGCAATTAACAACATAGGGAAAAGCAAAACAATATTGTTTTGCTTTTCCCTTGTTAGTCATTCACAATTAATTTTACCTGTTTTCAATCAGGCTTTGGGTCGCAAAAAGCATAAATCGCTTTAATGCACTATTTAATTGGTAATGGAATAGTTAAGCCTAATTGTGAACGACTACTTATCATAAATTAAGTTGACCTTTTTAGGATTTAGATGCTTTCAAAACAAAACAAAATCAGTGTTGCTATTGTATGCATAGTTTTTCTTTTAGCTTCAATTTTAGGGATTTTCGCAATTTTAAAATACTCAAAAGAAAGTAAACTAGAAAGTAAATTGTTTTACGAGGCAAAGGAATTGGTTGGAAAAGAGGTGGATTTCTCTAAATTTGAAGGTTTTCAATCCTCTTTGAAAAAAAACGACGAACATCAAAAATTTTGGTTAATATATATTTTAAGTAGTTGCGAGGCTTGTAAATTAGAGTTAAAAATGATTGAGGAAATGAACATAAATCAGGATTTCCAAGTTATCGGAATAATGGTAGAGGACAAGGAAAAAGTCGAGAGTTTTATTAAAGAGCAGAAACCAAAGTTTCCAGTATTTATTGATAAAAATGGAGAATTTTTTAAGTCTGCGAAACTGAAATATTTTCCGACAAATTTCATCATCGAAAATGGAATAATTAAAAAATCATTGTTTGGAATGCCTGAAAAGCAAGAGGATTTAATTAAATTTATTACGGAAAGCTAATATGAATATTTTGAAGATTGTAATTCTAAGTTTGATTTGCGCCGGAACAACATTTGCTCAAAATGTTGATGAAAATAGACAAAAGGCTACTGACATTTTAACAAAAGCCGGACTAGCAATCAGTAAAACTCGAAAAAACACGGATGTCAAAGGTATCAACCTTAAAACAACGAGTTTTGTCAAAGATTCGTATAAGATTCGTGATGAGCCGATTGAAAATGAAACAAGTATCGAAACGGAAATTAGCGTTCAATTTCTCAATAAAATGAAATTGAAGTCAAACTTTGATAGCAAGAACTTTTTTCGCGGAACACAAGAATCCAATCAGTCTTCAACGGAACAAATTTTGAACGGAGCGCAGTTTTCAAACTTATCGGAAGCGTTTGTTAACGGTGAAAAAGTTGAGTTGCCTTTGAAATATCCATCAAAGCAAGAAGGTATTGCAGCAGCAAAAACATCCTCTTTTATTAACATCTTTCCGATATTACTTAACGTCTTTTGGACTGATGCTCCAAATTATAAATATGTCGGAACGGCGGAATCAAAATCTGATAAAGCTGAAATAATTGAAGTCTTTTTGTCGGAGGCTGACTCATTTCGCCTGTTTTTTGACCAAAAGACGGGTTTATTATTGATGATGATTCAAAATACTTTGAATAAGCAAAACATTCGGCAAGAAACTAAACACTATTTTTCAGATTATCAGGAAAAGGACGGATTGTTAGTTGCCAATAAGATTAAGATTGAGAAAAACGGAAAAATAATGGAAGAAAGAAAGGTCAATGAACTTAAAATAAACCCGACATTTAGGGCGGATTTTTTTAATGTCAGAAAATGACTCGGAAACTTTTCTAAAAAATCGGTGTCTAATGTTTTGTTTGGATAAACACAATATGAATTTTGTAAAATGTTTGCCGACAAAACAAATTTTCTTTTGTCGGCAACTCAAACTCTGACCGACGATAAAAATAATAAGACCGAGCGAAAATGTTTCTACTCGAATTTCAAAGAAATAGACGGATTATTGATTGCGGCAAAAATAAAGGCGGAAATAACCCAGTCAAACGGGAAAATTATTGTAAAGTTGCGAAATGAAAGATTTGAAAATCAACTCAGATTTCAAACCAAGCTTTTTCAATGAAGCGAAATGGATAGTCATTTTAACCAAAAGAAATGTTTTGGCAATAGTGGTAATTCTTTTGCTTTCGGCAGAAGTAATTTTTCCGCAGCAAACTACCTCAAGCCTGCAAGTTAAAGTAACCGACCAAAATGATGATTTAATTCCCGCAGTTGTTGCTCGACTGAAAAAAGACGAAAAAATAATCAAGGAGATCACTTCTGAAAATGCTCAAGAAACCGTTTTTGCAAAACTCGCCGATGGAAAATATCTTTTGGAAGTAGAAGCCTCAGGTTTCAAACCGCAATCGCTGGAAGTCGAGATTAAAACAGGCAAAAATGAGCTAACCTTTATTTTGGAAATCGCTGAAGCGGTTGAAAATGTTAAAGTTGCTTCGGACGCGCAGGAAAGCGCGACGGAAAACGCCTTCAGCAATTTTTTGACCGACGAGCAAATTGCGGCGTTGCCCGACGACCCGGCAGAAATGAAGCGAGTTTTGAAACAGATGGCGGGCGGCGGTGATGTGGTGATTCGGGTTGACGGTTTTTCGGGCGCGGAGTTACCGGCAAAATCACAAATCGCTTCGATTCGGATTGTTCGCAGTTCCTACGACGCTGAGAATCACGAACTCGGCTTTGTTTATGTTGATGTCTTAACGAAAGTTGGCAGTCGCAGATTTAGCGGCTCGCTTTTCTTCAATTTCAGCGACGAAGCCTTAAATACGCGAAATCCCTTTGCCGACAGACGCTTTCCCGAACAAAACCGCTATACGTTTTTCAATTTGAGTGGTCCGATTGTGGAAAATAAAACCGATTTTTCACTTTTGTTTAGCGATACGCGAAATTTTCAGGCGCAAAATATCGTCGCTTTTTTGCCGGATGGCGCGTTCAATAATTCAGTCAATAGTCAAGCCGACGGCACATCTTTGAATTTACGCATCAATCACAATTTAACCAAAAGTTTACCGATAAAATTGAATTATCGTTTTTCCAACGGGAATTCAAAAAATCTCGGTGTGGGCGGTTTTAATTTGCCCGATAAAGCCTTTGACACAAAAAATCGTTCTCACGAATTTCGCTTTTCAACCGTTGGAACTTTTGCCAAAAGATTCCTTGATGAATTTCGGTTGCAATATAAAAACGAAACTTCAATCACGATTCCACTGAACAGCGAAACGGCAATAACCGTTTTGGATTCGTTCAGTCGAGGTGGTGCGGGAAATTTTCAGCAAAATTCGAGACAAAGTTTTTGGCTGGCGAACAATTTGCTTTTCGGCACTAGACAACACGCGCTGAAAATCGGCGGCACTGTTTTCATCGAAAACGAAAAACAAGTTTCCGCGTTTAATCAAAACGGAACTTTTATCTTTTCAACTTTACAGGATTTTGTGCTGGGCAGACCTTCGATTTTTTCGCAAAGTCAGGGAACGCGCAATGCTGAGGTTTTGCAATACCAAATCGGCACGTTTGTTCAGGATGACTTCAGAATCGGCAAAAGTTTTATCGCGAGTTTCGGAGTGCGTTACGAACGGCAAAATAATTTGCGCGACAAAGACAATTTTTCACCGCGAATCGGATTTTCGTGGACACCCTTCAAAGACGGCAAAACAACTTTTCGCGGCGGCATTGGACTTTTTTATAATTGGCTGGAAACACGCAATTTGCTGACAATTCGCAGTCAAGACCGAACGCAATCGGGCGAAACAATTATTTTCAACCCGAGTTACCCGAATCCATTTTTGGGCGGCGCAAGCCAAATCTTATCGCCGAGTTTTACGCAAAAAGCTGACGACTTAAAAAATCCGTATATTGTTCATACGTCCTTCGGTGTACAGCGTCGAATTTCCGCAAACACCAGTTTTCGCGCCGAATATATCTATCAAAAGGGCGTTCATCAGTTCCGCAGTAGGGATATAAACGCGCCGCTCGAAGGCATCCGTCCGAATCCGAATTTCGGCAAAATTTCGCAGGTTGAATCTTCGGCATTTTTCGTTCGCAATTCATTAAACGTCGGGTTTAATGGAAGTTTGACTAAGACAATTTCTTATACGCTTGACTATACTTTGGCGAAAATCATTTCCGACAGCGACGGGATTTTCGGTTTACCGAGCGAGAACTACAATCTTCGCAACGACATTTCGGCAGCTAATAACGACCAAAGACATCGTTTGAACGCTTATCTGAGTTGGCAAATCAGAAAAGATTTGCGTTTGAGTGGTATTTATACGGTGAATTCGTCATTGCCTTACACGATTACAACCGGACGCGACGACAACCGCGACACTACTTTTAATGACCGACCTTTCGGCTTAAAACGCAATGGCGAACGCGGCGCGTGGCATAATCAACTCGATTTGAATTTGAGTTATATCTTTTCATTTATCAATCGCAAAGGCGGAAAATCCAACAAAGGTTATTCGATTGTGACAACTTCGGCAGAATCAGGTTTTGATTTTACCGACCCAGAAAAAAGGTTTTCGCTCCGCTTTTTTGCCAATGCCGAAAATATTTTAAATCAAACCAATTTAAACAATTTCGTGGGCGTTCAAACTTCACCATTTTTTCGTCAAGCAACTTTTGCCGACCAATCCCGAAAAATTACTTTTGGGTTGCGCTTCAATTTCTAATTAAGTATTTGTCTAAAATATCGCGAAGGTTTTTGAAAAGTGATTTTCGTTAAAGCGTTATACATTTAGCTAATCAACGCAAGTGTGTATTTGAAAGTTGAGTGGTGAAATCAAACACAGTGTCCAACAATTCATTGGACGTGAGGCGGAAACAGCGACTTTGTTATCACGTTGTCTTTTGTCCCTAAGTTGCGCGTAGCGGTTTCCGCCCACGTCGACTCAGCCGTTAGCCCTCTTCTTTGTGCCGAGACGACTATGAATAAAGAGTTTAAAAATTCGGATATTGAGCAATGGCGTGTTGCGAAAACCTTTGATGAATTGGGAGAGCCAACGGCAAATTGGCTTGAAGGAAAACTGTCATATTATCCTTATTACAGAGACGATGTTGATTCTGAAACAACACCAATTTCGCCTCCAAAGATTCGTCAATTTCCTGAAAACAGCAATAGAAAAGCTGTATGGAATGGTTAGTGAAATAGAAATGCGGAACTGAAATCAGTCAAAACCGTCTAAATTTGGAACTACTGAGATTATTTTACACCCTCAGCGAATCGGTTATTGGCAGTAGCGCGGATTGTTCATCTTTCATTTGCCGACCTATTCACCGCATCTAAAGATCGCTGAAACGGTTTGGCGAAAGTTGAAATATGAATGGCTTGCGCCAAACTGGTTACGAAGACGGGCAAATACTTCTATATTCGGTCAAACAAGCACTCAATGAATTAGAGAAAAGTCTGAGAATAAACTCCTCAAACTTTAACCACAGTCTAAATCAATTGCGAACGGCTACTTGTTTGAATTAAATCACCGGTTTCTTCCAGCATTGTCATCAGTCAGGCTTAGTTCAAACAGCAATCTGTTTGAATTATAACAACATCTTGTATCAGCCGAACGGCAAAGTCAACACGCTTCGATTTTGACTTTGCCGTTCGGCAAAAGTTTTCTAATTAAAGTCAATAAAGTCATCATCTGCCGCTGTTCGGCAGAATCAAAGGTCGCCGACCGGCACGATATAGGTCTCTAGCTGTTCCGGGACGGATATTTTTTCCTTTTTCGAGGGGAAAATTAAGTCATCAAGGCACCGCCCCAGCATATTCTCGACCGAGTTGGCATCAACGTCAACGATATGCCCGTTAGCGCACTGAACACTAACTTTTGCCGTGACATCGCAGTCGGCGCCGCAAACGTGGCAAGTCCGCGTCGTGTAAGCGGATTTAATATTGATCAGCCATTTGCTTTCGGTGTCGTGTTCCTTCAATTTGTTTCGCAGGACGGACAAACCGGCAAACTGACGGTATTTGTTGCCAATTTTAATGGCGACATCCTTCGAGTCGAGCGAAATTTTCGGAGCTTGTTCAGCCATCTCTTTGAGCGACAAATCTCCCTCCCAAGCCAGATAGGAATAATTGGTTTTAAGCCAGAGCGCGATGTTCTCGTAAATCGTTTTGCGTTTATTGGTTAGTTTCCGATGCGTTTGGTGAACGGCGAGCCGCCGCCGGTAATCCTCGGCTTTCCAAACGCGCAGCAGTTCCGGAATTTCCGGATTAATCGCCGTCTGATCTGCGGTCTCCGATAATTGCCGGAGCAATTTGAGCAAGCCGCTCCGCCCGATTTTCTGAAAATAAGTCAGAAAATGCTGCGCCGGTTCGCCGATGTCCGTGCCGGCGGCTTCAAGTGATTGACAAAGAGTTTTGATTTTATCTTTCGCCGCCTGGTGCAAACTGCCGATGATTTCCTCCCACTCGATCAGCTCCGGCAGCGTGCGCGGAAAAAGCTCGTTGATGCCGAGCGGCGGCAGGTTTTCTTTGCCGCGCCCGCGGTTGATCAATTTCAGCAGCGACCGCGCCTTGGCGTTGGGCGGAGCGGCGAGCGGCAAACGTATCTCGAAGGAGTTTCCGGCGGTGTCCGTGAGATACCCGATCCGCAGGTAATCGCCGATGCGCCGCCAGTTCAGGTCGAGCGCGGCGAGCGGCGCATATTTTGAAACCGCCAACAGATCTTCGCTCTCGATGGCGCAAACCAGCTTCCAGGACCATTCCCGGCTGATTGCGTTGAGTTCGCCTTTGAGCCGCACGGTCTTGAGTTTGCCGCCCGGAATTTCGCGGTGCAGGAGAACCGAAATGCCCAGCGGCTGATCGGTTACGCCGATTCCGAAAACTCCCCGGGCGATGCGCCCCTTCCGGTTTTGGTGCGAATTCGAAAGATACAGATTTTGGTCAACCGGAGCGAGAAGCAGTTTTTTCGATTTGCCGGCGAATATTCTCGCCGTGTCGAGACCGCGCTCGCTAAAGCGATGATAAAAGCTGACGGATTTAATTCGGTTGCCCTTAAAGCGCAGCTTCCCGCCGGTTTTTAACAACTTCTTATGAGCGTTCTTGAATGATTCGAGAACGGCTTCTCTGGCAAGCCAGCCGAGAACATCCTTAAAGCGCGGCTCCGCCGTAATTTGATAAAGAGATTTATCAAAACCTCTCCACGCCATCTTTAACGCTTCTTTGTTTGCCGTCTTATCGGCGTAGAGCGGGGCGAGTTCGTCCAGAAATTTAATCCGAAATTCGAGCAGCCCGTCCCAGAGCGCATTCATATCCCGCGCCTGCTGCCAGAATGCTTCGTTTTCTTTGAGAGCTGCTTTGTTTAATTCGACGTGAAAGGAATAGTTTTTAATCATAAATCAGCAGATGGAGTAAAATTCCGGCAATCAATCACGGTTAAAGTTTGGAAAAAAGCGGATGCCTGGAGTGATTTGATAAAACTCTGATGAAACATTTCCTTTCAGTAGAGACTTTTAACTCAATTCATAGTATTGAAAAATTTCAGTAAAACCAATCCACTAACTAACTAATTTCAATCAGCTATGTTTCAACCGCACTGGTTTTTAATCCGACCGGTTTTTTGTTTTCATCGAGTCCGACGATATAGATTTCTTTATTAATTTTGCCGAACTTGAAAACAGTTAAATTCGTCAAATGAGTCTCAAGCATTTCTTTTAATTCGGCAAAACGCCCCGCCCGAACTCGCACGGTTTCATTGGAACCCTCGTAAATTGCCACGAGCGGGGCGAAAAACTCGTTAAAGTTCATCTGCTCGAAACTCTCCGGGTCAAACATTTCAAAGGGGGCATCCGCCTCGCTCAGATACGTCAAATCTTTGATCGCGTCTTTGATTTGCACGGAGAACTCCGGCACGGGCGGTTTCGTCTTATTATTCATAGAGCGGATTATAACCGATTTTGAACGGAATGCTGAAAATGGCTGTGCGCCCGTCAACGACAACTCTTACCCGTCAGCGACAACTCTTATCAGTGAGTTTGGCACCCACATTTCCGTTATGAAAAATTGTCGGCGAAATAAACAATTCATTAAACTTTCTATCTTGGGAAAAAGAGGAAAACCCGCCGGCGTTTTATTACTTCGGCGGCTTTTCCTCTTCGTGCGAGTTATGCGGGCAAACTCCCGGTCGCGTTTACTGCAATGGTCGGCACCGGGTTTCAACACTGCTGCCAAGTTTAATTTTAGGTTACATCACGGCTCTATTTACTTCACAAAGACCCGGATATACGATACCATTATGCCGTATTCGCTGATTTTTTCCGTCGTTTGCCGTGTTTTTAGCGTTCCCGCCGCACAAAACCGCACCCGTCCCTGACGGCTGTCCGGTGGCATTCCCGAACGAAATTCGCTTCTTCCGACGAAAACATCCGTATCAAAATCAAATAAGGGCAGCTAAAACTTTATCAAATAAGGTCTGTAAAATATTATATGATGGTCATCAAACACGACGTTTCAAATAAAAATGCGTTTTCGGGCGATCCCGGAGTTTCTTTTGTTCGGCGGGCGGCGGCACTGACGGTGCTGGCACTGCTGGTGATGCAAACGCTTTTCATCCCGGCGGCCGCGCAGGTTAAACCCGGCGCGGCACAGACGCTGGCTCCGCTCGTTTCGACAACGGTCGTCATCAGCCAGTTTCAGGTCGCCGGCGGAAATGCCGCCGACGAGTTTCTCGAACTGCACAACGTAGGCAATGCTCAGGTTGATCTGAACGGTTTTCGTCTCGTTTATCGTTCGGCTGCCGGAACGAGTGATGTCGCCGTCACCGATTGGACGACCCAGACCTTGATTCCGGCAGGCGGGTTCTACCTCGTAACCAATACTGTCGGTTATGACGATACCGTGACGGCGGATCGAACTTTCACCTCCGGCGGAACGGGGCAGTGGTCAGGAACAAGCGGCGGTTTGGCTCTCCGGCAGGGAGCGGCGAATTCCGGCACGATTATCGATTCGGTCGGTTACGGTTCGGCAACCAATGCTTTTGTCGAAACGGCGGCGACGACCTCTCCAGCATCAAACACTTCCAAGGTCAGGGATAATTCCGGCTGCAAAGACACGGACAGCAACTCGATTGATTTTGTTTTACTGAATCCGTCCGCACCGCGCAATAGCGCGGGGGCAGCGGTTATTTGCGGCGGCGGCACCACCACCACCAACCCGTCCGGCACGGGCGCGGCGAATCCCGCCAGCGTTACCGCCGGAAGCGCGACCCTCCTGAGCGTGACGGTGACACCCGGAACCAATCCGGCAAGCACCGGCATTACCGTTTCAGCAGACTTGACTTCCATCGGCGGCGCGGCAGCCCAGCAATTCTTCGATGACGGCACGAACGGCGATGCCGCCGCCGGGGATAACATATTCTCTTATAACGCGACGGTCACTGCCGTTACAACTGCCGGAACGAAAACTCTGCCTGCGACGATCACCGACGCGCAGATGCGGACGGGTACGGCGAGTATTTCGCTGTCCGTCACTTCCAGTTCAACCCCGCCGACCGGCGCGGGCAGCGCGTCCCCAAATTCAGTTGAAAAAGGAAGCGCAACGCTGCTGACGGTTTCGGTCACACCGGGCGCGAGTCCGGTCAGCACCGGCATTACCGTTACCGGCGATCTATCCTCCATCGGCGGCGCAGCAGCTCAGCAATTTTTCGATAACGGCACCAACGGTGATGTCACCGCCGGCGACAACATTTTCTCTTTCAACGCAACGGTCGGGGCAAGCGTTTCGACAGGCGGTAAAACTCTGCCGGTCACGGTTGCCGACGCGCAGGCGCGCGTCTCGAATACGACGATCGCACTGACCGTCACTGCGCCGCCGCCGACCGCGCAATCGCTGCCGTTTTCGCAGAACTGGTCGAACACCAATCTGATTACGAGCGATAATGACTGGAGCAATGTTCCCGGCATCATCGGTTATCGCGGCGACAATCTGACCGGCACGACCGGCACCGATCCGCAGACCATCCTCGCCGACGGTTCCGCCACGCCCGTCAATGTCATCGCCAATCAAACGAATCCCGACACGGTGACGAGCGGCGGTCTCGACGAATTCGAGATCAGTAATCCGGTCGTCGGTTTCCAGGGCAGCGGCACGGCGAGTGCGCCCAATTTGGTGATTAACGTCAATACGACCGGACAAAACAACATCACCGTCTCGTATAATCTGCGTGATATTGACGGCTCGACCGACAACGCCGTCCAGCCGGTCGCTCTGCAATACCGCGTCGGCAACTCGGGTGCCTACACCAATGTTCCGGCGGCGTTCGTCGCGGACGCTTCAACCGGTCCGTCGCTGGCAACGCTGGTTACGCCGGTCGCCGTCGCATTACCGGCAGCCGTCAGTAACCAGCCGCTCGTGCAGTTGCGGATCATTACGAGCAACGCGGTCGGCAACGACGAGATCATCGGCATTGATGACATCGTTGTCGCCAGCGGCGGCACGCTTCCGCTGTCGGCATCGGGTTCGGCATCACCGAACACGGTGAACGTCGGCGATTCGAGTCTTTTGACGGTTTCGGTCAATCCGGCAACCAATCCGACCAGCACGGGCATTACCGTCACCGGCGATTTGAGTTCCATCGGCGGATCTGCCGCGCAGCAGTTTTTTGACGACGGCACGAACGGCGATGATGTCGCGGGCGATAACGTCTTTTCATTTCTCGCCGATCTGCCGACCACCGCCTCCAGCGGAGCCAAAACACTCAATATCAGCGTCGCCGACGCACAGGCGCGAACGGCATCAGCGACTATTTCACTGACGGTCATCGCCGCCGCCAACTCGCAGGAGCATCTCCTGCTCGGCAATCCGACGAATGCGACGACCGATGCCGGCAACCCGTTCAACTATCTGCTGTCAAAAAATCAGTATGCCATCGGCTATCACCGTGATCGCGGGATTCCGAACTGGGTTTCGTGGCATCTGGATTCGACCTGGATCGGATCGGCAGGGCGGCAGAACGATTTTCGCCCCGATCCGTCACTGCCTGCCGGCTGGTATCAGGTGAAGGAGACGGATTACAGCGGCAGCGGTTTTGACCGCGGACATCACACCCCGTCCGGTGATCGCACCCGTTCGGTTCCCGACAACTCGGCGACCTTTTTTATGACCAATATGATGCCCCAAGCACCTGGCAACAATCAGGGACCGTGGGAAAAACTGGAATCCGACAGCCGCTCCATCGTCGGTCAGGGCAACGAATTGTATATCGTCGCGGGCGGCACCGGCATCGGCGGCACGGGTGATAACGGCGGAGTCACAACCACCTTACAGGACGGTAAGATCACCGTCCCGTCAATGACGTGGAAGGTTATTGTGATTTTGCCGGTCGGTGATAACGATGTCTCGCGCGTGACGACGGCGACGCGCACCATCGCCGTCATTATGCCGAACAATACGAGCATTCGACCCGATGCGTGGCAGAAATATCTGGCGACGGTTGACCAGGTGGAAAGTTTAACGGGCTACGACTTCTTTTCAAACGTGCCGGTAAATATTCAGAGCGTGATCGAATCAAGGCTCGATGCGGCGAGTCAAGCCGCCTCCCCGCAGCCGGTCGCGGCAGGAACCTATGCCAATCTCGATGTGACCGATACGCCGAACAAAACCTTGACGGGCAACATCACCGTTACGGGTAACTTGAACTTGGGCGGCACGAATTTGGCGACGGGCGGTTTCTGCGTCACGCTCGCGCCCGGTGCGACCGTCACGCGGAGCTACGGCTACGTTAATAATTGCGTCGTGCGGCAGTTCACCAGCGTCCCGGCGAAGCCGGAACCGGCTTTAAGCGGCATCGGCATTCAAAAAGACAAACCGAACGCGGCAGCGGCGGCGGTCACCTACCCGGTCGGAACCGATAACGGTTACTCGCCGGTGTCCGTCAATGTCACGGCACTCGGACAGTCGCCGTCGAGTCTGACTGTTCGCGCCGTGCAGGGCGTTCAGCCGAACGCGCCGGATCCGAATCTGGCTCTCAAACGTTACTGGACGTTGACGGAAGCAGGTGATTTGACGGCGGATTTGACGTTTAATTATCTCGATAAAGACGTTCCCGTCGGAGTCAGTGAGAACAATTTGACACTCCAAAAGTATGAGGGAGCGTTCACGACCATACCGGCGACGATTGACCCGGTGGCAAATACGGCGACCGCTAACAATATCAGCCAATTCTCCGATTGGACGCTGCTGGCACCGGCGGGAACGACGGCGGCGGGGGCAAACATCGGCGGACGGATTCTGACGGCAAACGGGCGGGGAATTGCGGGCGCGACGGTGACATTAACCGATGCGAAAGGAGATACTTTCACGGCGCGAACCAACGGCTTCGGCTATTACCGTTTCTCCGACATTCCTTCGGGAGGAACGTATATTGCAGACGTGCGGCATAAGAGCTACCGGTTCACGCCGCAGATCGTTAATCTGACCGACAATCTGGACGATTTGAATTTCACCGGCTTCTCCGGTAAATAATCGCGCCGGTCAACCGGCATCAAAAAGGAAAAAGGGACGGGGGCAAAAAATATGCCTCTGTCCCTTTTCCTACTGAGAGAGCCTTATCTACCGCTTTTGATTCTCCGGGTGTGCCGCCAGATATAATTTGATTACTTCCGCGCGGTCGGCGAGCGTCGGTCTGCCGGGTTGAAAACTGCCGATCTTCAGTTTCTCTCGTTGTGCAACCATCTTTTTAATAGCCGTCAACAAATTCGACGGTTTCATCTTCAGTTCGGTCAGCGTCGTCAAAGCCACCAAGTCACATTTGAGTTCGATCAGCCGCGTCTGCCGGTCGTCTGCGGCGGCGCGAGCTGCCGTCATTGCTTCGGCGAAATAGAGATGACCGATTATCGTGCGCGAGCAGGGCGGTGATCTCTTCATCGGTCAGTAACTCGAGCGCACCGCTTGAGAATGTGACAAATGTTTCCTGCCAGGTGAAGACCGTCGGCACAGTATCGTCGAAAGTGACCGTCCGCGATTTAATCGCCCGGTGAAACCGGAAAACCGGTTCCGCGAGCCGCGCCAGCCGCCGGAGAGACTCGCCGCTCACGATTAAACGCGAACGGATTGGAAGCGGCAAATTCGCTGCTAATTCCTTGATTTTCTTCTCCGTCAGATTGTTCGGATTGATGACAAGTTCTTTGAAATCGAAATCTTTGAAGGCTTCTCTCGCTTCGTTGGGTAAGTTCCCACAATCGGGGGAAAAGTCCCATAGGGTTTACCGCCAAAGTCCTTCAAATCTGTGAGCGGATGTGCGTGTGTAGCGGACTGTATGCGTGATGTTTTTGTGTCCGAGATAGTCTTGGATGAGCCTCGTATCATTTCCTTTGTTGGCTAAATAATAACCGGTTGAATGGCGAAGCATATGCGGATTGACCTTGAATGCGAATTTTGCTCGTTTGCCGATTTGTTCGACTAAATAATTTATTGCTTGCCTAGTCAGCATTCCGCGTTCGCTCAAGAACAAATAATTTGAACTTGCATTCGGGGATTTTTCTCTTTGACGCAACCACGCCCTGATCGCCCGCAATTCATTGCCTTCAATTGGCTGATGAGTGGAAAGACTTCCTTTCAATCGTCGAACATAAATTCTGCCGGTTTCCAAATCTAAGTCTTTTAGTCGAATGTCAATTAATTCCGAAACTCGCAGTCCGTGACGATATGCCATCAACATCAAGCAGAAATCGCGCACTCCGTGTCTGCCTTTGCGAGCTGCTTCGAGAAACTTTTTCATCTCGGCTTCGGTCAGAAAGTTTTTGACGTTTTGGTCAACTGTTTCGTTTATTTCTTTCGGCATTTTTATTACTCTTTACATTACGAGAGATGGCAGAGCTTTTTTGACATTGCTTTGGCTTCGATGTTTATTATACTTGGATTTCCATACTCTTGACAATAGGATCATTTTGTTGAGAATTAAACTGCCAAAATAGTGGATTGGAAAGTCTGAGAAAATGGGAAGCAGAAAATTAAACTAAGTGTAATAAATTCAGAGAATTGTCAAATATTTTGTGGGACTTTTCCCCCGATTGTGGGAACTTACCCGTTATAGGAAATGTCCACCACACTCGTGTTACTGCTGCTCCAAGTGATATTGTTGACCGCATATTCGGCAAAATAGTTGCCGTAACAATCACGGTCTTTCTGCATTCCCATCAGTTGTGTCTCGTCGCCGAGCAGCGCGAATACCTGATCGGGCGATAAGCGACCGCTTTCAAAACTGTTTCGACAGCAAATGTTGCAACTGTAACTGCTGCTGACTTTGCCCGATTTACTGATGATCTCACTGCGTCCGATCAACGTCGTCGCACTGCCGCCGACCATACTCCAGCGAATTTGCCCGACGGTCAAGTTCGGCGGCAGCACTCTGCCCGAAATGGTAAATTTTAGAGAAAAGCAGGGTGCAGACTACGCTATGGATAACCCAATAACTCGTCTGAAGCTGTTACTTCATCAAATTGATTTTCATCAAATTTAATCCCTTTACGAGAAGCCAACCATTTTCGAGATTCTTTTAATATTCTATTTATTTCTTTTACGTTAATTTCTTCTGTGACGAGGAGCTTTAAGCCTGTTATTTTTTCAATTGATTCAATCAAAACAAAGTTGAATTCTTTTCTTTGCAAATTTCTCTCCGTCGAGCGTTGCGGGATTTGATTACTAAATAACATACTAACCAACTTCTCTAAAATATTCTCACCCTCCAAATTAACGATTGATCTTACACAAATCGTTTTAACTTCAAAAAATTGGCTTTGTAAGCACAACTTTAAATTTTCTCTATTTTCATTCTTGGTTTCTTCTTTCGCACTGTTTAAAGCTACCCAATAGTCCTTACTTAAAACCAAAGACGCTTTTGATTGTTTGACATCAACATTTTGAGATAGTGTGTTGGTTACACTAAACAAAATACATAAACTAATTAGAACCAATAATTTGAAAAGTCCTTTCATAATTCCATTTTACTCCTAAAAAACATCGTTATTTAATTCTAGTACAGAGCCGTTATTAATCCACTTACCGTTAACCTTCTTGAATTTAGTATGAAGTTTCCAAAGACAATAGGTAGAAATCTTATACCAAACGCCTTCTATTTCGAGGCGAGAAAACTCTCTAAATTGAAGATGCTCTTCATAAGTGTCATTGCTTGCTCCTGCACGGTGTGCAATACCGCTAAAAGGTCTATCGAGTCCTGTCAATTTACCTAATTTATTAGGATCATAAGGATCATTGTTCTCTTCAATTGGAAGAGCATTTGCATCATCATTACCCTCAACTTCATCTGTGGGAAAATTAAATAAATTTGGTAAAGGAGGCTGGCTTGTGTCTGCTTGACTTATATTAAAAGGATTTATTCTCTTGCCCCTGGTTTGTCTTGAGTTATCCCATTTTTTATTAGCTCCGAAAGCTAACGATTCTCCAGTAACGGGATGATTCATTCCGGGGGGCGCATTCAAGTTACTTCCTTTAAATTTCGGTATATCTTCGTCCGTAAATATTTCAATAGGTTGTATTGTATGAACAAAACTATATCCGCCTGAAATTATTCCGCCCGTTACATTTGGCTCTATAACTATTGCATCGTCATATCTTATAGAAAGTTCCGCTGGAGCTATCGAAGCCCAGACGACCCAAACTCTAAATTCTTTCAATATTACATTTCCATATTTGATTTTAACTACTTGTTTTTTGGCAGTATCTTTTGAAATAGTCGCTTGCAGAGGATTAGTAGTTGATTCGACCGCTCCCTCCCAACTAATACGATTCCGAATTTGTTGCGTATTTGGTGAAATTGTTACAGTCAAAGTAACTTGACTACTTGCCGCTCCCTTCGGAGTTACGAAGTGAGTTATTGTTGTATTTCCTAAAGTATTTGATACTGATATTCTAGTAGCTCCTTGAGAAACAACATTTGTTACGCTGGGCGGTTGAACAATCATACCGGCATTCTGCGTCGTAGATGACTGAATCACGTCGCAGGTGTCGCTGCCGTTATCGAACGAAAACTCCGTGTCCCATGTCGCCGTGATCGTTGCTCCACCAACATCCAGCCCGCTCGCCATTCCGTTATAGCTGACAGAGGCGACATTCCAGTCGCTGCTGTCCCAACTCGCATTATAAATTGCATATTCGGCGAAATAGTTGCCGTAACAGTCGCGGTCTTTCTGCATCGCCGTAAACTTATTATTATCGCCGAGAAAGGCGAACACCTGATCCGGTGTTAGTCGTCCGCTTTCAAAACTGTTTCGACAGCAAATGCCGCAACTATAACTGCTGCTGACCTTGCCCGATTTGCTGATATTCTTTTGTTAATTAAAATTTACACTACTTTTTCCACCGAATGTTAATTGAATATGTTCCGCCTCCCCTACGTTCACATCTCTTTGCAATGTCAATCGTAACTTGTTCATACTCCGTATGACTACCAAAATTGCAACTATTTGCAATATTTGCTGCAAATCCTTTTTTACCCCTTTTTACAACTGGCACTAGCTCATCAAGTACTTCTTCTGCTTCATCTGAAGGCATTACTTTTCTAAGGCTCTCCTTTTTAGAATTTAATGCGTCTGTAGTGTCTGAATCAAGTGGTTCAATAACCATCTCGGAAGGATTTTGATCCTGCTTATACTTAATTGATAAACCTATACTGGGTCTAATTATATAACGCCCTTTGGCATCGGGTGAACCGTACTTTTGTTCGAATTCATTTCGTGTTTGAGCCATTCCGACTTCCACAATTATAAATGCAAACAAGGTTAATAAAACCATTAAGATTAGACGCTTCTTCATAATTATTGTTCTTTGACACGTATTTTCTTAAACTTAATTTCAACAAGTTTTTCTTTCTTCTCTTCACTTTGAGAAGAACAAATGAGAGTACGATAGATAAAGACTTTTTCATACTCGGAGGTTTGTGTTGAACTGCATCCGGCATCAAAAGTCATGCTGTGAATTAATCGCCCACGTCGAGAATCGGGAACAAGTTCAGTAATTATTTCGGTAACTGTTGCCGAAGACATTAATGCTATCTCACTTTTATTCCCTAATGATAAATTCTCAGGCTCAATTGTCAAAACTTGCGCTTGCCCATCTTCTGAATAAAGCGCATTCATTATGATGTTTGAACGAAGTAGATAATGTCCATCTTCAGGCATCCCGTATTTTAGGCGAAATTCATCACGAGTTTGCGAAGTTCCTGTCATAACAGAAGCAAACAGCATAATAATTAGCATCGTGATTCGTTTTTTATTGCACATATAATATCTCCAATTTTTTTATTGCATTTGTTTGTAAGTTGCACATCTAATATCATTGGCATGAAACTGTTACAGTTACATCATTACCATTAGTCATATTGCCACACCCATTTCTTCCACTGGTTGTCCAACTATTAACCCTAATTGTTGGACTTACATCATTTGATATTGGAGTGAAAAGTGTCTGCGTGAATGAGCCAACATTAAATGTTTGCGTTCCACATATTCCGACTGGTTCGTCAGTAAATTGCCCATTTGCCTCTGTATTTCCTGACGAAGTTACATAAGTATTATTGTTATCAGCACCGCCACTTTGACCATCATATAAAAAATTAGTTAGATTCTCTCGCAGCGGAAGAGTTGAAGTAATTGCAGTTGGAGTAGATTCTTGATCAAGTACCTGATAAAGGACACGGACACGAAATCCAAAAGGCTGAGATGTTGGACATCCGTTGGGCAGAATATTAGAACCCGTATAAACCCCTTTAGACAAAACTTTTACCGAAGTAGGTATTTGAACAAAAAAATTTCCATTGCTAGTACTTGTTATTCCTCTTACCGTTACGCTGACTGGATGATTACCACCTGACGCATCCGCAGCGATTGCAATATCAGCAGTAGCTTGGGTGCCTGTTGAATTAACGGTTCTGACAGTAACAGTAATTCCTGAACCCGCATTAAAAGTAGGCGAAAAAGTAAATCCGCTTCCGTTAATTGTAACGCGAGTTGTGCTGCCGACTCCAGCCTTATTTGGCGTAATACTTGTGATTGTTGGACTAACAGTCATACCGGCATTCTGCGTCGTAGATGACTGAATCACATCGCACGTATCGCTGCCGTTATCGAACGAAAACTCCGTGTCCCACGTTCCCGTGATCTGCACATCCCCGACATCCAGCGCAGTTGCCGTTCCGTTATATGAAACGTCCACCACACTCGTGTTACTGCTGCTCCAAGTGATGTTGTTGACCGCATACTCGGCAAAATAGTTGCCGTAACAATCTCGGTCTTTCTGCATTCCCATCAATTGTCTCGAATCACCGAGCAGAGCGAACACCTGATCGGGCGATAAACGACCGCTTTCAAAACTGTTCCGACAGCAAATGCCGCAACTATAACTGCTGCTGACTTTGCCCGATTTACTGATGATCTCACTGCGCCCGATTAACGTCGTCGCACTGCCGCCGACCATACTCCAGCGAATTTGCCCGACGGTCAAGTTCGGCGGCAGCACTCTGCCCGAACTGTCCGGCGTTTGGCGGTCGCGCAGTTGGCGAAAATCAAACACGGCGGTCGCTCCCGGCGCGAGTTCCTGCGGATACATCGCGTAAAGTCCGCCGTCGAAATTGACCTGCAAAGTAAATTTTCCGGCGGCTGTTCCGGCGTTGGTCAAAGCAAGAATCGTCGAATAATCGCCGTCCAATCTGACCGGATAACCGCCTGCCGATCTTTGCTGCTGTCCCGAATCTCTGAGCGGTATATCGTAATCAATGCCGGTCGTGTTGTTCGTAAAATTTGCCGCGCCGATCAAACTGCCTTTGTCACCGCTGTTGATTATTTGAACGCTGACCGTATCGAGGTCTGATCTCGTTTTTGCCGCGTTCACCAGCGACGTTAAATTTAACTCTTTGACCGCCTTCGGCATTATCGTTACCGCAGGCAGTTCGATGACTCCGCTGCCTTCGCCCGCTGTCGGAAGAAAACGCGGTCGCGCCGTAATCGTATTTGCCGTCGTGTTTTTCAAAATGATGTGCGGTGTCGTTTCTTTCAATCTGAAATTTGTCGAATACAAATTCGGCTGCGCGACATTTTCCGTGTCGTAAAAACGAATGCTGCTGGCGAAATTTCCATTGTTTGAAACGACCAATCCGGTTGTGATTACCCGCCCCGGCTGACCGCTCGTGTTGATGATGACCGATTCGGCTTCGACATTATTGGTCTGATTCTGTCCGTTATTTTTACGATTGATAATTTCGGTCTGATACGGCGCGAGATTGATGATCTCGGAATCTCCGTTTGAAAATGTGAGAACTGCCGACGATGCCGCATCCGAATAATTTCCCAGCGCAATCGTCGTCGTCGCGTTTTTCGGCATTTGCCAAACTGCACCCGAAACGGTTGAACGCGGCGCGTCAACAACGGCGAATAAAACATTGGTGCTGCCTTTTTTGCCGATACCGTGAAGCGTTAGTTGTCCCCAAACCTCCATCAAATTTCCCGTGTAGGCAAGCGACATTCCGCCCCATTTGTGGTTATTTTGATATTCAGCCGGCATTAAACTTTTCACGTCAACAAAACGCATTTCCGCCGGAAGCAAATGAATCGGGCTTCCCGCCACCGGCATTCCCGCATCGGTGTAGAAAGTCGGCACCACATCAATCGGATGTGCGCTGCGGCAGTTGAGATTAATTTCGGTGTAAGATGCTTCTTTGAGTTCGATCAGCGGCGCGTAAATAACTTGCTGACTCGGCGGGCGACAGGTCGGACACGCTTGCACGGCGGCTTGCGCGTTGACCTTTTGATATTGAAAAGACGAGGTGCTGAATAACACCAAACCTGCTAAAAATGCTAATGGCAAGAATCTGCTGACGATTGAAACCGGCAAGCGCGTAAGAGACATTTTAATTTTCCTCCGAACTTTATCAAAAAAGAAATACTTTTTCGATAAGTAAAAGCAACGCCCGTTTCGGGCAGGGCGTTAGCGACGAAGTTAAGCAATACTTATGTCACAAATAAAACTTGGAAATCTTTGTAACAGTAAAAACAAGTGGTCTTAAAATAGCAAATTAAAATTATGTGAGTGAGTATGTGCTTGTGTTTCGGTCTTGTCAACAAATATTTCGTATTTGTTCAAATTTAACGTGAGTTCGAGATGAGAAAAGACATTTATGTGTTAAGGAACTAGCGACAAAGACAGGGTTAAATTAGTGTTAGAAAATCCGTGTAAATGAGTTTGCACCGAATGTGCCGTCCGTTCTGTTTACGATTATTTCCTGCTTATTTCATCACTTCTTTTCTTAACCCAAGTTGCCGGTTATTGGATAAAAGCCCTATCAAATTAGTAGGCGAATAAATTAATAGGCGAACAAAAGCAACATGATTTTTAACAGAAAACCAGCCAAGTTTGCAATTTTTGACATTATCAGTCGGCGGCAATGCCGTTGATAAAAACTTCAACGTAATTCAAAATCTTATCCGTAACTCTTTCGATAATAGTTTTACGCTCCAGCAGTTTCGGCTTTGTTTCCAGTAAATCAACGATGGTGTTTGGCAGCGGTTTTCTTTCGGTGAAAAGATATTCGCCGATAATTTGAGTGACTTTTTCCGGCGGAATGTTTTCTTCACGGCATAGTTTTTCAAAGGCTTCTTTTTGTTTACGATTCCAGAAGACGTTAAATTCATCGGTGATCGCGTCTTCGTCGGCAACTTCCGGCAAATTTTTATCAATAAATTCTAAGATCAATTCGCGCTTGCTTCGGAGTTGAATATCCGTTGCCAGAAGATCGGCAATGCGTTTGTTGATTTTTTTCTTTTCTTCCGGTGTGGCGTTGTTGTAGTTTGCCAGAAGACGCAAAATGTAAGTTACATTGATTTCGTCGCGGTGAATCAGTTCCAACTCAAAATCAACGTCTTCGAGAATCGAAACTTTTTCGCGTGTGCGGTCACTTTTTACTTTGTCGTAAAGGTCGAGATATTTACTTTTGTAATCTTCAAAATCTTGCTCTGACATATTTAGATCGTCAAAGCTAAAATCGGCGAAAGTCGTTAAGACATTTTTGACACGCAAGAGTTCGCGGAAAGATTTGATAAATTTCAGTTCGTCGTCTTCGGTTTCGAGAGTGTCAACACTGTCAATCGTCGGCGCGATGGCGTTTAGTTCGGTAACCGCTTTATTGAATAGTTCAACGTAATCTTCAATCGGCTTCATTATGATGACATCAATCGCATCTTTGTTGGAAAAGAGTGTGATCGCTTCATCGGTTGCCTTTTTGAGATTGCGGAAAACGACGATGTTGCCCTGTGATTTTTGTTCGTTGATGATTCGGTTTGTCCGGGAATAGGCTTGAATCAAACCGTGATAACGCAGGTTTTTATCAACAAAGAGCGTATTGAGTGCCAGAGCGTCAAAACCCGTCAGAAACATATTGACGACCAGCAAAAGATCAATTTCGCGGTTTTTGACGCGCCGCGCCAGATCGTTGTAGTAGTTGTAGTAAGATTGGCTGTCTTTGGTCGTATATTTCGTGTTGTAAACTTCGTTATAATCGGCAATATATTCTTCCAGCTTGTCGCGTGTGTGCGAAGTTTCAGCGGGATTATCGGAATCATTTCCGAGAAATTCGTCATCGTCAAAATTCATAAAGCCGCTGGCATCCGCGTCGTCTTCGTTGGTGCCGTAGGAAAAGATCGTCGCAATTTTCAACTTGTGTTCACCGGCTTTTCCTTTGGCTTTTAGTAAGTCGTAATACTTGATTAAGGTTTTGACGTTGGACACGCACATCATCGCCGTGAACGTCCGGTTATGCGTTTTACGGTTATGGTTGGCGATGACATAATCAATGATTTTTTCGAGGCGTTCGGGCGACTCCAAAAGCTCGCTCGTGTCTATGTCTTCGACGTTTATATCGAGATTCGTTTTGCTGCCTTCCTTTTGCTTATAGCGTCCGACATATTCGACGGAAAACTTCAAAACATTTTCATCTCTAATCGCGTCCGTGATGACATATTTATGAAGGCATTCGTCAAAAAGTTCTTTGGTCGTGCGTTTGCCTAAATCGTTTCTGACGGCGTTTTCGGCAAAGATCGGCGTTCCGGTAAAGCCGAACATCTGAACGCTGCTGAAAAACTCTTTAATTCGTTTGTGCGTTGCTCCAAACTGGCTGCGGTGGCATTCGTCAAAGATAAAGACCATTTTTTTATCTTTTAATAATTCCATCTTTTCAAAATGCCGTCCTTTTTTGATGGCATTATCGAGTTTTTGAATCGTCGTAACGATCAACGGCGTGTTGTCGGAAAACTGTTTGACAAGCGCGGTCGTGTTGTTTGTGCCGTCAATACTGCCTTCGGAAAAACTGTTAAATTCTTTGGTCGTTTGATAATCCAAATCTTTGCGGTCAACGATGAACACGACTTTGTAAATATTCGGCATTTTCGTCAAAATCTGACTTGCCTTAAATGATGTGAGCGTTTTGCCGCTCCCGGTCGTGTGCCAGATATACCCGTTTTTGTCGCTGTTTTTTACGCGGTCAATAATCGCTTCGACGGCGTAATACTGATACGGGCGCAAGACCATCAAGATTTTCGCGGTTTCATTCAAAATCGTGTAGCGGCAAACCATTTTCGAGATATGGCACGGCTCTAAGAAAACATCGGCGAACTTTTCCAGATTCGTGATCTTATTGTTTTCTTCGTCACTCCAGAAAAATGTTTGCTTGAAAGACTGATTTTTATTATTGGCGTAATATTTCGTATTGACACCGTTTGAGATCACGAAAATCTGGACGTAGTTAAATAGACCGTAGTTCGATGAATAAGAATGCCGCTGATAACGGTTTGTTTGGTTAAAGGCTTCTTTTAATTCCAATCCGCGCCGTTTTAGTTCGATTTGGACGAGCGGCAAACCGTTTATCAAAATCGTTACGTCATAGCGATTCTTAAATGAACCTTCCATCGAAATTTGCTGCGTTACCTGAAATTCGTTCTGACACCAGTTTTCAACGTCGAGAAACTCCAGGTAGGCGATTTCTCCGGTCAGTTTTTTGTAAATCATCTTATCGCGCAAAATCTTGGCTCGCTCAAAAACATTACCTTTATTGAGATGATTCAAAACCGTTTTGAAGGCTTCGTCCGACAACTTGATTTTGTTGTGTTTCTCAATCTGGGATTTAAGGTTTTTCAGCAGATCGTCTTCATTGCGTATTTCTACTCGTCCGTAGCCGAGCGAAACCAACTGACCGACCAAAGTATCTTCTAAAACTTGTTCCGACTGGGTAGGCATAAATTCTTATTCTAATTCTTCGACATCCAAAACCGGAATATCTTCCGGTTGGTAATTTAGTAGCTGCTGTTCGTATGAAATAACGTCCTGCTCGAATAATGCTTTGCTGTAACTGAGAGTGCCTAAAGGATTTGAATTGTCGAGCCATTGGTTAAATTCATCGTAATCCTCGTATTTTATATCTTTGGATATTTCGATCCGAAAAAAATGCTCCAGCAGGTAAAAAGTAATCGCCTCCGTGACATTCATCACCAAGGTTGAAAATTGCGGAGTGCTGAAATCGAGTTTCGGCACTGCTCTGCCGTGCGAAATATCCCCGCGCCGGTTTCTAATCATTCCAAAATTTTCAATTAACGAGCCACTTCTATTGACGAAATCAGACTCTATTTTATCATCAAACTCAGCCAGTTTTTTTGCCGCTTTCTTGTAAAGCGGCATCACATCCTCTTTCATTGCCGCGTCGCTGATCGTCGGGTCTAATGTTTTTAAGATAGTTTTGGAGACACCTTCGATTAAGGATTTACAACTTTCGATACAAATATCCGGTTGAGAAGCAACATTTTGCTCGATTATATCAATGATGTCTTGATAATAAATCAAATGCTCGTATCGTCCGTAGTTTGTTTCCAATAATGTCCTGACTGATTTCATAAGGTTTCAAATGAACATTGCCTGCAACAAGCCTTTTTGTAGTTGCGCGTTTTTCCAACTACTGATTTTACTGAGTTTCTTTTCCTGTCTAATCGCAAATTATTCTTATTTTAGTCGTTTATTCATATTCTTCGACAACGCGTAAGGGTTTGAGAAACTTTGTCGAGTTCGTGAATCCATCTTAGAAGTCTCGGATCAATCCAGCCAAATACTTCGATAATTGAAGCGTGAACATTTGTCGCCGTCGTAAAATCTATTGCGTTTCGATATAAAACAATCGGCTCATTGTGATTTATTCGATTTCTGAATTTTCTTATTTTAGTTAATTTTGTTGCTATCGTGCCTCTGGTTTCGGTCGCCGGAAGATTGCTCAAAGCATCTATCGGACTTCTTCCAACTAATCCGAAGTGATACTTTTCAAATAAATCCGTCCAGAAACCGAAAGTTTGTTCGGAAATCACTTTGCCGCTAGTTATCGCCAGATGGTTCTTTCTAAGGTTTTTGATAGTTCTTTCTACTTGGTTTTTTAGAAAAAAGTTTCCTTTTCGTAAACTTCGTGAAGCCATAAAACCCGTTGTTTGATTGATAATCCAATCGGCATCGCCAAAATACGCGGCAATCGCTTCGTTGATGCCATTGCGAAGAACGACTTCGATAATGCTTAATAACGGATGAAAAGCCTGTGACAACTTTATGTTCGCTTTATAAAGTTTTATCGCTCTTGTTTTGCTTCCGCAAATACTGAGGTATCTATCTGTAGTAGCTTGCATTCATAAATGAGCGTGCTTGCATTCATCCTGATTTCCAACTCGAATTATTTGCATCTATAATCTTTTCTCAGCTTGAATTATTTGCATTTGAACTTGCATTTATAACTTTCAAACTCGAATTATCTGCATCTATAACCTGAAATAAGCCAAAGAAAACTAATATTTGTTTATATGTTTTAACAACTTGTAAATCCAAACTCTGATCGGCGGTTGAAATTCTGGCGTAACCGATTTTCATATTTTTGCTTTTTGAAAAAAAGCAGCTCGGCAATGAAAGATTTATTCTCATAAACCGTCAAAAAGCAAACGAAACTTTACTTTGTTTATTTGATGGGATTATTTACCGGAAAACCGCGCTTTCGGGGTCTGTTTGGTGATCGGCGGCGGCGGTCAAGAAAACGTCCGGATACTGTTGCCGAATTCATTTCAGAGATAATTTTTTCAGGTATAATCCTATTATTCCAATAATTTTAAGGAGTAATACGATGTCTTTAAAGCTATCTGTCGTTGAACCGGTTCCAACAGAAACGGCTCGTGTCGCCCAC
>JBBSUG010000030.1:0-56795 GCA_038235165.1 Pyrinomonadales bacterium
AATGTTCGGAATGTTCCCGAAAAAAGGCACAATCGCCGTCGGTTCGGATGCCGACATCGTGATTTTCGACACGGAAAAGGAACACACATTCGGCGTTGCCAACGAACATATGAACGTAGATTATTCGGCTTACGAAGGCAAGAAAATAAAAGGCAAAGTCGAAACAGTTCTCTCACGCGGCAGAGTTGTGATTGAAAACGGGGAATGTTTAGTTGACAAAGGCAGCGGTCAATTTATCAAGCGCGGCGAATGCGTGAAGATTTAGAAGTTAATAACAATAAATAATTTCGAACCTAAAATATATGTTTCCCAAATATCAAGAAATACAAATTCCGTTACTTTATGAGCTAAGAAAACGTGGCGGAATGTCTCGACCTTCGGACAAAAATACAGACGGCAAAACAATTTACGAAGCCCTTGCTGATGAATTTGAGTTAGTAGAAGAATTGAGATTGAAGCAAATTTATGAGGCGGACGGAACTCCTCGTTCAAAATGGGAGAATATGCTTAGGTGGACTCGAAGGGACTTAAAAAAGGTAAGTTTACTTGATTCTCCGTCTCACGGCATTTGGAGAATAACAGATTTAGGCTTATCTCTGCTCGAAGCTATTGATAATGAAAGAATTGGTTCAAGAATTTTTGATAAAGATTTGTTTGTTTCTCCAGAAGAATTTGCAAAGCAAAAAGCAAATACTGAGGAAATTGGAAAACTGGGTGAAGATTATGTTTATCAGTATGAAAAATCTAAACTTACCCAAATTGGCAGAAAAGATTTAGCTGATAAAATCAGAATGATATGTCAAGAAAATGTTGTCGCTGGTTATGACATTCTTTCTTTTACCGAAGATGGAAACGAAAAATATATTGAAGTAAAAACTACTACTGGAAATCATTATAGATTTGAATTAACCGTCAATGAACTATCAAAGGCTGAAGTTTTGGAAAACTCTTATTGGATTTATCGAGTTACCAAAGTAAAAACAGATTCGCCAGAGGTACTGATGATACAAAATCCAAATCAACTCATTCAGGAAAATAAGCTGATATTAAAACCTACTTCATTTCTTGTAACATTGAGCGAAAATTATTCTGACTGACTTTAATTTGTTGTATCTTTTGCAAGAGTTTAAGAAAACGGCGAATGTCTGGTCGAAAAAGGCAGCGGTCAATTCATCAAACGCGGTGAGTGCGTGAAGATTTAATTAATCATTTTAGAAAAACAAACCAATGAAAAAAATTACATCAATTTCTATTCTTTTTACACTTTTGTTTTTGGCATTGAACAGTGCCGCCTCTGCACAAATTTCTGATGCCGAGATAGACGCGCTCGTGGCAAAAGCGATGAAGGAATTTAATGTCGCCGGAGTTGCGGTGGCGGTCGTTAAAGACGGCAAAATAATTCACGAAAAAGGTTACGGCGTGAAATCGGTGGATTCAAAACAGCCGGTTGATGAGCATACCGATTTTCAAATTGCTTCAAACAGCAAGGCTTTTACCACGGCGGCTTTGGCGATGTTGGTTGAGGAAGGAAAACTCGACTGGAAGGATAAAGTTAGAACACATCTGCCCGAATTCAAGATGTATAACGAATATGTGACGGAAAATTTTCTGATCGAAGATTTACTGACGCACCGCAGCGGACTCGGTTTGGGCGTTGGCGATTTGATGATTTTTCCTGACGGAGCGGACTTTACCATCAAAGATGTTTTGACCAATTTTCAGTATTTCAAACCTGTTTCAGCTTTCCGCACGCAATTCGATTATGACAATCAACTTTATATTGTCGCCGGTGAAGTGATTGCCAAAGTCAGCGGAATGAGTTGGGAAAAATTCGTTCAGACGAGAATTATGCAGCCGCTGAAAATGGACAATTCGGCTGCGTCTTACGCCGCTGTTAAAGATAAAAACAATGTCGCCATCCCGCACAACACCGAATCGGACAAACTCAAAACGACTGCATTATTTAATAGTCCGCTGACGGGTGCGGCGGGCGGCATTTTTTCAAATATTGACGATATGTCGAAATGGATGCTCGTTCAATTGAACAAAGGCAAATACGGAAGCAATCTGGAAAAGCAGCTATTTACGGAAGAGAGCCAACGCGAAATGTGGAAAATACACACGGTTTTAGATAGAAATTGGATACATCCCGCTTTTTCAAATCCGAGATACGGCTCACATTTTAACGGCTACGGCTTGGGCTGGTTTTTAAGTGATGTCAAAGGAAACTTGAGCGTTTCGCACAGCGGCGGACTGCCCGGAATGATCTCGGTGGTGACGATGATTCCCGATCAAAAAATCGGCATCGTTATTTTAACCAATACGGAACCCGGCGGCGGCGCAGTTTACAGTGCCGTCAGCCAAACAATTATTGACCGCTATCTCGGCTTGAGCGATTTCGACTGGATAGATACTTATTCCAAACGCTCCAAAGCTCAACAAAATAATAGCGATACCGTCACGAAAAAAGTTTGGGAAACGGTCGCTGATGCAAAAAACACGCCGATCAAACGTGAAGATTACATTGGAATTTACGAAGACAAATGGTTCGGCAAAGTCGAAATTTTCCCCAAAGGCGATCAGTTATGGTTTAAATCGCTCCGCTCGCCCAAACTCAACGGCGCGATGCAGTTTTACAAAGCAAACACCTTCGCCGTCAAATGGGAATATCAGGATATGAACGCCGACGCGCTGGCGATGTTCACTTTGGACGAAGAAGGAAAAGCACAATACATAAAGATGAAAGGCATTTCGCCGAACATTGATTTTAGTTTTGATTTTCAGGACTTAGATTTTCAAAGGATAAGATAAAAAAAAATGGTTTTTTCAGACAAAGCACTTTTACAAAAACTCGAACGCACCGAAGCGCGGACGAGTGCTGATCTTGTCGAATCGCGGAAAATTCTGTTTCCCGAAGCCGGCGCGGAATGGATTGAAGTCGCGGGAGTTTATGCGATGTTTGACGGGATTGAATCGCCTTTGACGCAGACTTTCGGACTCGGCGTATTTAATGAAATTACCGATAAAGAATTGGACAAGATCGAAGCGTTTTTCAAGAAATACAATGCGCCGGTTTTGCACGAAGTTTCGCCGATAGCTGATGCGTCGCTACTCGGTTTGCTCAATGAGCGCGGTTATCGTCCCGTTGAATTGACGAGCGTGATGTTTCGCCCGCTCGATGCGGAAGATGAAGTAAGTTTGCCGAACAATCCGAACATCAGGACGCGAATTATCGGCGCGGACGAGGTTGATATTTTTGCAAAAACGGCGGCGAAAGTGTGGAGCGTGGAAATGCCTGACTATGCGGATTTTATGATTGAATTTTGCAAAGTCAGCGCAAACAGCAAAAGCGCATCGCCGTTCATCGCCGAAATTGAAGATAATCCAATTGCGACCGGAACGCTTTTTATTTGCGATGATGTCGCCGAATTAGGCGGCGCAAGCACAATTCCCGAAGCTCGCAATCAGGGCGCGCAAAATGCACTGCTCGCGGCGCGTTTGAATTATGCAAGGGAAAAAGGCTGTAAAATCGCAATGATGGGCGCGTCGCCCGGAAGTCAATCCCAGAGAAACGCCGAGAAAAACGGTTTTCGCATCGCTTATACGCGGACGAAATGGAAGCTGGATAACAAGTAACAAGTAAAAAGGCGAGAGATAAAGATAAATCGAAGAAATATAGGAATTTTACCCGTTCTTTATGCTTGATTAATTTTGCTTTACGGCTGAAAATGATTCACGTTTGCCGCACGATGAAATTGAGCGAGGATAACAAAGAATTTCCTGCCGGAACTAAAATATCGCATTACCGCATCGTTTCCAAGATCGGCGCGGGCGGAATGGGCGAGGTTTATCTGGCGCACGATACGAAGCTCGACCGGCGCGTCGCCGTCAAGTTTCTGAGCGAACAATTCAGCAGTGATACGGAAAAGCTCAACCGTTTCGTGCAGGAAGCGCGGGCGGCTTCGGCGTTGAATCACCCGAATATTCTGACTGTTTATGAGATCGGTGAAACCGGCGGCGTAAATTATATCGTCACCGAATACATCGAAGGCGACACGCTGCGCGAATTTGTTTTGCAGAAAGGTTCGGTGAAACTCGACGAGATTATGCAAATCGCTTTGCAAATCGCCGAAGCGTTGGCGGCGGCGCACCGGGCGGGCATCGTTCACCGCGATATTAAGCCGGAAAATGTGATGCTCCGGCGCGACGGCTATGTCAAAGTGCTTGATTTCGGATTGGCGAAACTGAGCGAATCGAAGCCGTCGGGCGAGGACGATAAAACTCTCGTGCAGAGTTTTCCCGGCATCGTTCGCGGCACGGTCAGATACATGTCGCCGGAACAGGCGCGCGGGCAAAAAGTTGATGCGCGAACCGACATCTGGAGTTTCGGTGTAATGTTTTATGAACTGCTGACGCGCCGCCCGCCCTTTACCGGGGAAACGGCGACCGACGTGATGTTGGCAATTATTCAGCAGGAACCGCCGCCGCTGCACAACTTCGCGCTCGATTTGCCTGACGAACTGATTGCGGTTGCCAACCGCACGCTTTGCAAAAATCTCGCCGAACGGTATCAAAACATTGCGGATGTCGCGGCGGACTTGCGGCGCGTCAAGCAACAACTCGATTATGAAGAAATCAGCCGCCGCCTAATTCCCGATAAATCTCCCGCGCCGAAGGATTTGGGACAGCGTTCGACCGAAGTGTTGGCGGCGGTCGTGACCGATTCAAACGAAGCGGCGGTGAAAACTTCCGGGATTACTTTGCCGCCGAATAATCTGTCGGGTGAACTTTCGCCGCTGATTGACCGCGAAACGGAACGGGCGGAAATCATTGCGCTGCTGATGGAGCCGCAAATGCGTCTGCTGACTTTAACGGGTATCGGCGGCACAGGCAAAACGCGGCTTGCGCGGGCGGCGGCGAGCGAATCGCTCGTATCTTTTGCGGACGGCGTTTATTTTATCGAATTGGGAGCGATTGAAAATCCCGAACTGATTTTGCCGGTCATCGGGCAGACGCTCGGCGTGCGCGAAGAAGGCGGCAAATCTTTGCGCGAACAACTCGCCGATTATCTGCGCGACCGCCGGATGCTGCTCGTTCTCGATAATTTCGAGCAGATCACCGAAGCCGCACCGCTCATCGGCGAACTGCTGACAAATTCGATAAATTTGAAAATTGTAGTGACCAGCCGCGTTCGTCTGAATCTGCGGTTCGAGCGCGAACTGATCGTTCAGCCGCTCGGTGTTCCGGTTGATAAAGAATTGTCGGCGCAGGAGTTAAGTGCATATCCGTCAATCGAATTGTTCATTGAAAGAGCGCGGACGGTGAAACCCGGTTTTGTTTTGACGGAAAGCAATGCGGCGGCGGCGGCACAAATTTGTCGGCGGCTCGACGGTCTGCCGCTGGCAATTGAACTGGCGGCGGTGCGCGTCAAACTGCTTACTCCGCAGGCGATTTTGACGAGGTTGAATAACAGCTTGAAATTGCTCACGGGCGGGGCGCGGGATTTGCCCGAACGCCAGCAGACGATGCGCGGCGCAATCGCGTGGAGCTACGATTTGCTCGACGAGAACGAGAAAAAACTGCTCAACCGGCTCGCGGTTTTTGCCGGTGGTTTGACGCTCGAAGGCGCGGAAGCAGTTGTTAACGCGTTGGACGCAGATTCGGAAATTGATGTGCTGGACGGAGTTTCATCGCTCGTTGATAAAAGTTTGCTCGTGCAGCGCGAACAGTCCGATGGTGAATCGCGTTTTCGGATGCTCATCGTCGTCAAAGAATTCGCGCTCGAAAAATTGGACGAGAGTGGCGAAGCAAATGAGATAAAACGCCGCCACGCCACGTTCTATGCGGCTCTGGCGGAAGAAGCCGAACCGGAACTGGTCGGCGAAATGGCGGCAGAATGGTTTGAAAAACTCGAACAGGAACACGACAATCTGCGTTCCGCGCTCGAATGGTCGCTCGACCGCGAACCGGAGACAGCACTGCGAATTGCGGGCGCAAATTATCGTTTTTGGCTGCGGCGCGGTTATCTGGCGGAAGGCGGCGGCTGGCTCGAACAGGCGTTGGAGAAAAGCGGCACGGCGGCGGAATCCGAACCGAAACTGCGGGCGAAAGCGTGCCGCGGAATCGGCATTCTGCGGTCACAGCAGGGCGATTTTGCGGCGGCGGAATCATTTTATGAAGAGAGTTTACGGCTCAGCCGCACCATCGCCGATAAACCGGCGATCAGCCATGCGCTCGGTGGTTTGGGCAGCATTAAGGCTTTGCGCGGCGATTTGGCGGCGGGGCGCAGTTTGCTCGAAGAAGGTTTGGCGATTGCCAGAGAATTAAAAGATCAGCCGCGCGTTGCCAACACGCTCAATTCGCTCGGGGAAATTCACCGCGAAGAACAGGATTTTCAGGCGGCGCGAACCGCTTATGAAGAAGCCTATACGATTGCCAAACGCGAATCTTTCAATGCTTTCATTCCGGTTTATGCCGCTAATCTAACCTCCGTTACCTGTCTGCTCGAAGATTTTGATGCCGCCCGTTCCTACTGTCTGGAAACGCTCGAAGCGAGCGAAAAAATCGGTGATAAGATAATGACCGGCAACGCTTTAGATCGTTTCGGCGCACTCGCCGTCAAAACCGGCGAACCGAAAAAAGCGGCGCATTTGTGGGGCGCGGCACAGGCGATTTACGACGGAATCGGCTATAAACTGGAAAAAGTCGAACGCGATTTCAACGAAAAATACATCACCGAAGCGCGAACCGCAATCGGCGCATCGTTTGATGACGAATATGCAAAAGGCTATAAATTAAACGTTGAAAAAGCCGTCAAACTCGCACAAAAATAAAGATTAAAAATTTAGCCGCGAATGGAAAATTAAAAATCGCGGCGTTATGATTGAGTTTGGTAGATGGAGCGACTTGAGATAGTTTGGTTTGAGTTTTCCGCCCTGTTCCTAAAAAAGTTATGGATGATTTCGAGAAAAAGTTGAGTAAAATTTCGCCGAACGAGCGAAGAATTTTACAGTGTCTGGCAATATTTTGGGAGCAGGTGACGGCGCAGGAATTTCAGAAATTGTTGCGGGTGCTGGGGCTGAAAACCGCTGAAGGCAACGGGTTTTCGGCGCAGTACGTTTCGCTTTTGCGGAGTTCGCTGATTAACAAAGGTATTCTGCAAAATACGAAAGAAAATTGGGGCAGCGGTTTTCAGATTGCCGAGGCGCGGCTAAAAGAGTTTTTAATTCGTGAGGCGGTGCGCGAAAGCTGGTTTGACGAAACCGTTAAAACCATTCAGGAAAATTTTAATCTGAGCGAATTCACGCGCTGGAATTACAGCGGCGAACACCGTAAAATCAGGGTTTTGCGCGATTATCGGCTGAGTATTTACCGGCGCGACACCGACGAAGCGGCGCGGCTCGTTCATCAAATTGTCGAAGAAGAAATTTCCGAGCAGGCAAACGAAATCGTCGTGCAGATTTTCTCAAACCCGTTTCAAAAAGATTTTCTCGCCGCTTTTGACCAAAAATTTCAAGCGGGCGTACTGCCGTATTTGTTCGACGAACTCGCCGAACATTCGCAGACGGCGGATGAACTTTGGGAATTCGTTGACGAACATCAACTGAACGATTTTCCGGTTATCAAAGGTTATAAAATTGAGGAATTGATGCTGCGCGGCGCACTCGTCGAAGCAAAAAAAATCATCGGCGAACCCGGCACTTTGGGCGCGATAATTTCCGCTGCGACGATGGCGTTTTTGGAAAAGGATTTTGCCAAATCAGTCGCTCTTTACGATGAAAGCGTCAAACTTTGGCGCAGTTTGTTCCGCAAGAAAAAAGGTTTTTCCGGCAACTGGCAAATGTTTTTTTACGGATTGGCACTCTACAAAACGGACGAGGCGAAATTTTACAAATTCGTTGAAGATTTCAGCGATTATTCGCTCAAAAATTATCCGCGCCACGCCGCGCACCGGGCGGTCAGCGCGGTCGCTTATTTTCTCAAAAATAACGATAATACGGCGGGAACGGTTTATTCGCAAATCAACGACGATGATTACACGGGCAAATTCTTGCGCGTTATTACGGCGGCAATTATTCCCCTCGTTAAAACACCGACTTACGCGAAATCTTTTGAACAAACGAACCGTATTTTGGGTTATCGTTGGATCGAATACGAAGCAGTCAACCTGCTGGCATCAAAGAACGCATCGAACGCCGACGCGCAGGAAACCGCCGAAAAATTGCGCGATGAATTGGGGTTTGAAGCGGTCGGCAATCTCATTCCGAAACTCGAAGATTGGGAACGCGCACTGAACACACTGCTGATGGTCGCCGAAAAAGTGCAGGGCAGTAGCGGTGCAAAAGCCGCTAAAATGAATGAAACGCGGGTCGCGTGGCAGCTTGATTTCGACCGGCAGGGAATTCAGCCGGTCGAGCAAAAATACAACAAAAAAGGGTGGACGGACGGACGCAACATCGCGCTCAAAAGACTTTACGAACGCGATGTTAAAAATTTAACCGATCAGGATTCGCAGGTCGTCAAAGCCGCGATGTCGAAACACAACGATTATTATTACGCCGCATACAGTTACGATTTTGACTGGAAAGGCGCATTGTCGGTGTTAGTCGGACATCCGTTTTTGTTTCTCGCCAAAAATCCGGGTGTCGGGGTGCAGCTCGTCGCCGGTGAGCCGTCGCTGATAATTAAAGAGGTTAAAGACGATCTCGAATTATCGTTCGACACGAAATTTACGGACGATGGCGTGATCGTCGAAAAAGAGACCGAAACACGCTATAAAGTCATCGAAATTTCCAAACATCACGTCGAAATCGCCGATTCACTGAAAAACAACCGGCTCAAAATACCCGCCGCCGGACGCGAAAAATTATTGCAGGCAATTCAGCCGCTGTCCTCGAAACTGGCGATTCAGAGCGATTTGGAAGAACATTTTGAAACGCTGCCGTCGGTGGAGGCGGAAAGCCGCATTCACGCGCTCATCACACCGGCGGGCGAAGGTTTTCATCTCGAATTTTTCGTCAAACCGTTTGGCAGTGTCCCGCCGTATTTCAAACCGGGGAAAGGCAGCGAAGCGGTCATCGCCGACGTTGACACTGTGCGAACCAGAACCAAACGTGATTTGAAAAACGAGCGCAAACTGCTTAACGAAATTGAAGAAGCCTGTCCGTTTTTAGCCGATTTTGAAAGCCCGAATTACGAATGGAATCTGGCGGATGCCGAAGCGTGTCTGACGGCGATGACCGAAATGGAAACGCCGCGCCGCGCCGGAAAACTCGTCATCGAATGGACGAAAGGACAGAAATTAAATCTCGTTGGCAGCATTACTTTCGAGAATTTTTCGATGTCCGTCAAAGGCACGAGCAACTGGTTCGACATTTCCGGCGAGGCGAAAGTCAACGAAAATCTTGTGCTTTCGATGCGCGAATTAACCACTTTGCTGGCGAATACGACGAACAATTTCGTCGAACTCTCCGACGGTCAATTCGTGGCGATTACGGAAAAACTGCGAAAACATCTGCAATCGTTAAACGCCGTGATGGACGACAAAAACCGTCTGCACAGCTTGCGAACCGGCATTTTGGAAGAATTTTCCGACGAACTCGAAAATTTCAAAGCAGACAAAGCGTGGAAAGATCATCTGAAAAAACTCAAAGATTTGCAGAAATTCACGCCCGAATTGCCCGCGACGTTTGAAGCCGATTTGCGCCCTTATCAAACCGAAGGCGTTTTCTGGCTTTCGCGCCTCGCCCACTGGGGAGTCGGCGCGTGTTTGGCGGACGATATGGGACTTGGCAAAACGCTGATGGCATTGGCACTTCTGGTGGAAAGAGCCGAGCGCGGCGCGGCGTTGGTGGTCGCGCCGGTCAGCGTCTGCCGTAATTGGATGAAGGAGGCGATGCGTTTCGCGCCGACTCTGAAATTTCAGATTTTCGGCGACGGTGACCGGAAAACACAGGTTGAAAGTTTGGGGAAATACGATGTTTTGGTGACGAGCTACAATCTTTTACAGCTTGAAGAAGAACTTTTTACGAGCCAGAAATTTGCCACGATAGTTTTGGACGAAGCGCAGGCGATTAAAAACCGGGCGACGAAACGCTCGAAAACGGTGATGAACTTGCAGGGCGATTTTCGCCTGATTACGACCGGCACGCCGATTGAAAATCATCTCGGCGAATTGTGGAATCTGTTCAACTTTATCAATCCGGGTCTGCTTGGCAGTCACGATTTTTTTAACGAAAAGTTTGCCGCGCCGATTGAGCGAAACAACGACGACGCGGCTCGTAAAACGCTGCAAAGATTGGTTAAGCCGTTTATTTTGCGGCGGCGCAAAAATCAGGTTCTCGACGATTTGCCGGAGAAAACCGAAATTATGCTGACAGTTGAAATGTCGCCGGAAGAACGCGCCTTTTACGAAGCGATTCGCCGCGAAGCACTCGAAAAAATCGAGGCGACGGACGGCGAAGCAAAGGACAAACGCTTTCGCATTTTAGCCGAATTGACCAGATTGAGATTAGCCTGCTGTCATCCGAAACTGGTCAACAAAGACGTGACGCTCGGCAGTAGTAAACTCGAACTGTTCGGCGAAACTTTGGAAGAACTGCTCGAAAACAAACACAAAGCGTTGGTGTTCAGTCAGTTCGTCAAACATCTCGCTATCGTCGAAGAATATTTGAAAAGCAAAAATATCAAATATCATTATCTCGACGGCAGCACACCGGCACACATTCGGCAGGAACGAATTGACTCGTTTCAGCGCGGGACGGGCGAAGTTTTTCTCATCAGCTTGAAAGCGGGCGGGACAGGACTCAATTTGACGGCGGCAGATTACGTCATTCATCTCGATCCGTGGTGGAATCCGGCAGTCGAAGATCAGGCGACCGACCGCGTTCACCGCATCGGACAGCAGCGTCCGGTGACGGTTTATCGGCTCGTGACGGAAAACACGGTCGAAGAAAAAATTCTCAAACTCCACGAAACCAAACGCGATCTGGCGGACAGTCTGCTCGACGGCTCGGATTCTAGCGGCAAACTTTCGGCGGATGATTTGCTGAATTTAATCAGCGAAGGCTGAACGATTTAGAATCCGGCATTTGGAACTTAAACTATGGAAACGATTCAATATGCGGACGGGCGGGTTGAATTGCAGCCGGAAGCGCGGCAGTCAATTAAAACTTCTCCGCTTTACAACGAAGACCTCGCGCCCGTGCCGATTGAGCGGCGCAATTGGACGACGTATAACTACGCCGCACTGTGGATTTCGATGGCGCACTGTATTCCGACGTATATGATGGCTTCGGGGCTAATTTCCGCCGGAATGAATTGGTGGCAGGCGTTGCTGACGATTCTTTTGGGAAACATTATCGTGCTTGCGCCGATTCTGCTCAATTCGCATCCGGGAACGAAATACGGCATTCCGTTTCCGGTTTTCGCCCGTGCCGCTTACGGCACTTACGGCTCGAATCTTCCGGCATTGATGCGGGCAATCGTCGCCTGCGGCTGGTTCGGCATTCAGGCGTGGATCGGCGGACAGGCGATTCACATACTTTTGAGTTCGCTCATTCCGAATTGGAATACGCTTTTGGGCGGCGCGATTGGCGGACATACGCCGAACGAATGGATTTCGTTTTTGATATTTTGGGCGATGAACATCGCCGTCGTTTATCGAGGAATGAATCTTTTGCGGCGCGTCGAAAATTGGGCGGCACCGTTCGTTTTGGTAATGACGGCGATCTTATTAATTTGGATTTTATATCAGGCGGGCGGCATCGGTTTTCTGCTGCACGAACCGGGAAAATTTCAAACTTTCGGCGAATTTTGGAGCATTTTTATTCCGAGTTTGACGGCGATGATCGGATTTTGGGCGACGCTTTCGCTGAATATGCCGGACTTTACACGCTTCGGCAAAAGTCAGCGCGAGCAAGTTCTCGGTCAGGTCGTCGCGCTGCCGACGACGATGGTTTTATTCGCCGCGATGGGCATTTTAATCACCTCGGCGGCGGTCGTCGTTTTTCCGCAGATGAAGCCCGACGAACTGTGGGACCCGGTGAAACTGGTCGGTCAATTTTCACAGCCGCTCGTCGTCGCCGTTTCGATGTTCACGATTGTCGTCGCAACTTTATCCGTCAATATCGCCGCCAACGTCGTCTCCCCGGCGAACGATTTCGCCAACGCCTTTCCGAAGTATATCTCTTTTCGCACCGGCGGTTTAATCACGGGCATCGTTGGAATTTTGATGCAGCCATGGAAATTATTAGCCGATCCGAACGGCTACATCTTCAGTTGGTTGCTCGGTTATTCCGGCGGACTTGGCTCAATCGCCGGAGTTTTGATCGCCGATTACTGGCTCATTCGCCGAAAAAATCTCAATCTCGGTGATTTATACCGCACGAAAGGCGAATATGCCGGTTGGAATTGGCGAGCCGTCGTCGCTACGCTTTTAGGCTGCTTTTTCGCGTGGATTGGTTTGATTTACGAGCCGCTGAGGATTTTATATGATTATGCGTGGTTCGTCGGTTTCGGTACAGCTTTTGCCGTTCATTTCGTTTTGATGAAAATTCAAAAGTAACGGTATAAGTGACGTAACGCAGTCGTCCCGACTACCGTATCGGATGCGTCCCGCTTCCGAGTCAGAAAAAAATCAGACGCGAGCGCAGGACGCAATGCCTTCGGCGACGGCAGTCGGGACGACTACGCTACTTGCCCGTTTTCAATCGTAAAAATTTCTGCGCCTGCGCCGAATGTTTCGAGAAAACTTTCCTTTGAAGTCGTCACGAAAGTCTGCGTTTTATCGCTCAGAAATTCGAGCAGTTGTCCGATGCGTTTGTAATCTAATTCCGCGTCAACATCGTCGAGCAGGAACAGAGGATATTCTTGGTGCTGTTCGTAATAAACCGACAGCGTGGCGAGCTGCAAAACCAGCAACGCGCTTCTTTGCTGTCCTGACGAGCCGTATTTTCGCAGATCGTGTCCGTCAAATAAAATGTCGAGATCGTCGCGGTGCGTTCCGATTAGTGCGTAACCGGAGCGCAATTCGGCTTGGACGCGCAATTTTAACCGCTCCTCCAAAAGCGCGGCGAAATCCGACAAATCGCCTTTGCCTTCCAATGATGAAACGTAGCGAATCGTGATTTCTTCGCGGTCGAAAAGTTTGCGTTCTAAAACTTCCTGCAAGCGTTCGACATAGCGGAGCCGCGCCCGATGGATTCGTGTTGCGTGAAGAATTAGCTGCTCGTTCCACGGCTCTAATAATTCCGCCGTTTTTTCGAGCGAAAACTCGCCCGCCTGCGCCGACTGGAGCAGGGAATTTTTCTGACGGATGACGCGGTTGTAATCGGTCAGAGTCTGCACGAACGGCGGATAAATCGAGACGATGCCGCCGTCTAAAAATTTGCGCCGTGCGTCGGGCGTGCCGCGCACGATGGCGAGTTCATCCGAATTGAAATTAACGGCGTGAAGCTGTCCCAGAAACCGCTGCACGGTTTCTTTTTTGTTGTTGACCGATAAAATTTTCGTGTTGCCCTGCAACGCGACTTGCAAAACGCGGTTGATGTCCGTTCCCTGATGGACGCGCCCGCGCACGAGGGCTAATTCCGCATCAAATTTAATCGCTTCGGTAAGCCGCGAAGTCTTGAAAGATTTAGTTGTAGCGAGCAGATAAATCGCTTCGAGCCAGTTGGTTTTGCCCTGTCCGTTTTCGCCGAAAATAATATTTAAACCTTTCCTGCAGATGAGTTTACCGTTTAAGTTACGAAAATGTTCCGCTTCCAGCGTTTCGAGCAGCATCCATTTATTTTATCACACCCGGACAGCTTTTCGGCTGGAAAAACGCGTTATGTTTGCCAGCTTACAGAACCGGGTTTGATGATTCTTTACTATTGATTTATAAGATAACGGTATAATCTAATTTGACCGAACCCGAGCTGTTCAGTCGCTCAATGAAGTTTCGAGCCGGAAGCGTGAAGAAGTGCCGGAGACTTTCCGGGAAGTAATTTAGAGGAGGAAAAATGTCAAATCAGCAAAAAGATTTTCTATCATTCGTCGCTGATGGTGTTTATCAATCGAAAATCATTTTCGTCAGCGCGTATTTTGTGGACACGCCGGAAAACGCGCCGGATTCGTGGGTTTTATTGGATACCGGTCTGCCGCTTTCCGAGGGAAAAATCCGCCGTGCGGCGCAGTCGAGATACGGCAAAAATGCGAAACCGTCCGCTGTTGTGCTGACGCACGGGCATTTTGACCACGCGGGCGCGGCACTGCGCCTCGCCGAAGATTGGAACGTACCGATTTACGCGCATCGGCTTGAAATGCCGTATTTAACAGGAAAGTCAGACTATCCGCCGCCGGATTCGACGATGGGCGGCGCAATCGCGCAGATGGCGCGTCTTTTTCCGCACGGCGGTTACGATTTCGGGGGGCGTGTCCGCGAAATGCCGGAGAACGGTGAACTTGCCGAACTGCCGAACTGGAAAATTCTGCACACGCCCGGACACACCGCCGGTCACATTTCGCTCTGGCGCGAAAAAGACCGGACGCTGCTCGCAGGCGACGCACTGGCGACGATGAATCTTGATTCGTGGATTTCACAAGTGACTGAAAAGAAGGAGTTTTGCAATCCGCCCGCACCGTTCACAACCGACTGGCAGGCAGCGCGGCGTTCGGTTGAACTGTTGGCGGAACTCGCCCCGCAAACCGTCGCGGCGGGACACGGAAACCCGATCAAAGGCGCAGCAACGGCGGACAAATTAAAAGAGTTTGCCCGCAATTTTCAGCCGCCGAAGCACGGGCGTTACACGCAAAGTCCGGTCATTGCGGACGAAACAGGAGTAGTCGCCGTGCCGCCGCCATTGACTGATTATGTAAAAATCGCCGCTGCCGCTGCTGCCGCCGTCGTGGTTGTCGTCGTTTTGACCGGGCGTGAAAAGCGGCAAAACGATTAACATTTGAGTTACTCGCAGCAGCAGTTCTAACAATACAAAACTGAAAATTGCTCGACATTTTCCGATGAGTATTTTATTATTGTAAACATCGCGGTTTTTGTACCGTGAAAATTTCCCCAATCAGTTCACATTAAAAAACGACCGAAAGTTCTTTCCCGAATTGAAAATGCCGGTCGTCTAAAAATCTATGTTAAATAGCACTGGCTTTTATTTAACTGTTGCCGTCCCGTCAAAGTTTTAAGAAAAATTATGCGTTTTTTATCAATTTTATTCTTAACGGCTGTTTTAATATCGTCCGCATTTGCCCAATCAAATTACCGGACAAAGCCATTGGCGGGAAATTTTACAGCGACCGCGCTCGACGGTTCGACGGTGAATCTTGCTGCACTGCGGGGTAAAGTCGTCGTCGTCTCGTTCTGGACGACGAGGTGCGCGATTTGCGCGGCGGAAATTCCCAAACTCAATAAACTGGCAGCCGATTACCGAAATAAGGATGTGGTTTTTCTCGGTTTAACGACCGATAACGAATCCAAGGTGAAAGGTTACCTGAAAAAGAAGTCATTTGATTTCAACATTTTACCGAACAGTTTCGGTATCCTGCTGCTGTACGCCGATAAAGACGGCGACGGCAACGTGACGATGGGCTATCCGACACATTATCTCATTAATCAAAAAGGCGAAATCGAACTCAAAACCAACGGCTACAATAAATCTTCGGTACTTGATTCAAACATCAACCGGTTGTTGTCGCTCAAGTAGAGTTGAATAAAAGTCAGAATTCAGAGAGTTAATTGCGATACGCTGACTATACTCCCGGATATTTATCCCACCATTCTTCTCCTGTTTGGAATCCGATCAACAAATCCTCGGCGATTTCTTCGATTGTTTTTCTTAATTCAAGCGGCGCGAGCCATTTTTCGGGAATCGCATCAATACCGTGAAATGCTCCCAATACATTTCCGGTGATTGCGCCCGTGCTGTCGCTGTCGCCCGTGTGATTGACGGCAAGAAGGACGGCTTTTTCAAAATCGTTTTCGTGAACCAAGGCACAATAAATCGAGATTGCCAATGCTTCTTCGGCGATCCAACCGCCTCCGAGAGTTTCGACTGTTTTCGGTGTCGGCTGACTGTTTTTATCAGCGGCGAGTTTTGTGGCTTTATCGCAGGCGGCAAAAGTTTCTTCGTGATCTTTATGTTTTGGCAGTTCCTCATAAATCGCATAATTGACCGTCTCAGTTAGACTTTTTCCTTCGATGATTTGATTGATAATTACGGCGAGAACGCCCGCGCTTAAATATCCGGTCGGATGTCCGTGCGTAATTGCCGCCGCGTCCATCGCCATTTTAAAAGGATCGAGTGCGACCAAACCGATTGGTGCGACGCGCATTACGCCGCCACAGCCTTTGCTGTTGTTGATCGGCTGCTCGATGATTCCCATTTTCCCGCTGTTTAGTGCCGACAAACAACTGTTTCCGGGCGCACGGCGCGAGTTAAGTTCGGGCAAATCGCACAGCCAACTTTGCACCTCATAAACGGAAGATTTCAATTCAGTATCATTGAGTTTAACTCCCTGCGTTTCGAGCCAGCGCATATAAGCAGAATAAATTGCCCGAATCGCGCTGTAAATCCCTTTGTGCATACGCCGCGTTTCTCCGCGCAGCAATCCTTCAGCAGTAAAAAGCGTCATTTGCGTATCGTCAGTGATTGCGCCAATGCGTCCGTAAGCCGAAGCGTAATCGGTCAAACCTGCCGCGCCGAATTGCTGTCTGATTCGTTCAATCGAATCAAACTCAATCGCCGCGCCCAAAGCATCGCCGACTGCGCCGCCTAACAGACATCCTTGAAACTTTTTCAGCTTTTCAGCGTCGAGGTCTATTTCTTCCGGTTCTTCCATCATTTCATTGCCAATACTGATGTGCATAAATTCGTGTTCATTAAAATGATCAATAAAATATTTCAATTGTTCGGCTAAATCCTCATCCATTTCACGCAGTTCCGGTTGTTGTTCGACGACCGTTTCGACGTTGCCGAACGCAAGCTGCGCGAGTCTCATATAAAAGAAGATGCGAGCGTCGTCTAAATTTAATTCACCGTTCGGTTCAAAATACTCAACCTTTCTTCCTTCCAGAGTTTCTGTTAAATGCGCGTAAACTGTTCCCAAAGCAAACATCGCGTCAGCGAAATCCGGCGCAAGCTCGACCGCATCGAGATAGGCGTTGAATTCCTGTTCTTTTTCTCTAAGCTCGCGGTAACATTTTCCGAGCAGATAAAAAGCATCAGGAAAATCCGGCACGAGTTCGGTTGTCTTTTCAAATGATTCGGCAGCATTTTCAAATTCGCCGAGCAAATATAGTGATTTGCCGATATTAAAATACGCCATCGGGGCTTCGGGCGCAAACTCCAAGCCGCGTTCGGTTGCCGCAACTGCCTCTCGAAATTTACCCTGAGCGGCGTAAACCACGCCGAGCATAAAATGCGCCGCAGCAAATCCGTCGGCGAGCCGTGCGGCGGTTAATATTTGTTTGAGTAACAGGTTTTGATTTTCATAAATTCATTCGTTCTCCTTAATTTGTTCGCATCAATTGACCGGCATTATAAACATCCGAAAGCAATCTGCCTGACGTGTCATCAAGCTCGCGCATTGTGCGGAGCTGATCGGAAGAGATGCCGCCGTGCGCGGACACAAACATTTGCGTTGCACCTGCGTCAACGAATCGAAGTTCGTGCGCGATTTCAATTAAACTCAACCCGCACATTCTTCGGGCAGTTCCCGGAGCGGCAATCGCGTGATAGCGGGATGCCCACAAATCTTCTCTGCCGAGCCGTCTTTTAGCTTCAGCGAGACTAACAACTGCGCCGACCTTTAATCTCCCCGCCAGACCCAGTTCGTCCGCTTCGCCCGTCGTGACAATCCACAAAGTATCGGCTGCTGAGGCGCGATTCAGTTGATTACTGCCCGCGTGATCAAGCAGATAATTTTCGCTCAAATGGCTTTCAACCGTTTCCGGTCGCCAGTAAAGTAAAAAGTTTCGCGCCATAACTTCCTCTCACGTTTTTCAATACTCAGTCTTTTATCCAATCCACATTCTTGCGGCGATCAAACTGAAAACACCGAGCATTCCGACGATTAGAACCAGACAGCCGCCGGAATCATTGTGATGATGATAAAAATCGCCTTCACAGTTTTCAATATCGTCAAAATGTTCGTAATTTTCACAATCATCGTCGTGTTCTGCAGCAATAACGGCGGCGATTGTTTCAATTTCCAGTTCATTAAATTCGTCGTTTGCAGACATATTTTTTCTCCGTCCGATTCACACAGGAAGCCGGAAATTGCAATTAACGTCCGCGCTTCCTTTATGATAAATGAATTGATCTGTTAGAAATCGGAAATCAAAAATTAAATTGATTTTTGATCTCATCATCCGCGTCCTCGAAATATCTTTCCTGCACATCTTCATTGCGGCGCAGCTTCATCGCGTGAACGTGCCGCGATTTTTTGTCGTGGTCGAAGGCGCGTTTGACATCCGTTTCGTCGGCTTCAAATTTCAGAGTGTTGGTAATTGAGAGCGAAAAAGCAACGCGCTCGACATCGTGGTTTGCACCGATGTAGGTGAACGTCCAATCTTGTTTTTTCATTTTATCAATCAATTTTTTGACCGCTGCACCGTTGTATTCGGTCGAGGAGTTTTCTTCGCCGTCGGTTAAAATCGTAACCAAAACCGCGCATTCTTCCTGCGAATTTGTTTCTTTTTGCAATTTATTGATGCTGAAACCGATGGCATTGTAAAGCGGTGTCGAAGCGTCAGGCTGAAAAGTTTTTTCGTCAATTTCTTTGAGCGATTTGACCTTTTTATTGAACAATAAGGTTTTAATTCCCAAACCGTTAAAGGTTACGAGCGAGATAAAATGCTTCTGTTCGGGAAATTGCTTTTCCACGCCTTTGACAGTTTGGACGATTTCGTTAAAGCCGGTAATTGTCGCCGTTTTAATCTCTTCCATCGAGCCGCTCTCGTCTAAAATAATCAGATTGTGAACCGTGCGGGTTTTGTATTCGCCGCTGTTAGAATCAGTTTGGTTTTTCATAATTTTCTAAAACTCCTTTTTAATTAATTTCATTTTGTATTTCGCTTAAGTCGGCGGCGAAAATCCTTCGTCAGAAAAATTCCGCCGCCGAACAAAAGCGCGGTGAGGTGTGAGAACAACCGACAACAACTCGGTGAGGTGTGAAGTCTAAACTTGTTTCAAACCGCGAGTGCGAGAGTTTCGTCTTTTGACAAAGCCGCTGCTTTAACTGCTGCGGGAAACTCGAAATTCATTCGCCGCCAGACGTTGCGCGTGGTTTTCACGTCCCGCATACAATACTTATAGATTTCCTCGAATCTGCCTTCTAAAAATGCGTCGTAAATCTTCGAGCCATCAATATCTTCGGTTTTCGGGTTTTCCAACCCGAGCGCAAAAGCGAGTTTTTTGAGCGAAGTTTTATCGCCCCATTTCCAGCAATCCCATTCGCGCATCGTGTCGAAGATCGGCGCTTTTTTATACTTGCCGAAGTAGAAATTAACGGTCGGGCGGACGTTTTTAATGATCGAACGCTGGACGATAAACGGCAGATCGAAGTCCAGAATGTTATGACCGATAATCAAGTCGCTGTAAGTGTCAAAGCCGCGTAAGAACTGCCAGAACTCAGCTAAAATGATTGACTCGTCGGGCTCGAAATCCTTGGTTTTCGTTCGATAACCGAAGCAACCGTGTTCGACAATCTGTCCGCGCTCGTTTTGTTCGCAGTAGCCGATGCAGAGAATCCTGCCGAGATTTGCGTCACAGGCGGTTTTGCTGTATTGCTCTTCGGTTTCCCAAAAAAGTTTGCTTTCAAAAGGCTCGTTCGTCGGCAGCGTTTCGATGTCAATGGTGATGATTCTTCGTTTCATAAAATTTAAGTCTCCTTTTTTAAGCGGTGATTGCGCTCTCGATTTAGTAAATGACCTTACAAGCGGACAATCGGAAAATGCAGACCGCGAGCGGTATTTTTTCTCAATTCAACGACGACAAAATCGCGCAGGTAAAAGTCTTCGTGAACATTAACTCTCGCTGGCATTCTGTGAACCAGCGTCGCCAGCGCATCGGATTTTATGCGGTAAGCCGATCTTTTATTTCTGCCGCGCGAATACTTCGCCAGACGATTCGCCAGACGCGCTTTTCGCATCAGTTTTTCCGAATTGTCTTTTTCCGCTTTCGCGCAGATTTGGTTGAAAGTTAATTTTTGTTGTCCCATTTCGCTACTCCTTTTCGTTTTGTTATTTCGTCTTCTGTAAAATAAATGAACGGCGGAAGGTGAAATCGGAAACGAAATGAGGAAAATTATTTATAATAATTTGAAAGACTGAAAAACGGTGCAATTTGTTGGATCAAACGCCTTGATTTAAGTTTCTAGACAGATAAAATAAAATTGAAATAATGATGAAAGAGAAAATCGAAGACTGTATAGTTTGCCGCCGTGTTGAAGAATTAACAGCCGAACCGGAAAATCCTTTTTTGATCTACGAATTTCCCGAATCGTATTTGATCGTCGGCGATCACCAATTTTATCGCGGTTATTGTCAACTAATTTACAAAACTCACGCCCGCGAAATGCACGAACTCGCGCCGGAAATTCAGTCTGAAATTTTCGCCGAACTGATGCTTGCCGCCCGCGCTGTCGCAGCGGCTTTTACGCCGTGGAAAATAAATTATTCGTGTTACGGCAATGTCGTTCCGCACATTCACTGGCACATTTTTCCGCGCTCCGCCGCCGATCCCGAACGCGAACAAGTTCCTTGGACACGCGCCGCAAAGTTTTCCGATTTTGCGACGGATGAACAGACCGCGCGTGAAATCAGTTTGCTCGTTCGACGAGAAATTGAAAATTTGATTTGAATTTTGAGCGGTCAAAAAAAATTGCTTTTATTCGCCGCTCGGACAGATGAAGAAATGCGGGCAGTTCGGACAATTATTGTCGGACGGCGAAGGTTCAAATATCCGATTGTTTATTCCTTCAATCGCGGCTTCGTATTTTACCAAACGATTTCCGATCACTTTGGGCGTGATATTTATTTCCTGAGTTTCATCATCGCTGAGAAAAATCTTTTGCAATATGGTTTCGGCTTCCGAAAAACGATTTTGGACGGCGGCTTTCATCAGCACATCCGCGTCGTCAGTGGTCGGTTTTTTCGGAGATTTGCCCGTTTTATATTTGCGGATGACCGCCGTTTTTTCGCCGCCGTTTTCGACGATTTCGACGGCATCTAGTTGGACTTTAATCGTTCCGTTTTCAAGTTTCACGTCAAAAGTCGGACGCACGATTTCGTTTGGCGAAACTGCCGTAGATTCGAGTCTTTTTGAGATGCGGCGGACGATTTCTTCGGCGCGTGTGCGGTAGATCGGCGCGTAAGAATGAGCATCAATGTCCGCCGCCTGCCAGAATTCGTTTAGTCTTTCGAGCGCAATATTTTCGTTCAATTCGATATTTTCCATCTGCTGCATCGTTTGCAGCGAGCGCAGAGTGTCGTAAACGCAGCCGTGAAATTTTACATAAACTGACCTTTCGCCGGAAGCCTTCAATCCAAGAACATTTGAGTAGTAATAATCGCGCCCGCAGCGCACATAGTGGTCGAGTTCCGCCGCGTAAAAATTTCGACGCGCCGATTTGTTTGATTTTTCCGCAATCGGTAATTCGATTTTTTCAATTTCTCCGGCAATCGTTTCAACCGGCGGCAAAACGTCTTCGAGCATTTCCAAAAAGCGCGAATGATTTTTTGAATAATCGTTTGACCGCAACAGATGCAGAAAATCACGCGCTCTCGATTGGGCGACAAAAAACAGACATTCCTCCTCAGCATCGTGAAAATCCGCGTCGCCCGCGATCATCTCATCAGGATTCGGGCAGGTTTGCGGCTTGCGGTTTGAAGGAATTTTTCCTTTGCCCAAATACGGCAAAAACACGGCGGGAAATTCCAGACCTTTTGCCGAATGAACGGTTAAGAGCCGGACGGCATCGAGATTTTCGGCTTCGGTCGGAATTTGCGCGTAGTTTTTGTCTTCGTTAAAATGCGCGAGTTTTTTGACGTAGATTAAAAGCTCTTCAATCGGCGATTTTTTGCCCGCTGCAAAACGCCCTTCGAGAGATTGCGAGAGCCGTAAAAACTGAAAAACGGCGAGTCTTTTCGATTGGCTGTTGACATCATTTTCGGCAAACAAAGTTTCTAAATACACGCTTTCGCCGAACAGATAATGCGCCAGAAAGCTCCACGCGGAAATATCAGTTTCCGATGAAGTCAAATGATTTAATAATTTTTTCGCGCCAAGTTTGCCTTGCTCTGAAAGACAATCTGAAAAGTTTTCATCGCGCAAAACTTCTGCAAATGTCTGGTTGTTTTCCTTTTGCACGGCAATAATTCTGCGGCTGTCGGCAAGCGGGATTTTGTATTCTGAAAAGTTTGCGACTCGGATTAGCGAATGACTTTTGCTCGAAACTTTCAAATCGAGCAATGCGAGCAGATCGCGCACTTCTTCGCGCTCGAAAAGTTCGCCGAGGTAAAAAATCGGAATGTTTTTCGCCGTTAAGATTTTGGCGAATTTGTTAAGCTGCAAATGCGTCCGGCAGATAATCGCGCAATCTTTATATTGCAGATTTTCAGTTTCGCGCAAAACTTCAATTTGTTCGGCAATAAACGTGCCTTCAGCTTTGAGATTGTCGGCGAGAATAAATTTGATCGCCTTTTTTCCATTTTCAACTGCCGCGCCGCGTTGTGCCTGCCAACTGCCGAAAATCTCGTCATTTCCCGTCTGCATTTTTCCGGCGAAATGCGAAAAAGTTTCGACAATTTCAGTGCGCGAACGATAATTTGTTTCCAAAGAAACGGTTTCCGCGTCGGGAAAATCTTCGCCGAACAGGTTGATATTCGCTGGAGATGCGCCGCGCCAGCGGTAGATTGACTGTCGCAAATCGCCGACCGTCCAGAGGTTTTGCCCTGAACCCGCGATTTCCTTTAATAATACGCCGCAGGCGCGGTTCACGTCCTGAAATTCGTCCACCAAAATCGCATCGTAACGTGCGCGAACTTCGCGTTTGACATCATCATTTTCCTGCAAAAGTCTGACGGCGCGGTACACCAAATCTCCGAAATCGAGCAGCTTTTCGTCGCGTAGAAACTTTTCGTAATACTTATAAACGCGGGCGGTTTCTATTACTTTCTCGGCTTTATTAATTGCTTCATCGTCGCCCGCTTCTTTGGCTTTCGCCATCATATTTTCGGCGAGATTTTTGTATTCTTCCGGCGAGCAAAGTTCGTCTTTCGCGCGTGAAATCGCGCCCAAAATCGCCGCGAGATTCTGCGTCGGGTCGTGCAGATTTTGATAATGTTCGAGTTCTAAAACGTGCAGATTTTTCTCTAAATGAAGCAGCGCATCAATTTTGTCGAGCAGATTCGATTTGACTTCCAATTCGGCTTCAACCCAAAACGAACGCAGAATATCCATTCCGTAAGCGTGAAATGTCATCACCTGAATCTGCGCGGCGGCATTTTCGTTTATTCGTCCAATGCGCTCGCGCATTTCTTCCGCCGCTTTGTTGGAAAAAGTTAAGGCTAAAATGCGTTTCGGTTCAACTCCGTTTTCGATCAGATGTGCGATGCGGTGCGTCAGCGTCTGCGTTTTGCCCGTTCCCGGTCCGGCGTAAACGAGCGTCGGACAATTGACGGTTTCGGCGGCGCGTTTCTGGCTTTCGTCTAGTTCGTATTTTACTGCGTTTTCGGCTTCTATTTCCTTTTCTTCTGACGGCACAAGCAGAGCGCGAGCAAGTTGTGCGGCGACGACCTCCGGCGGCATTTCCGACAATTCTCCGATCACCCGTGCGTTTAATTTTTCAACTAAATAAAGTCTTTTGAGCGTGTCCGTCGGCAACAGAAATTCGAGCGCAAATAAATTTGCTTCGCGTTCCTTGCGATTTCCCGCACCGTAACCGACGATTTTCTCCGTCGCCGAACTCGCATCGGTTTCGCCCGCCGCTTCGCTGATTTCTTCACGCGTGCAGTAAATGCTTTGATGGTGCAGACGATGATGCCCGATCTCGTGCGCGATGCAAAACGCTTTATGCCATTTTTTCAAATGATTATTGAAATACAGACAATCCTCTTCTAAAACGGCGAGTGCGGTTGAAAGATTATTTGATTCGGGATGTTCGGGAATTAAATCGAGTTCGAGAAATTCAGCGGAGATGTTAACAAAATCTATCGCCGGAACAAGTTCGTTTTCGTTGAGATTTGATGCCGCACAAACTTCGCGTCTTAAATTTTGGGCGGCATCGCGGATTTTTTGCCAGTGAGACATAGTGTTTTTAGATTTTTAATTGGACAAACTTATAATTGTGAAAAATTTAGCCACAGATGTTCACAGATGAACTCAGATGATAAGAATTGGATAAAAAACGATCTGTCTGGATGAGAAATCATAAAAGTATCTTGTGTTGATCTGTGTAAATCTGTGGCTAAAGTCTTCTTTTGTTCTTGTCTGACCATTTACATTTTCGGATTACTGAGAATCCGGTTTTAGATTCTTTATGAGTTGCTGCAATGCCCGTTTTACATTGCGAGCAGACGTTGTTTTTCTTCGTTTGATAATTGCTGATCTTCGCGGACGGCTTCGGCGAAACTTTTCGGTTTTAATTCTTCCGGTCTCGTTTCCGTTTTAAAACTCGCGCTTGCCGAACTGACCGCCGTTTGATTGAGATAATTTGCGACCAATTCTTCGCCCGTTTCTAAAACCTCAGCGATTTTGGCGACGACGTTTTGCGGAATCGAAGCGAATTCGAGCCGCCGTTTTTCGAGATATTGCACAAGTGAAACGCTTAAGCCTAAAGCAGCGGCGAATTTCGAGCGGTTTAAGCCTTTCGCCTTTGCCGCGTCGGTCAAACTTTCCAAAGAGTTGTTGCTCTCACTCAAAACAGTCCGCAGATTTTCCATTCCGATTTGTTGAAATCGCGCTTCGTCTGCGGCGGAAATTTCCACTTCGGGCGCGTATTTTATGACGGCGCGGGCAGCGGCGAAATCTTTTAGATCGGCGGCGAATTGCGGATATTTGTCGCACATCTGCTTTAAAGTTTCCTGATCGAATCCATGCGGCGCGGCGAGCGCGTATTCTTCCAAAACGTCGGTTAAAATTGTTTCGTTCATCGTTTTGTTTCTCCCTTGTAATCTGCGAGAGTCGAGCGCATTTCTTTTATCCAATTTCTAATGGTGCGTGAACTGACGCCGAGATGTTTGCTGATCGTCAGCTCATTTTCATCTTTGCTTTCAATCTGAAAACCGTCAAGTATCATTGCGGCAACTGTTTGGTGATCTGCCGAAAGTTTGCTCAAACCTTCCCTGATAATCATTTTCTGCTCATCGGAAATATCGCCGACAGCTAAATTTTCAAGTTCGTTTGCACCCGTTTCATCATCTTCGCGCGGCACTTGAAGAAACTCCTTATCTTTGTTTATCGCTGCAAGATTTTGTTTCCAGACTGATTTTGCTTCCGAAATAACAAACGAACCGAACTGAATTTGCGCGAAATCCGCTCTGTCCGAGTCCGTAACAACAAGTTTTCTTAAAATCGCCATTTCTATTTTTTGCCCGAAATCTTCAAAGTCAGATTGTTCGTTGAAGTTTGAACGAAATTTCAAAAACAATTTCCAAATGCGTCGGTTCAACTCCAAATAAATTTGATTAGAAAGCTCATCGTCTTTTGAAATTCGTGCTTCACGAAACAAATAAACGAGCGTTTCATCAAGCAGATAATCCGCTTCATCGCGCCTTTTAGCTGCGCCGAGCATTTCCAAAACCTGCGGCTTTTCGAGCGTGAGTGTTTTTTCAATTTGCAGTTCGGCATCAGCCCGACGAATGTAAAGTTCGCCCTGCTTCGTTTTTTTTGTTAAAGGTTTTATGTCGGTCGAGTCTGTTTCCGGCGTTGTCATCAAAACTCTCCTGTTTAATTAAATGAGTGAAAATTCAAAAGACCGGAAAAATTATTTCATTTTTTCTTCAAAATTCAAACCCAATTTTTTCGCTTTTAACATCCATAACTTTAAAAATGATTCGTTATATGATGACGCAGATCAATCAGCGTCATTGAAATCTCGGCAAAGCAGAAACGGTGCGCCGCAATCGTTTTCTCGCGCTCGGTTTCTAAAACTGGCAAGACAATCTCGGTCATTTGAGCTAATATGTTGCGTGAAAAACCGAATAAGTTTTTAAACTGCTGTCGGAAAGCCGGTTAATATTTTTCATAAACAAATTTTAGATCATTTTGTGGTTTCTGAAAGCTAACATTTTCAGATTATTTACCGAATACTATATCGGAGAAGATCAAAAATCAGAAAAAATTATGGCAGATTTGAGTACGAATTTCGCAGGCATCAAATCGCCGAACTGTTTTGATTTACAAATTTCTTTGAGATGTATAGATATGTCGGTATAATTGAAAATGGAATTTGAGCGGGATGAAAACAAAGAAGAAATTAACATTCGGAAACACGGTGTAAATTTTAATGAAGTAAAAGAAGCGTTCTACGATGAAAATGCGATTGACGATTATGACGAATTTCATTCAAACGAAGAAAAACGATTTGCCTTGATCGGATTGTCAACGAAAAGACTTTTGTTTGTCTCATATACGATTTGCCAAAATGCTGTAATTTGTTTGATTTCAGCGAGAAAGGCGAATCAAAATCAAGAGAAATTTTACAATAATGCAAAAAGAAAATAAAGAAAAAGAGTTTGTCTATGAAATGACGCAGGAAGAATATGATAAAGGTCTTGCCAAAGGTTGGGATGCAGACGATATGCTTTCAGTCGGCAAACATAAATTTCGCCGTTTGACTTGGGCTGACAAGATGAAAAGTTGCCGCGTGGAAGTTTTAGGGCGGAAAACGGCGCGACGAATCTTGAAAAATGTAGAGTCAAAATCTCGATGTATGTTGATGCCGACATTTTAGAGTATTTCCGCAGCCGCGCCGAATCGCCTGACTCTGCGCCGTATCAAACGCAGATTAACAACGAACTGCGCCGCGTGATGGAAAACGATTCGCGGGAAGTGCAGAGCATCGAAAAGATATTTTGAACAATGAAGAATTTTTGCGGGCTTTGAAGGAAAAACTCGAAACAGTTTAGAAAAAATATCCGATATGCAACAAATTAAACTTTGGAAAATTGAGGCTGATAAAATCAATCAAATAAATAAGGATAAACTTGATTATGAAAGAAGACTTGAGAAATGGTTGATTGAAGATATTTCAGTGATTTCTAGCAATTTAGTTGTTATTGGAAGTCAAATATTTACGCCTTTCGGGAAAATAATAGACATTTTGGCTCTCAATTCCGTTGGTGAAATAATAATTATTGAACTTAAAAGAGATAAAACTTATCGGGAAGTTATAGCACAATCTCTTGACTACGCAACTTGGGTAAAAGAACTTGATTACGAAGACCTAAATGGAATTCTCAACAAATACAGCGATTCTGAGATAAAAGATATTGGTGAATTATTTTCCGCTACATTCAATACCGATGCAGAAGATGTCGAATTTAACTCTGACCATAAAATGTTAATTGTCGGTTCAGAAATAGATGATTCTACAGTAAGAATAATAAATTATCTTTCAAATGAACCTTACTCGGTTAACATCAACGCAGTTAATTTCAATTATTTCAAAGATGAAAACGGTAATGAATTTTTGGCTCAATCATTTATTATTCCCGAAGAAAGTAAAATTAAAAATGGAAAGAGAGCAAAATCAACTTTCAAGGTATTGTTCGATACCCAAAAACTAAAAATTGGAGATAGAGTATTTTTTAAGCCTGCGCTTGATAACGGTTACGAAAAAACCAATCCACAAATCTTTGCTGAGATTGTAAATTTGGGTGGCAATTGTTTACGAAGGGAAAATGAAAACACAACTTATTCATTCAGCAAATTGCGTAAAATCATTACGGAAGAACTTAATTTGGATGTCAAAGCTAATTGGGGTTTTGGTGTTCGATATGACTGGGTTAATGCCAATAACACAAATTTATCTGATTTATTGGATGAGTAGAAAATAAAAACTATGGCAGATTTAAGTATAAATTTCGCGGGCATCAAATCGCCGAATCCGTTTTGGCTGGCGAGCGCACCGCCGACGAATATGGGTTCGATGATCGAGCGGGCGTTTGATGCGGGTTGGGGCGGCGCGGTTTGGAAGACTTTGGGCGAGCCGATTGTTAATGTTTCGTCGAGGTTGGCGGCGATTGATAACGGCGCGTCTAGGATGATCGGTTTGAATAATATCGAACTGATTACGGACCGTTCTTTGGAAATCAATCTCAAGGAAATGTATGAGTGCAAAAAGAAATATCCGAATCACGCGGTCATCGCTTCGTTGATGGTCGAATCCAAAAAGGAAGCGTGGCAGGAGATTACCAAACGCACGCAGGACACGGGCTGCGACGGTTTTGAACTGAATTTCGGCTGTCCGCACGGAATGTCGGAGCGCGGAATGGGCGCGGCGATGGGGCAAGTTCCCGAATATACTTGTATGGTTACGGAGTGGGTGAAGGAAGTTTCAAATCTGCCCGTAATCGTCAAACTCACGCCGAATGTGACGCATATCGTTCCGCCCGGACGTGCGGCGCAGAAAGGCGGCGCGGACGCGGTTTCGTTGATAAATACAATAAATTCGGTGATCGGCGTGGATATTGACACGATGATTCCATATCCAAATGTCAACGGAATGGCGGCGCACGGCGGTTATTGCGGCACGGCAGTCAAGCCGATTGCGCTGAATATGGTTTCGGAGTTGGCGCGTGATGCGGAGTTTAATATTCCGATTTCGGGAATCGGCGGAATAAATACTTGGCGCGATGCGGTTGAGTTTTTACTTCTCGGCGCGGGAAATGTGCAGGTTTGCACGGCTGTAATGCACTACGGTTATCGAATCGTCGAAGATATGATTGACGGTTTGAACAATTATCTGGACGAGAAAGGTTTTGCTTCGGTTAATGATATTGTCGGCAAATCCGTCGAGCGCGTAACCGATTGGGGAAATCTCGATCTGAATTACAAAGTCGTGGCGCGTGTCAATAACGAGCATTGTATAAAATGCAATTTGTGTTACATCGCTTGCGAAGACGGAGCGCATCAATGTTTCGATTTTGACGAAAACAAATTTCCCGTCGTTGACGAACCGGAATGCGTCGGCTGCAATTTATGCGCGTTAGTTTGCCCAAGTCCGGGCGCGATTTCGATGGTTAGATTGGATGACGGAAGCAATCCGCAGTCGTGGAAGCAAAGAGCTGGTTAAGTAAATGAAAAAGGTTTTTAGGTTGTTGTCGGGAATTTTGGCGGCTGTCTTGCTCGTGTTGCTGATTGTAGTTTTTATGAACGAAAATGATCGGGCGATAGTTGAAAGTTACGTCGGAAACCAAAATTTGCCGACTATTAGAGCCGATTGGAAAGGCACGCCGGTTGATGAAAAAGGCAGATTTGTAAATTATGAATTTCCTTTTCTGTCAAAGTTTACCAATTTGTTGAAGTGGCAGTTAAGCTCGAATCCGCAAAAGGAAGAAAAGGAAAACGATAAAGACAGGCTCGCCGTTTTAGACCCGGCGGAGTTTTTGCAGAGTGAAAAAGACGGCATTTTGTGGCTCGGACACGCTTCGTTTTATATCAGGTTGAACGGTAAAAGTCTGCTGCTCGACCCGATTTTCGGGAAACCGTCATTTGTCAAAACTTACGTTGACGTGCCTTCGCCGCTCGAAAAAATAAGACAGTTAGATTATGTTTTGCTGTCGCACGACCACCGCGACCACTGCGACGAGGAATCAATCAAACAAATCGCCGCGAAGTTTCCCGATGCAAAATTTTGTGCCGGTTTGCGAATGGAAGAGGTTTTGAAAGATTGGGTTACGCCGACCAATGAGATTCAAACCGCGGGCTGGTTCCAGCAGTTCAACCTGCCTGACGAGCAGCTAAAACTTTACTTTTTACCCGCGCGTCATTGGTGTCGGCGAGGGCTTTTCGATATGAATCACGATCTTTGGGGCAGTTTCATCATTCAAGGTGCGGAAAAAACGATTTATTTCAGCGGCGATTCGGGTTACGGTTCGCATTACGCGCAGACCGCCGAGCTTTTCCCCGACATTGATTATTTTCTGATCGGCATCGGCGCGTATAAACCGCGCTGGTTTATGGAACCGAATCACAATTCGCCCGATGACGCGCTGAAAGCGTTTGCCGACTCGAGAGCAAAAATTCTCGTGCCGATGCACTTCGGCAGATTCGATTTATCGGACGAACCGCTGAGCGAACCGTTGAAAGTTTTGCGTGAAAAAGCGGCAGAAATGAATTTGAGTGACAAGATTAAATTTTTGAACATCAACCAGAGCATTGTTTTTGAAAATACAGGGGAAAGATAAATAAACCCGATTATTGATAATTTAATAATATTTATGAAACTTACAAAAATATATTCGTTCGTATTCGTGCTGTTAGTCAGCGGTAACATTTTTGCACAAACGAACGCGGTGCCAAAACCGAAAGCATCACCAGAACCGGAACCGGATTCCGATACCAGAGAATCCATTTTGAAAGTTAGATCAGCTCAAATCGGAGTAGTGTCAGCAAAAACTAAAAAGGATATTGATGACGCAACGAAATTGATGACGGACGGAAAACACGAAGAAGCGATTCCGGCTTGGACGAAAATCATCAAAACAAATCCGAAAATGATGATTGCTTTTAACAACCGGGGTTATTCGTATAAATCTTTAAAGAGATTCGATTTAGCTTTGGAGGACTTTAGTACGGCGTTGAATTTGTCTGAGTCAGCCACGTCATACAATAATCGCGGGATGACTTTTTCCGAAAAAGGAGATTTGGCAAATGCAATGGCAGATTATTCAAAAGCCATTCAATTAAATTCGAAAGAGCCGGTATCCTACAACAACCGCGCCGACGTTTACTTGAAAAGCGGCGATTTGGAACGCGCTCTGGCTGACCAAAATCAGGCGATTTTGATGTCGCCGAAAGAAGGGTTATTTTATTCTAACCGCTGCGCCACCCATATTAAAATGAAGTCATTTGATCCCGCGTTGGCAGATTGCAGCAAAGCCGTCGAATTAAGCCCGAAATTACCTCTTTCATACGTTAATCGAAGCACCATATATATTCAAACTTCAAATTTTGAAGCGGCTTTAAGCGATCTTGATGCAACGTTGAAACTCAACGATTCATTTTTTGTGGTTTATCTCGATCGCGGATACGTCTTGACTCAGCTTGATCGAAATGAAGAAGCGGTCGAAAGTTTTAACAAAGCGATTGCTCTACAGCCAACGGCGATAAGTTATCTTAGTCGGGCAACGGCTTATGCCGCACTTAAAAAGCCGGGTTTGGCACTGGCTGATTTCAATAAAGCAATCGAAATCGAGCCGAAAAATGCGATTATTTACAACAATCGCGGCATTCAGCAAATGGAAGAAGGCAACACCGCGCAAGCGTTGGCAGATTTCACCAACGCGATTGAATTAAATCCGAAGTTAGCCGTTGCTTACCAAAATCGAGCGGTTGCTTACCGGCAAATAGGCGAAACGGAAAAGGCGAAAGCTGATGAACAAACGTCCAAAAATCTCGAAAATCAATGAATGATTTGAAAAACAAGATTTTGCTCACGCGCATCCGAAATTTTAGAAACTCGTTAATTTATGAAAAACCCCAACAGATATGCAGCGATTGTCGAAAGTTTTTTGCTGTCTATTATTTGCCTGAATCTGATTTTTATATTTTCTATGAACATAAATGCCCAAAGCGAATCAAAAAACGTGCCGCAGGATTGGCGGACACTCGCTGAACAAACCGATTACCACAAAAGTTGGAACTATGCCGATACGGTAAAATTCGCGCAGAAGCTGGCGAAAGCGTCGCCGCAGATCAAATATCAATCGTACGGGTTGAGCGGCGAAGGTCGAGAGATGCCGCTGTTGATTGTTTCAAGTGGTAAAGATTTCACGCCCGAAACCGTCAAAAAAAGCGGCAAGGCGATTGTCTTTATTCAAGCCGGTATTCATTCGGGCGAGATTGACGGCAAAGATGCGGGTTTTGCGCTGCTCAGAGACATTGCGATTACGAAAACACGCGCCGATCTGCTCAAAAATTCGGTAATTTTGTTCGTGCCGATTTACAATGTTGACGGACACGAGCTTTCGTCGTCGTATAACCGCATTAACCAAAACGGTCCCGATGAAATGGGTTTTCGCGGAACTTCGGCAAATCTCAATTTGAACCGCGATTATATGAAAGCCGACGCGCCGGAAACACGCGCTTGGCTTAAACTTTGGAATGATTGGAAACCCGATTTTTTCATTGACTGCCACGTCACCGACGGCGCGGAATTTCAATATAACGTCACTTACGAATACGCACATTTCGGGGAAGTTTCGCCCGAAATTAAAAACTGGATGGACGAACATTTCGACGGAAAAGTCGTTCCTAAAGTCGAATCGGAAGGCAACCTGCTGACGCACTACGTCGAATTTGCGGGGCGCGAAGTGACGGGCGGTGTCGCCACGTTTATCGCCACGCCGCGTTTTGCGACCGGCTATGTTCCGCTTCGCAATCGCCCCGGTTTACTAATTGAAACTCATTCTTACAAACCTTACAAATCTCGTGTGCGCGGAACTTACGACATTTTGCATTATACGATTGAAGAGATCAACCAATCGAAAGAAAGTCTTTTTGAAGCGAATAAAAAAGCGACCGACGAAACAATCAAACGAGGACTTACTTACGACGCGTCGCGCAAATTTCCGCTTCAATTAGCCATCACCGAGAAAAGCGAACCGTTCGCGTTCAAAGGCACTGAATACACCAAACAAAAAAGCGACGTTTCCGGCGTTGAGATGATCGCTTACGGCACAAAACCGCTCAACATCACAATTCCAAAATTCGACACGGCAAAAGTTGCCGCATCCGTCGCGCCGCCGCTTTATTACGTTGTTCCTCCGCAATGGCAAGACGTTATCGAAGTCATCAAAGCGCACGACATTTCATTTCAAAAAATCGAAAAACCTTTGATCGTCGAAGTTGAAAGTTATCGTCTGACCGAACCGAAGTTCGCGCCGATGTCGTTTGAATCGCACAACACAGTCAATTATAAAATTAACCAAATCACCGAAACACGCACGTTTCCGGCAAATTCGATTCTTATTCCGATGAATCAGGAAGCGGCAAACGTGGCGATTCATCTGCTCGAACCCGGATCACAAGATTCACTAATGTATTGGGGATTTTTCAGCGCAATTTTCGAGCAAAAAGAATATGGCGAAGCGTATGTGTTGGAAAAACTCGCCCGCAAAGTGCTCGAAAAAGATGCGAATTTGAAAAGGGAGTTTGAAGAAAAATTGAAAGACGAAAACTTCGCCAAAAATCCGCGAGCGCGTCTGACATTTTTCTACGAACGCTCGCCGTATTTTGATAAACGCATCGGACTTTATCCGGTCGGACGAATTGTCACGAAGTTCGATTCGATGAAATAAAGCTCCAAATTCCAGATTCAAAGGATAAAATTAATCTTCAAAACGCAGTTCTTCGATAATTTCGCGCATTATCATTTCACCTTTTTCCAGTTCGCCGGGTTTGAGCGAAACCGCACCGACGACGGCGTGACCGCCGCCGCCGTAGCGTTCGCAGATTTCGGCGATGTTGTGCAGACGCGGGCGCGGTGACCACGGGTTTGAACCGACGGAAATTTTCGTCCGAAACGCGCTTTGCGTCAGGGAAACCGTGTAAGTCGTTTGCGGGTAAAAGTAATACGGAATAAATTTGTTGTAGCCGTCAACGCCTTCCGCCGTCAAATCAAAACTGACCACGCCGCGCGAATAAACGGCTCTTTCCTTGATAAGTTCGACCATTCGCTGATGTCTTTCCAAAATCGGTTCTAATTTTGCCTGGATTTCATCGCTTTCGAGAATCTCGTCGAGCGATTTTTCCATCAAACTGCAAATAATTCGTTCGACAAATTTTTCGTCTTTTTCGCCCTCGATGACCTGCATTAATTTCAGCGCGGACGAACGCAATTCGACGCATTGGGCAGGCGATTCGTAGAGTGCGCCGTCAATTATGTGCGCCCAATTAACGAGTTCGTCCAAAGATTCGTCTTTGAAACCGAATTTTTCTTCGGCAATGCGGGCGATAAATTCGGCGCACGATTTGCTCGTCGTGTCGAGAAACTTTTTGCCCGAATCATCAGCGAGAAAATCGAGTTCGTCGTCTTTCGATAAAAAAGCCGACTGGTGATGGTCGAACCACCACGTCAGGCGTTCGTCGGGGCTGTATTTGAAATCTACAATCGCGTTTTCGTCGCCGTCAAACTGTTCGCTGTCAAACGCATTTCCGGCGCGGTGCATCGTCGGTGTGTAGAAAATCTCTGCGTTCGGGTGAATTTTCGACTTGTAGAATTTTGAAAAAATAGCGGCTGAGGAAACGCCGTCGAAGCAGTTTCCGTGATAAAGTATCCGAAGTTTCATAATATGTGTTTAGTTTTGTAAACCGAACAAAACATTTTAGATTAATCGGCAAAACAAATATCGTCAAGGTAAAACAATGAACATTCGTATCGCAAAGGCGGAAGACGCGCCGAACTTAGTGGAATTTAATCAGGCGATGGCACTCGAAACCGAAGGCAAACGGCTTGAAACCGAAGTTTTGCAAAGCGGTGTGAAAGCGGTGTTGAACGATCAAAGCAAAGGTTTTTACGTCGTCGCCGAAGATGAAAACAAAATAGTCGGCGGTTTGATGGTGACCTTTGAATGGAGCGATTGGCGCGATAAATGGTTTTGGTGGATTCAGAGCGTCTATATTGTGCCGGAATTTCGCGGCAAAAAAATCTACAGCCTTTTGTATGATTTCGTCAAGGAAAAAGCGCGAAACAGCGGCGATGTCTGCGGTTTTCGGCTCTACGTCGAAAAGGAAAACGTGAACGCTCAGAAGGTTTACGAAAAGATCGGAATGGAAACGTCACATTATTTGATGTATGAAGAAATGATTTAATAATCAGCCTTCAAACAAAATGCAGCACCCGGAAGTTTACCGGTTTGCTATTTATCCTTTCACAATCCAACCGCCTCCGACACATTCTTCGCCGTCGTAAAAAACCGTCGCTTGTCCGGGCGTAATGGCGGCTTGCGGTTCATCGAAAACTATTCTGGCGCGGTTTTCCGGCAGTGCATAAATCGTCGCCGGTGCGGGGTCGTGACGGTAACGCACTTTGACGGACGCGCGAACAGGCTTGTCGGGCGCATCAAAGGCAACCCAATTAACATCTTTGGCGGTGAATTCCATTGAATCGAGTTCTTCTTTTTCGCCGACGATGATTTGATTTTTGGCGCGTTCGATTTGCAGAACATACAGCGGTTTTTCGTGCGCGATGCCGAGTCCACGTCGCTGTCCGATGGTGTAGCGGTGAATGCCCGCGTGTTCATTTAATTTTTCGCCTTTTCGGTTGACAATATCGCCCGCCTGCGGCAATTCGTCGGCGCGGTCTTCGTGCTGCAAATAGCGGTCAATAAATTCGGCGTATTTACCGTCGGGAACAAAGCAAATTTCCTGTGATTCCTGTTTTTCAGCGACGTACAAATTATTTTCACGCGCAATGTCACGCACTTCGCTTTTCAACATTTCGCCGAGTGGGAAGTAGGAACGCGAAAGTTGATCTTGGTTCAATTCCCATAAAAAATAACTTTGATCTTTCCAGTGATTGCGACCGCGAAACAGGCGGTAACGATTCGCTTTTTCGTCATATTCGACCCGCGCAAAATGTCCGGTCGCCACCTTATCGCAGTCTAAACTCTGCGCCATTTTATCGAGCGAGGCAAATTTTAAACGCGAATTGCAGGCGACGCACGGAATCGGCGTTTCGCCGTCTAAATAACTCTGGATAAACGGATTAACGACGGCCTCTTCAAAATCTTTTTCGAGATTGAGTACGTAAAAAGGGAAGCCGAGCGATTCGGCGACGCGACGCGCATCGTAAACATCGTCGAGCGAACAGCAACGCGACGGGAGCGAATCGCCGTTTTCATCCACATTGATATTACGCCGCTGATTCCAAAGCTGCATCGTAAAACCGACCAGTTCGTGTCCCTGTTCTTTGAGAAGTGCCGCCGCCGCCGAAGAGTCCACGCCGCCGCTCATTGCTACTGCTATTTTCATTTTTATTTACCGCTCGACTTTATTTTTGCTATTTTCTTAAACAGCAAACTATAATTATAACAGACCGCTTGAAAATATCAGAGATAAACCGTTTATGAAAAGATGCCCGCAATGCAGCAGTGTTTATGAAGATGACGTTAGTTTTTGTCTAAACGACGGAATACTGCTGGTCGAAGAAAATTTCTCGCTGCCTTCCGCCGCCAGCGATTACGAAGCCGAAACGATTATTCGCCACGACCCGATTGTCGTTAATATACCCGGCGAAAATCAACTGCCGCCGCCGAATGTCTATCAAAATCCGCCGGTTGAAACGATTATTATCGAGAAACCGGCGCGAAGAAAAAATCCGCTAATTTTTTTAATTATTGGTTTGCTGCTCGGCGGCGTTCTGGTGTTGACTACTCTGTTTGCGGCGCGAAGTTTTCTTCAAAAAGACAATGTAAACACGGTCAAAATAACTCAAACTGTTGAGACAAACGCTAACAAAACAGTTAAAATCTCGCCGACCGAAACCCCGCTCAGCGTCAATGAAATGAGCCGAAAACACGAAATGCGAACGAGCGCGGACGACAACGAATTTAACGGGCGCGTCATCGCTCAAAATGCTTATGTGCGTTCGTCGCCGAACCGCAGTTCAGAAGAAAAAGACGTGCTTCCGGTTGACGACCGCATCAACATCGAAAGACGGGATAACGAAAACAGCCCGTGGTATTACGTCACTTGCGAACACGGGACGAGCGGCTGGATGCACGGCAACACGATTGAATATAAATAAAAAAAGTGCCGCAGTCGGAATGATTGCGGCACTTTTTTGACGAGACTTTTGTTTTTATTCTTCCAACTTTATATCGTCCGTATTTTCTTCTTCCGAAACGTCAATCAGCGATGCGCTCGTGACCATATCGCCGTCGTTCATCCGAATCAGCGTGACACCCTGTGCGCTTCTGCCGGTTTTACGAATTTCCCCGGCTTCGAGACGAATTAGTTTCGCCTGCTGCGTGATAATAATCACTTCCGAATCAGGGTCAACCGGGAAAACGGCGACGACTTTGCCCGTCTTTTTCGTCGCTTTCATATTTATCACACCGACTCCGGCGCGTGACTGCAAGCGGTAAGTTCCCACTTTTGTCTGTTTGCCGAAACCCTGTTCGGAAATCGAAAGCATATTTTCGGTTTCTTCTTTAGAGACGGCACACGCCGAAACAACGTAATCGCCTTTGCGAAGTTTGATGCCGCGCACGCCGCGGGCGACTCTGCCGAGCGGTCGCGCATCCGCTTCGTCGAAACGAATCGCCATTCCGTCGTGCGACGCAATGAAAATTTGCTTCGTGCCGTCGGTTTCAAAAACATTCAGCAGTTCGTCGTCGTCGTCAATGTTAATCGCATTGATGCCGTTGGCGCGAATATTTTGATACTGGCTCAAGGCGGATTTTTTGACGATGCCTTTTTTCGTCACCATCGTTACGAACACATCGTCGGTAAAATCTTTGACCGCCAACACTTCGACGAGTTTTCGCTCCGACGGAATGCTGATTAAATTGACCAGCGCTTTGCCCCGTGCCGCTGTATCGGCTTCGGGAATTTCGTGAACTTTGATCTTGAAAACCTGTCCGTCGTCGGTGAAAATCATCAAAAATGCGTGGGTCGAAGCCGTGAACAAATGATCTATAAAATCTTCATTTTTCGCCTTTGCCCCGAACCGACCTTTGCCGCCGCGAATCTGTGTCGAATACGCCGAGACCGGTGTCCGTTTGATATACCCGGCTTTCGTAACGGTGATGGCGACTTCTTCGTCGGGAATCAAATCTTCGATTTTCAGTTCCACTCCGGCATCAACGATGATCGTTTTTCGCTCGTCGCCAAAGTTTTTTCTGATTTCTCTGAGTTCGTCAATAATCACCTGTGAAAGTAATTGCTCATTTGCCAGAATACTTTCGAGTTCGCCGATGACCTTCAAAATTGATTCAAGTTCGTCAATAATTTTCTGCCGTTCCAAAGCGGACAAACGTCGAAGCTGCAAATCAAGAATTGCCTGTGCCTGAATATCGGAAAATCGCAAATCGGCGATGACTTTTTCCACTTCCTTGACAAAAGCGGCAGGCGTTTTGTCCGTCGAGACACCGCGCCAGTTTTTGACTTCATCAATATTTGCAAAATTGCCTGTCAGCCACGATTTTGCTTCATCAATCGAACGCGAATTGCGAATCAACGGAATAATATAATCGAGCGCGTCAATCGCTTTGTTTAAACCTTCCAAAATATGCGCCCGCGCCTGCGCCTTTCGCAGTTCAAATTCGGTGCGGCGGCGAACGACTTCACGGCGAAAAGCGACAAACGCTTCGAGCATCTGTTTCAAGTTCAAAACCTGCGGCTGCCCGTCCACAATCGCAATGCTGATGATGCCGAACGACATCTGCAGCTGCGTCATTTTATATAGTTTATTGAGAACGATTTGCGGCACGGCATCGCGTTTGAGTTCGATGACGACGCGAATTCCTTCACGGTTCGATTCGTCGCGGATTTCCGAAATGCCGTCGAGTTTTTTCTCGTTGACGAGTTCGGCAATGCGTTCAATCAAGCGTGATTTGTTCAACTGATAAGGAATTTCCGTCACGACCACTGCGTCGCGCTCAGTATTTCCGCGCCCGACCCGATCAATCGCCGCCTTCGCCCGCATCTGCAAAATCCCGCGCCCTTCACGATAAGCGCGGTGAATTTCCTCGCGCCCGTAAATAAATCCGCCCGTCGGAAAATCAGGTCCCGGCACAATTTCGATTAACTCATTAATCGTAATCTGCGGATTTTTAATCAGTGCAATCGTCGCCGTGACGATCTCCGTCAAATTATGCGGCGGAATCTTCGTCGCCATCCCGACCGCGATTCCTTCCGACCCGTTGACCAGCAAATTCGGAAAACGCGCCGGCAGCACTTTCGGTTCGCTTAACGATTCATCATAGTTCGGCTGAAAATCTACGGTTTCTTTTTCAATGTCTGCTAAAAGCTCGGAAGTTAGCTTCTGCATCTTTATTTCGGTGTAGCGCATTGCCGCCGCGTTGTCGCCGTCAATCGAACCGAAGTTGCCCTGCCCGTCAACGAGCATATAACGCATCGAAAATTCCTGCGCCATACGAACAATCGTCTCGTAAACGGCAGTATCTCCGTGTGGATGATATTTGCCAATGCAGTCTCCAACGACACGCGCCGATTTTTTATAGGGTTTGTTGTAATAATTGCCGAGTTCTTGCATCGCCCATAAAACGCGGCGGTGGACGGGTTTTAAGCCGTCGCGCACATCGGGGAGGGCGCGTCCGATGATGACCGACATTGCGTAATCGAGATACGACCGGCGCATCTCGTCTTCGATATTTACCTGATTGCGATCTAATGCTGAATCCATTTGTTTTTCCTTTATAAAATTTGTCTGAAATTATCCGTTGAAATTGCTTCGGAAAGGTGTGAACATAAATAAAAGTATAGACATTTGTAATGATTTAAATGTATTCTTATTTTACAGGCAAATGGTCTGTTTAGCAACTTACGAAACTCTCGCAAGGCATTCAAAAAAAACAATTTCCCGACAATTTCAGGTCACGTTTTTTTGACTGTTTTCAAATCAAAATAACTTACAAAGGATGTATTTATGATGTCGTCTCAAACGTCGGAAAAAGAAAGTCGCCGAATCCAGCGCATCTCGCTCGCGCTGCCGGTACGGGTGGAATCTCACATTAACGAAAGCACCAGTTGGAATGAAATCACCCGGCTCAATGATGTCTCGTCATTCGGTGCCGGTTTTAATCTGCGCCGCCCGCTCAAACGCGGACGGCTGGTGCAAATGACGATTCCGATGCCGCGCAAACTGCGTAATTACGATTTCACCGAACCGCAGTATAAGGTTTGGGGGCTGGTCAGAAGCTGTATCACCAAACAAAATAGTCCAACGCTCGAAACATTTGCGATAGGCGTGGCGTTTATCGGCAAACAGCCGCCGAAAACTTATTACCGTGATCCGGCGATGCTGTTCGAGATTTCTCACCGCGAAGATGACGGCTTGTGGGAAGTCACTCATGCTCAAAGTAATCCCGACGAAAAGGAATTGCCGAAAGAACTGCGGCGGCATTCGCGGTATTCGATCCCCGCCAACATCATCGTCGAAATTATAGACGGCGACGGTAACGTTTTGGCAAGCGAACCGACCGTGACGGAGAATTTGAGTTTGAGCGGTGCCGCGTTGTTCACTACACTAAAGGTAGATGTCGGCTCTTTCGTAAGAATTAAAAGCGAGCAGTATAACGTCTCGATCATCTCGGTCATTCGCGGCAGACGCATCGGTCAGGACGGCATCCCGCGTTTGCACATCGAATTCGTTGACCGATTTTTCCCGCTCGAAGGAATCGAGTAGAATTCCAGATTCCAGATTTTGCATTTCAATGCGAATCTGGAATTTTTGCTTTTAATTTAGAATCTGCGATCTGGCATCTTCGATTTAGAGACAGCTCCACTGACCGGCGACGACCATCGCCGGTGCGCCGGTGCCGCCGGATTGACAGACGGCGGTGCTGCGGCGGCAGTTGGAACAATAGACCATCGAGCCGTTTGGTTTGTCCGCCGGGAGCGCATTTTGCAGAAACTGCGGCATTTGCGGCGGTGCAGCAAATTGAACATCAGTGCCGAAGTATGTCGGACTGCCTTTGACGTTGGCTTCGCCCGGCTGCCCGGTTTTAAAGATCACGGTGGCTTTGTCGAATCCGATGGCATCTCCCGCACCCTCGCAGCCAAGCGTGTAGCCGTCGTAACAAAAACGGTCGCCGGTCGAATAGACGCGCAGACGCGTATCGGCTCGAAATGTTTTCGGTCCGTAAAGATTGCCGATGGAGACGAAAGTGCGACGGGATTTGAAAATTATCGGTGCGCCGAAAACATTGTTGAGAAAGGTTATCGGATAAGAATAATCGCCCGCGTCAGGTAGTTCCGCCCCGTTATAAACAAACGAAGCCGTCATTTGCTCGGTCTGGGAATTGATGACGGTGATATTCGAGCTGTCTACCACATCGAGATAAGTGCCGCCGATGGCGGTGGTGAATCCGCCGCCGAAGGTATCCTGAATTAAAATTGCTCCGGCGTGTTCAAAGTGCATCGAGTTGGCGTTCTGGGTTGGAGTCCGGCGCGGATTATAAAACATACATCCTTCTATCTTCCAATCCGAATTAATCACATCGGAGTAAATCGCGGCATCGCGGTTATAAACAAAACGGCAGTGGTTAAATTTTATCAAATCGAACTGCCAGCCGAATTTCGTGATTGCCAAGCCGTGCGCGTAAAACCCGCGATTGAAATTCTGAAAAGTGACACTCTCGAAATAAAAATTCTGTGACGACAAAAATGCGCCGACGGCTTCAATTCCCGAAGTTTTGTCGGTTGATGCCCCGTAAAGCTCCAAATCTTTAATGACAACGGCTTCGACACATTCGCCGATGCGGAACAGAGCGCGGTTGGAACCGCTCAACCTGATCCGGCTCGGACTCGTCTGAACGACGTTGTTGGTCGGCGCACCCGAAGCAATTCCGCTGATACCCTGAATAGTCACGCCGGAAGGCAGCGCAACTGTTTCGTTGACGGAAAAATCGCCTTCGGGAATCTGTAAAATTCCGCCGTTCCGCGAAGCAATAAAAGCCATTGCGCTCTTAAATGCAATGGTATTATCCGTATTCCCGTCGCCGATTGCGCCGAAATCTTTGATGTTGTAGATTCCGGGCGTTTCGGGCGTGGCGATCCAATTGTAAGTTATTTGTCCGGCGGACTGGTCGCCGCGAAAGCTGATGCGATAGGTTTTGTCTTCGCCGGTGAAGCACCACTTATATTTGGCTGAACTGGCACGGACGACGGCAGTCGTCGAATTGACCTGTCTCAAATTAGTCGTCGCATCGCCGCAGTTGGAAATTTTCATCGGCGTTGAACGATCTAAATCGGTAATCGTAATGTCAGTCGTCGGAGCGGCATAACGCAGAGCGCAGACTGCCGCCGTTTGATTGTCCGGTACGTCGAGAAACAGATTATAACCCTCAAATTTATTTTGAGCGAAAATGCTCGAAGCCGGTAAAAACAACAAGAAAATGAAAAATGCAAACAAGGAAAGTCGTTGAAATTTCAGCATAGTGAAGATAGATTAACGCGGACACTCGACTTGATGCAAGATTCCAGATTCCAAATGCCGGATGCCGGATGCCGGATTTCAGAGTTGAAATTGAGGGTTGAGCTTTTACTTTTTGCTTCGCTTCGGACTTTTTTTCGGAGTTTTATCACGCGAACGAACCAAATATTTTAGTTCCGTCATAAACTCGGAAACGTCTTCAAATTCAAGATAAACCGATGCAAACCGGACATAAGCTACTTTGTCGAGTTCTTTAAGGCGTTTCATAATGATTTTGCCGAGATCGCTGGTCGGACTTTCGCGCTCAAGAGATTCCTGCACGAATTTTTCGACCGATTCGACGATTGATTCAAGTTGCGGAGCAGAAATCGGACGTTTTTCGCAGGCGCGAAGCAATCCCGCCATCAGTTTGTTGCGGTCGAAGGCTTCGCGTTTGCCGTCCTTTTTGACGACCATATACGGAATCTCGTCAATTCGTTCGTACGACGTAAAACGTCTGCCGCATTCGAGACATTCCCGCCGCCGCCGAATCGAATCGCCGTCCTTCGCTTCGCGCGAATCAACGACCTTATCTTCTAAAAATCCGCAAAATGGACACTTCATAAAGTTAGTCGAAAATGGAAAGTCAGCTTGAAGAGTGAATAATACGCGGCTCGCGGCTTTCGGTTCTCGATTCGTCCTCTTCTAAAACTTCGTCTTCAGCGTGTTCGCTCGACAGCAGACTGCGAAAACGGGCGACGCTCATATCACCGTGCAAAAAGTAATAGATACCAAAAATCAACGCCGGCACAAAATAAACGAGGTGCATCGCAAACGAAACCGCCGCCGCGTCGTTGCGTTCAACGCTCAAAAACATCAGCCCGCCCGCTGTCGCCGCGTGAAATGCGCCCGCCGCCCCGCCCGGAGTCGGCACGAGCGAACCGAGTGCCGCCACGAACATCACGAACAGCGAACCGCTGAAACTTATCTTAACGGGCAAATCAAACGCCAAAATCACCAGCCATGTCGGAATGGCGATTGAAAACCACAACAACAGCGTCCAGACCACAACCATCGAAATTTCGCGCCAGTCGCGCAAAACTTGCAGGGATGCAGCGAGTTGATTTAGGAGGCTGACGAGAACTATTCTGAGTTTTCGCGGAACAAATTTTTTGTCCGATTTTCTCTCAAACCAGGCGATGAACTTGACCGAATATCTTTGGTAAAGATACAGCGCAGTGAATCCGACAACGACACCGACGAGCATCAAACCGCCGAGCAGTTTGATGTATCCCAACTCCTTTTCGCGTCCCGCCGGAGCCTCGAACCAGATCAGGCTGACGGCGAAAAAACAAATCAGCGAAGCCATATCAAAGATTCGTTCAACACCGAGCGTCATCAACGCCGCCGACGGGCGCACCCGTTTGTCGCGCATCGCCAGCCACATCGGGCGAATCAATTCACCGGCGCGTCCGACGATCAGAATCGCCGAAAATCCGATGGTCGTCGCGGCAAACAGTTCTTTCAAAGAAGTCTGTGTAATCGGCGTAAACAGCGTTCGCCAGCGGCACGCCCGCAAAAAATAACCGAAACAAGTAATCAAAGTCGCCAAAATCAAATAAAAAGCATTCGCCTTTTGCAGACTCTGACTGACCTCTTGCCAGTCTAAACTACGCCCGAAAAACCATAAAATAAATATGGCGACCAAAAAAAGTACGATGAATTTTATAGATTTTCGCAAACCGCTTGTTTCCAGCCTTAATAATTAATTCTTTCCCGTGTCTGAAACCGCTCAACCAAGTTTTGCACAGATTACGTTTTCGTTAAATATACAGCAAAGAAAAAAGATACAGTATTTTGTCAAGAAACTGCAATGAAGCTGTAATAAAGAACAATTGAAATTCATAAATAATTGAAAACTTACCAATCAAATAATTTACAGGTAAATATTTGCTCAAGCCAACAACTACGTCATTTTGCGTATTTACAAATACTTCGATCTATGGTACTTTCGCCTGCGAAACCAAAAGATTTTGCAAATATTCTGAAGGGAATTAAAAACCTTGACAGGTTTGCCCTACTTCTTGAACCTGTTAGAAAAGTAAAAGATAAACTTCTTCACAAAAAGCGTATCACCGGAGAACTGTCAAAAATGAAATACAAAAATATGAATGTCACAAAGCAACTGCATTTAATGTTGAAACGGATAGGATTTTCCGTTGCCGGATTAACTGTTTTCTTTTTTCTCTTTTCCGCACCAGTTTTTATGCAGTCGAAAACATTTGTCAATACTTACCGAAACAACGACACTTGGCAGACAAACGGCGCGAATTTTCTGAACGCCGCTTTGACGGATATTCAGACGGTTCTTAATCTCAAAAGCATAAAGGTTGATTTAACCGACAGTCCGACTGCCAACGGCAAGATTGCCTTTAGCAGCAACCGCAGCGGAAACTACGAAATTTATACGATGAATGCCGACGGCACGAGCGTTACGAACATCACGAATACTTCTTCGACGGATGAAGATTCTCCGTCGTGGTCGCCCGATGGCAGTAAAATCGTTTACGACGTAAACGGTGATATTTACACGATGAATGCCGACGGTTCCAGCCAAATTCGCTTAACGAATAATGGATTTGGCAGATATCAGCCGAAATGGTCGCCAAACGGCGCGAAAATTGTTTATTTCTGTTATCCGGCAGGACTTTGCACGATGAACGCCGACGGTTCAAATCAGACACTGATTCCGAATACTTCTTCCAACGACTTTATGCCGTCATTTTCGCCGGACGGCACGAAAATACTATTTGCTTCTGTGGTTGACGAAAATTCGCAGATTACGGAAGAAATTTTTACCATTAAATCGGACGGAACAAATCGGACAAGATTGACGAACGACACTTTTGCTCTTGACCGCTTTCCCACTTGGTCGCCGGACGGAACAAAAATTATTTTTACGTCGGACCGAAACGCGGGCGCAAATCCCAACAATTGGGAAATTTACACAATGGATGCGAACGGGGCGAACATCACGCGAATTACAAACAATAATGTTCAGGACATCGAAGCCAAATTCTCGCCGGACGGAACAAAACTCGTTATCGCGCGGCGAACAACGTCAGACTTTAACAGCGTGGAGATTTTCACGGCGAATACGGACGGCAACGGCGAAATTCGGTTGACGACGAATAACTATTACGATGCTGATCCTTCTTGGCAGCCCGTTCAGCAAATCTCTAACAACGGCAAAATAGTTTTTCGCGCTTATCGCACGGGTAACGGTGACGTTTATACGATGAACGCGGACGGCACGGCGCAAACTAATATCTATGGAACGCCGGATTTTGTTGACCAACCGGCGATTTCGCCCGATGGAAGTAAAATTGCTTTTGTTAAATCCAACGATATTTACACGATTAACGCCGACGGCAGCGGAACACCTTTGCGACTGACAAATAATTCGGGCATTTTTGACGGAATGCCTGCGTGGTCGCCGGACAATGCAAAAATCGTCTTTATGAGCCAGCGCGACGGCAACAGCGAGCTTTATACGATGAACGCCGACGGCACTAATCAAACCCGTTTGACCAACAACACGGTTGACGACCGTTTGCCGCATTGGTCGCCTGACGGCACACAAATCGTTTTCTCGCGTTTAGGCGGAAACGGTTTCGACATCTGGAAGATGAACGCCGACGGCACAGGAACAGCGACGCAATTGACAACAAACAACGGCTCGAACGCCGCACCTCGCTGGTCGCCGAACGGCGCAAAGATTTGCTTTTACAGCAACCGCGCAGGCAACGCCGAAATTTTCACGATGAACGCCGACGGCACGGCGCAAACTAATCTAACTAACACCGCTTCGTCGAGCGAATTCACCTGTGATTGGTCGCCGGACGGCAGCCGAATCATCTTCGATACGAGCCGCAACGGTAACTACGACATTTACACGATGGACTCGTCGAACGGCGGCGGATTAATGCAATTAACCACCGACGCGAACAACGATGATAGCCCTTCGTGGCAGCGAAACGGCACGGCGAATTCGACTTATTCGATCAGCGGTCAAATAACGGCGAACGGCAACATTTTAAGCGGCGTTACGGTGAATAATTCCTGCGCGGTAAATGCTATTCAGACGGACACGAACGGAAATTATTCATTTACCGGATTGACCGCCGGAAATAACTGCACCGTTACGCCTTCGCTGGCAAATTATAATTTCACACCGACGAGCCAAACTTTCAATAATCTGTCGGCAAATCAAACGGCGAACTTTACCGCCGCTTCAAGCTGCACGTATTCCATTTCACCGGGTGGGATGAGTCTTCCCGACACGGCATCAACCGGCAATTCCGTAACCGTTACAACACAAACCGGATGCCAATGGTCGGCGGCTTCGAGCGACAATTGGATTACCGTGACGAATGGAACGTCCCGCACCGATAGCGGAACTTTGAATTATTCCGTTACAGCCAATAGCGGATCACCCAGAACGGGTTCGATTACAATTGCCGGAAATAATTTTTCAGTTTCGCAATCCGGCATGGGTGCGCCGATAAAAGTCTGCAAAATTGCCGGAACAGGTATTCCGATAGGAACATTATTCCAGTTTGACGTAACCGGAACCGACGCGGCGACCGGAGCGCAGATTACCAGACAAGTTCAAGTGCCGGCAGGTCAGGCTCAATCTCCAATTTGTAATTTCGTTCGGGATAATGCGAATGCAAATGAATTGTTCTTAGTCGGCTCAAAAATACTGGTTGACGAAATTGTTCCGACGGGCAATTTGGTTTCCGGCATCACGGCAGACACCGGCGGATTGGTTGCGGCGACGGCGGCAAATCCGGCGACCGTTCTGCTTCCGTCCGGCGCGACTGACAGCGTTTATCCGAACCCGGATTTACGGGGCGGTAGAATAGTTATCACAGCTCAAGCGAGTTACAACGAGGTGGGATTTACGAACACCCTCAGTGCCACAACCTTAAAAATCTGCGCCGCTTCCGGTCAGGGTTTGGAAGACAGAATTTTCCAATATGACATCGGCGGCAATGTCTATGAAGCGTCAGTCAACGGCTGCACCGACCCGATTGATTTGGCTGCCGGATCATATACAATTACTGAGTTGAACAACGGTCGCCTTATTCCAAGCGGAACTTTTACGGGACGTTTCAAATTATTAGGCATAGGGTCTTCGGATGCTAATTCCCTGGGAAGCGTCAACACCGATACGCGAGCCGCCGTTCTGAATGTCGGTGAAAATACCGGCAGCCAGACGGTCGTAACTTTTACGAATACATTTGCCGTCATCGGCTTTATTGAAATCTGTAAACAAGCGGCGGCAAATTTGACCGTGACCGGTTTTTTCAGTTTTACGGTTGATGTCGTTCCAAACCAGACTTTTGTAACTCCGGTTGGAGCCTGTACCGGACCAATTAGAGTGAACGTACCGACATCGCCGGGTCCGGGGGGGCCGCAAGCGGCTGATGTTCGGGTAACCGAAATAGCCAGAGCCGGATTTTCATTGCAATCGGCTGATACAAATCCAAGCACCAGATTTAACAGTCTGACGCTGAATCAGGGCATCAGCAACACCGACAGCACAACTATTTTCACTAATACGGGCGGCGGATACGCCAGTGTTAAAGTTTTCGAAGCCAGTACTCCAAATAATGAAACACAGGTGAACTTTTATAACAGTTCAAACACGATTAACGGACGCATAACTCACAACGGAAACAGTTTAAGCGGCGTTTCGGTTGCTTTGACGGGAGTTTCGCCGACCACCACCGACGCGCAAGGCAATTATTATTTTACAAACCTCACAACAGGCGAAAACTACACGGTCACGCCTTCGCTGGCAAATTACATTTTTACTCCGGCGAATCGAACTTTTAATAATCTGTCGGGAAAACAAACCGCTAACTTTACTGCCGTTACCGCCACTCAGACGATTAGCGGCAACATTACAAAGAGCGGCGTAAATTTGCAGGGCGTAACTGTTTCATTAAGCGGTTCGGAGTCGGCGACAACGAACACCGACACGAACGGCAATTATTCCTTTACAGTTGCCACAGGCGGAAATTATACGGTTACACCGTCTTTGGCAAACAACACTTTCACGCCGACCAGCCGGATATTTAATTCTATTTCAAGCAATCAGACGGGCAATTTTACGGCACAGTCGGTAACTTATACGATCAGCGGCAACGTCAAAGCCGAAGGCGCGAATCTGCAAGGCGCGACTGTTTCATTGAGCGGCGCGACACCGCCGACTACGACGACCGACGCGAGTGGCAACTATTCGCTGACGGCAAACGCGGGCGACAATTACTCGGTGTCGGTTTATAAAGCGGCCATCACGTTTAATCCGTCTTCGCAAAGTTTCACGAATCTGCAAGCAAATCAAACCGCCGATTTCCAAAACGGCGCGCCGCTTTGCGCTCCGCCGCCTTCGGGTCTTGTTGCTTGGTATAAAGGTGAGAATAATGCCAATGATTCTTCCGGCAACAATAATAATGGTTTGCTGAGAAATGGTGCAGTTTCTAATGTTTCGGGAAAAGTAGGGCAAGCATTTGGATTTGACGGTCAAAACGATGATGTCCAAATAAATGGTTCATCGACTCTTGATGTCGGTGCGGGCAATGGTTTAACTATTGAAACCTGGATAAATACGACAACGCTTTCAAATGAAAAAGCTGTTGCCGAGTGGAATAACGGCGGATTCGGCGTTCATTTGTGGATTAATACAATCGGCTCAGGATTTTCGTCTGGCAGAATATTTGCAAATGTCGCTGATACGCAGGGCAATTCTCATTATATCAGCACTGATTCAGCGGTTGTCACGGCGAATAGTTTCCAGCACATCGCTTTAACTTATAATAAGTCGAACGGAATCACTAACCTGTTCTACAATGGCAGCCTCGTCAAACAACAAAATTTAGGTATCTTTACACCTCAGACATCGCCAGCTTATCCTTTGTATTTAGGCTCTCGTCCGGGACGCGCCGATTCATATTTTCAGGGAACAATTGACGAACTCAAAGTTTTTAATCGCGCACTTTCCGCGTTGGAAATCGGGGCAATCTACAACGCCGGAAGCGCGGGAGTTTGTACAAATTCGATTCCGACCGTAAGCGGGGCTGCGGTTACGGTCGCTCCGGCAAATAATGTGAATCTAAATTTCAGTAATGTTTCACAGTCGGGCAACACGGTCGCCGCGCCTTTGTCTAACAGTCAACTGCCCGCGCCGCCTTCCGGCTATAACTTCACCGCCGGAACAACCGCTTATGACATCCGCACATCGGCTGGTTTTTCAGGCAATATTGCCGTTACGCTCGATGTCTCGAATGTCGCCGACTCGACGGCTTGCGGCAAACTGCAAATTCTCCATTATGAAAACGGCGCGTGGACTTCCGCCGGAAACGGAACGCCGACTTACAATGCCGGAACGCAGGTTTGCACCGTCTCGCAAACCGTCACGAGTCTGTCGCCTTTTGCTGTTGCGATTCAAACTCCCGCATCGTTTACTTACGAAGCGGATGTGCAGAACCGTCCGAACGGCGACGGCTTCGTTGATTCTGACGATACTCAGCAGATTCGTCTGTTCAGTGTCGGTTCGGGAGTGCCGTATCAGTCAAATGAGTTTCAACGCGCCGACTGCTCGCCGCGCTCGACTTCGGGCGACGGTTATGTTGACGGCGACGATGTGCAGCAGGCGCGGCGATATTCGGTCGGCACTGACAGCAATCAACTGGCGAGCGGTCCAACCTCCGGCAGCATTCTGTCGGAAATAGATTTATCAAACACGGTATTCAGATCAACCGCCGGTAAAACAACTGTTCATCCCATTGATCGCACGCTGGAAACTCCGGCTTTTCGCGTCGGCGATCAGAGCGCGAATGTCGGTCAAACAATAGTCGTTCCGTTTCGCGTTGATACAACGGGCAATGAAGCGGGTTATACGTTTAGTCTCGATTATGATTCGGCGCAATTGACCAATCCGCAGGTATCAATCGGAAATGCGGGCGGCGATGTTGTCTTCAACTCAAAAATTGCCGGCAAGATTGGTTTCTCAGTCACATCTTTTACCAACGGAAAAATTGCGGCGGGAAATAATTTGACGTTGGTTAATGTCACTTTCACTGTCGCGCCGAATGCCGCCGGAACAACGACGCTGAGTTTTACCGATTCACTTGCCCGAAGAAAAGCGGCAGGCGTTGATCCGAATAATCCAATTAAACAGCCTGATTATAAAAACGGCACCATTACAATTAACGGAGCGGCGGCTTTCGGCGCGACGGTTGGCGGGCGCGTATTGACGCAGACGGGTAGAGGTATCAGAAATGTATTGGTGACGCTGACGGATGCGAAGGGCAGTACGCGAACGGCGACGACAACGAGTTTCGGTTATTACGAATTTAGATATGTGCCGAAGCGAGAAAACTACACGATTGAAGTCAGAGCCAAACGCTACAAATTCGGACAGCCGACCCAAAGCAGAAACATCAGCGGCGATATTGATGATGTAATTTTTGTGGCGGATGGTTTATGATTGGGTGAAAAAAGCACAATCTTTACTCGGCAAACGAAAAAAGGATTGATTTTTAAAATCAGTCCTTTTTTCCGTTGGAACTCGGAAGTCTCGTCCGCTTCAACGCCAGCGAGAGCGAGGCGTTGAATGCGTTCGGCTGTGTGAACTACACTGATAACGCTCGCAACATCGCTCCGCTAGTTGGCGGACGAGACTTCCGCGCTCCAAAAGATTTTCGGGCGATGAGGAATTTTTTATTTGGAACTTTTCATTTTTGTTCATCGTAGAAATACATTGACAGGAAGCGGATTCGGGCTTTATTGCTTTGCAGTTAAAGGCATTTGCTAATTGGAGAAACGGGCGTTGGAAGCATTAAAAGCAGTGGCGGCAAGTAACGGGGCAGACCTCGTGCGGCGGTGTCGTGCCGGTGACGGGGCGGCTTGGGAAGAAATTGTCTCGACGTTTTCGCGGCGCATTTTCAATCTCGCCTATCGTTTTACGTCGAGCGTCGAAGGGGCGGAAGATTTGACGCAGGAAGCTTTCGTCAGGATTTACAAAACGCTCGACCAATACGACGCGAAACAGGGCGATCTGGCAAATTGGCTGATGCGTCTGGCGAGAAATTTGATAATTGACGATTACCGGCACCGCCAGCGCAATCCGCAAAATACTTACGCCGACGATGTGGACGATCATACGTTTCATCTTCGCGCCGTCGGAACTTCGGCGCAGAAGGAAGTCGAACGCCGCGAACTCTGCGCCCAAGTGCAGGAAGGAATTGATAAACTGCCGCCTGATCTGCGAACCTGCGTGATTTTGCGCGACATCGAAGAGATGAGCTATCAGGAAATCGTCGAGGTTTTGAAAATCCCCGAAGGAACGGTGAAATCGCGTATTAATCGCGGCAGAATCGAACTGGCAAAAATTTTGCGAAGAATGAGAGTAGTCAATATTTGACTTTTTTGGTGAAAGAAATTGGTGAAAGAAAAATGAATATCAATGCAACGGTCGGAAAAGTTTTTGAAAAGTATTGAATTTTAACAAAGGGTTTAGTTTTTTATGAGTTACCAGGATGAAAAAATCTTAAAGTGTGCGGAGTTTGAAGAACTGCTGACCGACTATCTGGACGGCAGTTTGGAACGACCGGCGCACAAAGCGGTCGCCGTTCACGCGCTCGGCTGTCCGCTGTGTCACGCGCTTTTGAACGAAGTCAAAGACGCTCTGCAATTGTGCCGCGAAATTACGCCGCCGAAAACTTCGCTGACGCATCTCGAAGCGCGAATCTTGACGATGACCGCGCCGGAAACGGCGATGGCTTGCGAGCAATTTGAAGAATATCTGACCGATTATCTCGACGGATTCTTGCCCGCCGCGATTTTTCACCGTTGGGAACGCCACGCTGTTTTGTGCGACGAATGCACCGATCTGCCGGGTGCGGTCGTTCGCTCAATTGCCGCTTGTTACACTTATAAAATGGACGAACTGCCGATTCCCGCCGGACTGAACGCGAAGATTTTGCAGGCGACCATCGGAACCGAACAGGCGGACAGCGTTCGCGCTTCGTGGTTCGATCAAACCATTGAAAAATTGCGCGGATTCAGTTTTCCGATTTCAATTCCGCAGCTTGCGCCCATCGCGCTGATTTTGGTGTTTGCGGCACTGTTTTTCAGTCAAACGGTTTCCGCCGATGGTTCGATCAGCGGAATGTATCAAAAAAGTTTTGAACTCGCCGGACAAACCTACCGTGAAGGCACGAGCATAATGCTCGGCGACGGCAGACAAATCGAACAAAGAACGAATCAGGAACCGATCAGCGGAACCTTCATCAACCACGAGGAAACAAAATAATGAATTGTGCCTATCACATTCAAAATGTCGCAGTGGTCAACTGCAATGGGTGCGGAAAGCCGCTCTGCCCGACCTGTGACCACCGCATCAAAGGTTTTCCTTATTGTCAGGACTGTATCGTTTCGGGCGTGGAACTTTTGCGAAATTACAATCAGGATTCGTATCTGCCGAACGTCAAAAGACAAACCTCGCCGCTGGTGGCGACCGTTCTTTCGCTCGTTTGTCCCGGACTCGGCGCGGCTTACAACGGGCAGACGCTCAAAGCGTTAGTTTATTTCGCCGTTTTCGTCGGACTTTTTCAAATGGCGGTGCTGACCGGCGGAATGCCGATTTTCGTTCTCGGCTTTATCGGAATGTGGCTATTCGCCGCGCTCGACGCATATCGCACGGCGCGTTTGTTTCGTTCAGGCGCGATGCCCGACGGCGCGGAAGACATCATCGTCCAGCGGTTTTCGGGCAATCCGAAACTTTGGGGAATTGTTTTGACGGTTCTCGGCGCATCTTTTTTTCTCAATGCGTTTTTTAATTTGAGATTTTTAATGCGCGGTGTGTTGCCCGTTCTGCTCATCGGTTTTGGCATTTATCTGTTGCGCGATTATGTCTTCAAACCGAAGGAAATACAACAGCAATGGGCGGATTACGACACTAATGCGAATGCCCCGGAATTTTCCGCCGCACTGCGCGATGTGAGTTTTCGCGCTGAAAATTTTAATTCAGAACGATCAGAAACGCAGACACAAATTAGAAATCGCAAAAATAGGTAGCAAATTTTGAATTTTTTTTGTATTATTATTGCGGGGTGACAAAACGATTTGGTAATCGGTTTGTTGATCCCGAAAAATCAGCAGTTATAAAGGATTTTTACTATGTCAATTTTGATGAAAACCGCAGGGATTTTGGGGAGCTTAGTTGTCGTGTCAACCTCGGTCGGCTTTTTTATGACAGCCGATAAATGGGGAAGCATTTTTGCTGTTCTTGCGCTGATTATTACGTTATTAAAACAAGTGATTGCCTTCGTCGGTTTTTTGACGGCTGCAATCAAGTTAATCGTTGTTTTGGTTTTCGTCGCCCTTCTGCTCGGAGTCGGTTTTATGGCTCTGCGAACCTGGCAGGGAAGACGGAAAGCCGATTTATAAGATTAATCCTCAGTTTATATCTTTGCCGTCACATCGCAACAAAAGTAATTTGTTTGCATTTAGTGACGGCTTGTGATACCCTCTCATTTTCCGTTCATAAATAATCGAACAATTTGGAAATATAACACCCCCTAAAGAAGTGTTTTTTATTTTTATAAATACACTTTTATCAAGGTTTCTCGTCAGTCGCCGTTTGGCTGTGCTATCGTGATTCCGCGTGCTGAACCGCTAAATACTACGGTGTCGGCGCGAAATTATAATTAAAGGAGCAAAGCATAATGCAGAAGGACGACCGTTCTTATACACTTTTTTTATCGCATAAATCTAAATCAAAAATTTATATTCGCCGCATCAAAGTTTCTAAAAAACTTTTTTACAGCGGTTTTACCAGTTTAATATTATCATTCGGACTTATTACATCAGGATTTACATTATTTGCCAACAATATTTCGTTTGCCCAAATCGAATTTTCCGACGCGCCTGAAGCATCACTTTCCGCCCGCCAAAGCAAACCGAATAGTTCAAAAGTAGGATTTACCCCTTTCAACTATGAAAGACCGGCTTCTAGCGAAGATTATGCCGTTAATGCCGGCGGACCAGCCGTTCCGTTCAAACTGACTGTCGTCGAATCGGAAGATGAAGAAAACGAGATCGAAAACAAACTTCGTTTAATTGAAACGACTAGCAATTCGTCATTTCTGCCGACGATGTGGGCGCACCTCGGTAAAATCAACAATGAATTCGGTTTTCGCCGCAATCCGTTCGGCGGACGTTCTTATGAATTTCATCCCGGAATGGACATCGGCGGCGACAGCGGCGACAGCGTGGTTGCCCCGGCAAACGGTATCGTGACCAACGCTGATTGGCAGGGTGGTTACGGCAATATGATCGAAGTTGACCACGGCAACGGACTCAAAACCCGTTATGGACACCTCTCGCAAATCGGCGTTCAGGTCGGTGATGTCGTGCAGCGCGGACAAGTCATCGGACTGATCGGTTCGACCGGACGTTCGACCGGACCGCATCTCCACTTTGAATTGCGGCTGGACGACAAACCAATTAATCCGCGCCGCTTCCTGCCGCCCGAACCGGCTGAAATCAGAGCCTTAAACGCCGAGTAACCGCGAACATTTACAAACGTAAAAAAAGTGTCGAAACAGAATTGTTTCGACACTTTTTTTACGCTTGAAATATCTGTTCCGTCCGACAAAAAATCACCAACGATGATACGCCGGATGACCTTCTTTAACGATAACGAACAACCCCGAACAGGTGGCGCAAACTTTATCGTTGGCGATCAGTTCGGCTTCGACTGTTGCGCGGTCGTCAGTCGAATCAACAACCCGCGCCTTCATAAAAATCTTTGCATCTGCCGGTGTCGGGCGCAAAAGTTTAACTGCATAATTCGCCGTCACCGTACAGTCTGGTGTTTCCTTCCCGTTTTTCTTCATCAAATAATGCGCCGCCGTCCAATTTGAATGACAATCGAGCAATGTGCCGATGATGCCGCCCGAAAGCATTCCGGGAAACGCCTGATGATGTTCCTCCGCCGTCCATTCCGCCGTCACTTCTTCGCCGTGCGGAAAACTTTTTATCCGTAACCCTTTTTCATTCGCCGCGCCGCACCCGAAACAAATCCCGTTCGGCGCGTAAATTTCCTGCAATGATTTTTCGCTGTTCATAAAATTCACCAATTCTCATTATTTTACAACAGAACGCTCCACATTTATATTTTGAACAAATGTTCACCGGATTTTCTATCACCGTAATTTTAAAAAACTCTTGCTCTTCCCTTTGCGTTCTTTGCGCCTTTGCGTGAAATTATTTTCCCTTCTCACGCCAAAACTGCCGGACGCGCAGACGATTAATTTTGTCTTTGCCGCCGTCGTAAGATTTGCCGATTGCTTCGGCGGTCGGCAAATTTGAAACTTCCGCCGATAGTTTTTTCGCTTCCTGCGCCGATACGCCGAAAGCGTTTTGGAGAAATTTGGTTGCGCCCGCGTTTGATTGGAGCAGGAAAATAAACTCGAGCAGTTCCGTGAAATCGAAATCGTCCTGATTGTAATCGTCCGGCGACTGCGACATCAAAAATACCGACGCGCCTTTACTACGGATTTCGCGGATTAATCTCTCTAAAATTTGATTGCGTTTTTTGTCTTTGAGAAAATGATGCGCCTCGTCAATGACGATAATCGTCCGCATCTCGCGCACGCCGTCGGCGACGTTTGAATCCGGCATCGCCATCAATTCCCTGTAAAGCGAAGTCAGCACAAGGCACACTGTCAATTCACGCAAAACGGTCAAACCGTGCAAATCAATAATCACCATTTTATCGGTCAGGTTCGCCAAAACGTCCGTTTCACGCGCCGACACAAAAATCCGAAAATCGAAGAATTTTTAGCCATAGATTTACACAGATAAACACAAGATGTTTTTTGATTTTTTTATAAATTTTCTTTTATCATCTTTTCTTTATCTGAGTTTATTCGTGAAAATCTGTGGCTAAATTTCTTCTCTCTTTTTGCTGAATTATCTCAAAATCGGGAAACGGCGGATTTTCACCGCGCCGCACCTCAAACCCTCTCAGAATCGCGTCATAAAGCAGTTGCGCCTGAATCGTTCCCAGACGTTTTTCGACATCGCGGATCAAATCGGCAAATTCCTGCGCCGCAACTTTGACCGCCGTTTCCGAATTGACGTTCACCCGCGAAAACGGATTGACGGGCAAACTTTCCTCCGGCAAACGCACGACTTCCGCCCGCGTCGCCGCCACAAAATCCGCATCGTCCGCCACATCGCCCTTCGCGTAATCGAAAAAGATAAAATTAACCTGATATTCGAGGGTGTAAGAAATTTTGTGTAATTCCAAATTTATAAATTAAAGGAGAATTACACATTATGACAATTAGCAAAGAAGTTTTAGATGAATTGATTAAAGATTATCAGAACCCGGA
>JBBSUG010000031.1:0-54164 GCA_038235165.1 Pyrinomonadales bacterium
AGTTTTTTCAACTGGCTCAACGAAAAGACCGAATATCAAAACGCCTCAAAAGTCAGATCAGAGAAAGGCTTGTTAGTGCATTGCTACGGCAAACTCGCATTTGCTTGTCTGCTTCTCTGTTTCTACTCTTGATTGGCATAATTGATAGCGGCTTAAACATTCACCGAGTCTCATTTTTTCTCGTAAAACTCGCCGATTACTTAGAATTTAACAAAACAATATGTTCAAAAATTTGCTTTTCATATCTTTTATTGCCCTTTTTTTATGTGTTCCCAACACTTTTTCGCAGTCTTTGATCAGCGGCAGAGTGGTTGATGTGGTTGACGGGCGGACGCTGGTTGTCGAAAATCCGTCCGGGAAAAGACTGAACGTCCAATTGAGATTTTTGGAAGTCCCGGAACCGGAACAGCCGCTCGCTGCCGTGGTTAAAAATCATTTGAAAGAACTGACGGCGGGGAAAAGAATCGAAGTCGCCGGGATGCGGCTTTTGAATAACCGGATAATCGGTACGGGAACGATTGTTGATAAAGATAAAAAGCTCGATTTGAGCGGGCAGATGATGCGCGACGGTGCGGGGTGGTTCGACATTTACGATGCGGAGGGCGCGGTCAGCGACTTTGCCGAAGTTTACAAAAAAATTGAAGCATCTGCCAAAAGCGAAAAGCGCGGCGTGTGGGGCATACCGGAGATGAAAACGCCGTGGGATTTCCGCAGCGAAAAAGCCGCTCTTTCAAAACCCGTTGAAACTGCGGCGGTGATCAAAGAAACCGAACGTGATGAGCCAAACTATGCGAAAACTCTGGATAATTCCCCGGGCAAAAAAATGACGGCGCGCCAAATGGCAATTTTCGATCCTTATTTTGCTTCGGCACCCGGCGGCGTTGACAGCAAACCCGGCAGTGTTCCGGTGAGAACGGGCGGCAGTTCAAGTACAAATCCGAGTCAGGTTTATCTAGCGCAATTTAACAAAGGCTCGATTTCGACCAAACCGTTTGAAGTAACGGTGCAGAACGGAAGTCAAAAAGAAAAAGTAACGGCGATGTTTATTTATGATTACTCGCTCGAAAACTCCGGCAAAAATATCGGGAAATTAGGAATGCTGATTATCTCGGAATTGAAAACAAAACCGTTTTTGCAGGGCAAGATCGTCGCTTTGTTTTTGGATGATAATACAAAAGTTGATTTCGGCGTGTCCAAATATCTAAAGTCAAAAAAAACCGAAAGCATCGTCTTTGAAGACATCGAACGAAGCAAAATTTTAGCCATCCCCGCGAGCAGTTCGCTGACGCTGATGATTGGAAAAACTAAAACTCCGATTGATGCTTCGTTCAAACAAATCATTGACGAATTTATCGCAACGCTCAGGTAAGAGGCGAATTTAGCTTGGAATAAAAGAAAAAGAATAGGCAACATTATTTAGCTGTTGCTCGTTCTTTTTATTTCCTCAACCGTCTGCGGATTTTCGAGTGCCGACAGATCGCCCGCATCTTCGCCCAAATATGCCGAACGAATAACGCGGCGCATCACTTTGGCGTTGCGGGTTTTCGGGAGTGCGGAAACAAAATGAATCCGCGACGGCGTGAGCGGTTTACCCATATCTTTGGCGACGACGGATTTTAAATCTTTTTCGAGATTTTCAGTTTCGATGTCGTTTGTTAAAACACAAAATGCGACCATCGCCGTGCCTTTTATCTCGTGTGGAACGCCGATGACGGCGGCTTCGACAACTCGTTCATCGGCAACGAGCAAACTTTCGATTTCGGCGGGACCGACTCGTTTTCCGGCGACATTGAGTGTGTCGTCCGAACGCCCTAAAATATACCAATGTCCGTCGGCATCCTTCATCGCAAAATCGCCGTGAACCCAGATTTTTTCAAAGCGCGACCAGTAAGTTTCCAAATATCTTTCGTTTTCTTCCCAAAAACCGCGAGCCATTCCGATCCACGGTTTTCTGATCGCCAATTCGCCGACTTCGCCTGCGGGCAGAGATTCGCCGTCTTCGCCGAGAATGTCTGCGTCAATCCCCAAACACGGCGCGGAAAACGAACCGGCTTTTTGGGGAAGTAGCGGATTTCCCATCAAAATCCCGCCCGAAATTTCCGTGCCGCCGGAATAATTGATGATCGGTAATTTTCCATCGCCGACTTTTTCAAACAGCCAATACCAGGGCGCGGGATTCCAAGGTTCGCCCGTCGAAGCAAAGGCTCTCAGCGAAGATAGATCGTGTTTTTTCGGCAAATCGTCGCCTTTTGTCGAAAGTACACGAATCAGCGTCGGCGAAATTCCGAGAATCTCGACTTTGTGTTTCGCGCAAAATTCCCACATCCGATCCGCGCTCGGATAATCGGGCGAACCGTCATATAAAACCATTGTCGCGCCGTTCAAAAGTGCGCCGTAAATCAGCCAAGGTCCCATCATCCAACCGATGTCCGTTATCCACGAAATGCGCGTCCCGCGTCCGACATCCGTGCCGAAAGCCATATCCTGCGCCGCTTTGACCGGAAACCCGCAATGAACGTGCGCGATCCCTTTCGGTCTGCCCGTCGTGCCGGAACTGTAAAGAATTATCAGCGGATCGTTGGCGTCGGTTTCTTCGTTATAACATAGACTTCTGGCTTTTTCTTCAGCTTTTTGACTAATTAACTCTTTTTCTGACTCTTTCTTTTCTGAATAATTTTCATCTTCGACAATTCCGTATTCTCCATCAAAAAGAAGAGAAGTAAAATAAGTGTAAGAATTCCTCAATTTTGCATTATTTGAAAAAGGAAGATTTAAACCTTTTTCCGTAATACTTACGATTATTACTTTTTCTATTGATGGACAGTTTGCAGTTGCTTTTTCGGCAACATTATAAGCATCAAAAATCTTTCCTCGTCTTGAAAATCCATCGCAAGTAAAAAGAGCTTTTGCCTTTACTGCATTTAATCTTGACGCAATCGCTTCAATTCCATAACCCGAAAAGACAGGAACGGCAGTCGCGCCGATTCGATTGATTGCCAAAAGCGTAATGACAGTTTCGGGAATCATCGGCAAATGAATTCCAATCGCATCGCCTTTTCCCAAATCATTCGCCCGCAAACCCGCCGCGCAAAATTCGACTTGTTCGAGTAATTCTTTATACGAAATTTCTCTAACTTCGCCTTCTTCACCTTCCCAAATCACCGCCGCTTGATTTTCAATTTCCGTCCCGATCCAACGGTCAAGACAGTTTGAAACGATATTCAAACCGCCGCCGACACACCATTTCGACCATTCGATTCCTTCCGAAGTGTCGAGCAGTTTTTCGTAAGGCGGATCAAATTTTATATTGAGAAATTTCAAAACTTCGCCGGTAAAACCTTCGACATCTTCGACGGAATGTTTGTAAAGTTCATCCCAACTTGACGCGCCCGTCTGCCGCATAAATTTTGTTAGCTGCGATTTTTCGATAACTTCCGGCGAAGGTCGCCACGCTATCGGTTGATTTTCGAGAATATTCGTTTCGTTCATAGTTTTCAAAAAAAGCGTCTCAAATATATGAGAGAGTCAGTTTATTGTTAGAAGAATGAAAAGCCGCGCCGCGCCGCACCAATCATTCCGGCATCATCGCCAAGAGCGGCACGGATTATTTTGACCCGTTCCGCCGGTTCGCGGTAACTTCGCTCGAACATAGTTTTCCGCAAATGCGGCATAAATAAATTCCAGCCGTCGGCAACTCCGCCGCCGATGACGATCACTTCCGGGTTCAGCATATTTATCAATCCTGCGAATGTAATGCCGAGATAAAATCCCATCCGGCGAAACGCTTCAAGGGCGGGTTCGTCGCCGTTTGTTCCGGCTTGAAGAACTTTCAAAAGCCGTAATCGGCGAACCGTTCAAAACGGATTTCGGATATTGATTTTCGAGTTCCTGCGCCAGCCGAACGATGCCCGTCGCCGATGAATACTGTTCGACACAGCCGCGTGAACCGCAGCCGCAGGATGCGCCGAACGGTTCGACACAAATATGACCGATTTCGCCCGCCGTGCCGTCAATCCCGCGTAAAACTTTCACGTCAATAATAATGCCGCCGCCGACTCCCGTGCCGAGCATCACGCAAATCGAATTCTCAAATCCCTGTGCCGCGCCGCGCCTTGCCGACCGCCGTCGCATTCGCGTCATTTTCCAATACCGTTTTCAAATTCAGTTCTCCTTCGAGCGCGGGCAAATTTTGAAGATTTTACAATTATTCCGTCGCGGAAATTAATCGTGCCGGGAACCGCCGCCTAAATCGCCGCCGGCTCACAGTCGGAACAATTTTCACGACATTCGGCGACGGATTGAACTATCGTCTGCACAATTTCGTCGGCGCGTGTCGCCTGACGCGGCGTTCTGCGCTTCGTGCGGTATAAAAACATTCCCGTCGCGGTCAATCGCCGCCATTCGCAAATTTGTCCCGCCCAAATCCGCCTCTAAAACAATTTGTTTGCTCATAAAACCGATTAGGTTCAACTTATCGCCGCTGAAAATATTTTAACTCTCAAACGATTTGCTGCGGCGGTGATTCTAATTTTGCATCGTCCGAACTTTAACAATGCAGAAACACGCACGAAGTAAGTGTGTTTGCGCCCTTACTTCGTGCGGGCTTCTGCATTTGTGTAAAGTCCTTTATTTTCCAAACGCGATAAAAGAGTCCGCCAGACGGTCGCGCCAAGCCGTCCAGTTGTGTCCGGTTTCGCCTTCATAGATCGGCGACATATTTGCAAGCTGTAATCCCCAACCGAATTGAATAACCAAAAACCCGAAACTCATATTCCAGATTTTCACAAAACTTAACTGCGGTTTCTTTTGCATGGATTTTTATTTAGGAATCGGAATCGTTAAAGTTGCTTTCCCGTTCTTTTTTCTCCTTGAAAAATGCGATTGTCCAGATAATGGCAACGAAAATTGCGATTACCACGCCGAGAAATATGACGGCGTAGCTCAACACGCCCGCCGTCGTTCGCGAGGTAAAACCGACAATTATTAAAAACGCCGCGAAAACTATTGCGATTAAAGATAGTGCTTTCATTTTTTTATTCTCACTTCACTGTAAAAATTCCCGCCGTTCGCGCCGGCATTAAATTTTTGACTGTGCCGTTTTCGATTTTGACATCGGCAAGTTTGCCCAATCTGTCCGTTAAAGTCGCGTTCGCGGCGAATTGTTTAATCATCGAAACGTCAAACGAAACGTCCGCCAGTTTCGTGTCGTTGTTGAAAATTATCAAAACGGCTTGATTATCTTTGACGCGGGCATACGCCGTCTGCTGTTCTTCGTCGAGCAAATTGAGCAACTCGCCGCGCCGCAATGGTTCGAGTTCTTTTCGCAGTGCGCCCAATTTTGCCAAGTGATTCCAAACCTCATTTTCCTGCGTCGTTCTGCCTGCGGCGGTGAAGGCACTGCGCGAATCGCCCGGAAAACCGCCGGGAAAATCTTTGCGATTGTCGGGGTCGCCCGCTCCCGGCATCGCCAGTTCGTCGCCGTAATAAAGCAGCGGTGTGCCGCGCGTCGTCATCAAAAACGTTTGCGCGAGCTTTAAACCTTCGACCGTCGCGCCCTTCTCGTTCATAAATCTTTCCACATCGTGAAGACCGAGAAACGTTGTCAAAACTCGCGGATTCGGATAAAGCCAATCGTGAGCCAAAACTTGCGAAATGCCGCGCAGCGGTTCGCCTTTGGCAAAAGCATTGCGAACTTGATAAAACAGCGCATAGTCGTAAAGCGTGTCGAGTTTCGTGTCAACGCCGTCGAAACCGCGCCGCCCTCCCTGAAAAAACGCGAGCAAAGCCGGGTCGCCGTCGTAAAGTTCGCCCAACACATTAACTTTTGGAAATTCGGCTTTGAGTGCGGTCATCCATTTCTCCCAAAACAGGCGCGGAACTTGCGGCAGCGTGTCCATTCTGACTGAATCAAAACCGGTGTTGGCAATCCACCACAACGTATTTTGAATCAAATACTGCGCGACTTCCGGGTCGTTTTGATTGAGATCGGGCAGAATATCAATAAACCAGCCGTCAACATTTCGCGCCTGCGTTTGAAAAGTCGCGTGCGGGTCCATCGTCGTCCATTTCTGCCAATTGTTGTTCAGATGCTTTTCCGGTGTGCCGTTGAGCCACGTCGGAGTTGGCGGATCGTTCGCCCAAACGTGATATGGCGAAACGTGATTGATAACCTGATCCTGAAGAACGACAAAACCCTGTTGATGCGCTTTTTGCACGAATTCGCGCAGCTTTGCCAAATCGCCGAGATGTTCGTCAACCGCATACATATCAACCGCGCCGTAACCGTGGTAGCCGGTCGTAAACGGCACGCCGGGATAAACTTCTTTCGTGTCCGGTTTATCGTTATTATCGTAAATCGGAGTCGTCCAAATCGCCGTCGCGCCCAGCGATTTTATATAATCGAGATGAGTTATCACGCCCTGCAAATCGCCGCTGTGATAACTGCGTCCCATTTTGCGGTCATATAGACCCTTCGATTTTGCCGGGTCATTGTTCGCCGCATCGCCGTCGGCAAAACGGTCAGGCATCAAAAAATAAATCACGTCATTGGGCGTAAAACCCTGATAATTGCCCGAACGCTGCATCGCCTGAAAAACTTCAAACGGCGCATCAGTCGTTTCGGTCGCCGTCTGGATTTTAAAATTGTATTTTCCGGTTTTGGTTGATTCGGCAATCGTCACATCGGCAAAAAGATAATGCCCGTTCGCGCTCGCTTTGATATTTTCAGCTTTCAAACCGCTATTCAACGGCGCGAGCATTTTCGCCCCCGTCAAATTCGTCCCGCGAATCATCACGCGCACGGTTTTAATCGAACTGTTCGTCCACCAACTCGGCGGCTCGATTTTCTCAACCGTCGGCGTTTGCGCCGCGACACTAATCAGCGAACAGCCGACAGTTATCAGCAAAAAAAAGATGTCGCGCAATTTACTTTTCATAACAATTTACTTCTTCAGCAAAAGTTCCAGCATCACGGGTAGTTGTTTTGCCCAACTTGTTTTAGCGTGTTCGTCTCCATCAAATTCTTTTGTCAACCAGTTTTTCTCGTCATAATCTTTTGCTTTCATCAGTTCATCAATCGGCATTTGAAAAGCCTTGTAAAACGATTCGGGAAAACCTTTATTGCCGTAAGAAAAATAAATTCGATGATCTTTCGGCGACGGAATATTTTTGTCGAAGTATTCTTTAATAGATTTCGGAACGACATTATCCAAAATATCTGCGGGCGAAACTGCTCCCATAAAATGCGTTGAAAGACACGCTGCGCCGCCAAAAACATTCGGATATTCGCTGATTGCATAAAGCGAAATTAGTCCGCCCATACTGGATCCGGCAAGAAATGTATTTTGTTGATCTTTATGGGTCGAATATTTTTTATCAATAAAAGGTTTTAATTCTTTCGTCATAAACAAAAGATAATTGTCCGACTGCGGGTTTTTAGCAAGTAAATTATTAACTATTTTCTCGCGTTTTGCGTCCGGCAAATATTGCAGAGACTTTTGCGGGTAGTATTCGGAATGGCGATAGTGTTCGATGTTCCAGATTGCAACGACGATACATTTTCGTATTTTTTTTGCTTGGACTAAATTGCTGATCGTTTCGTCAATCTGCCATTCGTCCGTTCCTTCCTGCTCGTTCCCGTTTTTTGCGTCAAACAGCATTCGCCCGTCCTGCATATACAAAACGGCGTATTTCTCCTTTTTGTTATAGTCTTCCGGCAGCCAGACATCTACATTTCTCGGACGCACATAATTTGATTTAAAGTTTTCGAAATGCTCGATTCTGCCCACTAGATGAGATTTTTCCTGAGCAAAAACTCCCAACGGCAAAACTAAAAATATAAATAACATTCGTAATTTAATTTTCATAATAAATTCCTCCCTGTTTAGTCATCATCAACAAATTTTGAAACTTTGTTTTGTATCTATCTTTCATTTTTTATTTCGTGTTATTTTCGTGTTTGTTCTTGGCTAATTCGTTCCGTAAATCTCGTGTTATATATTTCAGCCGTCAAGAAGTTTTTCCCAATAAGCAGTTAAAATTACGATTAGCGACAGCGAAGCAACTCCGCCGATTGCCCAAATGTAATAACCGATTGTGGTTTCTTTGCCGACCATTGTAAAAAGACCCAAGACAAAACTACCAAAGAAAACGAAGTTCAAAAGACCGAAAATATGCCATCTTCTTCCCTGCGCTAAAGCTAATCCGTAGGCAAAAAGAAAGATACCTATATCCAAAATAAACTGTAGAAGTAAAATAACACTCAGAAATAATCCGGGTTTTACGAATAAACTCAGGATGGATGCGATAAAGCCAAAAAAAGCGAGAAATCCGCCGACTAATACAAAGGCTTTTTTATATCTTCCTACTCCTTGTGGTTTGTCTCCGGTTTCCGTTTTAACGCCCATAAATTTCCGTCAAATTTCGCAGTCGTTCCGCAATCTCATCCGAAAAATCGCCTTCCCGACACCGCCAATTCCAATTACCGATAGTTGACGCGGGCAAATTCATTCGCGCATCGTTGCCCAAACCCAGCAAATCCTGCATCGGCGCGACGGCGGAATTAGAGACCGACGACCAGACGGCGCGGATGAAATCCCAATTTATTTCTTCGCCATTTGAATTCAAATAATTCAGACAAAAATCGTGTTCGCGCTTGATCTGCGAATCGTCGCGGGTTGAACCGCCGCCTGCGCCGGAATTGAACCAGCCGACCGTCGTGTCGTTGTCGTGCGTTCCGGTGTAGGCGACGGAATTATTGATATAATTGTGCGGCAAATCGTGACTTTTCGGGTCGCCGCCGAACGCGAACTGCAAAATCCGCATTCCGGGAAAGCCGAAAGAATCGCGTAGTTCTTCGACATCCGGCGTAATCACGCCCAAATCCTCTGCCCAAAACGGCAGATCGCCGATGGCATTTTCAAGCGCACTGAAAAGTTCTTTGCCCGGAACATTGACCCATTTCCCGTTGACCGCCGTCTTATGTTTGCCCGGAACTTCCCACGCCGCCGCAAAGCCGCGAAAATGGTCAACACGAACAATGTCAACCGTTTGCAGAGTCGCTTTGACGCGGGCAATCCACCATTTGAAACCGTCGCGGCGCATCGTATCCCAGTTATAAATCGGATTTCCCCAAAGCTGTCCAGTTACCGAAAAATAATCGGGCGGAACTCCTGCGACAACTTTTGGCGAACCATCAACGTTCAATCTAAATTCCTGTGGATTGCACCAAACGTCCGACGAATCAAGCGAAATAAAAATCGGCACATCGCCGACGATTTTGATGTTTTTTTCGTTGGCGTAACTTTTGACCGCATTCCACTGCCGGAAAAAAAGCCACTGCTGGAACTTCTGCGCCTGAATATCGTCGCGCAGATTTTCTTTCGCTTCGTTCAAAGTATTTTCATCGCGCAGACGCAAAGGCGCGTCCCATTCGAGCCACAATTTCTGATCCTGCGATTTTTTAACGGCGCGAAACAGCGCGTAATCGTCGAGCCAATATGACTCATTTTGACAAAAAGTTTCAAACTTCCCGCGCAAATCAATGCTCGTCGTCTGCTTGAATTTTTCAAACGCCAAGCCGAGAATCCAGTTTTTCCAGTCGTAAAGTTTCCCGAAATCAACGCGGGTTTCAGGGAAATCCGGCTTCTGATTAATTTCATCCGTCGTCAAAAAACCGTCTTCGACCAATAATTCCGGCGCAATCATATTCGCGTTTCCCGCAAACGCCGAAAAACATTGATATGGCGAATCACCGTAACCGGTCGGACCGAGCGGCAAAACCTGCCAGTAAGTCTGCTTCGCACGTTCGAGAAAATCAACGAACTTGTAAGCATTCGCGCCCAAATCGCCGATGCCGTAGTTTGAAGGAAGTGATGTCGGGTGCAGCAAAACGCCGCTCGCTCTTGGAAAGTTCATAAAGTTATTATTCCGTAAGTTATTATTCCGTTTTTTGCCGCCAACGGCGACGAACATTAAAGCCTAGGGTTAAGCGAGTGAAACGAGCGCAACACTAGGAAACTAAATAATTCAAATCCGTCGCTGAAAGCGACGAACATTCCGCTAATCTTTTGAAACGCCGAACAACAAAATTTTCGCTAATCACAATTAATCCCAAACGTAACGCTCATCATATTCAATTTCATATTTTTGCGGCAGTCGGTATTCATCCTGAAAACTTCGCTTCGCGTGGTGCGCTTTTTGGTTTTTGATATATTTGCAAATTGTTTCAACCTGCGGTTGTCCGATTGAAAACACACCGTAACCCTTCTGCCAATAGAAATTATCAAACTTTTCGTCCTGCTTCTTTATCCATTTTGACGTATCGCGTTTGATGTCACCGACTAATTCGGGAAAATCAATTTTCCTGCCCAACGAAATCAGCAAATGAACGTGATTTGCCGCCCCGTTCGCCGTAATTAATTTCGCATCTTCTTCACCGATCAAAAAATTGACTTCCGCATAATTCTGTTTCAGTTCGAGGGCTTTGAGCCAGAATTAAAAAGCCGCGTCGGAATCTTTTTTGGCGGAGACGGTTAAAACGAGACGATAATAAACTTCCGGCGAATTTTCGTTAATACTCACCGCTTGAAGAAAAACCATCTTTCGAGTTTGCTTTTGATCGCACTTTAAGAAAAATCGCCCGGATAATTTGTCTTGATGACATTGAACATATGTGCAGCCTGATGAGGATCGGGTGCGTCCGGAAAATCTTTAATTTTTTAATTGCTGCCAAATTAACGAATTAATTTGTTTCTTGCGAACCCAAACACAATTTTAATATATTTGTGACTTTCTTGTTAAGAAATTTTTGATGTTTTGTAATAATTATTTTTCGGCAGCGGCTCAAGTTTGTAAGAAAGCCGGTGAGACGATCAATTTTTTTAGGATGCGAAACGCTCGCTCATACAATAGACCTCTATTCCGAAAGCAAAATTTTCACCCTGCCAAACACTTTTCAAGTCTTTAAAATTGCCGCCGCTGTTGCTTAGGAATGTGTTATTTTTCTTTTGCACATTGAAATTATTCTGAAACACGCTAATAATAATCACTTGATTTCTATAGTAGAAAATTAATAACCAATGCGAATTTTAATCACCGGCGGCGCGGGTTTTATCGGCTCGCACCTGTGCGAAAGACTACTGAATGAGGGACACGAAGTTATTTGTCTCGACAATTTTTTCACCGGCAGACGCGAAAATATCGCGCATCTGCTCGACAATCACCAATTTGAACTGATCCGGCACGACGTAACCGAACCGATTTTGCTCGAAGTTGACCAAATTTATAATCTGGCATGTCCTGCTTCCCCGGTGCATTATCAATATAATCCGGTCAAAACCGTCAAAACCAGCGTTCTCGGCGCGATCAATATGCTCGGAATGGCAAAGCGCGTCAAGGCGCGAATTTTGCAGGCTTCAACGAGCGAAGTTTACGGCGATCCGCTCGTTCACCCGCAAACCGAAGATTATCTCGGCAACGTCAATACCATCGGACTTCGCAGTTGTTACGACGAGGGCAAGCGCGTCGCCGAAACCTTGATGATGGATTATCATCGGCAGAATAATGTTGACACGCGCATCGTCCGTATTTTCAACACTTACGGTCCGCGAATGAGAGCCGACGACGGGCGCGTCGTGTCAAATTTTATTGTTCAGGCACTGCGCGGCGAAGATTTAACCATTTACGGCGACGGCAGTCAAACCCGTTCGTTTTGCTATGTTGACGATCTGGTCGAAGGCATTATCCGGCTGATGAACACCGAAGCCGACGATATTCATCTGCCGGTCAACATCGGCAATCCGGGCGAATTTACGATGAACGAACTAGCGCAGGAAGTTTTAAAAGCCGTCGGCAAAAGCACGAAAATTATCAATTTACCGCTGCCGCAGGATGATCCGAAACAGCGGCAGCCGAACATTGAACGCGCCAGGAGACTGCTCGACTGGCAGCCGACGATTCCGCTCGCCGAAGGTTTGAAAAAAGCGGTCGCTTACTTTGCCGAAAGAGTTGAAACAGCGGACAATAAGAGTGCGAATGTTTAGGTAAAAGATGAATTAAGTTGAGCAAAATTGCCCGGAGAGCGATCTTTTCAATTTTTTGATTCGCATAACAAATTGTGAGTTTTATAGTTTTTCTAAAAAAAATCGGCAAAAAATTAATTGGTTTCAATATCAGCCTGAACAAAGCCGCTTATTCGCCCCGGATGAACCGAAATTTTCACGAATGGGCGCGGGAGAACGACTACACAATTGAAAAGCTGGAAGTCAGTTCAATTTGGGAAGCGGGATTTTTCATCATTCAAACAAGCGGTGCCTGCGTCAAAGTTATTTTAATTGATCGGCAAAACAATCAGCGGAGAGCTTATCTGCAACCGGGATTGGGATTCCCGGCGAGTATGATGCAGACCAAATTTGTCGAACCCGGCGAAATACGATTTGATGAACCGGATGATTTTTCCGGTGATTAATTTTACAATACAGTGTTTTCACTTTTTATTTAGTCTATACATATTTATAATCATAAAGTTATGAAAATTTTAATTACGGGCGGGGCGGGCTTTGTCGGTTCGCATCTCGCCGACAAACTGATCGGTGAAGGACACGAAATCACGGTGATTGACGATCTTTCGACCGGGCGTTATTCAAATGTCGAACATCTCGACGGCGGCGAAAACTTTCGCCTGATTATTGACACGGTTTTGAACGAGAAACTGATGGAAGAATTAATCCGCGAAACCGACCGCGTTTACCATATGGCGAGTGCAGTCGGCGTGAAATTAATTATGGAACATCCGGTCAAAACCATCGAAACTATTTTTCGCGGAACGGATGTCGTTCTTGCCTTTTGCTCGCGTTACCGCAAGCGTGTGTTGATTCCAAGCACGTCGGAAGTTTACGGCAAAGGCGCGTCCATCCCGTTTCGTGAAGAAGACGATTTGCTGACCGGTTCGACCGATAAACACCGCTGGGCGTATGCCTGCGCGAAAACATTGGACGAATTTCTCGCCCTCGCGCACTGGAAAGAAACTCGTCTGCCGGTCGTCGTCGTGCGGCTTTTCAATACGGTCGGACCGCGCCAGACGGGACAATACGGAATGGTCGTGCCGAATTTCGTCAAATTTGCGCTGATGGATAAACCGCTTTACGTTCACGGCGACGGAACGCAGTCGCGCTGTTTCGGTCACGTTTACGATGTCGTCGAAGGTTTGACCAAAGCCATCGAAACGCCGGAATGTTTCGGGCAGGTGATAAACATCGGCAATGCCGAAGAAGTCACAATCAACGGTTTGGCGGAAAAAGCGATTGAAATGACCGGCAGCACCAGCGAGATTAAATATATTCCGTATTCGGAAGCCTACGGGGAAGGTTTTGAGGATATGCAGCGGCGTGTTCCCTCGCTCGAAAAAGCTAAACGATTAATCGGCTATGAGCCAACCCGAACGCTCGAAACCATCATCAATGACGTAGCGGAACAATTTCGTGAGGAATTAAAAACAGAGTCCGCGAAAGCGTGATAATTTATGAGAAAATTTGTTTTTTTGATGCTGCTTTTGGCAGTCACCGCCGGATTCGCCGCCGCACAGGAAACCGGCTTAAAAGGCAAAGTCCGCGACCCGAAAGGCGACAGCATCGGCGGCGCGAAAATAACCGCCCGCTTTGACGGTAAAGATATAAAATCAACGACTTCCGATACCAAAGGCGGTTTTGAATTAACCGGCTTAAAAGAGGGAGTTTACAATCTGGTCATTGAAAAATCCGGCTACAGCGCGGGACTGCTTTACAATGTCGAAGTTAAAGACAAAAAGCTCAGGGATTTAGGCGGTCGTCTCGTTTTAACCGTTGATCAGGGAACACAAATCATTATCAAAGGCAGCGTTTTCGATCCGAACGGGCGCAGCGTCAGCGGCGCAAAAGTTGAAGTCGAAAAGGTATCAAGCGACGGTTCGACCAAAAAAGTCGGTTCCGGCAACGCCAGTTACAGCGGCGAATTTACCTTTAGATTTCCCGAAGGCGCGAGCAAATATCGCATCACAGCTTCCGCTAAAGGTGCTAAAGAAAGCAAGGAAGTCGAAGTTGACAGCGCGGCGATTTACCGTTTAGCGATTACCTTAAATTTGGACATAAATTAATCACCAATGAAATCTGCCGAAGAATAAAATAATTTGAAGTTCTAAAAACCGCAAATCAGTCAAGATTTGCGGTTTTTATTTTATCCGATGTTATGAAAAAAGTTTTTCTCTTAATTGCAATTTTATCCGCTTCCATTTTCGGGCAAACCGCGAAGGATTACACCAAATATGTTAATCCGTTCGTCGGTACGGGCGGACACGGACACACATTTCCCGGCGCGACAATGCCGTTCGGAATGGTGCAGCTGTCACCCGACACGCGCACCGATAATTGGGACGGCTCAAGCGGTTATTACTATACCGACTCGGTAATTTACGGTTTCTCGCACACGCATTTGAGCGGCACGGGAATTCCCGATTATTGCGATATCCTCCTTAGACCGGAAACCGACAATAAAAATGATCAAACATTTTCTCACGCGAATGAAAAAGCCGAACCGGGGTTTTATTCGGTAAAAATGAATAATGGTATAACGGCGGAATTGACGGCAACAAACCGCGTCGGATTGCATCGTTACACTTTCCCAGATTCTAAATACGTCAATTTGTTTTTGGATTTGAAATGGCGCGATAAAGTTTTAGATTCAGAACTAAAATTTGTCGGCAAAAACCGCGTCGAAGGTTTTCGCCGTTCGAGCAGTTGGGCGAAAGATCAGATCGTTTATTTCGTCGCCGAGTTTTCAGAGTCTTTTGTTTCACATTCGGTTGTTTATGATGACGTATTAACCGAGCAAGGCGAACGAGCAAACACAGGAAAGGGAACAAACATCAGCACTTTGATGCGTTTCAAGAATCCTAAAAACGAACCAATTCTCGTCAAAGTCGCGCTTTCGCCCGTCAGCATCGAAGGCGCGAGAAAAAATCTGGCGGCGGAAATTCCCGATTGGAATTTTGAGAAAGTTCGTTGTGACGCAAAAAAAGCGTGGAATAAAGAGCTTTCGCAGATCGAAGTTTCCGGCGGCACTGACGCGCAGATGACAAATTTTTACACCGCGCTTTATCACACGAAGATTCAGCCGAATATCTTTCAGGACGTTGACGGCAGCTATTTAGGACTCGACAAAAAAATCCATAATATCAACAAAGGCGGAAACCAACGCGTAAACGAAGGCGGAAACCCGCGCGTCAGCAAGGGTGTGAAACCGTCCGACAATTATACGGTTTTTTCGTTGTGGGATACTTTTCGCGCCGCGCATCCGCTTTATACAGTTATTGACCAAAAGCGCACCGCAGATTTTATCAACACGTTTATTCGGCAGTATGAACAGGGCGGAGGGCTTCCGGTTTGGGAGTTGGCGGGCAATGAAACCGACACGATGATCGGTTATCACGCCGTTTCGGTGATCGCCGACGCGATGGCGAAAGGTATCACAGGCTTCGATTACGAAAAGGCGTTTGAGGCAAGCAAACATTCGGCGGAACTCAATCATTACGGACTCGAAGCGTATAAAAAACGCGGCTATATTTCCGCCGAAGACGACAACGAATCGGTTTCCAAAACGCTCGAATACGCTTATGACGATTGGTGCATCGCGCAGATGGCGAAGATTTTACAGACCCTGCGAGAAACTGAAATAAAAACGAGAGGGGGAAGTTTTGGTTGGGATGATAAATATATCTATCGAAAGAAAATTGATTATCAAAATTTCATCAGTCGCGCCTGCTATTTTGAGAATCTTTACGATAAAGAAACTGGATTTATGCGCCCGAAAAAAAACGGCGGATTTATCGAAAATTTTCAGCCGCAGGAGGTGACATTCAATTTCACCGAGGGCAACAGTTGGGTTTATTCGTTTTTCGCGCCGCACGACGTTTCGCGGCTGATCGAATTGCAGGGCGGACGTGAGAAATTTACTGCAAAACTCGACGCGCTTTTTACGACGACGGATAAACTTTCGGGGCGCGAACAGCCTGACATCACAGGACTTATCGGACAATACGCGCACGGCAACGAGCCTTCGCACCACATCGCTTATTTGTACGATTATGCCGGAGAGCCTTGGAAAACGCAGTTTTATATTCGCAAGATTCTCGACGAATTTTATAAACCGGCACCCGACGGTTTGATCGGCAACGAAGACTGCGGGCAAATGTCGGCGTGGTATATTCTGAGCGCGTTGGGTTTCTACGAAGTTAATCCCGGTCAGCCGATTTATGCGTTCGGAACACCGCTGTTCAGGGAAGCGAAAATTCATCTCGAAGACGGTAAAAATTTCACCGTTAAAGCCGCCAATGTTTCCGCGTCAAATATATATATCAAATCCGTCAAATTAAACGGTGCAGATTATCATAAAGCGTTTTTCACACACGCCGATTTGATGAACGGCGCAACGCTCGAATTTGAAATGTCGGACGCGCCCGTCAAAGATTGGTTCACCGAGTTTCCCGTTTCAAAAATCGAATCCGATTTTGTTCCCGTGCCGACGATTGATGCGGCACGGGTTTTCACGAAAGAGACGACGGTGAAAATGTTGTCACCCGAACCGAATACGAAGATTTTTTACACGACTGACGGCAGCGAGCCGAATGCACAATCGAAAATTTACTCAAAACCATTGGTGACAACCGATTCGGGGATAATTAAAGCCGCTTCGATCAATGAAAAAGGCGAGAAAAGTTTTATCGTCGAGTCGAAAATGACCAAAATGCCGCACGATTGGACGGTTAAAATCCAGTCGAAATACAATCGCCAATACACAGGCGGCGGCGATTTCGGTTTGATTGACGGCATTCGCGGCACACTCAATTTCGCGTCCGGCGAATGGCAGGGTTATCAGGATCAGGATTTCGTCGCGGTAATTGATTTACAGAAAATGACGGAAATTAAAAAATTAGGCGGCGGTTTTTTGCAGGACGCGCGACCGTGGATTTGGATGCCGACGCACATTGAATTTGGAGTTTCGACCGATGGCGAAAATTTTACGAAAGTCGCCGACCTCAAAACTGATGTTGAAGTTAACGAGATGAAACCCCAAATCAAAGATTATTACACTGAAGTTGCTCCGACCAAAGCGCGTTTCGTCCGTGTTCACGCCTATAATCTCGGTAAAATTCCGGCGTGGCATCCCGGCGCGGGTTCCGATGCTTTTGTTTTTGTGGACGAAATTTTCATCAAATAAAACAAAGCGAATTCCAGATTTCAGATTCCAAATTTGGTTTCATTCTCAATTTGTGACGACATTCATAATAACGTCAAACTCTCTGGAATTTGGAATCTGGAATCTGCATTCTCTTAATTCACCGTTTCGGAGATTTCCTCAGCCGGCTGCATTCCGTTGATAGTTCCTGTGTCGGTGACGATCAGCGGAAATTCTTCGAGCAACACCATATTTGCCAACGTCTGCACCCAGTATGTTCCGGCAATCGGGAAAACGACATTGACGAAAAAACTGACGTTATCGGAAAAGCCGCCCTGCACGAGTTCGATGTTCGTCGGCTGCGAAGTAACAACCGTCGTTACCTTGTCGGGCGACATAACGCGGACTTCGGTTTGATGCTGTCCTTCGCCGCGCCAGTGGTTGACGACGGCGAATTTAATCAGAGAAACCGGTAATTTTTCGACCATTATGTTTTGAAAAACACCCATCAGCGATATTTTGTTGCCCATTTCGAGGCGCACATCGTCGCATAAAAGAGTATAGATAAGCTGCAAGTTTTGTGTATTCATAATTTAACTGCTTTGAAGTGAATTTATTTCAAGCTAAAAAGACTCAATGACAATTATCTTTCATAACTTTTAATTTTGTATTTGAACGGTCAAAAAGATTTAGCCACGAACAAACACGAAAGAACACGAAACGGGGAGTTATTTTATTGTATTATGACAGATTTTTCGTGAATTTTCGTGTTTGTTCGTGGCTAATGTTTAATTTCTAAATGTTAAGCCGCCCCGTTTTTATCAAACCAGGCGAGCAGTTTCGCCCACGCATCGGTCGCCGCTTCTTTATTGTAACCCGGACGATAATCGGCGTGAAAACCATGACCGGCGTTCGGGTAAATGATGATTTCGGATTTCGATTTTCCTTTTTTGAGAATGTCCTGCATCCGCTGAACCGTGTCCTGCGGAATGCCCGTGTCCAAACCGCCGTAAAAACCGATCACCGGAACTTTCAAATTCGCGGCGATGTCAATCGGCATCGTCGGCTGCACGTCGTTTTTCGGGGCGTTCGGCGCGTTGGCGATTCTGCCGTACCACGCCGCCCCCGCGTCAACATTAGGATTGTGCGCCGCATAGAGCCAGACGATTCTGCCGCCCCAGCAAAAACCCGTAATCGAAAGTTTTTTCGTGTTACCGCTGTTTTTTTTGGCATATTCGACTGTCGAATCTAAATCTGACATCGCCTGCGTGTCGGGAATTTTTGAAAAAATGTTGCGGTTGAGTTCGGTCGGTGTGGCAATCGTCAAAACATCGCCCTGCCGCGCATACAGCGCAGGCGCAATCGCCAAATAGCCAAGTTTGGCAAAGCGGCGGCAAACGTCCTGAATATATTCGTGAACGCCGAAAATTTCGTGAATTACCAAGACCACCGGAAAATTTTTGCCCTTTCTATTCGGCATCGCCCGGTAAGCGGGGATCATTCCGTCGGCGACCGGAATTTTTACTTCGCCCACAATCAGCTCTTTATCGTCGGTTTTAACCTGTGTCTGCGCCTGAATCGGCTGCACTGCCAGCGCAAAACCGGCGATGATCGAAGTTACCAAAAACTCGCGCCGGTCTAAAAAAGAAGCTGACAAATCAAGATCGGTTGTATCTTTTTGCATTTTTTATTTTCAATTTGTTGTATATTGGAATATTGACTTTTCCTTTCGGATTGGTCAAGGTTATAATATTGGAAAGATAAATTATAAAGTATGAAATGTGAAGTATGAGATGTGAATAAAACAACAGTAAAATTTTCATTCATTTTTAATTCTTGACAAATCGTCCCCGAAAATTATGATGTGGTATGTTCTAATTGGTCTTTCGTTGTCTTTGGCGGGTGTTGCCGGTCTGCAATTTTTCTATCTGATTTATATGGAACGGATGGACCGCGAACACAAAAAACGCATTCACGAACTCGAACGCCATACCAAATATCTCACGCATCGGCTCAATGATGCGGAACAGCAAATTACCGAACAGAACGGTGTTTTGGAAAGTTTTCTGGATGAATTTGACGAAACGCCGGTTGAAGACGAAGTTTGGGCTGATGTTATCGAAGACCGCTAATCTGAAGATTTGCAGATGGTTCTGAAAATCGCAGGCAAAGTCTCTTTAGTCAATGAAATAAACAATTGTTGCGCCTCGTCCGCTCGAAAATTCGGGCGCGTTGTTAAATGATTTTACAAAGTCGGTTTCCGCCGATACCTTTCTGACAATTTCCCGCTGCACACCGATTCCTTTGCCGTGAATGATTTTCACGAGCCGAAAACCTTTTTGATAGGCTTCCCGCAAATAACTTTCCGTGACTGATTTTACGTCTTTCGGATTGAAAGCGTGCAAATCGAGCGAATCGGTTATGTCAATCTCAAAAGGTTCGGGAAAAGGATTCTGTAAATCGAGATATTCAGGTTCGTCCATAATTTCAACTTAACACAAAAAAGGCGGAAAACCCTACGGGTCTTCCGCCTTTTGATTTATCAAACTAATTGTTTTATAGCTGCTTAAACGGTGATAGTCGTGCCGTCAAATTTCGTTAAAGTGAAACCGTTGAATTGTTCCTCATAACATCCGGCTTGATCGCGCAAAATGCTGATGGCAAGTGCCTCACCGAGTTTGAGCGATTCCGTTCCGTCGGAACGCCAGTGAACTCCGGCGATGTTGCGTCCCAAAGCGATGTTGGAGGCGATTTTATTGAGTTCCCCGCCGACCGTTAGTGTCTCTGAACCGGCGTATGGACTCAAAGTCGTACCGGTTGCGTCCGGCACGACCGGGTTTTGAATGATCGTTGATTCATTAAAAAATGCCTTCAAAATAGTCGTACACGCGCCCGCGACGGTAGCGTGACCCGCACCATAGGATGGGTGCAGCGGCGAACCTTCGGGAAACGCCTGCGGCAAAAATGCACTGCCCGAACGTAAATATCCGCCGAGCCGCAACGAACTGCCGACCGAATTCAAGATTTCGGAATGCACCGGATAGTTTGTATTGTTATAAAATCTTTGATGAACTCGTTCAGCGAAAACTTCCGGGCGCAACCGGCGGTGAACATACCATTTTTGGAACCAAACCGTTTTCAGTGCGCGGGTTGCCACTTCACATAGCAGCGACGCGACGTGCGGCGCACCGAAAGTAGCAAATCCTGCCTGCGTCGTTGAATTAGCATAAGGATTGCCGCCGTCAAACGGCGCGTTAAGATTTGAAAGAACCAGAAACGCCTGAAAATACGCTTGAAATAAAACGTCAACGTGAACCCATTCGCCGATGTCGCGCCCGTTGCGGACGTAGCGCGGAATCGGGTCGTATAAATCGGAACCCTGCGAAACCCCGTTCTGCACCGCCAGCCACGAACTAAAATCAGTCATATAATCGCGCCCGCCGTCGCTGATTCCGCGAACGGTGCGGATGCGCTGACTGACTTCGTTCGCGCCGAAAAACAAACTTTGATAAAAAAATTGCGAGATATGCGGTCCCGTTTTGTCGCCCGGAGTTAATCCGCAAAACAAATTGTTCGGAGCAACCTGTCCGCCGGAATTCTTCGCGCCCTTGAAATCACTGCCGAAAATGTTCAGATCGGCGGCGGCAGCCTGAGCAATCGGGCTGTCGGCGTAATCCTGAAACGGAACATCGCGGAGCAGAGCCATCCAGTAATTTTCGGCGATCTCAGCGGCGATTTCGCGGCTGGCGAACGCGGGCGCGGGCGGAATGTGAAAACCTTGCGAATCCTTACCTTCCATATCGAACGCCAAACCGGACTGCGGATTGGTCAAACGACGATTACCGCCCATCGGAATTTGTTCAAAATCCGCCGAGGTTCCGCGCAGTGCTGACATCAAACTCGCATACGCGGACGGATTAACTTCGCCGTTCGAATCGTGCGGCAGACCTTTGGTGAAATTGGCGATCTTATTTGGATACGCGCCTTCGTCACCGTTGCCGATGTGCAGCAAATTGCTGGAAGATTCGAGATGCCGTCGTGCCGCGTCAACACGCAGGTTATAACATCTTATCGCTCTTCTGAATTTATCGGTTCCGAGCTTCTGCGCTGCTGCCTCCGACGTTTTACCGCCGACGAAAGGTTTGATTCCAATCGCACCGGCGGCGGCACCGGCGACAGCAAATTTACCCAAACGACCGAGAAACTTACGTCTCTCGGTCGGGAAATTCACGTTATTATTTTCCGTCTTTGTTAAATTTTTGTTCTTCATTAGGGTTTTGACAAAAGTATTTTTACTTCATATAAAAATAAATCATTAAAAAATGATTTATTGAATTTTTTTGTTTTACGAATGCCGATTAAAACTTCGCTTGCGGACAATTTGATGATGATAAAAAATTCGCCATTGTTGGAGTTGGCACTACTTTATATCAGAAATAATCTTTTTTTTCAAACAAATTTCCTGATTTTGCCATCTGAAGCGGAGTTTTTTTCAAATCTAATAAGATCATTTTTCAAAACCGACGAAAACAGGTTCCGGTCTGAGACTGATCCCGAACACTTCTTCAACCTTCGACTGAATATCAAACATCAATTCTAAAATATCTTTGGCGGCGGCATTTCCGCGATTGGTCAAAGCGAGGGTGTGTTTGGTCGAGAGTCCGGCACTGCCTTTGGTGAAACCTTTTTGAAAACCGGCATTTTCAATCAGCCACGCGGCGGGAATTTTGACGTTTTGGTCGTTGACTTGATAACTCGGAACATTAGCAAAACCGAGATTTTTCGCTTTGATTTCAAATGCGGCGAACTTTTCCGCGCCGACCACCGGATTTTTGAAAAATGAACCCGCGCTCTGCCCGTCCGCGCCGCCCTGCCGGACGAGCATCGCTTTCGCCGCACGAACATCGCAGACGACGCGGCGAACTTCCGGTAAAGTCGGCTCACCGTCCGTCAAAAAGTTTTTCAGATCGGCGTAGGCAACCTTCGGTGCGCCGCCAAATTGCAGTGCGTAAGTGACGGCAAGAACGACATACCGATTTTTGTGCGTCGTATTAAAAATGCTCGTGCGGTAAGAAAATCCGCAGTCGGCGTTGGTCAAATCCTTGATCTTTTTCGTCCGGCGGTCATAAACTCTGACGGAAACAATCGTTTCGGAAACTTCCTGCCCGTAAGCCCCGACGTTCTGCACCGGAGTTCCGCCGACGGAACCGGGAATCCCGCTCAAACATTCGATGCCGGCTAAATTTTCATTCACGCAAAATGCGACGAAATCGTCCCAATCTTCGCCCGCCTGTGCCGTTACATAAACGGTTCCTCCCTTTTCCATTGAAGAAGCAATACCTCTCAAGGCGATTTGCAAAACGAGTCCGTCGAAACCTTCATCGGCGATTAAAACATTGCTTCCGCCGCCGAGGATAAAAACTTTCAGGTCATTTTGATCGGCGAAATTTAATCCTTCAATAACTTCCGTTTCACTCGCCGCCCGCACAAAAAAACGCGCTCTACCGCCGATTTTGAAAGTCGCAAGTTCAGCTAATGAGATATTTTTCTGAATTGTAAAATTCATCTTCCGTTAAATCTTTTTCTCCGCCACTAACCGCCGCACAGCTTCGATGTGGGTTTTCATATAAACATCTTTTTCGATAAACGGGACATTTTGACGAATCAAATTATAGACTTCCCGTGTTCCTTTACCGAGAGTTTTTTCCGCGCCGATAATATTTCGGCGAAAATCAATCGCCTGCGCCGCACAGAAAAGTTCGAGCGCGAGAATCGTCTCGAGATTTTCCGCGATTTGACGAAGTTTCAGTGCAGAAGTAACCCCCATCGAAACGTGATCTTCGACGTTCGCCGAACTCGGAATCGTATCAACACTCGCCGGGTGCGATAAAATTTTATTCTCGGTCGCCAGTGCCGCCGCCGTGTATTGAACGATCATAAAACCGGAGTTTAACCCGCCATATTGGGTTAGAAACGGCGGCAAAACGTGCGCGTTGGAAGATTCATCGGTCAGCCGCATAATCCGCCGCTCTGAAATATTACCGAGTTCGCTCAAAGAAATCGCCAGATAATCGAACGCCAGCGCGAGCGGTTCGCCGTGAAAATTCCCGCCCGAAATCACTTCGATCTTCTCGGAGTCCAGAGAGTTCTGAGAGTCTGGACTAACAAAAATCAAAGGATTATCAGTGACGGCGTTGAGTTCGATATTGATGACCCATTCGGCGTAAGCGATGGCATCGCGGCACGCGCCGTGAACCTGCGGGATGCAGCGCAGCGTGTAAGCGTCCTGCACATTTGTTTTGTCGAATTCGCGGACAAATTGACTGCCCTCTAAAATATTTCGCAGGTTTTCCGCGCAGTGAATTTGGCGCGGATGCGGGCGGAGCGCGTGGATTCGCGCGTCAAAAGCGAGCGTCGTGCCGTTCAATCCCTCGAGCGAAAGACAGCCGGAAATGTCCGCCACATTCGCCAGATACTTAGCTTTTTCGACCTCGAGAAGTCCGACCGCCGTCATTACGGTCGTCCCGTTCGTTAGCGCGAGACCTTCTTTTGCCGCTAATTTCACCGGCACGAGAGCGGCTTTTTTTAGAATTTCCGCCGCACTGCCGATGTCACCGGCACATTCCGCCTCGCCTTCGCCGATCAAAACACAGGCGATATGAGCGAGCGGAGCCAAATCGCCGCTCGCGCCCAAACTTCCTTTTTCGGGAACGACGGGGTGAACGCCGCGATTAAGCAATTCGAGCAACAGTTCGAGCGTTTCGAGCCTGATTCCCGAAAATCCGCGTGACAGTGTGTTGGCACGAATCAACATAATTGCCCGCGTCGTCGGGACATCGAACGGGTCGCCTACCCCAACGGCGTGACTGACGACAATGTTATGCTGCAATTGCGCCGACTCTTCCGGTGAAATTATTTTGTTTTTGAACGCCCCGAACCCCGTCGTAATCCCGTAAGCGATTTCGCCCCGCGCAAGCAGTTTCTGCACTGCGTCCGCCGAGCAGTTGACCTGCACCACGGCTTTGTCGGACAACATCACACGCGGCGCGTTCGGCGCACCGAACGCAACCGCCATTACTTGCTCGGCAGTTAAATTTTCACCGTCTAAAATAACTTCGTTCATAAAAAATCAGTTAAAATACGCAGTTTTGAGAAACAATTTCTTCGGTTCGACTGCACTAATCAACGTATAAATTCAGTTTACCCGCTTTCCGTTTTTGATAACGGTTTTGACACAGTTTCCGCCGAATTCGTAAGCCGGTGCGCGATAATCTTTTGCATCCAAAATTAAAATATCCGCCCGTTTACCGACTTCGATTGAGCCGATCTTATCGCCCATTCCGACCGCGAAAGCAGCATTTATCGTCACGGCGTTGAGGGCTTCGGACGGCAGCATTTTTTGATAGCGGCAGGCAATCGCCATTGCGTTCGGAAGTGACGGACACGGCGCACTGCCCGGATTAAAATCGGTCGAAAGCGCAATCGCGCAATTATTGTCAATCATCTTTCGCGCATCGGCAAATTCGGTCGAACCAAAATTAAAATTGACCGTCGGCGTGACGACTCCGATAGTATCCGATGCGGCGAGCATTTTAATTTCCTCATCGGAAATCATATCCAAATGGTCAATCGAAGTCGCGCCGAGTTCGACCGCCATTTGTGCGCCGCCCAAGTTTGTAAATTCGTCAACGTGCGCTTTTAATTTGAAGCCGAGGCTCTTCGCCGCCGTCAAAACTCTTTTCGACTGTTCGAGCGTAAAAGCATTTTTCTCACAAAAAACATCGGCAAAAAACGGAAACGATTCAAATTTTTCGTCCGCCTTATTTGTTGAATACCAGTAAGAATTGGCGAGCCGTCCAGCGGCGTTCGGCAGCATTTCCCGACAAATCAAATCGGTAAACTCATCTTCCCGATTTTTATATTCCGGCGGAATCGCGTGGGCGGCTAAAAAGGTCGGAATCAAATCAACGCTCTGCTCTTCCTGTAAAATAATAATCGCTTCGAGCATTTTCAGTTCGGTTTCAGTGTCCAACCCGTAACCCGTTTTTACTTCGCAGGTCGTCACCCCCAGCTTCAAAAGTTGGTCGAGTCGGCGGCGTGACTGCTCGACCAATTTGGATAGTGCCGCTTCCCGCGTGTGCTTCATCGTCGAAACGATGCCGCCGCCTGCTTCCATAATTTCCAGATAAGTTGCGCCCTTGATGCGAAGTTCAAATTCGTTGATGCGGTCTCCCGCGTAAACGATGTGCGTGTGACATTCGACGAATGCCGGACAGACCACCTTTTGGTGTACATCAACAACCATTTCAGACGTATATTCGCGCAAAATTTTGTCGGATGTGCCGACTGCAACGATAATTCCCTCTTTTACGCCGACTGCGCCGTTTTCGATCAAACCGACATCGCGCATCACCGCCCCTTTTTTTGGTTTGCCGTTTGACGCGCCCGTGACGAGCTGTCCGATGTTTTGAATTATTAAATCAATTCGCATAAATTATCAACGTTCGCCGATTGGTTAAAAGCACGTTGTCACTTTGCAAAATGACCGGCATCCGAACGGCAAATTTTACTCTCATTTATCAAAATCACGTTTGAGAATTAAACATATTGAATTTTCGTAACTCTTTTAGTATTCTAATTTCAGCATTACTTTAAGCTAAATAGGTGTTTTATGGCAAAAACGGTTTTGATTGTTGAAGATTATGCCGATACCCGCACGATGATGAAGTTCTTATTGCAGCGGTTCGGCTACGAGGTCATCGAAGCGGCAGACGGTCAGGAAGCAGTTGACAGAGCTAAAGAAAGTGTTCCCGATTTGATATTGATGGATTTATCGCTCCCGGTCATTGACGGGCTCACCGCCACCGAAACTATCAGAAAGTTTGAAGGTTTCGGCAAAATTCCGATTATCGCCGTGACAGCCTACGGAAATTCTTACTACAAACGCGCCATCGAAGCCGGCTGCGACGACTTAATCAACAAACCGCTTGATTTCGACAAACTCGAACCGATTCTCGAACAGTATCTATCGCGCTGATTTTTAGGTCGTGCAGACTGCTGGATATTTCGATAAAACAACTTATTTTCCGGTGGATCTGTTGTTTTCTTTGTCTCCCGGCAATGTATTAATTTCTTGACAACCTGCAATCTCAATTGCATCAAATAGATGCAAGATTACAAAATTCAACGCCAAATAAAGGTTTGGCATCGTAGTTGCAACCGATAATACTTGCAATCATCTCCCCGCAAAAGTATTTATTTTTGTAAAATGATAATTGAGGAGCAATAAAATGAAAAAATATTTAGTTACATTGTTAATGTTATTTGTGTTTGCCGGCGGAGTGATAATAACCGCCCCGACCAATGTTGAGGCGCAAACTTACGTCAGACGGGTTCGAGACAGACGCGGGCGTATCCGTTATGTGACCGTCAGAAAACCGAGTTTTTATCGTCGCCACCGTAACGCGTCGAATATCGCCATCGGAACCGGCGGCGGTGCAATTCTCGGCGCACTGATCGGCGGCAGAAAAGGTGCTTTAATCGGTGCGGGCGCAGGTGCGGGCAGTTCGGCACTCTACACATACAAACTTAATAAAAAGAAAAGACGATATTACAAAGTTCGCAGAAATTAACTTCTTTTGAAAAAACAGAATGTAAAGCCGTGGGATCGAAACGCTCACGGCTTTATTCTTTGTTTTACGGTAAAATTGAGCTTTATGAGAGATGAAACCGGCGCAGAAAAATTGCAAACTGAGCGCATTAGAGCAGAAAAACCTTTTCCGTATGTCGTGCAGAATCTCGAAAACACTTTTGGTGAACCGAAGTTGAACGCGAAAAGCGACCCGGTTGCGATGCTGATTAAAATCATTCTCTCGCAGGCGACAAGCGATGTGAACAGTCACCGTACATTTCAAAACTTGAAAAGTGAATTTAGAACGTGGAATAAACTTTTAACGGCGGACGAAAACGAAATCGCCGACGCGATCAGGCTCGGCGGTTTGGCGAATCAAAAAGCGAAAGTTATCAAAGAATTATTGACCCAAATAAAGCAGACACACGGCTCGCTGTCATTAAAATTTCTCGACAAAATGCCGGATGAGGCGGCGCGTGATTATCTGTTGCAGTTTCGCGGCATCGGACCGAAAACTGTCGCCTGCACGCTGCTGTTCGCGCTGCACAAAGAAGTTTTTCCGCTCGACACGCATATTTTTCGTATCTTCAAACGAATGGGCGTACTGCCCGAAAAAATCACCGACGCAAAAGCACATAAAATCCTTGACGAACTCGTTCCCACAGGAAAATTTTATTCGCTGCACGTCAATTTGATTCGTCTCGGCAAGCAAATTTGCCGCCCGCGCGAACCTTTGTGCGAGCAATGTCCGCTGATCGAATACTGCGATTACGGGATGTCGCAGATGTAGCGAACAATTTTTGCTTATCTGCCGAACCTCACTATTATCGGTTGCCGGGACAGAACAAAAATTTTACAATGATTGGTGCGAAAATCACCCGATTGAAATTGAAAGTTTTAATGACACCGAGCAAAATAATCTATCACATCAAACAAAACCGCCAGCTCTCCGAAATTTGGACTCATCTTTCACGCGAAGAAAAAGAAAATGTCGTTCGCCGGATGGAAACGAAAACACCTTCTGACATCGAAAAAGTTTTACTGGAAATAAAAACCGGGCAAAACAGGCTTTTTTAAATGTCCTAACTAGGTTTCATTATTTTGCTGCGTCGAATTTTTTGAATTTGCGTTATCGGGATTTTTTGGACTGGGTATTCGCCTGCGCCGTTTTAAGTTCCGCATCAAGAGCGTTGATGTCCGCACCGTCGTAGCGATACAGCGAGTGCAACCCGACGTGGTAATCTCCGGCGGACAAATTAGCAAAACCGACATCATTAAAACCGTTGAGCAAAACATTTCGCTTCGGAATGTAAATATAATCTGCTTTGGCGGCGTTGACGATGACGTTGCTATCGAATATGCCGTCGGCAAAATATTTGGCAAAAACTCCCTGCTGGCTGCCCGCATCGTCGCCGACAAAACCGTAACTGCCGTAGGAAAGTATGTTGTCCCGAAACACGAATCGCAGACTCGGCGCACGATGCGCGGTGATCGGGTTGCCGGTGTTGAAAACCGTGTTGTTTGCGATGGTGATGTCTTCACCGTCGGCGATTAGTATAAATCTGCCGGTGCCGCCCCATTTTTCGTAATCGAGTCCGGTAAAAAGATTATTCGCAACAGTTACGCGCTTCATTCGCTCGCTGGTATTGGTGTCGTCACTTCCCAAAAAATTGATGCCGCCGCCGCTGTTACGCACCCAATTGTTTTGCATTTCGACATCTTCGACCACGCTCCACGGTGCGTTGCCGTCCTGATTTCTGACCGTTAAACGAAGTGCCATCTGGTCAAAGCTGTTTTCGAGAATATTACCGATAATTTTTACATTTCGCGCATTTTTAAGTTCGAGCGAACATTTAATCGTGTACTTATCGCGCCACTCGAGCGGTTTGGTCAAAAAATTGTTGCGGATTTCAATGTCGGTCGGGACGAGTCCATTGATGCTCGGATCGCCGCCGCCGAAAAGGATGTTTTCCGCGCCGGCTTCGAGATAATTATTGATAATTTTGTAGCCGCCCGGACCGTTCCAACCGGCAATCGCCTGTGTTTCCTGCTGTTCTCCGGCGAAACCTGAAATGTGGCTGTTTTTGATCGTCGTGTCCGCATCGTTGAGCGCCACGCCGCGCCGCGTGATGCCCGCCGGATTCGAATGAAGATAGCAGCGGTCAATTTCGATGTCGTGCGGTACTTCATTAACTTTCTGACTGTCCGTGCCGAGAGCAATCAAATTGTAAATATAATCGTCGTTGACGGGCGCAAATTCAATGCCGATGAAACGATAATGATGTGCGTTCGCTTCCGTGCTGACAGCGGAGGCACCTCTTCCCGAACTTAAAATTTTGGGCATCAACGCCGCGTCGTTCGGACTCACCCGCATTCCTTCTCCAGGCAATCTAGCCAGTTCGGAAGACTGGATGGTGATATATTCGCTGCCCGGTTTATTCGGCAGTGTAAATGTCCCGACGAATTTCGCCCCCGCCTGTAAAATAATCGTATCACCGGACCTGGCTTGATTAATGGCGGATTGCAGATCGCCGCCGTCATTAACCGAAATAGTTTTTCCTTTGACGACGATGCTTGCCTGTGAAACCGAGTTTTTTAAAATAAACGTCAACCCGACTCCGAGCGGAACGATCAGGAATAGACACAGCAAAACGAGCCACAAACTTTTTCTATTCTGTTTTTTTTTCTGCCAATTGGGGATCTCTAATTGCTTCATATTTTTAATTCCAAATTCCAAATTCCAAATCAAATTCAGACACCTCGTATTTGAAATTCTCTCTTCCAATCTGGAATTTAGAGTCTGGAATTTGAAACCTAAACTAATAATACAGCCAATAATAGGCTGTTTTCAGATATTCACCGGCGACAAAATTCCAGCCGTTCGCCGTCAGCCACCAATAAAAGGGCGGCGGTGTCTGCTGTCCGGTTGGCGGCGATACGATGCCGAGTTCGACGGGAACATCATTATATTGCATCGTTTTCTCAAAAGTCCACAGCGCACGGCGCGTATGATACGCCGATGTCACGAGCAAAATTGATTTTATGCCGCGCTCTTTCGCCGTTTTCGTCAACAGTTCGGCTTCGTCGTGTGTTCCTTCAGTGATCGTCGGCAGAATTTCGATGTTCTCCGCCGGAACTCCCTGCCCGATCAGCGACTGTTCGGCGAGTTCGACATACGGCGGATTTCGCTGCTCTCTTTTCGACCAGCCGGCTTTCGTGCCGTCGTTCGTCAAAAAGATTTTCCGCGCGGTTCCGTCCTTGAAAAGCTGTGCGGCTTTTTGCGTTCTTTCGACGAATGCCGCCGAACCGCCCAGCACCAAAATCGCTTCGGCGCGGTCGAGCGGCTGCGCGACGATCAGGCGTTCCGCCGCAAACCAGGCGAACAAAATCCAGACGAGTATTAATAATAAAAACGTGACGCTTAAATTAAAACTTCGAGATGTTTTCATTACTGCACTCAACCTGTTACGCCGCGAAATTACTGCAAATGGATCTGATCCCAAATTGACAATCATCCACTATTTTACGTTTTACTTCATCAGATTCGTTTTTAATTACTAATCCGCCTGCAAACCGGTCGGCAGAAAAAATTCGACCATCGCCTCCGACCATAAATCGTAACCTTTGACCGACGGGTGGATGCCGTCGCTGAAAAAATCGTCGTCAACCTTTTTGATATCGTCGAAATAAACGACATTTTCTATTTTTGAAGTCAAGTCTATCGCGTTGAAATGATGGAGCTTGGCGAGCCGAGACAAAACGTAGCGGAGGGGATTTGGCAGGGCGATAAAATCTCTGACCATCGGCACGTTCGCCACGAAAATCTGCGCGTCGGGATTTTTTTCGCGCAAAGTATCAAGTAAAATTGTCAGATACCGCCGAAATTTGCGCGGACTTGAGAGACCGAAAACGTCGTTTGCGCCGAGCGCGACCAAAATCATATCCATTTTCTTTTCCGGCAGATGCGGAACGAGTTCGCGCAGTGTTCTTTTGATCGTGATGCCGCTCACGCCGAGCGCGTGCCAGTTGACCGATTTGCCCGTTTTGCGGCTCAAGTGCGCGGCAAATTGTCCGGTTAATGCTTCGTTGTGATTTTTCGCCCCGACTCCGGCGACCGTTGATTCGCCGATTGCCAAAAGATTGATAAATTCTTTCCCGTCGCCGGATTTGCCGATTATTTCACCCGCCGCATCGGGTAGCCGACCAACTTTGCGGCGCACATATTTGCCTTGCAAATACAAAAAAGGCAATAACGGCAAAACAGCGATGCCGCCCAGAATATAGCGCGTCTGCATTGAAAATAAACTCATTTTAATCAACCGCCGGTTTTTCCTGATTGTTCATCAGCCGTGCGACGTGAAAAATATAATGAACGCCGGAGAATAAAGCCAGCGCGAAAACCGTCGTATAGACCGTCGGCAGATAAAAACTTCGCAGCACGGGGAAAACGGCGGCGATTAAAATTAAGCCGATGGCTAAAACCTGAACAAAAGTGCTTAGTTTGCCGAGCCACGACGGTTTGAAGCCGCGAAAGCCGGTCATTACGTTGATCGCGCCCGCCGCCGCAATGATTAAAACGTCGCGTCCGATGACGGCGGCTGTCACCCAAAATGGCACGGGCAGATGCCGCAGATGCGGCTCGGCAGGAAAAATATTCGGCAGTGCCAGAATTATAAACGCCGTCGTCATCAAAAGTTTATCGGCAATCGGGTCGAGAATCGTGCCGAGTTCCGATTCCTGATCGAATCGTCGTGCGACAAATCCGTCAACGCCGTCGGATAGTCCGGCGATAAAAAACACGATCAATGCCCAGCCGATCAGTCCGTAAACCAGCAGCGTGGCAAAGACGGGAATCAAAACCATACGCAGAAAGGTAAGCAAATTCGGAACTGTCAGGACATTTGACGGCATATTTTGTCAATCACGAATTACGAATTTCAGGAATTTCTCATCAATTTTGCGGCAAGTTTTTCAATATCACCAATTCGTAATGCGTAATTTGAAATTCGTAACTACCTAAAGATGTAGTTCGATCAGCGAAATCTCCGGCGGACATTGGTAGCGCACGGGCAGAACGACGGTACCAATGCCGCGGGTGATATAAATTTGCGTTTCTTTGCGCCGATACAACCCGTTTTTCAATTTGCGGCGCGGCAAAATTCTTTTATCGTCTTCGCGGATTTTTATCTGTCCGCCGTGTGTATGTCCGCTCAACATCAGGTCAACACCGGCGCGGGCGGCGCGGTTCAAAGTTTTCGGATTGTGCGCCAGCAATATTTTCATTTCGTCGGGAAACGAACCGCGCAGGGCGGAACGCAAATCAGTTTTGCCGACCATATAGTCGTCAACCCCGGCGAGCCAGAACGACGAGTGTTTCGCTTGGAACCGAAAGCCTTCGTTGATTAAAACACTGATATCGGCTTTCCGAAGCAGTTTCGTGACCATTTCCCCGTTCGTCCAGTGGTCGTGATTGCCGAGACAGGCGAACGTGCCGAATTCCGACTGCAAAGTTCCCAGAACTTCCGCCACCGGAGCAATATATTCACTTTCGTGCGAAACGTAATCGCCGGTCAAAATAAACATATCCGGCTGTAAATCATTAGCGATTTTGACTGCGCGGGAAATATGTTCAAGATGCGTGAACGGACTGTGATGAATGTCGGACAGATGCACGAGCCGAAAACCGTCAAGATTTTTCGGCAGTCGCGCGAGCCGAATATCTATTTTTTCAACGCTCAAAGTGTTTGCTTCGTTCAAAGCGTATCGCGCCGTTTGCGATAAATTTCCCGCCAAATCGCGCAGCGGAGTTTCCGAACCGACCATCGAAGATAGTTTTTCCGACAACTTTGTTTTTTCTGCGGCGTTGAATTTCATTGTTTATTTGCGGACGGGAACAGGCGGCAAGACGAAAAAAATTTCGGATTCCATATTCCAAATTCCATTTTTTTATGACTTATGGAATTGTTGCCCGGATGTTTATCAAATCCGTGTAACAATAATTATAGCCGCCTGAAAGACAAAAAGTCTAGAGTTAGGTTAGAATTACACCTTCGTTTCCGTCGAAAGCAGAACGATTTTTTTATATCGAGTCATTCGGCGGAATCGTCTAAAACACACAATGCACACCTGGAAACTTGAAATCGAATACGAAGGAACACGCTGGCGCGGCTGGCAGATTCAGCACAACGAGAAAACTATTCAGAGCGAATTGCAGGTCGCGGCGTATCAGCTTTTTTCGGGAAAGGTCGAAGTCGGCGGCGCGTGCCGCACCGATGTCGGCGTTCACGCCGTCGGGCAAATCGCCCATTTGAAGGTTTCCGATTTGACAAAAAATGTTACGCCGCGCCAAATCCAGCAGGGATTTAACGACTTGATGCCGCACGACATCAATGTTTTGAAAGTGTCGAACGCGGCGGAAAATTTTCACGCCCAACGCGATGCCGCCGCGAGCTATTACTTGTACCAAATTGCAACGCGCCGCACGGCATTTGCCAAGAATCTCATTTGGTGGAACAAGGACAATTTAAATATCGCGGAAATGAGCGAATGCGCCGAAATGCTCATCGGTAAACACGATTTCGCTTCGTTTTGCCAAACTGAGGAGGACAGCCGCCAATCAACTGTTATTCGCGTCGAACACGCCGAAATTTTCACCGACGGCGATACGGTTTGTTTCCGCATCGGTGCCGAACATTTTTTGTGGAAAATGGTGCGTCGCCTCATTGGAATGATCGCCGAAGTCGGGCGCGGCAACGCTTCGGTCAAAGATTTTCAGCGGCTTTTAAAATTTAAATCAAACGCCGGAGCGAGATTCACCGCACCGCCGTCGGGGTTGTTTCTAGAAAAGATCGTGTATCCGGGCGACGCGCCGCCGCGTGAAAAAAGATCGTTATTTCCCGTTTGAAAAATTATAATCACTCACAAAAAGACAAATCAATCTTAAATCGAAAATTTCGCAACTTGCTTTTCACCTCCGACTTATGACAAATTCAAAGAATAGAAGTTTTATCAAAAATTTGTTGGCGGGAGTTTAATAAAAATGTTTAAAGTTACTGCGGATGCGGCACAAGGAACAGTCGTTTTTGAAGCTGAAGAAGGACGAAAACTCGTTTTGTGTTTGGAAGATAACGAAATTGATATACTGCACAGATGCGGCGGAAATGCGAAATGCACGACGTGCCGCGTGGAAATTGTGGCGGGCGATCCGGGCGAAATCGGCGATGCCGAGAAAGCAATTCTTGCTTCAAAAACAGATTTGGGCGACCACACACGGCTTTCGTGTCAGGTTCGTTTGATGGACGATTTGCACGTCAAGGTTATTCGTCAGGCAAGCGTCGAAGGAATGGAAGCGGGCGGAAGACCGACAGAATGATTTATAAAAGGAGAAAATAAAATGTTTGATAGATTAGATAAAATAAATTTTGAAACAGCCGAAGCGCATTGCGACGGTCCGTGCGGGGTCTATGATCCGGCACAGGCACGAATCGAAGCCGAATCGGTGTTGATGCTGACCAAAAAGATTCTCGATTTGAAGCGTCCTGAAGGCGACGATGCCAAAGCGCACGTTGCTTATCAAAACACGCTGACGCGCTTTATCGCCATCAAAGAAGAGCGCGCGGAAATGGCAAAACATCACGTTCTCGTTTTGTGGACGGACTATTTCAAACCCGAACATCTCGAAAAATACCCTGATTTGCATACGCTTTTCTGGAAAACGGCGAAACTTTGCTCGTCGTGCAAACAGGAAGTCAGCAGCGAACACGCGCAGGAATTGATGGATAACATCAAGCAAATTCACGAAATTTTTTGGGCGACGAAAAATAAAGATGTCGCGTGGTATGTGGCAAGCCAGTAAAGTAATTTTAGACTTTAGATTTCGGATTGCAGATTTTAATTTGCAATCCGAATTTTATTTTGATGAAAAAAGAATTACCCGAAGCCGGTTGGAAGGAAAGAATCTTGTTTTTTCTCGGCAGACGCACGGGGCTTTTAGTTGAAGGAAACTCGATGCTGCCGACGCTCAAAAACGGCGATGCGGTTTTGGTTGACCCGAACGGCGAAGTCGAAGACGGCGACATCGTTTTAGCAAATCATCCGTTCAAGCAGAGCGTGAAAATGATAAAAAGAATCGGCGAAATATCGGCGGACGGTAAATTTTCTTTGACTGGCGACAACCTGGATGAAAGTTCGGACAGCCGAACATTCGGAGCAATCCCGAAAAACGAAATTCTCGGCAAAATTACCTGTCGGCTAAAATAAATACAACTTTTTTCCGACTGATTAGACCGTACTTTCAGTTTCCGGTTTCCAAATTTTCGCTTCTTTTCGCATCTCGTCAAGTCTTTTCCAATGCGCGTTAATCGCGTCTTCGCCCGAACCGGACAAACTAATGTTGGTGTTCGGAATTTTCCCGACGAAAGATTTAATAATAAAAACCATTCCGGCTTCATCGAGTTTGGTCAAATGGCTCGAAAGATTGCCTTTGCTCAGTCCGGTCAAACTTTGCAGAAACGTAAAATCCGCCGATTCACAATTTGCCAGAGCCGTCATAATCGCCAGTCGCGCCGGTTCGTGAAGCAATTTATCGAGTTCGGTCATTTCCTTAAACAGACTCATACATTTCCTCCGTTTCACTGCGCTCCACCGGTTTGAGATTCGTCGTCAGCAGATAATAATCGAGCGAACCAGCGACAATAAACGTCAAGGCGTAAATTGGTCTGGCGATTAAACTGTAAAAATCACTCGCTGTATTTCTGCCTTCGACGAGATTAAGCATTTCATAAAACATCTTCCACGGCGCAAAACTTAGAAGCATGCATCCAATCGCCATATACAGGAAAACATTCGAGATGCCACGATAACGTATTAGCCAAACTCCTATAATAAAACCGCTCATCAGCAAAAAAGTGATGCTGAAAGGTAAATTAAAGTGCGCGTCGAAACGACTGCCAACAGCAATTCCGACAATATATATGAGAAAAATAAAAAAGTAACCAAATTTTTCACCCCCCCCGAGAGGTAGTTTTTGGATCAATCCGTATTTTTCCTGAAAATACGTGCCAAGTTTTTTTGCAAACAACAGTAAAATAACAGCCGTTACTAAAATCGAGCCTAACCACAACTTTAACCAAACGCCTTGTTCGAGAAGATCAAGATATACGAAAATATCCAAAATCTGCCAAATTAAGAGAAGAACTCCGACAATTACTGCGCCAATTCCGCCCATTTCGCCAACGATTCTTGTTAAATAATCTATTTTTTTTCGCTCGGTCGTCATAATTTTTGCTCCTTGAAATATACTTTTCGAAATGTGGTTTGCATTGCAAACCTGTTTATGAATTTCAATATACAGAAGAAATAATAGGCTGTCAAGAACAAGTTTGCGTTACAAACCTGTTTTTAAAAGATGTATGCAAATATCTTCAACAGCGACAATCTGCGAGGTGAATGATAAAATTTTTATAACGTAAAATTTTATGATTGAAGAGAATTTTTTGACGAGTAAATTAAATGAAGGATTTACCAAAAGCCGATTTTTATGAACACGCCTTAATTTTACTGGGTTATCGGCACAAATACATCTGCGAGGGAAAATCAATGAATCCGACCTTGAAAGACGGTGAAACGGTGTTGGTTGACCGCAATGCCGAGATCCAAGTCGGCGACATCGTAATTGCCAAACATCCGGTCGAACAAACGAGCGAAGTCGCCAAAAGGGTCGCTTCAATTAACGAACGCGGGCATTATTTTTTAGTTGGCGATAATTTGGAAGACAGCAACGACAGCCGTCATTTCGGGGCGGTGACGAGAGATTATATCAGAGGCAAAGTCGTCGCCCGATTGTGTTAAAGACAGTCAAATGTACAAAATTCTCAGTTTTCGAATTTAATTCGCTCAACTTTCGGCAAAATGTTAAAATAATTTTATAGAGTTATTTTTATGATTGAAGAAAAAGTATTAATCGAAAAGTTTGTTTCCCGGAAAAAGAAAGAACGCCTGAAAAAACCGGACTGGCTGAAAATTAAAATCGGCGACCCGACCAATCAGAATAAAGTTTTGGCGTTAATTGACGGGTTAAATCTGCACACGGTTTGTCAGGAAGCGCGGTGTCCGAATATTTTTGAATGTTGGCAGGACAAGACCGCGACGTTTATGCTCGGCGGCGACACCTGCACGCGGCATTGCGGTTTCTGTGCTGTCAACAAGGGAAAACCGATGGATTTAGACCCGCTCGAACCAATGCACGTTGCCGAAGCGGTCAAACATTTGGGCTTGGAACACGCCGTTATCACCTCGGTCAATCGTGATGATTTGTCCGACGGCGGCGCGGCACACTGGGCGGAAACGATTCGCAAAGTTCACGAAATGAACGAAAAATGCCGCGTCGAAGTTTTGATTCCTGATTTTCAGGGCAACGAAGACGCTCTGAATACGGTTTTGGCGGCGCGTCCCGAAGTATTAAATCACAACACGGAAACCATCGCCCGACTTTATCGCCGCGTCCGTCCCGACGCAATTTATCAGCAAACATTGACGCTGCTCGAACGTGCCGCCTTTTACCGCGACACGCAATTTCCGCGTATGAAAACGAAAAGCGGAATTATGGCGGGTTTGGGCGAAACTTTTGAAGAAGTCGTCGAACTGATGAAAGATTTGCGCTCTGTAAGCTGCGACATTATGACCATCGGGCAGTATTTGCAGCCGTATGAACGCCGACTGCCGGTCGAACGCTACGTCACGCCGGAAGAATTTGCCGAATGGAAAAAAGTCGGACTGAGTTTAGGCTTCAAACACGTCGAATCATCACCCTTGACGCGTTCGTCTTATCACGCGCGACAGCAGAGCGAAGAAAGCATTTCGGTTTAAATTTGGATTGAGTGGAACTTAAATTACAATAAAAGCGTGAGCCGAAATATGACATCTCGGCGGAGTCACTGCCCGACTAAAGATAATTACTGAGAAATATCCTGATAATTCGCAAATCATCGCGGTTAAACAAATGTTTGAAGAAGCTGATATGAACGTTGTTAATAGATTCAAATAAATGGACAATTCAAATCAAACAAGCGTGTTTCCAGCAACGCCTTCGATTTGAAAATATCGTCGGCGCGGGCAATAGCGACAAAATTTTGTGGGATTTTGGTGAAAAAACATTAAAGCTGAAAAAGTTGCGCTCTCAACTAAAATTACAATTTCGTGAAAATTCTTGAAACCAACCGCCTAATTCTCCGCGAAATTAACGAAACCAATTCTGCTTTTATCCTCGACTTGCTCAATCAGCCGTCGTTCGTCAAATATATCGGCGATAGAAATGTGCGGACGATTGAAGAAGCTGAGGTATTTATTGCAAATCGTTTGGCAAACAGTTACGCGGAAAACGGTTTCGGGCTGTATGCGGTTGAATTAAAAACAGAGCTTGGCACGAATGCCGACACGCAAATTGCTGCAAATGAAATCCAAAATCCACAACCTAAAATTCAAAATCCGCTGATCGGTATTTGCGGTTTCGTCAAACGCGACACGCTGCCTGATGCGGACATCGGATTTGCGTTTCTGCCGCAGTTTTGCGGAAAAGGTTTCGCGTTCGAAGCCGCCGAAGCGGTGATGCAGTATGGCAAAACAGAACTGAATCTCAGGCGCGTTCTCGCCATCACCACGCAGAACAATGAAACTTCCGGCAAATTATTGAAGAAACTCGGCTTCAAATTTGAACGGTTGATCAAACTACCGCACGATGCGGAAGAATTGAAATTGTTTTCGTTCGATATGTAAAACTTCCGCCTCAAAATTATTTGAATTCATCGCGCAAAACAACTATCCAAATCGGCACTATCGCAATTTTACCTTTTTCGTGTAAAATTCAATTTATGTCAATTCAAACAGAGTCCGCCGGAAATTTACGAAAAATAATACATTCAAAAATTACAACACTTTTATTTTTTGCGCTGATTTTTTCTATGTATCAAGAAACGTCTGCCCAGGGCAGAAAAAACAAAAACCAAAAAACAACGACGGCAGCGGTCGAAACGAAACCTGCCGCGCCGGAAATAAGCTACACAGTTTCGATGTCGAAACCTTATACGCATCTTTTGGAAGTCGAAATGCGTATGAAATCATCTAATTTGCCCGCGCAAACTGAAATAAAAATGCCGGTCTGGACACCGGGGTCATATTTGATTCGTGAATATGCTCGGCACGTTCAGGATTTTGCCGTCAAAAATGCGGGCAGCAGCGATTTGGCGTGGCGCAAGACAAATAAAAATACCTGGCAGATTGACACTGGCGGCGCAGGCGAAATCGTTGTCAAATATAATGTTTACGCCAATGAGCTGACGGTTCGCACGAATGAACTCAATTCCGACCACGCATTTTTTACAAATGCCGCGCTGCTGATGTTTCCGAAGAACAATTTGCAAGCGGCTTCGACCGTCAAAGTCGTGCCGTTCGGCGATTGGAAAGTGGCGACCGGACTGCCAAAAGTTGACGGTCAGGCGAATACGTTCCGCGCCGTAAACTACGATATTTTATACGATTCGCCGTTTGAAGTGGGCAATTATGTTGAAGTTCCGTTCACGGTTGACGGCATTCCGCATCGTTTTATTATCGAAGGCAACGGAAACTACGACACGAAAAAAATTGCCGCCGACACCGCAAAAATCGTCGAACAGGGAAAAGCGATTTTTGGCGAACTGCCTTATGACAACTATACATTTATCTTGAATCTGCGCGGCGGCGGCGGTCTCGAACATCTTAATTCGACCGCGCTGCAATGGCAGAGATTGGGTTTCAAGCCCGAATCGCGCTACAAAGCGTTTTTGAATCTGGTCGCGCACGAATATTTCCATTTGTGGAACGTCAAACGAATTCGCCCCGACGCACTCGGTCCCTTCGATTATGAAACCGAAAATTACACGCGCAATTTGTGGGTTGCCGAAGGCGGCACGGCTTATTATGAAGCGGTTTTACTACGCCGCGCCGGGTTAATTACCGACAAAGAACTGCTCGACACGAAAGTTTCGGTGATCAAAGCTTTGCAAAATCGTCCGGGCAGATTTGAAACATCGCTCGAAGACTCGAGTTTTGACGCGTGGATAAAATATTATCGTCAGGATGAAAATTCGATTAACAATCAAATTTCGTATTATGACAAAGGAGAACTCGTCAACTTTTTGCTCGACATTGAAATTCGCAAAGATTCAAACGGCGCGAAATCATTGGACGACGTGATGCGTTACCTCTACAACGAATTTTACAAAAAGAACAAAAACTACGCGCCCGCCGATTACCAAAAAACAGCGGAAATGATGGCGGGCAAATCGCTCGAAGATTTTTTCAGCAAATATGCTCGCGGCACGACGGAAATTGATTATAATTCGATTTTAAGCGGCATCGGATTGAAACTTACAGTTGAGGGAACCGGCAAAAAACAGGCGTATCTCGGTGCGACACTACGGGAAACTGACGGAAAACTGACGGTTAGTTCGCTGCCATCGAACACGCCGGCTTATCAGCAGGGTTTAAATACGTCCGATGAAATTGTGGCGATTGACGGAAATCGCGCCAGCCAAGCATTTTTGCAGAGTTATTTGAGCCAGTTAAAACCTGGCGACAAAGTAAAATTGACGATTTTTCGTTTTGACGAGCTGCGCGAATTGGAAATTACGCTCGGCGAACAATCAGATCAAAATTATTCAATCGTGCCGGTGGAAAATCCTTCTGACGATCAGAAACGACTCTACAAACAATACCTGTTGGCAGAGTTGGAATAAGTCGGAGCGCGGAAGTCTCGTCCGCCAACGCCAGCGAAGCGAGGCGTTGAATCGTCGTTGATGATTACGAAGAAATGCAGTGCGAAAAGTGTATTTCGCTTCCGCTTCGACTACTTAACCTAGTTTTCCGGGCGCGGGAAAGATAGTTTTTTGCATTGCAGTTCGTTGTAATCACCAGTTATGCTTCAACTTTGCTGTCGCTCGTTGGCGGACGAGACTTCCGCGCTCCCCCTTTGAGAATTATGTCTTATCGAACATTTGGAAAATTTTTTTTATTCGTCTTTGCAATGTCAGTGTTCAGCTGTCAGCGAACGGCGGTTGACACCAATAAACAGACGATTGCGCCGCAAACGCTGCGCGATGTTCCTGCCCAGCGTTTGAATTTCCGGTTCGAATCGGACGTTCCCGCGCCGACCGAGACGAGCGAAACGGCTCAGTCGCAGGAAAGAAATGCGGCGGTGCAAAACGATTTCGACCAAAACCGTCCGCAGGAACTGCTCGACAAATCAATCACTGCACCGAATCAGCAGCGGGTTTTGGCGATCTATCATAAAGTCGAGGATCTACAGGGAGATTTTCGGCTCGACATCTATTCGGCGGACGGAAGATTGTTGAAGAAAATCACGCACAACGGAATGGCAGTTCACTACCCGGACACCATCGTTTGGTCGCCGGATTCGGGAACCGTCGCTTTTATGGCGAAAACACGGGTCGGGCAATCCGAAGTTCCGTCGCCCGAAAATACGCCGAACCAGCCGAAAAGCGAAGCAAATACTTCGCAAAATACTGAAGCAAATACCAACAGTGAAACCGCCGCCGCCAATGAAAATGAAAATGCCAATGCCAGTGCGGCGACAACTCCGGCGACGGATTCCGCCTCCGCGCCGCCTGTTCTGACGTTTCGCACCGAGCAAATATATATTTCCGACGCAAGCGGAACCGAAGTCAAACCGCTGACGCAGAATGAAGGTTTGATATATTTTTATTTTGTCTGGTCGCCGGACAGTTCGATGCTCGCATCGCTGGCGACGACTTATCAGGAGTGGAATTTTTTGCAGTATCAAGCCGACAGCAAAGGCGAATCATTCGTTCCGATGGGCAGACCGCGACTGCTCGAAAAAACCGGGCGTGAACGACGACTTGACGATAATCTGACCAAAGTTCATCCGGTTTGGTCGCCCGATTCGGCAAAGGTCGCCGACGCTTTTGACACCCAGATCAGAATCTACGACGCAATCGGCAACGCGCCGACACAAGCCGCGATTCCGCTTCGCAACCAGTTGCTCATTTCCTCAAAAGCGTTTGACGAAAAACTGCGAAAGCAGGAACAGGAAGGCAACACTAACACCAACACGGAGACATCGGTTACGCCGCTTTCAAATGTAAATGAATCGGCGAATGCTGCTCCGAATCAGCCAATCGGCACATTGCCGGACGAAAGCACGCTGGTTTCGTTTAACCCGCTCATCAATTTGGAGTGGACGCAGGACAGTATGCTTTATTTGCAGACCGGATACATCAAACAGATGAAAAACGAAGCCGACAGCGCGAGAAGCTATCTGCGCTGGCACCGGCTGATTTTCAGCCCGCAAGCCGTCGCAATGCAATAATTCCAGATTCCAAATTCCAAATTCCAAATTGTTTTGGTTACGAAGTTTTAGTAATAATACGATGATACGAGAATGATAAGATTTGAAATTTGGAATCTGGAATCTGGAATTTAAAAAACTATGAGTAATCAAACGATAGCCGATATTTACGCAGCGAATGATAAAATTCGTGAACAATTTAAGCAGACGATTGAAAATCTGCCGGACGAAAAGGTAAATTTGGTTCCTGACGGGGAAAAGTGGTCAATCACCCATTTAGCCGAGCATATTGCGATGGTTGAAGAAGGGATGGCGAAAATTTCCGCCAAACTCCTGACCAAAGCGCAGGCTGCCGGGGTACAGGGCGACGGCACGGCGAAATTGACGGAAAATTTCACGACGAAAGCCGCCGCCGCGCGGGATGTCAAACTCGAAGCTCCCGAACAACTTGTCCCGACCGGCAGCCGGACAATCGAGGAATCGCTGGCGAAAATGGAAGAAACACGCGGACGGCTCGAGGAACTGCGTCCGCTTTTTGAATCGGTCGAATGTTCCGAATTCACGTTTTCGCATCCCTTTTTGGGCGAATTGACTGCTCACGAATGGCTGACGCTGATCGGCGGACACGGAGCGCGGCATTTGCGGCAACTCGAAAATCTGATGTCAAAAGCATAATAAAAAAAGCCCTGACTCGCGGAGGAAGTGCGGTCAGGGCTAATATTCAAGCGATTGCTTCATAAGCTATGAATAAAAACTTTTGAAGCAGATTTTGGATGATTTCGATCAGCTGAAAGTTGCTCCTTATGTATTCCAAACGACATATCTAATTCTGCGCTTTGCGCTTCGACCTTTGCACGTTTGGCGAGTCAGACGATCTGCATAATTTCTTCAAGCGGTTTGCGTTTGATAGCGGGAACTTTCGCGTCAGCGGCGGGATAACCGACCGGAATTAAAACAAACGGAATTTCATTTTTTGGGCGGTTCAATATTTCCTGCAAAAATTTCATCGGCGACGGCGTGTGTGTCAGCGTCGCAAGACCGGCATTGTGCAGTGCCGCGAGCAACATTCCGACGGCGATACCGACCGATTCCTGCGAATAATAAGTCGGCTCTGTTTCACCGTCTTCCGTCACCGAATTGATGCGAAAGACGACGATCAAATATGGCGCGATTTCCAAAAAAGGTTTGTGTTCGTCCGTTCCCAAAACTGCCAGCCGTTTTAACCATTTTTCCGACATTCGCCCGTGATAGCTTTCGTATTCTTCGAGTTCGGCGGCTTCACGAATTTGGCTTTTCACTTCTTTGTCGCGCACGACGACAAATCGCCACGGCTGCATATTTGCTCCCGAAGGCGCGGTTCCCGCCGTTAAAATAGCTTTTTCGATAATCTCAAACGAAACCTCTTGCTCGGAAAAATCCCGCACCGTGCGACGGCGATTCAAATTTTCGTAAAATTCTTCGACCATTCTCAATCGTTCGGCTTCGCTGACAATTTTTTGAAGCTCGAGTGGAATAAAACTTGGTTCAAAAGTGTTTTTCATAACTTTCACGACAAGTGATTATCTAAATTCAAAATCATTTTATGCCTGTCCCCATCAAAATGATATGACGTAACGGCACAATTTTCGACATCACAGGCGCGGTCAATCGCCAAAATCTCGGCTTCCGTCAAATTTTCCAAGATGTATCTGAAAATACGAATGACGACTTCGTGCGTCACGATCAAAACTCGCTCACCGGCGTAGGTTTCGCGCAAATCGCGCCAGAAACTTCGTACCCGAAGTGCGACATCAGCCCAACTTTCACCGTCCGGCGGACGATGGTAAAACTTGCCGACGAGTTCCCGCTTCGCACATTCCTCCGGGAATTTTTCCATGGCGCCGGTTTTAGTTAAACGGTCGAAAATTCCGAGTTCGCGCTCACGAATTCTTTCGTCCGAGGCAATTTTCGTATCTTCAAAACTTGCCGTTTCACTAATAATCCGCGCCGTTTCCGTCGCCCGTAAATACGGCGAACAGACGATTGCTGATGGTTTTTCCGGTTGTAATGTAAACCAATTTCCGAGTTTCAGCGACTGGTTTTCTCCAAACTTCGAAAGCGGCACATCAGTTTCGCGTTCAGGAAAATCAATCGTCAAAAGATTACCGGCTTCGGCGTTGTGCCGCGCAACATTCGCCGTGCTTTCGCCGTGTCGAACGAGAATAAGCGATTGGGGATACGGGTTTGAAGATTGTGAGTTTTTCATCTTTACACGTTAAATTCAGCTACAACCGGCGTGTGGTCGCTGGGGCGTTCCCAACCGCGCGGTTCTTTATCAATCCAGCAGCCGACGCATTTCGCTGCCAGATTTTCCGATGTCCAGATATGGTCAATCCGCAGACCCTGATTTTTCGGGAATGCGCCTTCGCGGTAATTCCACCACGAAAATTCCTGCACATCGCCGTTTTGCCGGCGGAAAACATCAACGAAACCCCATTGTTTGACGTGGTGCATCGCGGCGCGTTCGGGTTTGGAAAAATGCAGTTTTCCTTCCCACGCTCTGACGTTCCAAACATCTGTTTCGTCCGGCGCGACGTTGAAATCACCGCACAGCAGAACGTCGCCGCCGACATCGCAGGTTTCGTCAAACATTTTTCGCAGTCTTTGCAGCCAATCTAATTTAAAAGTAAATTTATTCGTCCAAAGTTCCGTGCCGTTCGGAATATATGTGTTGACGACGCGAATGCCGCCAACTGTCGCGGCAATCAGACGTTTCGGCGCGTCGAGTCCGTCGTCGTGAAAATTTTTCTGCACGTCTTTTAATTCGTGCTTCGACAAAATCGCCACGCCGTTGTAGGATTTTTGTCCCATAAAGACGGCGTTGTAACCGGCGTTTTCGATTTCTTCGAGCGGAAATTTCTCGTCAACCGTTTTTGTTTCCTGCAAACACAAAACATCTATGTCGTTTTTTTCCAGCCAATTCAACATTTGTTCGAGCCGAACGTTTATCGAATTCACATTCCAAGTCGCTATTTTCATCAATTATATTTTTATCACACTTTTAAAAACAGCGAATTAGAGACGCGGCGAAAGTTTGGTTTACGGATATAATTTTTTTCTGTTAGACTTTCAAAGTCAGACTTCGGTTGAGAGGAAAATTATGAATAAGTTATTTTTAGCATTTGCGATTGTCTTTGTCTTTGCCGCCGGTTCGTTTGCTCAAACCAATAAAGCCAAGGAAACTGTTGAAGAAAACACGTCTGATATTTCTATCACGGGAAGCGTTACGGCGAAGGAATTGAAATTTGAAACCGTACCGAATCCAAAGGTCGAATTCCCCGGAACGCCGAAACGCAAAACCGAATGGTCAAGCGAACGCAAGAATTTGCCGGACGAAGTGCAGCCGAATGTGATTTACCGGGACATCGGAATTAAACTGAAGATCGTCAGCGTTTTTGCCGACATTGAAAAAATAGTTGATGAAGCACTCGGTAAAGTGCCGAAAAAGACGGAAGATCAAACCGCATTGCCGAAGGACAAACCGGATGAAAACTAAACAGATTATTTTTGTAATTGCGTTTTCGTTTATTGCATCCATCGCGGCTTTCGCGCAGATCAAAACGGGAAACCAGACCACAGCGGATGAGAACTTCAAGCTGAATATAACGAATAAGAAAGTTACGGAACAAAGTTACGAATCGAAGGTCGAAGTTGCAGTTGAATCGGAAACCAACCCGAAAGTGGTGTTAAACATTGGCGCGGGTGTTAAAGCTGAAACAATCACGCTTCGATTAACCAACATTACCGGTGATATCAGATTTCGCGGTTCGCTGGAAAAAATTTTAGAAAAGATTAAACTGCGCCGCCCGATCCGGCAGGAAGAAAATTAATTTGTCGGGCGGTTTTTTTATTTTAAAGAAACAGAAAAAGACGAGGAGGAACAGATAGATTGAAAAAAATTTGTAAAGGAATATTTATGATGATGTTGCTTACAACGACGGGCATCATCATTTACGGACAAGATACGGCAATAACGACGCGAACAAACACGAAGGCGACACCGACACCGATACCAACGGCAGAGGAACGTAAAAGGCAACAGGACTCGAGCAATCGTCGCCAGCAGGAAGCTAATTCCGGCGAACCGGATGTTCTTTTAGATGTGCCGAATCTTTCGGTCGAAGAGATCACGCTTGAAGTGGAAAACTTAGATGCGAAAGTTTCACTCGATGCGCGTCTGGCAAATCTTTTGCGCTTGACGGCGGGCGCAGATGTTCATATTGACAAGGTAAAATTGACGATTAAAGGGGTTAAAGCGGAAGTTTTATTAAAAGTAAAACTCGACAACGTGGCGAAGATAATTGACCGAACGCTGGAAACTATTGATAAAAACCCGGAGATTTTATTAAAGGTTTTGGACAGTGTTGATAAAACAGTTGATACGGTTGGAAATGTCGCAAATACGGCTTTAAAGCCCGGCGGGTTGTTGAGCGAAACGGTTAACACTTTAGGACAGACCGTTCAGAGAACACTTGACGCGACGGGAAATATCGTCGAGAAAACGCTCGACACGACCGGAAAAGTAGTCGGCAGTAAAACCGTCGGAAGTTTGACCGATTTACGCGTATTAAACGAAACCACCAATGCGGCGGGACAGACAGTTAAACGATTGCAGGACACGAGCGGAAAAACCCTTGAGGTTATTTTGGATAAGGCGGGAAAGGTAGTCAGTTCAAAAGTTGTTCAGTAGATTTGAACTGCCAACTTTACCAGATAAAATAATGAGCGGAATTGTGAAAAACAATTTCGCTCATTATTTTTTATAATTTAGAATTTCGTTCCCAAAATACACCGTCCGCAAAACCTTGAATCGTCCGGTCATTTTCAGCCAAAGCGAGTCGTTTTTCGGTTAAAATACAATAATTTTCGTCCGCTTCGATGCTGACAAAATTACGATTTAATTTTTTGGCGGTGACGGCGGTCGTGCCGCTGCCGGCGAACGGGTCTAAAATTAAATCATTTTTATTAGTCGAAGCTAAAATAATTTTCGCCAGCAGTTTTTCCGGCTTTTGCGTCGGGTGCGGCGTATTTTCCGGCATTGACCAGAACGGGACAGTTAAATCCGTCCACAAATTTGACGGGTAAGTTAAGCGAAAATTTCCGTCTTCGGCTTTTTCCCAATCTTTCGGCACACCGTTTTCTTTATACGGCGCGAGAACTTTGCGTTTTGTTTTGACATTTTCGAGATTAAAAACGTAATTGTCGGAGACGGTAAAAAACCAAATATCTTCCGCCGCATTTTTCCAATTCGCCTTTGCGCCGCGCCCTTTTTCGCGCTCCCAGGTAATGCGGTTTCGCAACGTGAAATACTTCATACCGACGCGCTGAATCGCCGAAGCCGAACGCCAGTCGCCGCAAATATAAACGGAAGCATCCGGTTTTAATAATTTCACGCAGTCCTTGAGCCACGAATCAAGCCAAATTTCATATTCGTCCAATGAAGTTTGTTTGAAGGAGTTAGTTCCGAAATTCTTCGTCAAATTATATGGCGGGTCGGCAAAAAGCAGGTCAAAACTCGAAGGGGGCAAAAATTTTAGCAGTTCAAATGAATCGCCGCAAATTATTTTATTTCTAATGAAATCCGATGTTGTTTTCCCCTCTAAATAAATTAGATTTTGGCGGTAAATTTCAATTTCTTCATCGCTCGTCTCAATCGTGCGGTTTCTCGGAGCGCGTATTTTTGGGGTGCGGGAGATCATAACTAAGCGGCAAGGAGTAAAGCAAGAAGCGTTGCGCGGCGCGGAATATCTTCAATCAAGATGTGTTCTTCGAGCGTGTGCGCGCCGCCGCCGATGACGCCCAACCCGTCGAGCAGCGGTACTCCGAGTGCGCCGACGAAATTGCCGTCGGATGCGCCGCCGACCTCTGTTTCGTCCAATTCATAATCGAAACTTGCCGCCAGATTTTTCGCTTTTTCGTACAATTCGACTACGCCATCAGTGCGTTCGAGCGGCGGACGGTTGATTCCGCCTTCGATTTCGAGTTTTACGCGGTCGTCGAACGACGTTAAATTATTTATTTTGTTTTCGATTTTTTCCGCTTCGTTCATCGAGGTAAAGCGCACATCAATCGAACATTCAGCGACAGCGGGAACAACATTAGAAGTCGTGCCGCCCGCAACCGTGCCGACGGTGACGGTCGTGCCAATCGCAAAATCATTGAATGAATGAAGTTTTTCGATCTGTTTTGAAATTTCCAAAATCGCCGACGCGCCTTTTTCCGGTTCGAGACCGGCGTGTGCCGGAACGCCGTGAGTTTTCAGCGTGAACATTCCCGTTCCTTTGCGCCCGGTTTTCACTTTTCCATTCGCCGAAGGTTCGCAAACCAAACAGAATTCCGCATTTGCGGCTTCGCGTTCGACCAATTCGCGCCCGGTCGGGCTGCCAATTTCTTCGTCACACGACAATAAAATTGTAATCGGACGTTTCGGACTGACATTCAAGTCACGAAACGCCCGTAGAACTTCCAACATCAAAATAATATTGGCTTTCATATCGAAGATTCCGCAGCCGTAAAATTTATCGTCTTCGATGCGCGTCGGGTTTAGCCGCGAACTGCCGCGCGGGTGAACTGTGTCAGTGTGTCCTAACAACAAAATCGGTTTTTCATCCGGTTGATCGGATTGAAATGCGCGAATGATTAAATGCTGCCCGTAACTCTTGGCAAAAATCCGTTCGACCTGAAAATCGGACAATATACCGGCAGCCTCATTTTCGAGAAAACCGGCGACGGTAAAACTTCCCGGAAAATCGTGCGACGGGGTTTCGATGTCAACTATTTCCCGAATCAATTCTAAAGTTTCGTTTCGTCTGCTCTGAAAATATTTGAGAAGTTCCTCGGCTTGCATAATCTGCGATAGTTTTTTTTGGAAAAAGGTGGTGCGGACGAATGGAATCGAACCATCACGAGCGTTAGCTCACGGGCTTCTGAGACCGCACTATTACCTTCAAATAATTAAAATATTGTTATTTATCAGTGTAAATCTTAGAAACTGTAAATTAAACTTTTCCAAATTTAGCACTCTTTTAGGCTTTAGCGCAATCGTAAGCGCAACTTTAAGCGCAACTCGAAAATAGCGTAGGAAGTCAATAAACAGAGGTTAAAATGAAAGAACGAACAGGACAAATTAGTGAAAACACGAAAACAGGAATTTGGACAGCGCGAGTTTGTTACCAAAATACAAACGGGAAACGAACAGCAATACAGCGAACAGCAAATAACAAAACCGATGCAAAAAAACTTTTGAAGCAGTTGTTGGAGAAGTTAGATAATGGTGGACGTGAAGCGATAGATGCCGACAAACTTACTTTCAATGATTTGGCGGACTATTATGAAAAACATTATGCAAAGCCTGCTAAATTTATTGATGACCGAAAAATTGAAGGTATGCGAGACTATAAACACGTTAAAGCATTTGTCAAACAATTTAGACTTTACTTCGGCAAATTGAAGATAAAACGAATTTCATACGAAGAAGTGCTTTCTTTTAGAAGTCACCGTTTAACAGTTCCAACGCATTATAAAAGAACTAGAAATATCGCTACGATGAACAGAGAACTTTCTTGTTTAAGACGGATTTTTAACATTGCTATTCGTCAAGGTTGGCTAACGAATAATCCCGTTAATATGGGCGAATCCTTAATTGACCGTTCAGCAGAAAGAAGAAGAGATAGGATATTATCACTTGATGAAGAAAAACGTCTGCTAGAGGCTTGCACAGGCAAAAGAAAGCATATTAAACCCTTAATAATATGCTTATTAGATACGGGTGCAAGGCGGGGCGAGACTCTAAAGTTAAAGTTCTCTGATATGGATTTTGAAAACAAGCTGATTACTTTTCAAGCATTAAATACGAAGACACTAAAAACTCGCAAAATAGCAATGACAACCCGCGTCTATAACATTTTGTTAAAATTATGGGAGAAATCAAATAAAGACTTCAATTCGTTAGTTTTTGATTTCAAAGACGTAAGAGACTCTTTTCAAAATGCTTGTATAGATGCAAACATTCCAACAGGCAGCCCGTTTGGAATTACTCTACATTCACTTAGACACACGGCAGCTTGCCGACTTATAAACGGTGATTTGCCTATTCAAATGGTCAGTAGAATTCTATCTCACGAAAATCCACAAACCACATACAGATACTTGTCTTCAACCGACGAAACTTTGCGGCAAGCGGCAACAATTTTTGAGTCAATTCAAACTTCGACTAATTACACTCAAACTGAATCGGACTAAATTAACTACTTTGCAAACAAAAAAAGCCAATCAGAGTGAAAATACTCTCGGTTGGCTTTTCTTCATATCAACTCAAAGATTGAGTCTTTGATACTGTGCAAATAGTTTAGTAATTTCTGCATTGAGAACTTGTTTAGCGGCAAGGTTTGATTCCGCATCTCGACGTTTCACAAGCTCTTCGATTTGATGCTGAATAATTTCTTGTTTTGTTTTTGGTTCTTTGCTCTTACTGATTTGGTATTTGTCGTCCATAGAATGATTTTACTACATTCAGAACAATACTCTGAATGCACAGCAAGCAAGTGAAATACCTGTATTAAACCTATTGCTAGATACCTCTTATTTGGCGTTTAGACTTGCTGTGAGAGTTTTTTTTTGTAATTACATACATCCATAACGAGGGTCAAATAGAGCTAGACTTTTTAGTGTTTCCAGCTTTCTGGAATTAAGTTCTTTGCTTTTAAGAATTACCTAAACCATATAAATAAAGATTTGTAACTTGTTGAAAACAAAGGACTTTAACTTGTTGAAAACAAAGGACTTATAGGAATCGTTTTGCCGAAATTCATTTGCTATTGTTCAAAATTTGCCGTATAATATTGAAAGTTGAGAGAAACATATTACTTAGTTTTAGCTCACAAGATTCAAGAAGGCTTAGAGGAATAAAAAGTAAATAAAAGTCACTGAATTAAAGGATTGTTTAAGTCCTGTTGTTGACCTGTATTTGTTCCTCGCAAGTTAATATAAGATTTTTGTATTTTTAAGGATTGTAGATTGTAACCAATGCTGGATTGCGCGGCAGTCTGGCGTAAAAATAGTAAAAGGCAAGTTTCATTTCCGTTTGGCGACTTAGTGAAACTTACCCTACTTAAATTTAACCGTTTTCACGGGTCTATTCGTGTCTTTTGAAAACATAGGCTTAGACTGCCTTGCTGTATTCATTATAGCAACTTCCAGGAGTCTGTTACAACCACAGGAGGAAGTTAATAATGCTTTTACTTTTAACAAAAACGCAAGACTTAGTTGTCTTAAATTGGGAACTGAAAAAACAAAATAAAGACGAGAATAAAAATATTCAGCCTTTAATAGAAACACTTGAGTATTGGTTTGAAAAATACCCTAAAGGATTTGCCAAACACTGTGAACCACGATTAGACCAACGAAATTTGGACGGTTTGAGTTGGATGGAGGAGTTGTCAATAAGCAGATACTTGTTCAAAAAAGCCTTTAAGGAGATTGGAGTCTGTTACTTGTCACCTGAACAGTACGAACAAGCAGAGAATAAATTTGAAGATAAGTTTTATTGTAGTGTCTTACACCCTCAAAATAACCAGAGAACCTTTTATTACCGCAACCATAAGCTAATTACGGCAGTAACTAAAAAATGGTTTGATAGCATTGAATTGATGGTGAGTCTCAGCACTCAAAACGCCGGTCTTAACCCATAGGATTTGAAACTTAAAAAGGGTTTGGCTTTACGGTTAAACCCCTCTCAAAATTTTCAGGAGGACGCTTAGACAAATAATGGAAAATGTAAAGACGAGATACGAAGTTGTGCTTAGTGAATTATTAAGGAAACTCGGTCTAAAGCCGAACCAATGCCAATTGATTCGAGCTTTTATTACTGCCTCTAAAGGTGAAACCAATTTTGAAGTTTCACGCAGTGAATTGGCAAAGATACTTTTCAATGACAATGCAACCAAATTTAGGGCGAATAAAGAAAAGGTAGGTAGCTGGTTCGAGGTTCTTCAAAAATGGCAGAAAGAGAACTCTTTAGAACTTATTCAAGTAATAGAAAAAGGTCGGCGAGAGGAAACCGAAAACGGGAGATTTGCATACCATAAACCCAAATATGAACTTGTAATGTTAGGTGAGTTTGCAAAGCTACTGGATTCAGAACAAGAAAATTTAGAAGCGGATTTAGAAAGTGCTGTTTCGAGGTTGAGAGGTCAATATCAACCGTCTGAAAAGCCTGCGCCGTATCATCCGAGACATTTGAGAAGGAAGGCAAAAAACACGATATTTACACTGTTAAAAAGCATTTTCAACTACTCGGTTCAAGTCGAAGAAAATCCGGTTGAATCGTGTCAGGACGTGCTTAACGACGCTTGGGGGAAATTAACTGAGATGGAAAACCAATGGAACGAACAACAGAACAGTCAGAAGAGGATTATTGAGTTTGAAGCTCTACTCAATGAAAATGATGATGTCGAAGATGAAGGAGAACTAGCGTTGAGGTTTTAACTTCACTTTTCACCGGACAGAAATTTACCCTCTTATAACTACAAGTATCTCTATGCAATTCAAACTAATGATTTAGATGATATTTCCCAGAGCAGATTAATTAAATTATGAAATTACCACTAAAACAAGTTGTTCTATCACCAAATCCAGACTTGATTCCAGGAAATGTCTATCTCAATTCTAAAAACATTGAGAACTATTCTAAAAACGAGTTGTTGAATGCTGCTCTATTCTATGCAAAATTAAAATTGCCGGTTGTTCCTCTGCATAGTTTTACTGTGAGAAACGGTGCGGTTCAATGTTCTTGTCGAGATTGGAAAGATTGTGATAAACGAGCCAAGCACCCGCGAACAAGATTTGGACATACAGAAGCAACAACCAATACAAAAACAATCAAGGATTGGTGGACTAAATATCCTGATGCAAATATCGGTCTGTTGACAGGTGTGCAGACGGGGCTTTTAGTGCTTGATATAGATTTGCAATATGGTGGTGAGCAATCTTTGGAATATCTGCAAGAAGATTACAAAACTCTTTTGAAGGATAGATATATGCCGCTTCCCGCGACTTTAACGACTTTCACGGGTTCAGGCGGTCGTCACTTGTATTTCAAGTTTCCCGCCGATTTGAGAGATATTACAGGTTCGGCATCTGAAATAGGCGAGGGCTTGGATATAAGAGCCAATGGAAACTATATTATCGCTCCGCCAAGCAAACATATAAGCGGTGAAAGATATTCTTGGTTCGGAGTGAACACACCGATTGTAGATGCGCCGGACTGGTTGATTTACGAAATTATAAAAATTAAAAAGCCGCTTATCAAAGACGTTCCCGTCAGTTCTAAAAAGATTTTAGGAACGAATAACAGTGAAAGAATAGACGAAGGAAACCGACTTAACTTTCTTTTCAAGCAAGTTTCAGGGCTAGTCAATAGTTTTCCGAAAGAAGAAGTGTTAAATCGTGCCATTGAAAAGAATAATGAATTATTAGAAGTTCCTTTACCGAAAAAAGAAGTTGTCAGGCTTGTCAATGATGTTTGCAAAAGATATGGAGGTAAATCTTAGGATGTCCTTTTCGGCAATCCTAGAAACTCTCTTTTGGTTATCCTTGAGTGTCGGAAACTTTATTTTCAAATTTCTAAAATGCACAGGGGTTAGGCATCAATGTTTTACATTTAAGTCAATATATTGAATAGGCAAAATTTCCGGCGACCAAAAAAAATTATACAAAAAATAAATTTATACAACGGTAAATTGATGTATTGAGCTTTGAGATAAAAAATTCGGGGGCTTGAACGGTCTATTTTTGATTTTGGCAAGTTATATTGGCTCACTTCGGCAGCCTGATTTGGCTCACCTGCAAAAACGGCACTCCCATTTGGCTCATCCGGTCGATTTACCAAGCTAGGATTTCCGCGCCTTTTTACTACTGACAGTTCGCTTGAAC
>JBBSUG010000032.1:0-53938 GCA_038235165.1 Pyrinomonadales bacterium
ATTTGCAAAGAACAATATCGAGGCAAGCATAAAAACTATGAGAAGCACTGGAAGGTAGTATCAGCCATCGTCAACTTGAAACTTTCAACTCATCATCTTAAATATGCTTCTCCATAAACTATTTAGGAAAGATGTCTAATTTAATAGCAAAGAAAAGATAAGATTCGATACGCTTGTCAGTAACATCAACGCTGTTTGAATCAAACAAACTTTTCGTGCGGTTGATTTCTTCGTCTGTAAGCTGAAAAAGAAAATCAACCGTTTCCCATTCGTCCAAATACGCTTTTTTCTCATTTGTCAGTTTTTTAGAGTTTTCGCTGAGAAATGTCTTAAAACCTTCCGGCGTATTCGGTTGAAGTTCTATTATTTTGTCGCTCTCATAACCGAGCGTTTCAAAAAATTGTAAAGCGTTTCGGCGTAAATCACCCGAAAGAAACGATTGAAGATTTACCTCAATTTGTTTTTTCAATTCAAGGTCATTTGACATAATTTTTAGTAAGTTTAAGAGTCTCTGAGAGTTTTTATTTGTTCGTTTTGAGCTTTGACGGTCTGCCTGTGTTTTCGCGCTTTCCGCCTGCTCCAAGTGGCTCTAGTCCGTGTTGCTTCCTAGTCAAATTTGAAACGGACAAACCTTGTTTTTTTGCCTCAGATTCAATTTGCTTGTTTTCTTCCTCTGTAAGTAAGAATTGTTTTCTGATTAATTTAGTAGGCATAAAGCTCCTTAAAAAAAATAACATTTTTTTGCTGATTTAGGCAACATTTTACTTTACAAGTTACGTAACTTGATTTATAATAAACTTGTAAGTCAGAAATGGCAAGCAATAACAAAATTGAAAGGAGCTTACAATGATTAAACTAACCACTGAAAACACGGCAAAAGCAATTGAGCGTTGCCGCAAACTTAAACCAACTGTCCGCTTTATCGCTGACCGTGTTTTTGCCGTTCAATCGGCAAACAACTCTAATTCTTACACGGTTCGCTTTGAAGTCCAAAAAGGCGAAAAGTTCGGGCAATGTGAATGCAAGGCAAGCGAAAAAGGCTTAATTTGTTATCACATAATTGGTGCGGCAACCGCAAACATTTACAGACAAAGTTTGAAACGTCAAACGGTCTAAACGTGAAAGGCTTAGATAGCTGTAACTGTCTAAGCCCTTCTTTAACCCCTAACTATTACATCAGGAGCTTACAATGAATAATCTAACACAAACGCAACAACAGGCTAAACAAGCCTTCTTGAATCGTCAGCAAGATGAAATGCTTGCTTTATATAAAAAGGCAAACACAAGCGAAAGAAACGCCATTATCAAGCAAATTGATTCTTTTTTATCGGTAGTTACTCAAGAACAAAAGTTGTTTTGGCTGAGATTTCGCTACAAACTTGAGAGACTCAATGAAGAGTCTATTTTGTTTCCGCTGGGAAATGTTCATCTGACAGTCGGAGCAAAAGAAGCACTGAACGAATCAAACCAACATCCGAACGAATTTTTAGCAAGGCATCGTTGGGCGACTATGGCGACATTTGCGAAGATGACAAAAGGGAAAATGAGCTTTCGATTAAAGAAGGCTTTCGGATTTTATCGGCTTACAGGACTTCTCAAGATGTGAAAATCTGGGTTATTACAGAAGCGGATAGAAGTTCAAGTTGCCTGCTTTTACCCAGTGAATATTAAGAGTAAAATACAATCGAATAATTGTAATTAAAGGTCAAAGCGCAACTTTAAGCGCAACTTTGACCTTTTTATAAAAAATGGTTATGTGCTGAATTTTGAAAAGATTCAATAAAATAAGGGAAAAAAGGTGGTGCGGACGAATGGAATCGAACCATCACGAGCGTTAGCTCACGGGCTTCTGAGACCCGCGCGTCTACCAGTTCCGCCACGTCCGCGTAAAAAGGTAAATGTGATGATACGAAATTAGCGGTTATCAGTCAATCGGTGCCGGTCATCAGCTGTCTTTTTTTCCGTTTGATTTAACATTGGTTTTAGTCCTGACAGACCCAAATTTTGGTAATAAATCAGCATAGCGAACAGCAAGTGAGCAGGTTTGCAACCGGTCAAACTAATTGGCGGCAAATTTTGCTGTCGCTCATGAGAGTAATTTCTTCTCAAATTTTGCTCTACTGAATTTACTTATTGCTGCGGAATGGTGAGATTGCCGTCAAACAATTATAATCGGACAGTAAGTTTGAGCGAAAAGAACTGCTGTCAAACATTTTTGAAAATGACCAATCAATCTTTCATCGAAACAGAAGAAACGTTAATCATTGAAACGCCTGAGTGCGTTCCGTTGGCGTTTGCGCTGGCTTCGATTGGGAATCGGTTTCTGGCAGTGGCAATTGACCATTTCATTCAGTATTTTTCGATCACCATCGTCGCGTGGGCATTCGTCAATTTGACCGGGCTAAGTGACTCCGGCGGTTACAGCGCAATTTTGGACGAAATGCCGAAATGGACGATTGCGCTTTTGATAATTGCGATATTTTTAATCTTTGCCGGTTATTTTGTGGTTTTTGAATGGTTGTGGAACGGACAAACACCCGGCAAACGGTTGTTAAAGCTGCGCGTGATTCGTGAAGACGGTCGCCCGATCACGTTTTGGGAAGCGATGGCGCGTAATCTGCTGCGGATTTTCGATGCCTTTCCGGGACTCGTTCTGCCGATTTATTCGGTTGGATTGATCTCGATTTTTATGAGCCGCCGCGATCAGCGCATCGGCGATTTGTTTGCCGGAACGGTTGTCGTCCGTGAACGCACCGGCGAAGTGCCGACTTTTGCCGAAACCTTTTCCAATCCGATCAGCGATCAGGCGTTTATCCGTGTCCAGAAAAAAACTGAGTTTCAGGCGGACATCGCGCCGATCACCGAAAACGAAATCGAAGTCGTCGAATCGTTTCTGCGCCGCCGCTGGGACTTGACCGACCGCCAGCGTCTGTGGATGGCGTGGCGCATTGCGCTGCCGCTGATGTATAAATTAAAACCGAGTTACGATTTGCAGGATTTCACCTACGAAGGATTTCTGGAAGAGTTGCTTCACCGCTTCCATTCACGACAGCGTTTTCTAAACTAATTTCTAATAAAGACTTTTCTCACCCGGCGGGCGTGTGTTCCAGCGTTTGTGAATCCACAGCCATTGTTCCGGGTACTTCCTGACATATTTTTCGACGACGGCGGTAATATCCTGCGTCAATTTTTTGATGTCTTCGTCGGCATTCTCCGTTATATTGTATTTGACGGGCGGTTCGAGATAAACGACATATTTTCGTTTCGATTCCTCCCAAACGGCGAAAGCGGGCAGAACGGCGGCGTTCGTCGCCAGCGCGAGTTTGGCGATGCTCGTCGTCGTCGAAGCCGGAACGCCGAAAAAGTCAACGAATACGCCCTCTTTTTCCTGCACGTTCAAATCCGCCAGAATGCCGAGAAGGTTGCCTTTTCGCAACACGCGATACATCGTCCGCGCCGATTTTGTTTTGTCCAGCGTGACGGAACCGAACCGCGTCCGCATTTTATCCACAAAGTTTTCCACAAGTGGATTATCTATGCGCCGAACGAGAATATTCATATCCAAACCGAACGCGGGCGGCAGCAGGTTGAAAATTTCCCAACTGCCGAAATGTCCCGTAAAAAATAAGACACCGTTGCCGTCAGCGTAGGCTTGATCGAAATTTTCCGCTTTGCCGACGACCTCGACCAATTCGTGAATGTCTTCGTGTTTGAACTTTTTGAAATGAGAAACGAAACCGAGATGTCTGCCGAGCGATTCAAACGTGCCGTAAATGATGCGTTCTTTTTCTTCGGCAGACAGTTCTGGCATCGCAATTTCGAGGTTGCGCCGCGCCGTTTTTTGCAGTTTCGGAAAGCGTTTCGCAAAAAACTGCCCGACCGATTTGCCGAATTTCATCGAAGTTTCCAGCGGCAGCGCACCAATCGCGCCGAGCAGCGAACGCACGGCGAGCAGTTCGGATTTGCTTTGTAAATTGCTTTTTTTCTTTGCCACCGAAAAGAAGTTTAGAGGTTATCGGTGAAAAATCCAAAATCTAAAATCTAAAATCGAATCAGCTCCAACGAAAAATGCTCTGGTAATCGGCAGCAAACGATGCTTTGCCACCGTTCGACGAAAAAAATCTTCGTGTTTCTCTTCAACCCGCGACATTTCCATCATTTCCTCGAAGCATTCGGGCATTTTAAGTTCTTTAGCGTATTCCGCCGCGTCAACATATTCCTGCACGTTTTGACTTTCAAGCTGTCCGGCTAAATACATCGGGAAAAACCAACCCGAAACGTAATAAGTCAAACCTAAAGTTTTGCCGATTGTCCAAAATACTTTTTCACACCGCTGATTCGGTTTCGTCTCCAGATTTTCGAGCCGGCGCAAAACAGTGGCGCAGTATTCCCATTCTTCTCGCTCAATCTTTGAATATGTTCACGCTCCGCCAAAGTTTTTCGCAGTGATTTCCAATGCCCTCGATAAGCAAACGCCGCCGCGAGTTCGCCGGCGTGAGCGTTTTGCAAAATGCGAATCAAGTTTTGCCGCGCATCTTTATTCATTTGAGAAATCTATTTTGTCATATACTTCGGCGAGCGCGATGCGGCATTCGATAGAAGAAAATTCGATTTCCGCGCCAAGCCCGACTGCTTCCGACAACATCCAAAACCCGTCGCCGTGTCTGACATATTTTTCGATTCGTGCTTCGTCCTGCGAGACTAAAATATATTCCTGTAAACTTTCGATGCTCCGATAATGTTGAAATTTTTTGCCGCGATCATAGCTTTCCGTCGAATCGGAAAGCACTTCGATTAACAAAATCGGATTGAGCAAAGTATCGAAAACATCATCTTGAAATTCAGGTTTTCCGCAAACAATGACCAAATCCGGGTAAGTATGAAGTCCGGTTTCGGGAACAAAAATACGCATATCTCCCGAATAACTTTCACAATCCTTGCCTTTCAAATGTTGCCAAACCAAACCGTTTAAGTTTTGGTTGACGATATTATGGTTTCGCTTCGCTCCAGCCATCGCAAACGTCTCGCCGTCAAAATATTCGTGCTTTGTCTCCGCTTTTCGCTCGAATGCGAGATAATCTTGCGGCGTTAATTTTGTTTTCGGTTTTGCGCTCATAATTTTTTACCAAATTTCAGTCAAGTCTAAATCGAAATTCTGCAAAACATCTTCACCCGAAACCTTCGACGGACTCTCCAAAATGTCGACTTCACCGTTGGCGCGATAAATGTGAACTCGTTTGCTTTTCGGGTCAATCAGCCAACCGAGACGCGTGCCGTTTTCGATATATTCTTCCATTTTCGCTTGCAGAATTTCGACTGATTCGTTTTCGGGACAAAGTTCGAGCGCGAAATCAGGACACAAATGAATTAGTTCTTCTTTCTGTTCTTCGCGCAAATTTTCAAATCGCTCTTTCGTTATCCACGAAAAAGTCGGCGAAAAAATGTGACCGTTCGGCAGCACGTAACCGATCAAATGATTGAAATAGTTGCCCGTTCGATGTGTTTTCTCCCAACTACCGAACTGCATCAAAATTTCGATAGTTTTTTGACCGAACGCGAAACCTCTCGGAAAAGCTACCGTAATCTCGTTTTCTTTTGTCAATTCGATTTGCAGTTTATCGTTCTGACTGCAAAAAGCCCAAAATTCATCAACGCTCAGATTCGCTTCATCATCAAATTCAAACTGCAAACGCACTGATTTTGTTCGGTCGGGAACAATTGGCGGAATAAAAAAGTCGGTTGAAATTTTCATTTAATCTTTCATCTCTTTGGTTACTTTCATTCTCCAATCCAACGCTTTGTTTCTACTATTTCATCAATTTTATTTTCTAAATTTTCAAGTTTCATAAGGTCAGCAGTTCCGCCACAGCCGAGATTGTGGTTAATCTTCTTTTCTTCGTTTCGCAGCTTTATCGAGATAATAACAGTCGAATGATCGGTCGCGCAGTTTCCAGACTCTCCGACATCAGCGGACAAGGAAAAGAAATTGGCATTGTCTATCTCAGAGATTAATTGATTTATTTCTTTCGCGCTCAATGTGTCTTTTATTTTGCCGTTGCTTTTCGTCATACCAAAATCTTTTTCCGAAAAGCTAAAACCTTCAAAAGAAACTTGACCATCCTGCAAAACTTCTAATTCGTAAACCGGACAGTTTCCCAAACACCGTGTTCTTTCCATTGCCAAATACAAATCAGGTTTTTCTGTAGAAGTTAAGTCAGCAGTTTGCGAAACCGAATGTCCACAAGCCGCCGACAGACAAACAAAAAATAATGGAGAGAATTTTACGATAAACATAAAGTTCAAGCTGCAACTTTTTCCACGCGATTATAAACCGTGTCGCGTTCGACCGCTTCGAATCCGGCGTTTTCAATCATCGTGATTAGTTCGGCTTTTGACATTTTTGCTTCGCCGCCGTCTTCGACAGAGTAGCTGTGCGTCAGTTCGCCGCCATCGGTGATTGTGCCGTCAACGTCGTTTGCGCCGAAATTCAGCGCGATTTGCGTCGTCGCTTTGCCGAGCATCACCCAATACGCTTTGATGTGGTCGAAATTGTCAATCATCAGACGCGACACAGCAATCGTTTTCAAATTATCAATCGCGTCCGGTCCCGGAAGGCTCGAAAGCGCAGTTCCTGGCGGATAAAACGCGAGCGGAATAAAACATTGAAAACCGCCCGTTTTGTCCTGCTGTTCGCGCAACTTTATAAAATGGTCAACGCGGTCTTCGATTGATTCGATATGCCCGTAAAGCATCGTCGCATTCGTTTTTAAGCCCGCATTATGGACTTTTCCCGATAATTCCAACCAACGATTCCCGTCGCATTTGTGGTCGCAAATCCGCGAACGAGTCGGTTCGGCAAAAATCTCCGCGCCGCCGCCCGGACACGAATCCATTCCCGCCGCTTTCAGTCGTTCGATCACGTCTTCGTCCGACATTTTGTAAAATCTGGCAAAGAAATCGAGTTCAACCATCGTCAAAGCCTTCAAATGCAGACGCGGAAATTCGCGCTTCAGCGACGAAAACAAATCGGTGTAATACGCAAACGGCAATTTCGGGTTCAAACCGCCGACAATATGCAGTTCCGTCGCGCCTTCCGCCACCGCATTTCGCGCAATCTCGATGCCTTCGTCAATCGAATGCGTATATGAACCTTCCTGTCTAGCGCGCTTGTAAAACCCGCAAAATTTGCAGTCCGCCACGCAGATATTCGTGTGATTAAAATGCCGGTTGACGTTGTAATAAGTCGTCCGTCCGTGTTTCGCCCGCCGCACAAAATCCGCCAATTTCCCAAGCGCATTCAAATCGCCGGTTTTATATAATTCCACGCCTTCATCAAAAGTCAAACGCTCATTAGCTTCAACCTTTGCGGCGATTTTGTTTAATTTTGTATCAAATGAAAATTGCATAATATCTATTCTTATATAACTTTGGGAAACGTAATAAATCCCGTAACTTCAGCTAAACTTTGGTGCTTTTGTAACAAAGTTTTACACGCGACTTTTGGACTTTTGTAGTGTTGAAAATTTTGAAAAAGCATCAATTCAAAAGCCGCCGATTCTATCCAATCAACTGAGCGCGTATAACCCGTTGCAATTAAAACTTGTGTCGAATTCATAAAATCATAAACGTCATTTTGTTTCCGCAATGTGTTACACGAACTAAAATGACCTATCCAATCAGTAAATTTGTCTTCCACCATTTCCGCTAATTCCGGCAAACTCACATCGTCGCCGTGTAGATGAATTTTTCCGGGCGAACCGTGAAACGCCAAATACAAAATACCGTAATTTCTTTTGCGGAGAAGATTTAAGTTGTAGCTCAACTCTACTTTCGTGTTACAACTTAGATGACTAAACTTTATTTCCCAACTTCTTGAAATAACTTCGAGCATTGGAATCACATTAAGACGGTTTTCTGTTTTATCGTCCCATAAAGATTCAAGACAGGCGATGTTTCTCTTTCTTTGTGCCATATTCTTTTATAAAATCACGCCGCTAAAACTTCAACATATTCGCTTTTCGACAAAGGCTTCGGAGTTGAAACGCCCGAATCCTGTAAATCTTCAAGATGAAGTTCAATTACTTCCTGAATCAGTTTTTTAACTTCGTCTTCCGTTTCCGCCGCCGCGACACAACCCGGCAAATCGGGAACATACGCGCCGAAATCGCCCGCGCCTTCTTCGATCACAGCCATATAACGCATAAATTTTTGTTGGCATCCAAAAGTCATCAGATGAAAATTTGATAACTTGTGTGTTATTATTTTATCAAATTAGCCGAAAGCGAGTGCAAACATTATGCAAAACATCGAATATTTAAAAGACCAAAACGCCGTTCTCGTGCCGCTTAAGCAATGGGAACAACTGCAAAACGAACTCGTCAAACTGAAAAAGCGCGTCAAGAAGGCGAAAATTCTTAACGGTTTCAAAAGTTCACTGACAAATCTGAGAAAGGATTTGCAAAATGAAAATTACGATTCGCAGACGGAAATTTCTGCCGATGAATTTTTAGCCGAACTTAAAAATGCCGAATAAAATCGTTGTTCGCCAAACTTTTCAAAAACAGGCGAAACGTCTTGCCAAACGCTACAAATCTTTCCCGAACGATCTACAAAAACTCGCTGACGAACTCAAAGAAAATGCCGCACTCGGAACTTCACTCGGCGGTAATGTCTATAAAATCCGCTTGGCAATTTCAAGCAAAAACAAAGGCAAAAGCGGCGGCGCAAGAGTAATTTCATACTTTTACAAACTCGCCGAAACTGTTTATCTGTTATCAATCTATGACAAATCCGAAACCGAAAACATTTCCGACAATGAACTCAAATATCTTATCGAAGATGTCAAAGACGATTTCAAATAACGCTCATTAGCTTCAACCTTCTTGGCAATTTTGTCTGAGTTTGTTCATAAATGAATTACACAAAGTTTCTACGCTGCAATTGTTATTCCGTTATTTTATCAGAAATTAAGTTCAATGTTTATCTATGGAGCCATTACCTCAATGAAGTTCAGACAAAGCGACAACTCTTTATTTTGCAAATCTATTGCATTTTGCGAAATTAATGAATGCCGCTGATTTTTAGCGAGAATCTAAAAAAAATTGGAACAAAATTCGAATATATTTGTTTAATTTAGGTAGATGAATCGAGCAAAAGAATTGAAACGATCTGGAACTTTTTTTGGCGAAAACAGACTATTTGCCGTTGTTATTTGCTGTTTGACGATAAATATTTTTATTGACATCAAATTACAACAAACAATATAATTTTAAGGTGTGGAAGTCGCTTGATGACACGAGTTTTTTAATTTCGAACAATTTTGCCGGTTAATCTCAAAAAAATATTATGCCTTCAATTAAATGCCCTAACTGTAATCTGGTTAATTTCGCCACCGAAGAAGTTTGCAAACGCTGTCGCAACAGCCTGACAAATATGGTGTTTTCGAGCGAGGGAAATACGTTGGTTATGAACATCAATTTTCCCCAGTCGAACCAACAAAATCAGCCGGTTGATAATGCCGGCGAAGTTCAGCCGCAGAATAACCAGACGGTCGAGATTGATTATCAGCTGCCGCAGTTTTCGCCGCAACAGCGACAGTCGTTTCAGCCGCAGTATAACCAGACTCCACCGGCTTTGACGTCGCCGAACTACAATAATTACAACGGTTACGCTCCGAACGGTCAGCAAAATTTGTACCCGCCGCAGACGAATTACCAATCGCAGGGCGCGTGGAAAAGCGGTCAGCATCTGGTCATTCACAAAAACGGGACGTTGCCCGACAGGTGCGTCAAATGTAACGAAAACGTCGTTTCGTTTCGCAACGGTCACAACATTCGGCAAAAATATCGCTGGCACAATCCGTTGGTTTACATTGCACTCATCAGCCCGCTGATTTACGTTATTTTGGCGGGCGTTCTGAGTGAAACGGTATATGTTGATCTTCCGATGTGCGGCAAACATATTGAAGAGAGAAATTCAATGAAAAATTATTTGCTTGGCGGCGGCGTTCTCGCATTTTTAGCAGTTTTCTTCTTCGGTTATTTTGGCGCGGTCGGATTCGCGCTTCTGACCTTTATCGGGTCGGTCATCGGTTTAAGCATAGCTTACGAATATATGTATAAACCATTAAAAATAAACAAGATAGAGAAAGATTATATTTATTTGCAGGGTGCCGATAAGTCGTTTCTCGAATCTTTGCCCTATTGTTAAATCTGCGGTACGGAACAAGTTTCAACCGCAAAAAGTCAGGTTGAAATAAAACTCAACTTGACTTTTTTTCGTAAAGTTAGCTATTTTAGTAGTTCGCTTCGAAATAATTTTAAGCGGATGGTATAGGCACTTAGCTCAGTGGTAGAGCACTACCTTGACACGGTAGGGGTCAGCAGTTCAACTCTGCTAGTGCCTACCAAATTTTTTATAAAGGCTGAAAGCAAACGATAATTTTGCTTTCACCGACACAATTTTTGGTGAGATGCTAATTAAGAACTTTGCAGTTATACGAACTACTACGACACGCTAAACGCAGCGTGTATTTCGCGTTTTGAAAAAAACGTAAGGCAAAGTCGCTCTTATCAAATCAAATCTTTTAGTAGTGGTAAATTGTTAATCGTTAGTTGTCAATTTTTAATTTGCCTGATTTGAAAGCGGTTTTGCTTTTAAGCATTTTCGTATTTTAAATCAACAAATAGTGAATATTGCTAGTTATTAACAATTAATATGAGTGAATTAAACGTAAAATTCGGCGAAAGTCAGAAAAGTATTGCCGCGCCGATTTCGGTGGCGGATGCTCTGAAAGCGTTTGACCGCGACGCGGCAAAAAAGGCGATTGCGGCGAAACTTAACGGCGCGGAAGTTGATTTGAACAAACAACTGACGGCGACCGATGAAGCTTTGTCAATCGAACCGATTCTGCCGGAAACGCGCGACGGTTTGGAAGTCATTCGCCATTCGACCGCACATTTGCTGGCGGCAGCGGTTCTCGACTTATTTCCCGGCACACATCTTGGCATCGGTCCCGCGTTGATGGAAGACCCGCGTTACGGTTTCTATTATGATGTAATTGCACCGCGCCAATTGACGATTGAAGATTTGCCCGTCATCGAAAAAAGAATGAAAGCGATGGCGAAACAAAATTTGCCGTATCGCCGCGAAGATATTTCAAAATCGGAAATTTTGGATATTTTTGAAAAACGCGAAGAACCACTCAAAAAAGAACTGATTGACGAAAAAGTTTTATCGGAAACCGCCAGCATTTACTATATTGATAATTCGCCGTTTATTGATTTTTGTTTAGGTCCGCACGTTCCGCATACAGGGAAAATCAAGGCTTTCAAACTGCTCGCTCTAAGCGGCGCATATTGGAAAGGCGACGCTGAAAAACAGCAGATGCAGCGTATTTACGGAACTGCTTTTGCGACGCAGGAAGAACTTGACGCGTGGGTCAAACAGCGCGAAGAAGCCGAAAAACGCGATCATCGCAAACTCGGTAAGGAATTAGACTTATTTTCGATTCAGGACGATTACGGGCAGGGTTTAATTTTCTGGCATCCGAAAGGCGGCGCAATTCGTACGGAGATGGAAAATTACCTGCGCGAAGAATTAGTCAAACGCGGTTACGGAATGGTGTTCACGCCGCACATCGCCAAACGGCAGTTGTGGCAAATTTCGGGACACGAAGAAAACTACGCCGATTCGCTGTTTGAACCGATGGGAATGCCGGAAAAATTTGGCGAGGACACGGAATTTCGTCTGAAACCGATGAACTGTCCGTTTCACATCGGGATTTACAAATCGCACCCGCGTTCGTATCGTGAATTGCCGCTTCGCTATGCCGAACTCGGCACGGTTTATCGCGCCGAACTGTCGGGAACGCTGCACGGTTTGATGCGCGTACGCGGATTTACGCAAGACGACGCGCATATTTTCTGCACACCGGAACAGGTCGAAGACGAAGCAGGCGCGTGTGTTGATTTCGCTTACGACGTTTTCAAAAAGTTCGGTTTTGAAAAGTTCAAAGTCGAATTGAGTGTGCGCGGCGGCGCGGACAACAAAGGTTATTTAGGTTCCGACGCAGATTGGGAAAATGCCGAAAGTGCGTTGGTGAAAGCGTTGAACAAACGCGAAATTACCTACGAACGGATCGAAGGCGAAGCGGCGTTTTACGGTCCGAAAATTGACATCAAAGTCGAAGATTCCATCGGTCGGTTGTGGCAGTTATCAACCGTGCAGTTCGATTTCAATTTGCCCGAACGCTTTGAAATTGAGTACACCGGCGAAGATGGGCAGAAACACCGCCCGGTGATGGTTCACCGCGCTCTGTTCGGTTCGGTCGAAAGATTTTTCGGCGTGTTGATCGAACATTACGCGGGTGCATTTCCCTTCTGGCTCGCGCCGGTGCAAATCACGGTTTTGCCGATTACCGACCGAATTAACGATTACGCCGAGAAAGTGGCGAAAGAATTAAAAGAAAGCGGCTTCCGCGTTGAACTAAACACGAAATCAGATAAAATAGGCGCAAAAATACGCGAGGCACAGTTGCAGAAAGTTCCTTTTATGCTCGTTTTGGGTGACAAGGAATTGGAAGAAAACAAAGTTGCCGTGCGTGAACGCAAAGTCGGCGATGTCGGCGCGATGACGCTTGACGAATTCAGAGAAATGGCGCGGAAATTGAATGAGAACCGTGCTTTGGAAAATGTTTAAGTGCTAAGTGCTGAGTGGTGAGTGCTGATATATTATTTTGGCACTCAATACTCGGCACTCGGCACTTCAAAAAAGGAGAGGTGCAAAAATAGCAACAAGATATAATAAAAATCGCGGCAGTCGTTTTCAACGCGGACCGCTCCACCGCACGAATGAACGTATTAGAGTTCCATCAGTGCGCGTGATTGATGAAGACGGCGAACAACTCGGCGTAATGGATTCGCGCGATGCGGTTCAGCGGGCGCGGCAGGAAGGCAAGGATTTGGTGGAAGTTGCGCCGAATGCCAAACCGCCGGTGTGCCGAATTATTGATTACGGTAAGTTTCTTTACGAAGAAAAGAAGAAAGCTGCCGAAGCCAAGAAAAAACAGGTCACGGTGCAGGTCAAAGAAATCAAATTCCGTCCCGGAACCGACGATCACGATTATCAATATCGAATGGAACGCGCCCGCGGCTGGATTGAGGACGGCGATAAAGTTCGCGCCACAATTTCATTTCGCGGACGCGAGATGACGCACCGCGAACTCGGCGCAAATCTGCTCGCTAAATTGCGCGACGACATACTGGACATCGCCGATGTAGAAGTCACGCCGAAAATGGAAGGCTATCAGATGTTTATTATTTTAGTACCGAAAAAAGCTAAATAAATAGTTCTTTCCTTTGTTATTTTTAATTTTGCAAAGGACTAAGGACAAAATGAAGGAGTAATTATGCCAAAACTAAAAACACACAAAGGTGCAGCGAAGCGTTTCCGGTTTACCGCGACGGGTAAAATCAAACGCGGAAAATCGCACGCACGCCATATTTTAACGAAGAAGTCTTCAAAGAGAAAGCGTCATCTGGACAAAGATACGCTGGTGTCCGAAGGCGATCAGAAGCGCGTTGAAGCGATGCTGCCGTACGGAAGAAAATAAGCAAAAGTAAAAAGGCAAAAGTAAAAAGGCAAAATTTTAGAATTTCGTTTATTTTGTTTAATTGCAATCATTTTTTGTCTTTTACCTTTTTACTTTTGCCCTTGAACGACTGAGAAGGAGTGTAAAGTTATGCCAAGAGCAAAACGCGGAAATAAGCGCACCGAAAGGCGCAAAAAGATATTAGCCTTAGCAAAAGGTTATTACGGAACAAAATCGAAACTGTATCGTTCAGCCAAAGAATCGGTCGAACGCGCATTGAATTTTGCCTACACGGGCAGAAAGCTAAAGAAACGTGACTTTCGCAAATTGTGGATCGTCCGCATCAATGCGGCGTGTCGTTTGAACGGAATGAAATATTCGCAGTTTATCCACGGGTTAAAACTCGCCGAAATTGAACTCGACCGCAAGGTTTTAGCCGATTTGGCAGTCAAACAGCCGGAAGCATTTGCGATTCTCGCCGGACAGGTAAAAGACGCTTTGAGCAACAATCAACAACAGCCGACGGCTTAATTATTTTTGCAAAGTTGAATATGAAAAGAAGCGTTCGGAATATAGATTCGAACGCTTTGTTTTTTGCCGGTAGTTTTGGAATTACGGCTTTCTAACTTAAAATTTACTCAGAGTGGTGAAAATGAATGAAAAGTCGGCAAAGCTGATGACGTTTGTCGGCATTTTCAGTTGTCTAATCGCGCTGATTTTATCAGGATTTATATTATCGGGGCGCAGTGATTTGCCAGTGTTTGTTCCATTTTTTTTACTAATCACAGGAATTTTAATTATCGTTTTTTCGCTCGCTTACTACACTGAAAAATAAACTCGCATTGAACGAAATTATTTAATGAATCTATGTCTGAAGAAAAAGAACAAATTGAACAAATTCGCGGGAATTTTGAGCAGGATTTCGAGAGATTCGCGCACTTAAAAGACGCAATTTCAGATCTGAATTTAACTGATGCTGAAAATTTTCAGCGCGAATTAAACGAATTTAAAACCAAACACACCGGCAAAAAAAGCGAAATTGCGAATGCGAAAAAGCTGATCGGTCGGGTTTCGCCGGAAGAGCGCGGCGCATTCGGGCAATTTGTGCAGGTTGTTGAGAAAGAAATTGTCACGTTAATTGAAGAAGTTGAAAGCAATCTCAAAAGCTTCGTTGGCGAAGCGAAAACCGAACGCGAAAAGTTGGACGTAACTTTGCCCGGAACGCGCCCGACGGTCGGACATCTGCACCCGATCACACTGCTTCGGCAGAGAATCGAAGATATTTTCGTCAGTTTGGGCTACGCGATTGAAGACGACCGCGAAATTGAAACGGACTATTACAATTTTGACGCGCTGAACATTCCCGAAGGACATCCGGCGCGTGAATCGCAGGACACTTTTTACACGACACACGGATTTGCACTGCGTTCGCAAACTTCGACCGTGCAGATTCGCGCAATGAAAAGGCGCGGAGCACCGCTCAGAATCATCGCTCCCGGCAGGGTTTTCCGCCGCGACACGCCGGATATGACGCACGTTCCGATGTTTCACCAGGTTGAGGGGTTATGCGTCGAAAAAGGTATCACGATGGCGCATTTGAAAGGCACGATGGGCGAATTTCTGCGCCGTCTATTCGGCAAAGACACGAAAACGCGTTTTCGTCCGAGTTATTTCCCGTTCACCGAACCGAGCGCGGAATTCGACTTTTCCTGTTTCAAATGCGACGGCAGCGGCACGTTTGAAAACATCCGCTGCCGCCCGTGCAAAGGCTCCGGCTGGATCGAACTCGGCGGCTCGGGAATGGTGCATCCGAACGTCTTAAAGGCGTGTGATGTTGACCCGCAAGTTTATTCGGGCTTCGCGTTTGGGCTGGGTTTGGAAAGAATGTGCGCGTTGATGTATTCGCTCGACGATATTCGGTTGATGTTCGAGAACGATGTCAGATTTTTGGAGCAGTTCAGGTAAAATGATTCGGAGGTGTTTTATGCAAATTACAACTATTCAGGGAATTGTTAAAAACGGACAGATTCAGTTGACTGAAGATTATGAGTTGCCGGAATCGGTGGAAGTTTGTGTAATTATTCCGAATTTGGAAAACTTAACGGCGAGAATTATGAGTCCGTGTCTTGTGAATAAAGAAGATGCGAAGTATTTCGAGAAAATCGTCGAGAGTGATTCTGATTAGATAGCTAGAGGCAAAATTGTGAAAAAGACATTCAATTTTATTACATTGACTCTAGTATTTGTGCTTGGTTTTCTAAATTTGAACGCCCAAATAAAACTTTCACTAAAAATTGACGAATCTGAAGAATCCTCCATCGGACAAATTTTGTTTTGCGATAAAGATTATAACTGTGGTCTTCTTGAAAATGAACAAACAAAATCCTCTAAAATTATAAACGAAGAGATTCCGGCAAGAATTTGGAGAACGGGAAAGAATTTTTATTTGCAGATTGATACAAATCTGAACAATAAACTGAGTGACGAAAAAAAGATTTTACTTGAAAACGGCTCAGACATAATAGTTAAAATCAAGAGAAGACTCGCACCGGGCAAATTTTCATTTATGCCGTTTGAGATTTCTCATAACAGCAAAGAAAAAAACGGTCGAGTTATTGATTCATTCAATATCATTCCCCATTATAATTTCGCCGGAAATCTGAGCTATAAAAACTGCACTTCAAAAATCGCTTTCTCGGATATGAATTATGACGGTAATATCGGTTTGTCGGATGCCGAACGCGGAACGAATTTTCAGATAGACAAAAATAATGACGGCAAATTTTGGGGAAAGGAAGAATACCATAGGTCAAATGAAATTATTGAGTTTTGCGGACAAAACTTTCTGGTTTCATCGCTTAAAAATACTTATTTGACCTTAACGCCAACGGATTTACAAATTGCCGAAATCGGAGAACCGGTTCCGCCATTTAACTTAGTTTTATTAAACGGTGAGTTGATGAATTCGGATAAAATGAAAGGAAAAAGTTACGTTCTTGATTTTTGGGCTTCTTGGTGTATTCCCTGTATCGAAAATATTCCGCAAATCAATAATCTCAAAACCGAATTTGAAAAAGAAATTACTGTTTTATCCGTAAATGTGGATAAACCGTCCCGAAGAAGTTTAGCTGATGAGATTATCAAAAAATATCAACTTTTTGATTTCATTGTGATTAGAGGATTAGGAGATGACGACCCGCTTTGGAAAACTTTCGGCGGAGCAAATCAAAACAATTTGCTCGCAATACCGCTTTATATTTTCGTTGATAAAAACGGAATTATCCAATATATCGGAAAGGGCGGAAAGGATTTGAGCGAGCTAAAAAGCGTTCTTGAAAAAATGGCTTTAAACTAAAATTTACGAACCGGGCGAAACTAAGAAATGCCTTCTAATGGTTAAGGCTGATTTTTCTCACTGTTAGTTTATCAATCCTTCCACGGTTGATTTCATAACCAATTCCGGGTTTGTCCGGCGCGATAATCGTGCCGTTTTCGGTGACGGAAACTTCCGGTTCGATAATATCTTCGCGCCAGTATCTTTTCGATGCGGAAACATCACCCGGCATCGTGTAACCCGCCAGTGTTGAAATCGCAATATTGTGGGCGCGTCCGATTCCCGATTCGAGCATTCCGCCGCACCAGACGGGAATTGAATTTTCGCGGCAGATTTTTTCGATTTGCTTTGATTGATTGTGTCCGCCGACGCGACCGTTTTTCAAATTGATAATTTTTCCCGATTTCAGTTCGATGGCTTTTCGCGCGTCGTCCGGCGATTTGATCGGTTCATCGAGACAAATCGGCGTTGAGATTTCGCGTTGCAGTTTCGCGTGGTCAACGATGTCTTCATTAGAAAGCGGCTGTTCGAGCATCATCAAATCGAACTCGTCCAAACTTTTTAATTTATCAATATCGGCGAGCGTATAAGCCGAATTCGCGTCGCCCATCAGCGGAATATCGCCGAATGCGGCGCGGACTCGTTTGATAATTTCGTAATCCCAATGCGGCGCGATTTTGATTTTGATGCGCTGATAACCCGCATCGAGTTCACTCTGAATTTTTTCAAGAAGCTGCTCGACAGAATCCTGAATCCCGATGGAAACACCGCAGGAAATTTCCCGATTCACGCCGCCCAAATGTTTCCACAAAGGCACGCTTAATTTTTTCGCTTCCAAATCCCAAACCGCCGTTTCCAGCGTCGCCTTCGCCATTCGATTGCCGCGAATCGGCTTCATCAGGTTCCAAACGTCATCCGCCGTTTCGATCTCTTTGTTTAAAACACACGGCGCGAGAATTTCATTCAAAACCGCCCAACAACTTTCCGTCCATTCCTCACAATACGAAGGCGATTCGCCCGCCGTGCATTCACCCCAACCTTCATTTCCCTCGGTGTCTTCAACGCGCGCCAAAATAATCCGGCGTTCGTAAGTGCGCCCGAAACTCGTCTCGAAAAAATGCACGAGCGGCATTTTGATTTCAAATAGTTCGATAGAATTTATTTTCATAAAAGAAGCCTAACTTTCAACTGCGACACACTTTACCATAAAAGATTTGATAATCTTAACACAATTGGCAAGCCTTTTTAGAAAAACTCGGTGTGCAGTCGTTTGATAACTTCGGCGACCTTTTCCTGTTTGACGACAAACGTCAGGTTAACGCTCGACGCGCCGTGTGAAATGAGGGAAATCGGTATGTCTTTAATGGTCGAGAAAAGTTTTGAAGCGAGACCGGAAGTTGCCCGCAGACCTTCGCCGACGACGCACACGACGGCGTGTCCGGCTTCGATCTCGACATCGCCGAGACGTTCTAATTCTGTCACGATCTTGTCAAGCGAATCGGTGTTGTCGAGCGTTAAAGCAACGGACACTTCCGACGTTGAAATTACGTCAATGACGGTGCGAAAGCGTTCAAAAATTTGAAAAAGTGCGGACATAAAACCGTACGCGCCGAGCATTCGCGCCGACGAAATTCGCAGAATCGTGATGCCGGTTTTGTGCGCGATTGACTTGATTTGGTTCACTGAAACTTCGCTTTTGGCAATGACCATCGTGCCGCGTTCGAGCGGCTGGTGCGAATTGCAGACGCGCACCGGAATTTCATAATCTACGGCGGGTTTGATCGTTTTCGGGTGCAGAACTTTCGCGCCGAAATAAGCGAGTTCCGCCGCTTCTTCATAGGACAAAACGGCAATCGTCCGTGCGTCGGGACAAATGCGCGGATCGCAGGTTAAAACGCCGGTCACATCCGTCCAAATTTGGATTTCACGCGCCCGCAGAGCCGCGCCGATGAGTGCCGCCGAATAATCCGAACCGCCGCGTCCCAGCGTCGTCGTTTCCCCGCTGCGGCTCGCTGCGATAAACCCGCCCAACACCGGAATTTCACCGCGTTCGAGGATCGAGTTTAACTCGAGCCGCACAATTTTTTCGGTTTCTGTCCAAAGCGGATTTGCCGCGCCGTGTTCGTCATCCGTCACGATTAACCGCCGCGCATCAACAAATTTGGCGGAGAGATTTTTTGAACGCAAAATTTCGGTTAAAAGCCGCGACGAAAGAAGTTCGCCATACGCGACGACGACATCTTTGAGGAGTTGAAACGGCAGACTGCGCCGCGCCGTGCGTTCGAGAATATCGGTTAATTCGCTTCGCGCCTTGTCTATTTCGACAGCGATTTTTTCCTGCGACTCACCGCTCAAAAAATCACCGGCAACCGCCAGATGACGCGCAAAATGAGTTTCCAACAATTCGGCGGCGGCTTTCGGTTCGTCTTTGCGCGCCAGATCGAAGGCGTTCAAAAGCGCGTCGGTCACTTTCGCCATCGCCGAAGTGACGACGACCGGCGCGAAATCTTTTTGACCGGCGACAATTTCAGCCACACGCGCAAACGCTTCCGCATTCTGGACGGAAGTTCCGCCGAATTTCATTATTGTCGGTTTAATATCACTCAAAGTTTTCCTCTTTATTAAAATAAGATTATGCGTCTTTATTCCAAAAAAAAGCCAGACGCGCCGTGAACGTCCGACTGATTTTTTGCAGAAAATAAAATCTTGTCGAATATAGCCGCAGCACACCAACGAATTTTCGTTGACAGTTTAGCGGATTTAGCCGCTATAACCAACTCGAAACTTTTGAAGAAAATTTCAGATTTCAGTGGATTAAAGTTAGAGAGGTTTTCAAAAAAATTCAAACTCTGAAATAATGATTTATTATGAAAAAAAATTTGCTCGTCACATTAAGTTTGAGTACTTTATTATTTTCCGCCTGCGGGAATGCAAATTCCGTCCAGCACTCCAATGAGAATCAATCGAATGTTAATACTTCGGTAAAAACGAAATCGGAAGTAAAAACAGTAGAAAGACACATCAAAATAAAAAGCGAAAATAATTTCGACGAAACTTATGCGGCTCTAAAAAAGGCTATTGAGTCAAAAAAACCACTTAGCATCATTGCCGAACTCGATCATTCCGCAAATGCTAAAACGGTGGGATAGAACTCCGTCCGACGAAAGTGATTATGTTTGGAAATCCAGAACTCGGCACATCTCTGATGAAAGCAAATCAAGAAATTGGTGTTGACCTGCCGCAAAAAATGCTCGTTTATGAAGACGAAAAAAAGGATGTTTCCATAATTTATGATAATCCGCAAGCTGTTGCTGAAAATTATGGAATAAGCGGAGAAAATGAAGTTTTGGATAAAATGTCAGACGCTTTAAAGGGTTTGGCAGAAGCGGGAGCCAAGAAAGTGGTCAACTAATCGCTGCGCCAAAATAGTTTATCGCAGCTAAAAAGTTGTTGACGGAAGAGAAATCGGATAATAAATTGAAATGACCGAACTTATCGAACAAAAAGGAGAAAGTTGTGATGGAAAATGAAAAATATATTGTCGCGGCAAGAGTCGAAACTGAAAACAAAGATTGTTTGGTTGCCCCGGCGGACGCAATGATTGCCGCTACTCATCGAAAAGTTTTTGGTCCTGACACGAAAGAAAATTGTGAGAATTGGAAACGTCAAAGCTGTCAATGATCAGTAATTTTTTTGACTGACATTAGCGATTTTTTTGTCTCTTTTTTTGATGAGAGGAATTTTCGTCAAACAATCCGGCAAACGTTTCGTCTTGCAGATAATTAAGTTTTTCCGAAAATGTCTCGAGCCGGATTAACCGCACAAAACCGCGCCGCCGTTGATGTTCAGTACCTCTCCGGTAATGTGGCGCGACCAATCGCTTGCCAGGAAAACAATCGAAAGCGCGACATCATCGGCGGTGGCGACTCGTTTGAGCGGAACCGCATCAACAATTCTTTGAAAAAACGTCGGGTCGTTGAAAACGCCGTCGTTCAAACCAGTATCAACCCAGCCGGGAGCGACGCAGTTGACGCGAATGTTCGGCGCGAGTTCGTTGGCGAGTGCTTTTGTAAACGATATTTGCCCGCCTTTTGAAGCAGCGTAATTTGAATATCCGGCTTCGCCGCGCTGTCCGGCGGTTGACGAAACGATGACGATATTGCCCGAATGCCGGCGTTTGAAATGATCGCTGACCGTTTTGCAAACCGTCCACGTTCCCTTCAAATTCGCGTCCAAAACTTTGTCCCAGAGCGATTCCGACATCTCGTTGACCGGCGCACCTTCCCAAATTCCGGCGTTGGCGACGAGCAGATCAATCTGCCCGAATTTTTCAATCGCGGCTTTTGTTAGGTATTCCGCATCTTCCAACTTTGAAACGTCGGCTTTGACCGCAATCGCTTCAACGCCGAGTTCACGGCAAGCGGCAGCAACTTCTTCGCCGTCTTGCGCGTGCTGAAAATAATTGACAACCACGTTCGCGCCCGCTTCCGCCAATCTCAAAGCCGTCGCTCGTCCGATTCCACGCGACGCGCCGGTGACAATCGCTGTTTGTCCGCTCAATAAATAATTCGGTAATTTTTTCTCGACAATTTTTTCGCTCATAATTTTTTGTTAGCCGCGAACAAACACGAAAATTCACGAAAACAAAACGACGAATTTTTAGCCACGGATTTTCACAGATAGACACAGATAAGAATTGATAAATCTAAAAGAAAAATCTAAAAAACTTTCTCCTTCTGATTTAAAGATCTGTGTTTACCTGTGAAAATTCGTGGTTTCATTTTCTCTTATTTCGTGTCTTTTTCGTGTTTGTTCATGGCTAAAATCCCTTCTAAAATTTCATTCATTCGCTGCGTGTCGCTCAAAAAAGCGTCGTGTCCGTCGGGCGAAATCATTTCGATAAATTCACTTTTTACGCCGTTTTTCGCGCATCTTTCGGCTAAATCCCGCACATCTTTTGACGGGAAAAGCCAATCGCTGGAAATGCCGACGAAATACATTTCAGCTTTAATTTTTTGAATTTCCGCGTCGGACAATTCAAACAAATCCATCGCTTTCGAGATGACTTTAAATGTTGCCGAATCGAATCGGTCTTTGAAAATCTCGCTTTGATAATCAAGATAACCGGCGATATCGTAGCGGTTGGCAAAGCTGGTTCGCGGATTTTCGCCGATGCGGTTCGGATTTCGCGCAAATCTTTGATTGAGCAGTTCAGGTGATTTATAGGAAAGCATCGCAATCTGCCGCGCCAGCCCGACACCGTTTTCAATTTTGAGAGCTTCGCGCTGCAAATGATTGAGCGCGAGTCCCGTCGCCGGCAGTTCACACGCGCCGATGGCGACGCATTTTTCGGTTGTTTCGGGAAATTCCGCCGCCCATTGCAGAACGCACATTCCGCCGACCGAACCACCGATGACCGCCTTTAATTTGACGATGCCGAGCGCGTCCAAAACCAACTTTTGCGCCCGAATTATATCGGTTACGGTGACGAGCGGAAATTCCGTTTTGTTATCTTTCCCTTGAAAACTTTCGGAATTTGCGCCCGTCGAACCGTAACACGAACCTAAAAAGTTGATACAAATAAAGGCGTTTTCGTCAGTATTTAACGCGCCGCCGCCGCCGATAATCTCGCTCCACCAATCGTCAATTCGCGCCGAGCCGGTCAGTGCGTGAAAGATGAGCGAAACATTCGATTTGGCAGCATTAATTTCGCCGTAAACCGCATAATGCTGAACAATCCCCGACAAAACCGCGCCCGATTCGAGCGCGAATAGTTCGTTTGAAACGAAGTCTTTTTCAATTGTCGGATGTAAGTTCTTCACGTAAATTTGATGATAAAATTACTTCGGAAAGGGCGGAACGAGCGCATTGAAGACAGGAAATTTTCGCCCGTCCCGCCTTTTTCCAAACTGAAAAGCGTCTAGATTCACTGGAAATAAGTGTATATTTCACTGTCGTTCACGCCCCTACTCCGTGCGGACTTCTGCAAATTAAATGCCGACCGCACCTGCCGCCGCTCTTGAATCGCCGGTGTGTTGAAATGATAGTTTTTTATTTCTTCCACCATAATCTCCTCCGAAGTTGTTGAATATCTTTTCTGACAACTTTACTCTCAAAAACGAAAAAACCTTCGTGCTAAAGATTGCACGAAGGTTTTTGTAAAATCCTCTCGTTTTGGATCGGCGATTGCCGAGTCAGTCTTTAGCAGTTTTTATCGTGGAGCAAGTTGCCTTAAATCGCCACGCTTTTGATTTTTCAAATCCTTAACATATTTGAAGTATGCCGCATTACGAGATGCGGCAGCAACAAAAGTTAATTTGCAAATTTCTTTTGCTCATAACTATTAAGTAGCTTTTAAGCTAACCAAATTTTAGAGACTTGTCAAATCAACAATATATTCTCGACTTGCAAATCGAAAAGATTTCAAACTTGAACAGTTTCATCAACAATATAGAAATTTCTTTTCTCATTTGGCTACCAGCCTTCTTTAAAGGCATTTCTGATTTGAAATTCTATGTGTTTTGGCGTTACTGATTTATCAGCAATTCCAAAATATTCATTGTATCTAACCCAAGAAAAAGAAATGTGTAAAACACTTTGTGGATTTTCAAAAAGTTCAACGGCGGCGTTCAGATTAGTGTTTTGACAATCTTGCAGGTAAGAAGGCTTCCATCTTATCCGCCAACGATGAATTGTGTCGTCAGCTACGATTTTTCTCAAGCCTTTTTTGGGAGTTGCCATAATTCATCAACCGCATAAAACCGCGCCGCCGTTGATATTCAAAATCTCGCCTGTGATATGGCGCGACCAATCGGACAGCAGAAAACAAATCGAAAGCGCGATGTCGTCGGTCGTCGCCATTCTCTGTAACGGAATCGAATTGATGACGCTCGCTTTATAATTTTCGTCTTCAAAAACAGGTCTGACCATTGCCGTTTCGATCCAGCCAGGCGCGACGCAGTTGACGCGGATTTTCGGGCAGAGTTCGCTTGCAAGTGCTTTTGTAAACGAAATTTGTCCGCCTTTTGACGCGGCGTAATTTGAATAATTCGCTTCGCCGCGCTGTCCGGCGGTTGAAGAAACAAGAACGATTGAGCCGTTCAGCTGTTTTTTCATTGAAGGCACACACGCCTTCGTCATTGCCCACGCCGCCTTTAAATTCGTGTTCAAAACCTTATTCCAAACTTCTTCCGACATATCTTCAATCGGCGCACCTTCCCAAATTCCGGCGTTGCAGACGAGAAGATCAATTTTGCCGAATTTTTCAATCGTCTTGTTCGCCAAATTCTGCGCGTCCTGCCAAACGGAAACGTCGCCCTGCACGGCAATCGCTTCCGCGCCGAGCGTTTCACATTCTTTGACAGTTTCATTTGCCGCATCTTCTCTCGATAGATAATTGATGACGACATTTGCGCCCGATTCGGCTAAACGCAAAGCCGTCGCTTTCCCGACTCCGCGTGATGAACCGGTAATAATTGCGGTTTTGCCTTCAAATAAATTATTCGGAAGTTTTATTTCGACGGGTTTTTCACTCATAAATTTTTCTTGGTTAAATGTTTCTGCAAACAAAACGATTTTTCGAAATTTCAAAGTCAAATTTCAATTTTTTAACATTAAAGCTAAACTATCTGCTGTGAAAATATCAAATTTAAATGTTCAAATCTTTTTCGTCATCTTTTTATTTTTCATTACTAACGCAACGATTTTTGCTCAATCAAATATGCTGGAAAACAAAAGACCACGCGCCCGCGACATCGGATTGAAAATCGGGATTCTGCCAATCGGCGAATCAAATTCGATAACCGACGTGCCGAATGTGCGCGTCGGACATTCGACGATTATTCGTGGTGAAAATATCAGAACGGGCGTAACGGCAATTTTGCCGCATAATGGAAATTTGTTTCGTGAAAAAGTTCCGGGCGCGGTTTTCGTCGGCAACGGTTTCGGGAAATTGATGGGTTCGACGCAGGTTAATGAACTCGGCGAAATCGAAACGCCGATTCTGCTGACTTCGACTTTGAGCGTCCCGCGCGTCGGCGATTTCCTGCTCGATTATCTGCTCGGTTTGCCGGGAAATGAAGACGTGCGTTCGATAAATCCGCTGGTTGCCGAAACCAACGACGGATTTTTAAACGACATTCGCGGGCGGCACATCACAAAAGACGACGTTTTCGCAGCGATCAAAACCGCAAACACGGGAAAAGTCGAAGAAGGTTCAGTCGGCGCGGGAACGGGAACAATCGCGTTCGGTTTCAAAGGCGGCATCGGCACATCTTCGCGCCGTTTGCCCGCATCTTTGGGCGGTTACACCGTCGGCGTTCTCGTGCAGACCAATTTTGGCGGCGTTCTGACGATTGACGGCGCGCCCGTCGGCGTTAAACTCGGCAGATATTATTTGAAGGACGTTTTGGAAAAATCTCAAAAATCGAACGCTTCAAATAAAATCGCTGACACAAATAATTTGGCTGACGGTTCGATTATTATCGTCATTGCAACTGATGCGCCGATTGATGCGCGACAGTTAAAGCGAATGGCGGCGCGTTCGATGTTCGGTTTGGCACGAACCGGCGCGTCGGCAACCAACGGCAGCGGCGATTACGCCATTGCTTTTTCGACCGCGCCAGAAGTTCGCATTAAATCTTCGGATGATGACAATGCGCCGCGAAATGTCAAATTATTATCAAACGATGCAATGTCGCCGCTCTTTTTAGCGACCATCGAAGCAACGGAAGAAGCAATTTACAATTCGCTGTTTCGCGCCGTTACCGTTACCGGAAATAATAATCGAACGGTTGAAGCGTTGCCGATTGATAAAGCCAAAGAGATTTTGCGAAAATACGGGAAGATAAAATAGTTTATTAATCAAACTCTATTCGGAACGGAAAATTTACTGATTATTTCAGGTGAGGATTGAAAACATATCCGAGCGAAACGGGCAAATTTTCAGGGAGGTTCAAGTCTGTTCTCTGTGATAATAAGGCGGAATTATCAGGATGTATCAGTAGAAACCAAATTATCAGAAAAAAAAGTGCAGTTATGAAAAGGAAACACGGAGGCAAAAATAATTTTGCTCCGTGTTTTCTTTTTGATGGAAAATTTTATTTACTTTTTAATTGAGACTGTAAATCACCGTCAATGAAATCTGCAATCAGTTGCGCGGTTATTTCGGGAACTTCGAGCGGCAGCAGATGTCCAGCTTTTGGTATGCTGATGAAACTTGCTTTGGCAACATGGTTGACGACTTCGCGTTTGAGCAAATCTCGTTTGATTGTTTCGTCGTTTTCACCGCTTAAAACCAAAACCGGCACGGTAATAAGCTGCACTTTTGCGGAAATGTCTGTCCGGCTTTCTCTCTCGAGCCACGCCCGCCAAGCATTTTCCGAACTTCGCAAATTGTCATTAACAGCGCGTTTGAAGATCGTAGGCGGCAGTTTGAGTGCGGCGGCTTTCCTGACGGTTTCAGCGGCGGCTTCGCGGCTGCCGTGAGATTCAAGCAAATGTTTCCGATCATTTTCGGCAATTGGTTCCGGTGTCGGCGGCGAAGGCGCGAGCAAAATCAACGAACGCAAGCCGTGCGGACTTCGCGCCGCCAGAGCAAGCGCAAATTTGCCGCCCATCGAATGACCGATTAACACAAAATTTTCCAGTTTCAGAGCAGTTATCAACGTCTGCACATCGTCCGCGTAATTCTCGACCGTATAATTTTCGGCGGAATTGTCCGACGCTCCGAAACCGCGCAAATCCGGCGCAACGCAATGAAAATCTGCTGCTAGAAACTCGGTGATTTCTTTCCAAGAGTCGGACGAGCCGCCAAAATAATGCAGAAAAACGAGTGTCGGACGATTTTGATGACGATTTCCAGCTTCGAAAATATTTAAAATCGTCCCGTTCACTTCTAATCGCATAATTTACATTGTCGCCTGTTGCCGTTAAATTAATAACGACTGCGCTCCATCAATCCAGACGGGTGTTCCCGTAATATGGCTGGCACGGTCGCTTGCCAAAAAAAGCACGAGTTCGGCAACTTGTTCCGGTTTTCCCTTCGCGCCGCCAGTCAGCGGAATATCGCCTTCCGGTGTTTCGACCGGCTCACGGATGCTGTCGAGATCACGTTTTTCCTGACTGTCCTGAATGCGCGTTTCAATTGCGCCCGGACAAACGACGTTGACGCGAATCTTAAACTGCGCGAGTTCGAGAGCTGCCATCTGCGCGAAGGCAACTTGTCCGGCTTTCGATGTCGCATAAGCTGTCGCGCCCGCATTAGAAAAATAGCGTGTGCCGTTGATCAAAGCCGTAATAACAATCGCGCCGCCGCCGCATTTTTTCAAATGCGGAATCGCGTATTTAACAGTCAAAAAAGTACCGGTTAAATTATTATTGATCGTCTCCGACCATTCTTCCGGCGTTAATTCTTCAATCGGTGCGAGAACGCCGTTTTCGCCCGCGTTGGCAAAAACGATGTCGAGTCCGCCGTGTTCGTCCGTCAGGTCGGCAATCGCTTTTTCCATATTCTCCGGCACCGCAATATCGGCGACGATCAGCGAAGCGCGTCCGCCGGCTGACACTATTTCTTCCACCGTCGAACGTAAATTTTCTTTTGTGCGCCCCAAAACCCCGACGATTGCGCCCTGCGCCGCAAACAGCTTCGCCGTTGCTTTGCCAATGCCCTCTCCTGCACCCGTGACCAACGCGATTTTGCCCTCAAGTTCTAATTTCTCGCTCATATACTGTTTTCCCCTTTGTTCGTTCCAGTTTTTCGTCCGGTGCAGGTCTTTTTCGGCGATGTCGTAAATTTTCAGTCCGTCTAGACTTCGACTTTGAGCCGCGCCGGACGATCTGTTAATTCAAAAACTTCACCGTGCGGAATTATCGTGATCTGTCCAAATTCCTCAAGCAGCTGGCGGTAAGCCGCCGCGACGGGGCGCGGCTTGCGCTCTAAATCATAAAGCCCGCATTCGTAAACTTTGCCGCGTTTTTTGGCGAGCGCGACATCCCAATCAATTTGATCGTTCAAACTGTACCAGGTGAATCCCATAACGGGAACGCCGTCTTCGCGCATCCGCAGAATGTTGACCCACTGCTTCCAAAGCCACGACGGAGCTTTTTCAGCATCGGAGATGTTGGTTTCGGTGTGCATCACCGGTTTTTTGTAGCGCAAATAATAGTCTTTCGTAATTTGGTACCAGCCCAAAACATCTTCACCGATGGACATTTCGCCATTCGGCTTGATTATTTTTTCGTTGTGACCGTAGTAATCGTTACCCATAATTTGATAACCGGGCGGTTCTCCCTGCATAAACCAATCGTATTCTTCCCGCGTCAACCCGTTATCCATCATATAGATACAAACATCGGCATCGGGCGGATGAGCATACAGCAGATCAAGCGAAAGAAAGCGCAGCTTGTTGTTCAATTTGACTTCCGGCGACGGCATGGCGCGGACTTCGTGCGTATATTCGGCTGATTCCGATTGGACGATGATACAGTCGGGACGCTGTTCGGCGATTTTATGCGTCGCTAAAATGCTCGCCGCCACCGTGTGTTTGATCGCTGTCACAAACCCTTTGTCGGTCTTTAACTGCTCATTCCACAGACCTTCCTTTGCGCTCAGTCGCGCCGTCACATAAATCTCGTTGACGGGCGTGTAATAGCGCACCCACGGATAACGTTTGGCAACTTCACCGGCATAATCGGCAAAATGAATCGGGAACTCCGGGTTTTGAAAGTCTCCGATCCAGTTCGGAACGCCGAAATGCAGTAAATCGAGAATCGGCGTGATGTTTAGCCGCTGAATTTCGTTCATCGCTTCGTCGGCGAAACTCCAGTCGTATTTACCCGCCGCTTTGTGAATTTTGTAATACGGCAAACCGTAGCGCAGAACCTTCAGACCCATTTCCTGAACAAGTCGTAGATCCTCTTTCAAATAATCGTAGTGTCCGCATTCTTTCAACTGATCGCGGCGCGTTTTACCGTTATTAATCGTCGGATACGAACACTCAATGCCGGTAGCAAACATAAAATTTCCGGCAGATCCGCTCGGCAGACCGCTGCCCGACGAACCGCTCGCGCCGCCGTGTTGGTCGCCCGCGTAATTGCCGTCGCCGTGTTTTTCTTTAATAATGTCGAGAAATCCTTTTGCCATAATTTTTCGGTGCAATATGCAGAGTTGAAAATCAACGCTTTACACTTTGTATTTACTCAGAAAACGATCTGCCGTTCGCAGTGCCAGAGCCATAATCGTTAACGCCGGATTGACCGCCAGCGCGCTCGGAAAAATCGAATTGTCACAAATGTATAAGTTCGGAACATCGAAACTTTGCGCGTTTTCATCCACGACATTTTCCGCCGCATCCTTTCCCATCCGGCACGTTCCGATGATGTGTGCGTTGCGCTGAAACGTCCACATCTTCTGCGCTCCGGCGTTCGTCCAAATCTCGCGCATCAATTTTTCAGCGTGTGCTGTCATCTTTTTTTCATTGTCGCCGTGTGAAAAATAAATGCGCGGTTTTGGCAGTCCGCGAACGTCTTTTTCGTCGGACAATTCGAGAAAATTATGCTCGTACGGCAGACAATCACCCAGAATATTGATGCCCGCCGTGTGATTATAATTTTTCATCCACGCGCCGAGTTCTTCACCGTAAATTTTTTCGCCGCGCGCCAACTGCGAAACATACGTGACCGGCATCACGCCGATTGATTGAAGCAGATAACCACCCGCAAAATCAGCGTTAAATTTTGATTGCGGGCGATGCGTGTCTTCGGAAATCAAACCGCCGGGAATACCTTTGTGCGGGTAGATTTCCTCGTCAAAAGTTCCCCACACCTGAACGCCGGTATGCGCCATAAAATTTTTGCCGACTTGCCCGTTTGAATTAGCCAAATCGTTCATCAGCAACAAACGCGGCGTTTCAATCGCACCCGCGCACAGAAAAACATTTTCGCACGGCTGTTTTTGCACTTCGCCGTTCTGCGTGTAAACGACGGCGTTAATTTTCCCCTGCGAATCAAATTCAAATTCGGTGACGAAACATTCCGAACGAATTTCCGCGCCGTATGTGACCGCCAGCGGCAAAAACGTCACGTCCATCGAACCTTTCGCGCCGACCGAACAACCGGCTTGGCAGAAACCGCGATTCGTACAGGCGTGACGCATCCCGATTTTTTCCTGAAAATAATTTTGCGATAATGCCGCATTCGGCGCGGGCGAAGTTTGGATATTTAGTTGTTCGCACCCGCGCTTCATCAGTTGCGCCGCGCCGTTTAATGGCAGCGGCGGCAGCGGATAATTTTTGCGGCGACTGCCCCACGGGTAATCCGAATTCCCGGATACCCCCAAAAACCATTCGAGTTCGTCGTAATACGGTTCTAAATCTTCGTAACCCAAACACCAGTCGCGTCCGACTCCGAATTCTGAGAACAGACGAAAATCGTCAGCGTGAGGTCGCGGCACATACGCCGTGTAGTGGAGCGTCGAACCACCGACACCGCTGCCTGAATTATTGCTGCCGAATCCGACCGGATCGCTTCCTGCGCTGAGCCGTTCGTCCATCCAAAAAAGTTTGTTCTGTTCGCGCTCATCGGTTGCAAATTCGGTGTAATCGAAACTCTTCCCGGCTTCGAGCGCGACGACTGTCAAACCGGCTTGCGCCAACCGCGCCAAAATCGGCGCACCGCCCGCTCCGGTCCCGATAATCACCGCATCTACTTTACTTTGAATTTTGAATTTTGAATTTTGAGTTGCTGGTTTTTCAACTTGAATATTTTGGCTGTCAGTCTCCAAATCAACCTGCAATCTAGAATCTGCAACCTTGAACCCTGAATCTTGAACCTGCAAATCCATCTTCCACCCGTGCGCGTCGGCGAAACCAATGTAACCGATCTCGGCGAGAGCGTTTGGATGCGCGTAGAAAATCTCGGCGAACTCGGCGCAGAGTTCACTGAAAAATAGTTTGAAGTCGAAATCTGTTGGTTTGTTGATTGGAATTGTCTCGTTTTTGAAGCGTTCAAAAATTTCTCTGCGCTGTTCAACTTCGAGTGAAGTAAAGTCGTTTTGAAAAGTTTCCTGCGCCGCGTCGTTTAATAACTGCAAGCCGGTTTGATAACTTTCACGGTCGGTCGGCATCGTGTCGAAACGCCAGCCGTTGCCGGTGTTTTCGGCTAATCTTTTATCAATGGCGTTCGCCGCAAACCAAATTGGCACGACGGTTGACGGAGCGAGTGTGCCGCAGACGGCTTTAAGAATTTCGTATTCGTTTTCGCTGAAAAAAAGTGGCGGTGTTTCGCCGGAATCTAATCTTTCCTGCAAAACGCGCTTCGTTTGAACGGTCACAAAATCGCTTTCGAGCAGTTTCCGAAAGTCTTCCGGTAATTTTTTTTTCATGAGAATCTAATCGCTCGACATTTTGCCGCCGGTCACATCAAGCAGACAGCCCGTGACGAAACTGCCGTCTTCCGACGCGAGAAAAACATATGCCGGAGCCAGTTCTTCGGGTTGTCCGGGACGTTTGAGAGCAACTTCGTAACCAAAGTTTTCGACTTCCTCAATCGGCATCGTGCCGGGAATGTTCGGTGTCCAAACCGGACCGGGAACAACGCAGTTGACACGAATTCCCTTTTCGCCCAAATTTGTCGCCAACGATTTCGTGAACGAATGAATTGCACCTTTGGTCGAGGTGTAATCAATCAAAATCGGATTGCCGACGCGCCCGACGATGCTGCCGGTGTTGATGATTGCGTCGCCTTTTTCGAGATGCGGCAGTGTGGCTTGCGCCATAAAAAAGTAGCCGAGAATATTCGTTTCAAACGTGCGGCGCAAATCTTCTTCGGTGATCTCGGCGAAATTTTTCTGAGCCTTTTGAAACGCGGCGTTGTTGACCAAAATGTTCAAGCCGCCGAATTTCGCGACGCATTTTTCAACTGCGGCGAAACACATTTCTTTGTAGCGGACATCGGATTTGATGATCAGACATTTGCCGCCGTTTTTCTCGCAAAGCCGCTTTGTTTCTTCTGCATCATCGGTGTTTTCGTTGTAAATGACGGCGACATTTGCGCCCTCTTTACAAAAAGCAATCGCCACCGCGCGTCCGATCCCGGAGTCCGCACCTGTGATGATTGCCGTTTTTCCTTTTAATTTCCCTGCCGCTTTGTAATTCGATAAATCCGAATCCGGCTGTTGCTTCATCTCCGACTGCTTTGCCGGATAAGGCAGTTTTTCGCCTTCTATCTCATCCGACATCGGACGTTTTTCTTCGCTGTTCATTTCAATCCCTCCCTTTTGTTCGCTGTTTTGTAAAACTTCTTTTATCGTAATTTTGTCACATACTTACAATTTCACTTTTCCACGTTCGATTTTTCCGCAATTTAATAAAGTTTAACGTCTCCGATTTCCGATTGCAAAACCTTGAGTTAATTATTGAACTTCCTGCAAAGCGTTTTTCGCAACATCAGATTGTAAAACATCAAAAGCCGGATTCAATTTAAGTGCCTTTTGCAGATAATCGGCGGCGGCTTTCTTGTTGCCCAATGCCTTTTCGATCATTCCGGCGTGATAAAAAATTCGGGCATCCTTTGTCTTCATCCGCATTGCTTCGGGAATTATTTTTTTCGCTTCCTCAAACTGTCCTTTTTTATATAAAGTCCAAGCATAGATGTCCGCCGTGTAGATATCTTTGCGTTTGTCGTGCTCGGCAGCGGCGATTTGCAGTGCTTCGTCGAGTTTCGTATTGTGGTCAGCCCACATCAACGCCAGTGTTCGCTGGTCAATATTACCGAATTTTCGTTCGATGAATTCGGCTAAATCATACTGTTTTTGCGCTTCTTCCGGCTTGCCGAGTTTTGTGTAGATATCACCTAGTGCAATATTCGTTAAAGTTAACGGAATACGCTCCTGCGCCTGCAAATAAAATTTGACGGCATTTTCAAAATCTCCGGCGGCGGCACGGATTTTGCCCTTGGCGGCAAGTCCAAAATGATAATTCGGGAAAGCACTTAAAGACTGATCATACGCTTTTTCCGACTCTTCGTAGTGACCGACCTTAAATAGTTCGTCGCCCAAATGAACGAGACACCAAGCCTGCGCTTCTTTGTCCTGCGGGTCGGCAATTTTTGCCGCAGTTCTCATTGCATCAATCGCGCCGTCGCTGTCGCCGTAAAAATAGCGAACATATGAAGCACGAGCGTAAGATTCCATATTCGGGCGCAAATTAACCATTTGTTGAACGGCATCGGCGGCTTCCTGATACTTGCCGAGTTCGACATTGGCATCGGTTAAAACACCATAAATAACCGCGTCCTGCGGATGGTCTTTCTGTAACTGCGTTCCGAAATCCAGAGCTTCCTGAAATTTATGAAATGTTAAAAGTAAAGAAGCCTTAATTTTCTGCGCGTCATAATTTGCAGGTTCGATTTCAAGCGCGTGGTTGACGAATGTTTCGGCTTTTGAGTTTAAACTGAAATCTCCGGTTTCACGTGCCAAGCGAATATATGCTAATGCAAGAGTATTGTAACCGGCAGGTAAAGTTGGATTCTTTTCGATAATTTTTTGCGCTTCGGCAATTTTCGGATTTACCAAAGTTGAAGAATCGAAAAGTTCCGCGCTGTTTTCATTATTTTGCAGCTTTTCGCCTACAGAAGCCGAATTTTTTGTACAGGAACTATTTAGCAAACAAAATGAACCGCCGACAAAAATAAAACAAATCGTAAACAAATTTATGTTTCGCATAATTAAATAGTATCTAAAGACAAATCAAGCGGCAATGCCGCTTGATTTGTCGCTTGAATTTTGAGTAAACAACTATCTTTTCAGATTGCTGTTTTCATCAACACTTGTCATATTAAACCTTTTGATTTCAGTTGCTTTCTTCTGCTCTTGCAGATGTACCCGTCGCCGGGAAATTAACCGTGCTCGGCTGATTTCCCTGATTCGGGGTTTGGAGATAAGGAAAGCGGTTCAGGAAACCTTCAAAGTTTACACTAACACCGTCACCCACTGTATTATTAGGCGCAACGTTGAATGTCGGGGTGAAAGGAGTTCCGCCGAGTAACGCGCGGAGTTCAATATCCACAACGTCATCGGTAACGCGTCGTCCGTTCGGGAAACCGGCAATATCACCGCCAAGCAACCCTAAGCGACTGGTAGATGCAGCAGCAGTCGGCGGAATGGCAACATTTAATCTTAGAAATTCGTGTGCATTTCCGTCGGAAAGAAACGTCGTATAGTTAGGTAAGCCTGGAACTGCTCCAGCCGGAATGCCCGTAACGAAAATTGTCGCAATATCGTTTCGCGGTGCCGGTGGAATGTTAATATTGACCTTAGTTCCATCGAAAAGACCATAAGCACCCAGAGCCAACTTAATAACCTTTGGCAGTTCCGGGTCAAGCACGGCTGATACTACCGGGGCAACAGTATAATCTAATGACGGTGACAGCGAGTTGAAAGCGTCTTTTAAACCGAGCGGCACCACGACTTCATTGATAAGCGGGTTGCCAAGTCTGGAGATTTGCACCCAGGCACCTTCCGTGTCCCGTGTTCCATCAGGATTAATAACCTTCATCGAACGACGACTAGCAGTTGACCATATACCAATTACGGCATTCGGATCAGTTGAACTTGTCGGTGCGGTTCGTGAACGGGTTAAATCCCCAATAGGAACTTCAAGAGCAATCGTACTGATGTTTTTGCCTCTTAATGTGTCAACGCCGCCGGTATCTGAAACTGAACGATAACCGATAGCATCGAAAACACCAAGATCAAGGAAAAAGCCTTCATCACGTTGTCCGGCGAAAACTTTTCCGCCACCTGGAATAGTGTAAACTGCCGGTTGACCTAAATTAGCCTCATAGTTCGGGGTTACACGCGGTCCGATGTTTGACGGCGGCGTGCGAAGTCCACCTGCGACAAATTGTCCGCGACGACTACCTGCACGCTCAACCCGACGCACAGTATAAGTTTGCGGCAGATTATAATCAAGATCTGTCAGCGAACTGATCACGCCGTCTACGTTAACGGTGGACATATCCAAAACCGTGTTCGGATTTACAATTTGAGTTGTAAACTGGAATTGGTATGTAACATCCTCGAGTCCGTCTCCTGTATTATCAATTTTAATTTCATACAGAACCGTATCATCAAAGCGATAAAAGTTCGGTCCGTCCGAAGGATTTTGCAGAGGAATAAAATTAGCAAGAATAGTTACAAAACCGCTGCGTCCGGCTTCAGTACTGCGAAATGCGTAAACATCAGTGTTGTCAGCATATCTATCCATAGCAATAAGTGGTGCTTCAGCATGGCTCGATGCAAAAGTCGGTAGTCCGGTCAAGCCCAAACAAAGCATTAAAACAAAGAAAATGCGAGTCATTTTCAAACCTTTTTCATATAAAACTTTTTTCATTTTTTCTACTCCTTCCTATAAGTTATGCCGGTTGCACCCGTTCTTAAAAGAACGGGTGCAACCGGCAGCAGTTATTTTTAATGCGTATCGTAGTTGGCGACCGGATAATCTCCGTTTTGACCGAACTGTCTCTGCGTCACGCCGTTATCCGAGCTGCGAATGACGTAGAAGGTGCCTGTTTGCATACGGTAAACCGAAACGTCAGTTTTGCCGTCGCCATCATAATCAGCCTGTGTCGAGAAGTCAGGCGATGCGCCCAACTGCACCGAATACAAACTGTTGTTCGAGCTTCTCAAGATATACCACTCATACGATGACCCGGCGCGAAGAACCGCAAAATCAGTTTTGCCGTCGCCGTCATAATCGCCCGGAACAACCAAATCGCTGGCAAGACCGAACTGTCTGGTCAAAAATCCGCCGGCACTCTGTTTGACGAAGAAGGTTGCTGGACCATCTCCAGTGCCGCGGAACACCGCCAAATCAAATTTGCCGTCACCGTCATAATCGCCCGGTGCCACGATGTCTGATGCCGATCCGAACTGCTCGGCGCGGAAACTATTATTTGAACCGCTGTTTAAGATGTACCAGACCAATGTGCCGTCGTTCATTCCGCGAACCACCGCAAAATCAGTTTTGCGGTCGCCGTCGTAATCACGGGCAACAGGTTCGTCGCCTATCTGACCGAATTGTCTGGTCAAAACAGTGTTGTCGGAGCTGCGAAGAACGTAGAAAACACCGTTTGTTCTGCGCCACACAGCAATATCGGTTTTGCCGTCGCCGTCATAATCACCCGGTGTCAGAATATCAGTTGCGGCATCTCCGAACTGTGTGCCGGTAAATGCCGTGTTGCTGGCAGACGAACTGAAATTTGTGTACCAAAAGCCGTTGCTCTGACGGAAAACCGAATAATCGGCTCGTTTATCACCGTTGAAGTCCAACAGAGTAGGCGCGGTATTCACAGGTGCCTGAGCAAAATCACCGGCTATTCCGCGCAAAATTACGCCGCCGCCGACCCTGCTGATCAATGTTGCGCGACCTGATGTCAAATCAATTTGATAAACGCCCGAAACACCGCCAACCGTCAAAGCGGCGAACGCTGTTTTGTCGCTCAAAATATCAAACCCGGCAGCACCGGCAGCCGTTAAGCCCAGACTTCCCACTGCTTGAAGTGTTCCGTCGTTTGCCGGATTTTGTTGGTAAAGCATCCCTGCTATCGGATCAATAACGTAAAGCAGTGTCGAAGTTGCTCCGGCAAGGTTATTGAAATAAGCTGCCGCAGAAATTTTCGGCGTTGCCGGATTAAGGGTACCGTCAATAATTACCGTTCCGGTATCTGGATTTGCCCGCAAATTTTGCCCCGTATCGCTGACGATGCGGATACGGTCAACGGTCGGATTGAAGTCGAATCCGAAATTAGTTCCGTTTAATGCCGGTGTAAGCTGACCGCCGACAACAGTTGCCGCGCCGGTCGTTTTGTTAATCTTGTAAATTCGGCTGGTGCTTCCCAAACCGTAAAGTTCGGTAGTGGCGGGACGCTCGTCAATGCCTAAAATATTTTCATTCGCCTGTAGCCCGGTAATCGCACCAACGGTGGTGACAGTTCCGGGGGTGAGCGAGTCAAAACTAACCAATTGATTAGTGGTTGTTACGCCGAAAATTTTCGCGGCGTGAACATTTGTCATCCCGGCGAAAAAGAACAATCCTAGCAAAAAAAACACAGCGATTGAGCTATGCTTCATAAAATCTCTCCTCATAAAAGTAAATCCTCCCTGAAATAATTAAAAAACGAACTTTGGAACCTTCATCTTTCAATTTGCAGTTGAATATTGAAAATTAGTAATTTGTTTTCTTGAAATAAACGTATTTTGCTCTACAGTTATGTTATTCGTCTGAATTACCACAATAGATGCAGATTAAATCAATCTTCTTTTAAATTTTATCGGAACACTTGAAGTTCAGGGTTCTAATTGTGCTGAAATTGTGTTTCCGACTAATGTAGTTATAGTTGTTATTTACCGATAAATCAAGACGATAAGAGAGGCGGCATCGTAGAAATAAGTAGTTTCCTGCTACATACATTTAAAAAAAACTAGAAACCTGTTGAAGAGTCACAGAGACAGATTTCAAATAATAATTCTGTGGAGATAAAATCATTTTCTTTTTAATGCTTTTGTCATTTTGTTATTTTCCTTTTCCACATCGCATAGATTCGCTTCAAGTTTTGCCCGCCGCTTTGGATTTTGTCATCGTGTTTTTTAGCTTTTCATCTTCGCGCTGTTTCTTCAAACTCTTTAATCTTTCTTCGGCATCATCGTAACTGATTTTTATTTTCAGCAGTTTCTCGTAAGCTGAAATAGCTTTATCAATTTCGCCTAGTTTTTCATAGAGAAATCCCGAATTATAAAGCGCAAGCGTAGAGTTCGGCTCTATCATCAGTGATTGCTTGTAGCTTGTAGTTGCTCCCCAAAGATCATTGAGTTTCTCTTGAGTAAGAGCTAATCTTATCCAATAGTCAGACGTTTTGGAATCAAGTTTGATAGACTGTCTGTACTCTTCCGCCGCTCGTTGGTATTCTTTTTTTGCATCCAGAATTAAGCCGTAAGTTTCGTGTGCTACTGCACTACTGGAACGAACTTCCAAGCCTTGTTTGATTGCTTCCTCCGCTTTGTCGAGTAAGTCGGTTGTTCCGTCATTATTCGCTCTGTGATATTGGTAATAACTGTCGGCAAGCAGAAAATAAACACTTGCGTTGTCCGGCTTGAGTGCCGTCGCCGCATCAAAACAAGTAATCGCTTGTTTATAGTTTTTCTTATCGTGCAGTTCGACACACTTTTTGAAAACGGCATCTTCGCCCGCTTTGGAAATCTCCGTCGCGCTGCCGGGATTGGCAAAAATCGCTTTGCCGTAACATTCACCCGCCGCTTGAACGTCGTCTTTGTCGAGCAAATCTTGACACTGCTTTAATGCCGTCGCAACTTTCCATTTATCAGTTTGGCAAGCAACAAAACTCTGACAAGCGACCAGCACGACCAGCAAAAACAATAATTTCAATACGATATTATTCTTTTCCATAAAACGCATAACTTTGCTCCAATATTAAACCTAATCTGTCATTTAATATCCGCGCCTGCTTTTTCTCTGCATCAGTCGCGGTTCGGGACTCTTTACGGATTTGGCTGATTACTTTTTCAATAATCTGCTGCTTATCCGGCACGATCCGCACCATTTCAGTTTGTATTTTTTTTAACAGCGCACTTCGTTCATCAAGATAATCGTTGATTGCCTGCATTCTCACCGCGAATGTTACCCATTTAAGTGCTTCTATAAGTAAGGCTAAAACACCGCTCCCCAAATTAGCCCGATTCATTTGATTCTGGTTGTTATATACCGGAACGACGACATCTTTCGTGTATGTGTTGGGTCAGCTTTGCTGCGGCGGTTTTCTGCCGTCTTTCCTATTCCAGACCTGAGTGATAGTTTGAGTTTTTTCGTTAATACTAAATGCGGTGCTGTCGCTGGCTTCAAGATCACTCGTTTCAACAATTTGCTTGCCTTGGTCAATTTCTGCTTCTTGAGCTAACCTTTGAGCATTTTTGATATTTAACTCATTCAAGTCTTTTTGATTTACAATAAGCGGTCTGGGAGTTCCCATTGCGGCAGGTCCGGTCGGCGTAAAAGAGATGGTATCTCCCGGCTCGTAACCGGATTTTTCTTGTTTGCTCATCGTATAGTATCTGGCTGTCCAATCACGATCTTGAGAATCTTTATCATTGCCTATTTGCGCGAACATAAAAGCCGCTTCACGATTGATATAAGCCGCATCTTCGCTCTCCAGAGTCGAAAGCGGTTTTTAGCCTCCGATGAACTGTATCTGGCGGAAGTGATTTTCAAGGCATTATTCAAAAACACGGAGGCTGCGGCATCATATCGCCGGATGACGCTTTGGCGCGGGCAATTTGAATCATCGGATTATCTTCATAAACTTGCGCCGCCAGATAAGATAATAGCCTGTGACATTTCTTTTTTGGTCGAAGGCGAACCGGAAGCCAAACTCATTAAATTCATTAATGCATCGCGCCGTTCTTTGCCGGACAATTTTAGAACTTTATTCACATCGTCAATGAAATCCTGCTGCATTTCGGCATTCGTAATGGCACCGGCGGCTTGGTCAACGGCGGTGAGGATTTTTTGAGCGCGGAAGTTTCGTGCGGCTTGACCCATAAATCAGGGAGCGTGATCGAAACTAAACCGTCTTTTTCGGCTTTCTAGCTTTTCACTTCCGAATCCTGCGCCCATTCATTTTTATTTTTTGAAAGTTCAACCATCCAATCTTTGGGATATTTAATGTTAAAATTTGCAATTTCGGCATCGTTGTAATCAAATTCATCGCGCAAGATGTTATTTCTGATTTGTTTGGCGAGTTTTGTCGAATACGGTGTCGGAATCAAATCCGAAGTTTTAATTCGCACGACCATTCCTGAATTCGTCGTCGGTGTGTCGTCGGAACTTCCCCAGGCATTTCTCATAATGTTGTAAGACCTCTCAAATATGACTTTTGCTGATAAAGTATAACACCAAAAATATATTGTACAATCTTTTTTTGGAAGGCGAAAAGTGCCATTTTCGCTCAGTTTTGCTATTGTAAAGTTTTATCATTTTATCAACCGATTATTTATGAACTCTGCTAACATTAGAAATTTTTCAATCATCGCCCATATCGACCACGGCAAATCAACGCTTGCCGACCGTATTTTGCAATTGACCGGCGCAGTCGCCGACCGCGATATGGAAGCGCAGCTTCTTGACGATATGGATTTGGAACGCGAACGCGGCATCACCATCAAATCACACGCCGTTCGGCTCGATTACAAAGCGAAAGACGGACAGGATTACATTTTGAATTTGATTGACACGCCCGGACACGTTGATTTTTCCTACGAAGTTTCGCGTTCGCTGTCGGCGTGTGAAGGTGCGCTTTTGATCGTTGATGCTTCGCAGGGCGTGGAGGCGCAGACGCTGGCGAACACTTACTTGGCGATTGAAAACGATCTGGAATTGATTCCGGTGCTGAACAAAATAGATTTACCGTCCGCCGAACCCGACCGCATCAAAGAACAAATCGAAAATATCATCGGCTTGGACACGAGCGACGCGGTTCTAACGTCTGCTAAAACCGGCATCGGCATCGAGGAAGTTTTAGAAGCAATTGTCAAACGAGTTCCCGCGCCGAAGGGCGACCCGAACGCGCCGCTCAAAGCCTTGATTTTCGACAGTTGGTATGACAGCTATCGTGGCGTAATCGTGCTTTTCCGAATTATCGAAGGCACGATCAAAAAAGGCACGAAAATTCGATTTTTCAATACGGGGCGCGAATATCAAGTCGAAACGCTCGGCGTTAATCGTCCCGCCCCGACACCGATTAACACTTTGAGCGTCGGCGAAGTCGGCTTTTTAACGGCTTCGATCAAAACCGTCGCCGACGTGCAGATCGGCGACACGATCACCGAAGCGGCGCGTCCCGTCGAAACGCCGTTTCCCGGTTTTCAGGAAATCAAACCGATGGTTTTCGCCGGACTTTACCCGACCGATTCGGCGCAGTATGAAGATTTGCGTGACGCGATGGAAAAACTGCGCTTGAACGACGCTTCATTTTTCTTCGAGCCGGAAAGTTCGACCGCACTCGGTTTCGGTTTCCGCTGCGGTTTTCTCGGTCTGCTGCATATGGAGATTGTGCAGGAAAGGCTGGAACGCGAATTTAATCTTGATTTAATCACCACCGCGCCGGGTGTGCGTTACCGCGTAACGACGACCGACGGCGTGGTGGCGGAGATTGATTCGCCGTCGAAAATGCCCGACACCGGCAGAATCACGAAAATCGAAGAACCGTTTATCGAAGCGACGATTTTGACGAACGACACATTTCTCGGCGGAATTCTGCCGCTGCTCGAAGAAAAACGCGGCATTCAGAAAAAGTTTGAATTCGTCACATCAAACCGCGTGATGCTCGTCTATTCGATTCCGCTCAACGAAATAGTTCTCGACTTTTACGACCGTCTGAAAAGCGTTTCCAAAGGTTACGCCTCGCTTGATTACCATCTTTCAGGTTACGTCGAAAGCGATCTGGTCAAACTGGATATTCTCGTTTCCGGCGAACAGGTTGACGCGCTCGCGCTGATTCTACATCGCAAAACCGCCGAACCGAAAGGCAGATTAGTCACCGCCAAAATGAAGGAACTAATCCCGCGCCAAATGTTCGAAGTCGCCATCCAAGCCGCCATCGGCAACAAAGTCATCGCTCGCGAAACCGTCAAAGCAATGGGCAAAAACGTCACCGCCAAATGTTACGGCGGCGACATTTCGCGCAAACGTAAATTGCTCGAAAAACAAAAAGAAGGCAAAAAACGAATGAAAAAAGTCGGGCGCGTCGAAATTCCGCAGGAAGCGTTTTTGGCAGTTTTGAAGGTTAATGAAAGTTAGATTATGAGAGTCGAGCAAAAAATATTAGATAAATTTCAGTTATTGATTGAAAATGGAGATACTTTAATTGAAACCAGAACTTATACACGAGAAGAAATAGCAGATCACGGAGAATCTGCTTCTGGAAGACTAAATAATAATTTAGCAGTAAAATGGGAGTTAAGATGTTTACACTTTCTGAAACAATTGTGCGGTGAACAACATACTTACTATAAGATTTTCAGTTCACTTTGTAATAATAACTTTTCTGTCAAACCATCTTCCGCCGAAGATGCACTTATCATTTTACAAACAGCGAAAGAGGACTATGAAACCGGAGATTTGATTGAATTTCGCACATTAATTGAAGCAGAAATTTTCTCTGACATTCTTGAACAATCGGAAGAACTTCTCAAAAAGGGACATTATCAAGTAGCGGCTGTTGTCGCAGGTTGCGTTTTGGAAGATGGATTGAGAAAACTCTGCGATAAAAACAAAATCCCTTTTGCTAAGAAACCGACAATCGAACCGATGAATGTTGAATTAGCTAAAGTTCCAATCTATAACCAGTTCATCAAAGATAAAGTCAGTTCAATCGGAAAATTAAGAAATCACGCGGCGCACGGCGAATGGACGGAATTCACCAAAAAAGATGTTGGAGATATGATTCGAGAAGTACAAAGATTTATGGAAGATTATTTTAGTTGAGATAAAACTATGATTGTTGAAAAAGACTTACCGATAAATGTTGATAAAGAAATCTTGAGCGGAACGCCTGTTTTTGAAGGAACCCGCGTTCCGGTTTCGGCTTTGCTCGATAATTTTGAAGTCGGTGTTTCGCTCGATGAATTTATTGAAAACTTTCCGACCGTTAGACGCGAACAAGCCGTGCAGGTTCTGGAGTATTTCAAACAAAGTTTGACCGACATAAAAAAAGCCGCGTGAAAATAATTATTGACGAATGCGTTCCACACATTGTTAAAAAGCGTCTGCCCGAACGCGACATTAAAACCGTTCAGCAAATGAATTGGGCAGGCGTGAAAAACGGCGAACTTTTAAGACTCGTCGAGGCGGAGTTCGATGTTTTTATTACATCAGACAAAAATTTGCGCTATCAGCAAAATCTGAAAAATCGAAAAATCGCTATTTTGCTTCTGCCGAGCAACCAAATTCCGCTCATTGAAAGAATGCTTCCGCAAATTGATGAGAAACTAAGCGGAATTCAGATGGGTGATTTTATAGAAATAATAGAAATAGATGCAAGCCGTGAGAAATTTCTCGAAGCCTTAAGCAAAGTCCCGAAAGTTGAACCTGACGAAGATGATAAAATTGAATAAAAAAGTCAGGCGCGTTGAGATTCCGCAGGAGGTGTTTTTGGCAGTTTTGAGAGTTGAGGAAATTCGTGCGGCGGCACTTCAATTTGTCAGGAAAATCAGCGGTTTTGATAAGATTTCCACTATTAATGCCGAAGCATTTGAAAATGCAGTTGGAGAGATAACATTGACTTCAAAAATACTTTTCAACTCGCTGACAACAAATGCAGTGCCGAAAAATCGAGAAGTTGAAAGTGAAAAAGAACGGGAACGAAACAGAATCAGATTCGGCACGGCGTAATTTTTTTGACTTTACATTTCTTCTCACATAAATCGCTTCCGGGTTTAACAAAATTCGTTTCGATATGCAGTTTTCGTGCGGTTTGTTTCGCTCCGGTCAGTCAATGAGTTCTAAATATTGCGTTTCCCGGCTTGCGCCTGCACCGCCGTAATCGCAATCGCATCAACGATGTCTTCGGCTTTACAGCCGCGCGATAAATCATTGCAGGGTTTCGCCAAACCCTGCAAAATCGGACCGATGGCGGTGCCGCCGGTCAATCTTTCAGTCAATTTATAGGCGATGTTGCCGGCGTTTAAATCGGGAAAAATCAACACGTTGGCGCGTCCGGCGACGCTAGACGCGGGTGCTTTTGAAGCGGCGACGGACGGAACGAGCGCGGCATCGGCTTGAAGTTCGCCGTCAATTTCGAGGTCGGGCATTCGCGCTTTGACCGTTTTGGTCGCTTCGACAACTTTATCAATAAATTTATGTTTCGCGCTTCCCTTTGTCGAAAACGAGAGCATTGCGACGTGCGGTTCGACATTTAACAGGGCGCGGCACGAATCAGCCGAAGCGATGGCGATTTCCGCCAGTTCGGAGATGTCCGGGTCAACCACCACGCCGCAATCGGCGTAAATCATCGCGCCTTCGTGTCCGAATTTTGCGTCGGGAACGATCATTAAAAAAAAGCTCGATACGGTTTTAAAGCCCTGCCGCACCCCGACACAGCGCAGTGCTGCGGCAACCGTGTGCGCCGTCGTGTTCGTCGCGCCCGCCACCGAACCGTCGGCTTTGCCCAATTTGACGAGCAGATTGCCGTAATAAAGCGGGTCTTTGACGGTTTGCTCGGCTTCTTCGAGCGTAACCCCTTTGTTGCGGCGCAATTCGTGATAAAACGTCGCAACTTTACCGAAATCGGCGGCTTGGCGATGGTCTAAAATATCTGCGCCGTTCAAGTTAATGCTGTTTGTCTGCGCCGTTTCGCGGATTTTCTCCTCATCGCCGAGCAGCGTAATTTTCGCAATCCCGTCACGAACGCACATTTCCGCCGCTGCAAGAGTGCGGACATCTTCGCCTTCGGGCAAAATAATATGTTGAAGTTCGGCGGCGGCTTTTCGGCGAATGTTTTGCAGAATCATAGAATTAGTCCTTTGTCCTTTGTCCTTTGTCCTTTGTCTTCATTAAATGACTCATTACATTTCAATTCCGAATTTCGGTTTAGAATGTAAAAGACAAAAAACAGAGAACTAAGCACAAAGAACTAAGGACTAACTAAAATTTACCACACAACTTTTGCCGTGAAAACTTGCACAAACGGCGCACTATTCTTTAAACTTGGTGAAACGAAAAAAAGGAGCGAATAAAATGAACGCAATACAGCCCGTGAAAAACACCAAACCGACCCGCCGCGAAAGATCGGAATTGAAAGACCGAATGAAAAATTTGCTGATGTTTCTGCCGAATATGGTCAAACTGCTCGGCAAACTTCTGACTGACAGCCGCGTTCCGAAAACGGAAAAATTTCTGGTCGTCGGGGCGATTGCCTACGTCATTATGCCGTTCGATTTTATTCCCGATATGATTCCTTTTGCCGGTCAGGTTGACGACGTTTATCTGGTCGCGCTGACTTTGCTCCGGCTTATCAGCCGCACTGACGAAAAAGTTTTGGCGGAACATTGGTCGGGCGGCGGCAATATCGCATCCTTGGCAGAATCAATTTCAAGTCTCGCGCCGATGTTGCTGCCGAAGAGAATTTCGCGCGTTCTCTCTTCAAAAGTTGAACTGACCGCTGCCGCCGATTCGTTCACCGACATTATTAAGAAGAAAGAAACATTCGTGGTCGAAGTTCCGCACGAAGAAACGAGCGGAAAAGTAAAAATTGCTTCGCCTTCCTAAAACTTCGGGTTCCAAATTGCTTAGATTCTCAGAAATTTGATTCCCCCGGTTGAGCAGGCGGTTCGGACATTTGCATTTTGGCAGGGGCAATCTTCCCGCCGAATTTGTCGTAGTTGAAAATAAATAAACCGAACGGTTCGATGCCGATTTTTTCCGTCGTTTGATGATGACGCTGGTGCGCCGCACGAATCGTCAGAAGTATTTTGTTGCCCGATTTAAAGGGTAAAAACCGCCGGTGAGTGAAAAAGTCGTGGAGAATAAAGTAAACCACGCCGTAAATCGTGATTCCCAAACCAATCGGGAAAGAAATTGAATTTGCCAGCGGTTTTTCGGCGAAAACCATCAGCAAAATTGATACGAGCGCGAAGGTCAGCGAGAAAACATCGTTGAGTTCAATAATGCCTTTTCGCGCTTCGTGGTGCGTCCGGTGAATTTTCCATAACACGCCGTGAAACAAAAAACGGTGCGCGGCGTAAGAAAAAATTTCGACAGCGATAACAGCTAAAATTACAAAAATTGTAAACCGCATTTTGAAAAACCCCACTTTTACTCTTGAAAATCATTATTTTAGCGAATAAAGTGCTTAGATAACAAATTTCGACCGTAATTTTTGATCTTACTCCAATACAAATTTAGAAAATAATTATGCTGAATTTAGCGACTTTACTCGAAGACAGTGCGCGAAATGTGCCGACGCGAACTGCCGTCATCTGCGGCAAATCGAATTTGACCTACGCGGAAATTAACGCGCAAGCCAATAAAGTTGCCAATGCGCTGCGCGAAATTGGTATTGAAAAAGGCGATAAAGTCGCGCTGTCGTGTCCGAATCTGCCGTATTTTCCGATTATTTATTACGGTATTTTGAAAATGGGTGCGGTCATCGTACCGCTTAATATTCTGCTGAAAGGGCGCGAGATCGCTTATCATCTCGCCGATTCTGACGCGAAGATATATTTTTGTTTTGAAGGAACGCCCGATTTACCGATGGGCGAATACGGTTTCGATGGTTTTTCGGAAACAAAGACGTGCGAGCAGTTCATTTTGATCGGCGCAAATCCGGCGGAAAAATCGCCGTTTGAAAATACGAAAACTTTTGCCGAACTGATTCAGCCTCAGCCGCCGACGTTTGATACGGAAAGTACGAATGCCGACGACACCGCCGTTATTCTCTACACATCGGGGACGACCGGACAGCCGAAAGGCGCGGAACTGACGCATTTGAATATGGTTTTGAACGCGCGTTTGTTCAGCACGTTTACAAAAGTATATGATCACGACACGCATCTGATTACGCTGCCGCTTTTTCATTCGTTCGGTCAGTCGGTGCAGATGAATTCCGGGTTTTACAACCGGGCGACGCTCAATTTGCTGCCGCGTTTTACGCCCGAAGCCGCGCTCGAACAAATGGAAAAAACAAATGTCACGGTTTTCGCGGGCGTTCCGACGATGTATTGGGCGTTGCTCAATTACGCGGAGGCAGACAAATTTGATCTGGCGAAAATCGCCGAAAATTTAGCGACCTGTCATTCGGGCGGTTCGCCGATGCCGGTCGAAGTGATGCGCGGATTTGAGACGAAATTTAATACGATTGTTCTCGAAGGCTATGGATTATCCGAAACTTCGCCGGTTGCCGTTTTCACCGTCGCTGGAAATGCCCGCGCCGGTTCGGTCGGTTTTCCCGTGTGGGGCGTTGAAATTCGCATTGTTGATGAGAATGACAAAGATGTTGCGACCAGCGAACTTGGCGAAATCATCATTCGCGGACACAACATAATGAAAGGCTATTACAAACGCCCGGAAGCGACCGCCGCCGCCATCAAAAACGGCTGGTTTTATTCCGGCGACATCGGGCGTTATGATGCGGACGGCTTTTTATACATCGCCGACCGCGTAAAAGATATGATTTTACGCGGCGGTTTCAACGTCTATCCGCGTGAACTCGAAGAAGTTTTGATGACGCACGAAGCCGTCTCTCTGTGCGCCGTCGTCGGCGTTCCGTGCGACGAATTCGGCGAAGAAATCAAAGCCTACATCGTCAAAAAAGAAGGCGCGGCGACAACCGAAAACGAAATCGTCGAATGGTGCCGGGAAAATATGGCGAGCTACAAATATCCGCGTTTTGTTGAATTCCGCGAAACTTTGCCAATGACTGCGACAGGCAAAATTCTCAAGCGCGAACTACGGTGAAAATTGCAGATTGCAGATTCCAAATTCCAGAAGTTTCGCATCAGATAATTTTTCATTTCACGAATTAAACTGCCATCACAGAATAAATCTGGAATTTGGAATCTGCAATCTGCAATTAGATTACCGCCTGCGCCGTTCATAGCGGTTTTCCTGTTGGGCAAATTGTTCAATGCTGCGGTTGAAAGTGCCCTCTTCGTTGAACAGCGGGAAAAGCTGTTGATTTGGCGCGAGAAAGGCGGCGCGGAGTTCGACCGGACGCGAACCGGCGCGGTTGATGATATGAACTTTTACCCCTCGCACTTCTTCAATCCAAGCGGCAAATTCTTCAGCGTTGCCGACGGTTGCCGACAACAGTAAAAGTCTGATGCGCGGCGGCGATAAAATTATCGCTTCCTCCCAAACGTGACCGCGTTCTTCGTCCGCCAGATAATGCGCTTCGTCTAAAATCACCAAATCCGTATTAACCTGTTCGCCCTGTCTGAGCGCGTCGAAAAGCTGATTACGGTAAATTTCCGTCGTACCGACGATCAGCGGCGCACTATAATTTTCCTTGCGGTCGCCGGTTAGAATCCCGACGTTTTCCGCGCCGAACTCATTTGAGAATTCGATATACTTTGAATTTGTCAGAGCCTTGAGCGGCGTTGTGTACCAGGCGCGTTTGCCCGCTTCAAGCAGACGGCGGATTTCTTCACGCGCAATCCACGTTTTACCGCTGCCGGTCGGCGCGGTGACTAAAACGTCTTCATATTCGATGGCGGTGAGCGCGTCGGTTTGAAAAGCGTCCGGCACAAATGGTGTCTGTTCGGGGGTGCCGATGCCGCCCAAAAGTTTTTCGACCGATTTTGACCGCGCCGCCAAAAATCGCGGTGCCTCCTTTTCGGCGGAACTTTCCGGTGCAAGTTGACGTTTAAACTTTCGTTCCTTATGTCGGCTGGCATTAGCACGCGCATTTCCCCGATTGTTTGTTTTGTCTTTGTTTCGTGATCGAGCCATTGACTGCAATATTAAATGTTTCCCGGCGTAAAGTCTAATGTTTCCAAACGGAACGCAAAGTGTTAAAATACAAAATTGCCCGCAACGGTTTTTCCCCGTTCGGCATCTGTATTTGATAGTAATTATTTGAGCTATTTTATATTATAACTTTTTATCGGAATTATGCAGGATCAAGAAAAAGAACTTTTTGAAAGTTACGAAGTAAAAACCTGGACTCTCACACCGCGCATTTACAAAATCATCGCGGCGGCGGCGGCGTTCCATCTATTGGCTGTTGTTTTCGTCGCGCAAACGAATCTTTTGACCAGAAGAGGCTGCGACAGCCCGTTTGTGAGTCAAATTTGTCAGGTTCTTGATGCGGTTTACGTCGGTAGTTCAATTATCGGAACGGACAGTGCGTTTGTTGATAAAGACTACGAAAATAATGAGTTAGCCGATGCGGACATCACATTTATTGACGCGACCGGCGAAACTCCGCCACTCGTATATCCGGAAGGATATTTTGCGCTTGCCAATCCCGAACAATTTGCGGCGATGCAGAACACGGATTTCAATTTTGACCCGAACAACCCGATTTCGGGAATTCCCGGCATCCCGACCGATCCGGCGATGCCGAACGGCACGGATTTGATGAACACACCGCAGGTCGTGCCGACACCGAACAACGACGCGATTAAAGGAACGATTCCGGATTCGCCGTTTTCGTTCGGCGGCGCAAACCCGATGCCCAAAAATCCGCCGATCAGACGGATCAGAATTCCCAGATCACCGAAAATCAAAAATACTTCGCCGGACAAACTCCCCGGTTTTGAAGGTTTGACGGCGGACAACAAAAAGAATCCGGTTCCCCCGACTAACGCCAATACCGACGTTAAAAAACCCGGTGAAGCCGACAAAGGGCAAAAACCACTGGAAAGCGAAGCGGTAGCGGGCGTTGAAATTAACAGGAAACCTTTTGAAGATTTGGGCGATGCTCTCAACGATAAAATTGATAAAAAGGAAATTGATTTGAGCAAGCCGTTTTCGGTTGTGTTGGACGGAACGATCACCAACGACGGCAAGCTCGACGCGAAAAAATCAAAATTCATCAAGTTCACCGGCGACGAACAAATGGTCAATGTCGCCAAAGATGCGATTGAAGCCGTCGGCAACAGCGGGTTTCTCGGTTACTTGAAAAATAACGGCATTGACCGCGTGAATTTTACGATGGTGCAGGACGACAAACAGATTTACGTGCTGATCGTTTCCGATCAAAAAACTCCCGAAAAAGCGGCAACTACCGCCAGCGGATTTAATACTTTGATTTCGGGAATTAAAATTCTAGACCAGAACGGTTTGAAAAAACTCGACGACAACAGCAAAACTTTAGTCAACAACTCAAAAGTTTCGAGCGACGGCAAAAATTTTGTGCTAAACTTTACTATTCCTAAGCAGAACGCTCAGGATTTAATCAACAAAAGTTTGAAGGAACGCGCCGAAAAAAAAAACAATCCGAGCAATAGCAGCGGCGAAGAAACAAGAGACGCAAACGCGAAGAACGGCTAAATGACGAGCGGTAAAAATTATAATTCGATAGTTTTTCTCACCACGCTCTCGGTCTATCTCGGCTTGGTGTTGGTCGGCGGAACGCCGCCCGTTCTGGCACACGCGGCTTTGACACAGCATTTTGACATTCAAAACGAACTGGAAGTTAAGGACGAATTAGATAAAAAGCCGGATGATGAATGTACGAAAGATGCTGAAATAATTAGCAAGTTTAGAATTGTTGAAGCCATTACCAACTTTGTATCCGACTTAAATAAATTAGAGAGCATTGGTAGATTTAATTCAAAGGAAGATTGGAATTTTTCTCATAGACTTTGGAGTGAACATTTTGACGCAACTTATTCTGTTTCAAAAAATAGTGATGTTCATAATCCTTGGTTGGAAACTGCTATCGGCGAACTTATTTTAACTGCCGAACCCGAAAACTTAGATTTAGTTTCCGATTTTCTTCCAAATTGTAACAGCAGAAATTGCCGCGAAACAATAGTCAAAGTTGAAACAAATGCCAATGAATTTTCATTAAGTTTTACTCTCACAAAATCAACTCCTGAAAAAGCAAAATCGGCGGCGGAAGCATTTGACAAAATATTTGTTTCCAAAAAAGCTGTCCCCAAAAATGCTGCAAATCTAAAAATTTACGAAAATACCAAGATTTCCTCAGAAAACAATCAAGTTTTTATCGTTACACGCCTGCCGCGCGGCTCACTCAATGCGCTTCTTGCCGACAAAGACGCACGATAAGCGGCGAAGAAGCGAAAGAATTATTAACTTTCCGAAAATAACTCGCCCAAACTTTAACAATTATAAATCAATGTTCTGAGTTCGCGCTTCAGCGTGTTTTTCGCCAACGAAGCACGGCGAAAGCAAACTGAAGTTTGAACTCAGAACATAAATAATGAGGAAAATATGCCAGTAAATAGTTTAGTAGATAAATTTTTTAAAAAAGTTCTGGGCAGCAACAGCGACGTTTTTCTAAAGAAAATCAGACCGATTGTCCAGCAAGTCAATGATTTAGAGCCGGGCGTTCAAAAACTTTCCGACGATGAACTGAAAGCGAAAACCGCCGAGTTCAAAGAAAGAATCAATAACGCGCTCGAAGGAATTGACGACAAGGACACGCGGCGCAAAAAAGAGCAGGATATTTTGAATGAAATCTTGCCTGAAGCGTTTGCCGTCGTGCGCGAAGCGTCCGTCAGAGTTACGGGAATGCGTCATTTTGACGTGCAAATTATCGGCGGAATCGCTTTGCATCAAGGCAGAATCGCTGAAATGAGAACGGGTGAGGGAAAAACACTCGTTTCGACGCTGCCCGCGTATTTGAATGGCTTGACCGGACGCGGCGTTCATATCGTCACAGTCAATGATTATCTCGCTTTACGCGATGCGGAATGGATGGGCAAAATTCATACTTTTCTTGGTTTGACCGTCGGCTGTATCCAAAACGATATGGACGATTACGAGCGCAAAGAACAGTATGCGTGCAGTATGACTTATGGGACGAACAACGAATTCGGCTTCGATTATCTGCGCGACAATATGAAATTCGACCCCGACCAACTCGTTCAGCCCGATCATTATTATGCGATTATTGACGAAGTTGACTCGATTTTGATTGATGAAGCGCGAACGCCGTTGATTATTTCCGGCGCGTCGGACGAAGCGACTGATAAATATTACGTCGCCAATCAGATTATTCCGCATTTTGAACGCGGCGAAAAGAATGAAGAAACGAAAATAACAACGGGCGATTTTCTGCTCGACGAGAAAAATCATTCGTCCGTTTTAACCGAAGCCGGTGTGACGAAAGCGGAAAAACTGCTCGGCGTTTCCAATCTGTATGATCCGGCGAATATGGAATTGCTTCACTGCGTCGAGCAGGCGTTAAAAGCGCATACGCTCTACAAAAAAGATCATCAATACGTCGTGCAGGAAGGCGAAGTTATTATTGTAGATGACTTTACAGGTCGTTTGATGAGCGGACGGCGTTGGTCGGACGGGCTTCATCAAGCCGTCGAAGCGAAAGAAGGCGTGAAGATAGAAAAGGAAAATCAAACTTTGGCGACGATCACCTTACAAAATTATTTCCGAATGTATGAAAAACTTTCGGGAATGACCGGAACGGCGGAAACCGAAACCGAAGAATTTGGTGAAACTTACGGCTTGGACGTAATCGTTATTCCGACCAATCGCCCGATGGTTCGTGATGATAAATCTGATGTCATTTATCGAACTTTGCCCGAAAAATGGAACGCGGTCGTTGATGAAATAAAGGAACGCCACGAAAAAGGTCAGCCTGTTTTAGTCGGAACGGTTTCGGTTGAAACGAGCGAACTTATCGCGGAAAAACTCAAGCAAATCAATGTTCCGCATAATGTTTTGAACGCGAAATATCACGAACGCGAAGCCGAAATCGTCGCGCAAGCCGGACGTAAAGGCGCGGTTACGATTGCGACGAATATGGCTGGACGCGGAACGGATATTATTCTCGGCGGAAATCCTGAATTTCTGGCGCGTGATTATCTAAAACGTCAGGAAATCAACCCCGACGAAGCGACACCGGAACAGTTTGAAGAAGAATTGAAAAAGGCGAAACGCATTGTTGACGCGGAACACAAGGAAGTTTTAGAAGCGGGCGGTTTGTATATTCTGGCGACCGAACGCCACGAATCGCGGCGTATTGATAACCAGCTTCGCGGACGTTCGGGACGACAGGGCGATCCGGGCGCGACGCGGTTTGCGTTGTCTTTGGAAGACGATTTGATGCGGATTTTTGCGGGCGACAAGGTTCGTTCGATGATGGAATGGCTCGGAATGGAAGAAGGCGTTGCCATCGAATCGAAAACCGTTTCCAAGCAAATCGAACGCGCTCAAAAAGCCGTTGAAGCGCGAAACTTTGAAACGCGCAAACACGTTCTCAAATACGACGACGTGATGAACAAACAGCGCGGCACGATTTACGGTTTGCGCCGTCAACTAATGATGCAGCCCGAACACCGCGAATATTTGTTGGGCGAAAAGGGTGTTGCGCGTGATTTGCTCGGCGATTTGACGGCGCAGTATTTGAATCCGCAAGTCGGCGCAAGTGAATGGGACGTTGACACATATGCGGCGGAAATTGACAGCATTTACGATATTGATCCGGCGGTTGATGCAAATGTTGATTTCAACAAAATGAATCCGCACGATGTTGAAGATGCGATTTGGCAGAAAGCGGTTGAAAACTACACCGAAAAGGAAAAACTTGTCGGCGACGAATCTCTGCGGGCGTATGAGCGTTACATTATGCTCAACATCATTGACTCGCAGTGGAAAGATCACCTGCTTTCGATTGACCACGTAAAACAAGGCATCGGACTAGTCGGTTACGGGCAGAAAGACCCGCTCGTCGAATATAAAAAACAGTCGTTCGATATGTTTCAGGATATGCTCGACCGCATTGACACGAACACGACGCGCTCACTGTTTAATCTCGAAGTCGTCGTCAAAGACGAACAGGAAGAAATGGAACGCCTCGAACGCTTAGAACGCCAACGCGCCCGCAAACAAGCAGCGGGAATGGCATTCACCGGAGCCTATGCAGGCGCAGCAACCGCCGGTGAAGAAGCGATCAAATCAACGCCGTTCGTCCGCGACCAGCCGAAAGTCAAAGCGAACGACCCATGTTATTGCGGTTCGGGCAAGAAATTCAAAAAATGTCACGGCGCGGGGATTTAGAAAGGCAAAAGGATAACGGGGAAAGGCGAAAGTATTTATGCTTTCGCCTTTTTTCACGTAAACTGTGGTTAAAGTAACAAACAGAAAATAGACGATTCACTGAGGGTGTCAGATATTTTGTGTAATTGAGTTTTCTGTCAGTCCGGCAATTGGGAGCCGTCCTTCAAAAATGATTGCCATTTGATTCATCGCCAAACTCCAGTTCTGAATGGGCATTGTCCATTTTTTCTCGATATTTTG
>JBBSUG010000033.1:0-52592 GCA_038235165.1 Pyrinomonadales bacterium
AGATATCATTTGGACAAATAAAAATATATGGGTCGGTGGTTTGAAAAATTGGCGGACGCCCGCACGACTTATGGGCTTTTGTTTTGAATCTATGCCCTTACTTCGTGCGGGCTTCCGCACAAAAATTATTTGCCGTTTTGTTTGATAATCATCAGCGTATTTAATTTACCAACCGCAATTGTTTCCGTTTGTCCGTTCGCCCAGATGACTTCGAGCTTGTCTATTTTCGCCGCGTCGCCGAGTCCGACGTGAATCAGTTGCTCGTTCTGCGATGCGTAGTTTCCGCCGCTCGTTAAATCGTATCGCTGACGAAGTTTTCCTGTCGTTATGAAAACGGTCGAACCGACGGCATCTTTCGGCGATTTCTTGGCGACATCGCCGATCAGTTTAATTTTCAGCCAGTTGTTTTTCGTTTCCGCGACGTTTCGCAAAAGCGTCGGCGACGCGCCCTCGTTGGCAATTATGCAATCGAGTTTTCCGTCCGCGTCAAAATCGGCAATCGCCATTCCGCGAGCGTTGATTGACAACGCCAGACCGCTGTTCGGCGCGGCGGCGACTCTTTCAAATTTGATTTGTCCGGTTGCGTTTCTGGTGTTTTTGAAAAGCAGCAATTGTTGGGCGTAGCTCGTTCCCCACTGAAAATTATCAACCGCCGGATAGACGTGACCGTTGGCGACGAGAATGTCTTTCCAACCGTCGTTGTCGAAATCGAAAAACGCCGTTCCCCAACCCAGAAAAGGAATCGTCGGCTCGCCCAAACCCGCTTGAAAAGTTACGTCCGTAAAATTTCCGTCGCCGTCGCTGCGATAAAGCGTGTTGGAATCGTCGGAAAAATTCGTGATGTGAAAATCAACGCGCCCGTCGTTGTCATAATCGCCGACCGCCAAACCCATTCCGGCTTGCTCGCGCCCGTTTTCGTTGAGCGCGATGCCTGAAGCGTAACCTGTTTCCTCGAAAGTACCGTCGCCTTTGTTGATGTAAAGCTGTTTCGGCGTGGAATCGTTGATGACCAGTAAATCCAAATCGCGGTCGTCGTCAACGTCAACGAAAACCGCAGAAAAACCGTAATAATCGCCTTCGTCCGTCACCTTTGCTTTGGCGGAAACGTCCTCAAACGTGCCGTCCGCCTTTTGACGGAAAAGTTTATCCTTTGCCCCTTTTAAACCGCGCGGACCGCACATTACGGGTTGCCCGCGAAACTGGCACGGAGTTTTTTCACTGCTCGTCGCTTTGGCGGCATCAGCCGGATTCGGCGGCAGGTTGTTAAAATCGAAATCTACATAAGCCGGCACGAACAAATCGAGTCGTCCGTCTTTATCGTAATCGCCGAACGTCGCGCCCGTGTGCCAGCCTTTGATGTCCAGACCGAGTTTCGGCGCAACGTCGGTAAAAGTGCCGTCGCCGTTGTTGCGGTAAAGACGCGAAGTGCCGTAATTGCCGACGAACAAATCCGCATCGCCGTCGTTGTCGTAATCGCCGACCGCCACGCCCATTCCCCAACGCTCGTTTGCCAGTCCTGATTTTTCGGTGACATCTTCAAATTTCCAATCTCCCAAATTGCGGTAAAGCGCGGATTTCGCGGCTTTTTCCTGACCGCGTTCGGCGTTCATCGTCGAGCCGTTCAAAAGGTAGATGTCCGGTCTGCCGTCGTTGTCGTAATCGAAAACGGCGATCGTGCAGGCGGTCGTCTCGATGATGTAATTTTTGTTTGTGCCGGACACGCAGCGGAATTTGGCGAGTGCGGTGTTTGCCGTTACGTCCTCATAAATCTTGCGGGCGGTCGGGTCCACGATGCCGGTGGTGCGTTTTGCCGCGTAAGTTTTCGCTTCGCCCGTTGACGCGCCGCCCATCTGAGGTTTTTGGGCAAACACGAAACACGCCGCGCCGAGCGTCAAAATTACAAAAAATAATGCGTTTCTCATTTAATCTTTTTATCAATTCGGTAAGAATCAAATTTATTTTCACATTTTAGCCGAATTTTTATGAAATTTTCCAAAATTATGTTGACAGTTTAGCACATTGGATTTTATGATGTATTCACTTCGGTTAAACGATTACGTAAACGATTACCTTTTATTTTGTTCCGACACGGAACAATCATTTAACTGATGGGTTTATTCATTCTTCAGTATTGACGCGTTTCACTAAGGCTAAACGATTTTTTTCGTCAGCGAAGAAGTTTCTCAGAAATTGGCATTCCTGCTCTTTTTTTTGTTTTTCAAATTTTTTTCAATCAGTTTGCAATAGGAGTTGAATATGAAATCGTTAAATCTGTTTGCCGCGTTGCTGCTTATGACCCTCGTTTCAGGAACCGGTCTTGTTTTCGCGCAAACCGACCGCGGAACGCTTCGCGGAACGGTGACCGACCCGTCCGATGCCGTCGTTCCCAAAGCGAAAGTCACCTTAACTGGCGTGGAAAACGGCGAGAGCCGTGAAACTACGACCGGCGACCAAGGAATTTATGTTTTCCCCGAACTCAAAGCGGGACTTTATCAAGTAACGGTTGAAGCACCCGGTTTTGCGCGCACCACAGTTGAAAATATCAAAGTTGACGTGCAGGCGACGCAATCGCTGGTCGTCAAACTCGAAATCGGCGAAGTTACGGGCAACATCGTCACGGTCAACGCCGAAGGCGTTGTTTTGAACACCGATACGCCGGTTCGTCAAACCACTGTCAACGAACGCCAGGTCAGAGAACTGCCGCTGCTCGCGGGCGGAGAATCAGACGGACGTTCGCCGCTCGCGTTTATCTTTTTAGACAGCAACGTCAACGGCGCGAGCGACAGCACCGGCGCGACTAACAGTTCCAAATTTCGCGTGAGCGGCGGTCAGGCAAGCGGCACTGAAATTTTGATTGACGGCGCAAGCGTCCGGCGCACGCAGAACGGCACTTTTTTCAGCGAAACCGCGCCCAGCCCGAACGCCTTTCAGGAATTTACCATCTCGACCAACAGTTACTCGGCTGAATTCGGCAATTCGTCAGGCGGCGTGGTCAACTTCACCTTGCGCTCCGGCACGAACGAATTTCACGGCGAAGCCTACGATTACCTGCGGAACGAGAAATTCAACGCCGCCGATGTTGATACGAACGCCCGCTGTTCGCCGCTCGCCGCAGACTGCCGCAACCGCGACAATCGCAATAATTACGGTTTTAATATCGGGGGTCCGATTTATATTCCGAATTTCGGCGAAGGCAATCCGGGCGGATTTCTTCGCAGCCTGAAAGACCGCGCGTTTTTCTTTTTTAATTACGAAGGATATCGTCTGCGAGAAGGTCAAAACAGAACGATCACCGTGCCGACCCTGCGAATGAGAAACGGCGATTTCAGTGAATTGCTGAACACTAGCGACCCGAATGTGCGCCGCATCAACGGCGGCAATCCGGTTTTGATCTATAATCCGCGTCAGCCGTCGAACACGCGAACCGCTTTCGCCGGCAACATCATTCCGCAATCGGCGATTGACCCGGCAGGGTTTGCGATTTTGCAGCGTTATCCGCTGCCGACGCGCGCCGGTATTCTTGACAACTACGAGGCGCAGGGGGTTCGACCGACTGACACCAATCAGTTCACCATCAAAACTGATTTTGTTTTGACGAGCAAGCAGCGTCTGACGTTGAGTTATTCGAGACGGAAAACAGAGAGATTCGCCGGTGATTTTCCGATTCTGCCTCTGCCGTTCACTAACTTTGACGTTTTCGCGCAAAACTTCAAATCAAACATCGGGCGCATTCAGCACGATTACACGATTACATCGAATCTGCTTAACCATTTGAATATCGGCTACACTTATTTTGATGTTGCCAATGCCAACACGACGACCGGCTTCAATACTTCTTCGCTCGGCATTCCATTTGGCGCGACGCAAAATGTCGCATTCCCACGAATCAATTTTCCCGGTTACGGCGCAGGTGATCCGCGCGCCGTCCAAAACATCGGCTCATCGTTTTTTGACGACCAAATCCGTGACGGGACTTTGGAATTAGGCGATTTTGTGACGTTCGTGACCGGACGGCAAACCTTCAAATTCGGTGCCGACGTGCGTTTCGCGCAGTTTAATGTTCGGCAAAGTATTGATCCGGGCGGTTCGTTCAACTTTCGCAATGACCAGACGGCTTCGGATACGTGCGGCGATTGCGGTTATCCGATTGCGAGTTTGATTACGGGCGCGACGGAATTTGCTTTTAACTCGAACAATTCGATTGACCCGGCTTTCCGCCAATTAACGCAAAGCTACTTCGTTCAGGACGACATCAAACTGACCCGAAGGCTGACGGTCAACGTCGGGCTTCGTTACGATTTGCCGGGTTTGAGAACCGAAGCCAAAGACCGTTTTCGCGGCTTTGACCCGAAAGCGATAAATCCGCAGGCGAGCGGCAGATTAGGCGCACTGGTCGGCGCAGGCGGACAAAGCGGTTTACAAGCCCAGAGCCGCACATTGGCAAAAAGTGACCGCTCGAATATCGGTCTGCGACTCGGTGCGGCTTATTCGTTCAACGATAAAACCGTCGTACGCGGCGGTATCGGACTTTATTACGCGCCGGTTTTATACGGAACTAACGGCGGCGGCGACATTAATACCGGCACTATCGGTTACAATACGACCGGACAACTTTTTACGCCCGACGGACGCAATGCCCGCAACTTTTTATCCAGTTTTCCAGGCATTCCGGCGACCGACCCGAACAGCCAGTTTGTCGGTAATACGGGAATTCCGATTTTAGCCTTCGGTCAATTCGGCAACGGCTTCCGCACGGGACGGACGCTGCAATATACGATTGACGTACAGCGCGAACTACCGTTCAGCCTGGTGGCTTCCGTCGGTTATATCGGACACCGCGCCGACCGTCTGCGCTCGAACTTCGGACGACCGAACGCGCTTTCGCTCAGTCAGCTCAAACTCGGCAATGAAATTTTGCGGACGGATATCAACGCGGTCACGGCGCAGCAGCGCACATATGCGTCGAGCATCGGCGTGAATCTTCCGGCAAACGCCAACGCCGTTTATCAAGGTTTCGGCGGTAATGTCGCGCAGGCGATCCGACCGTTTCCGCAATACGGGCGCGTAACGGATATTCTGGAAAGCGAGGGCGAAAGCAGCTATAATGCCTTACAGCTTAAAATTGACCGACGTTTCGCGCAGGGTTTTCAGTTTGGCGCGTCTTACACTTTTTCGAGATTGATAACCAATGCTTCGGAAGATATTCTGGGCGGCTCGCCGCTCGACGGCGTTTTGCAAAATCCTTATGATCTCCAAGGATTGAAAACCGTTTCACCGACGCATTCGCCGCACGTTTTCGTGACCAATTTTCTGGCTGAAATACCATTCGGTAAAGGCAAACGGTTTATTGATAAAGGCGGACTCGTCAACGCGCTGCTCGGCGGTTTCCAGGTTTCGGGTATTTTCCGTATTCAACAGGGAACGCCGCTGGTTTTCTCGCTCGACCCGGAACCGGACGGTTTTCTCGAACTCGCGGGCATTTTCGGCAGACTGCGTCCGAACCTGACCGGACAGCCGGTTGGATTGAATACGCAAACCGCCGTTCCGGGAAGCGTGAACGGAGTTACGCCGGGAAGGTTTTACGTCGTCAATCCCGCTGCGTTTTCCGCACCGCCGAGATTTAACGCGGCACCGGCGTTTTTAGTCAACAACGCAGTTAATCCGGCATACGCGACTTATTATTCCGATCCGACGAGATTTTTCGGCACGGCTCCGCTCGTTAATACGGATTTTCGATCCGACCGATTCTATACGGCTGATATGAGCATTTTGAAGAAAACGCGCTTGACTGAAACGGTTTTCTTCGAAATCGGCGCGGAGTTTTTCAATGTCTTTAACCAGGTTCTCTTTCTGCCGCCCGATACCTTTCTCGGACGACAGGAAGGAGCCAACGGCAACATTAACCTGAATTCCAATTTTGGTGCCAAAGGCTTTACGCCGAGACTCAGTTCGGCGGGAAATCGCGTCATTCAATTACGGGCGAGAATCGTTTTCTAAGACTTGCCTTTTTTTGACGGCTTCCAACGATGGCGCGGAAAATGTTTCAAAGCAATTTCTGCGACACTTTTTAACTGAAAGTGAACTCCTGAAATTCTATCAATGCTTGATAAGTGGGACAAACACACAAAAATACTAATCGCCGCGATTGTCTTTTTGTGTGTTTGCTGCGCCGGCAGTTCGGCGCAGCAAAAAACATCTTCCGCTGTTGATGAAAAAGTCGAAAGACTTTTGGCGGAGACGACCGCCGCACTGCAAACGGGAGATTTCGCGCGGGCGAAACTGATTTTACGCGAAGTTTTGGCGATCGCTTCGCGTAATTCGGCGGCGAATACTTTAGCGGGCATTATTGCCGACCAAGAAAACGATTTACAAAGGGCGGAAAAATATTTCGCGCTGGCGGCACGAGTCGCCCACGACGCGCCCGAAACCAGAAATAATTACGGCGCGATTTTATTGCGGCTCGGACGCAAAAAAGAAGCCGCCGCTGAATTCACGGCATCGCTCGCTCTAAATCCGAACCAGTTGAGCGCACTCATCAATCTGGCGCAAATTCGGGAAACTGAAGGAAATTCGGCGACTGCCCGCGATTTATTTGAAAAAGCCAAAGCCATCGCTCCCGACGCAGAAATTTTGCGTGCGCTCGTGATGATTTCTTTAGGTTTGAAGGAAAAAGAACGAGCCGTGAGAGAATTTGCGGAATACGCCGCCTTGGAAGCGGAATCCGCGCTGAGTAACAAGAATAGTAAACCGCGCGACGTTGCGCTCGCCGAAGCGTTGCTGGCGAACGGATTGCCCTTTGAAGCGAAACGGGAATTGGAATCAATTCTCTCGGTTGAAAATCAAAATGTAGCCGCGCTGATTTTATTGTCGAATGTTTTTTTGCAGCAGAAAGATATTTCCGCCGCCGGACGGCTGCTCGAATCGGCGGTTGCCAAAGGCTTAGACGACGCGAAAGTTTATCTCGCGCTGGCGGAAGTTTACGAGGCGGGCGGCTACCCGGAAAATGCAATTCCGGCGATGCGGCGGGCGATTGCGAAAGAGCCGAAAAACGATTTTTACCGCAGCCGTTACGGATTGTTGCTGGTCAATTCAAAAGCTCCGGCGGCGGCAATTGTTCGCATCGAAGAAGCGTTAAAAGAATTTCCCGATTCAGCGTCTTTGTGGTTCGCGCTCGGCATCGCGCAGTTTGACGACAACAAAATTGCTGAAGCGCAAAAAGCGTTTGAAAAGGCTTTGGCAATTGACGCAAAACTCATTCCGGCACTGGCTTATTTGGGCGCGGTTTTTGTCGAACAGACTCGTTACAATGATGCCGTGAAAATTTACGAACAAGCCATCGCACTCAATAAAAATGTCGCGCTAATTTATTATTTGTTGGGCGACACGCTTTTGAAAATGACCGACGCGGATGACAAGCGGATCGAAGCCGCGCTCAAACGCGCCGCTGCGCTCGATACGAATTTAACTTCGGCGCATCTAGCCTTGGGCAGATTCTACGTTCGGCAGTCGCGCTGGACGGAAGCTGCCGCGTCCTTGGAACAAGCGGCAAAACTCGAACCTGACCGCAGCGAAACTTTTTACCAACTCGGACGAGTTTACGCACGGCTCAAAAGAACGGACGAATCGAAAGCGGCTCTGGAGCGATTCAAACAATTAAACGAGACTCAAAAACAGCAAAAGGAAGTTGACCGCCGCGAACTCGTGCGGCGGCTGGCGAATGTGAGATTTTAGGGGGTAATATGAAAAAGCATTTAATTTACAGCGCGATTTTATTCGCCGCATTCGGTTTCAGCGGAGAAGTGCGGGCGCAGGAAAAAACACCGACAGCGACACCAACACCAACTCAAAACAAAGCGCAGTTTGAAGAATGGAACGAGGATTTCACGGGCGACAAACTCGACGAAAAAAAGTGGGAAAAATTTACGTTTGAAGGCGGTTCGGGCGGCAAGCTCGAAGTCAAAGACGGCGCATTGCAGATTCGCAGCGCGAGCAAAACACGCGCCGGAGTTCGCACCAAAGACGCTTTTTCCGGCGACCGTTTTGCTGTCGAAGGCAGAATTGCAAAAGTCGGCGCGGCTTTTCCCGAACCGGGCGGCAGCAACTCGTCGCTCGGCTTTGGAACGCTGACGATTTTGTTCGACGGTTCGGGGCGCAACCGAATCGAATGGGTTTTTACGAGCGAAGGAACTTTGGAAGTGTGGTCAATCGTTGACGGTCGCGGCGAACGTCTCGATAATAAAAAACTCGCTACGAAAATGAAATCTCCGGTGTTGCTCGTCGTTCGCAAAGGCGATCAATTCAGCTTTTATTTGAACGACCCGAAAGGCGCACCGCAGGACGCTCAGTTGGCGTTAACCGCGACGATTAAAAATCTACCGAAATCGTTTCATGTAATGCTATATGGTTACGGTTCGTCGGAAAACAACTGGGACGGCGTTCGCATAGTCGTGCCGAAATAAAAAATTATTAAACTTGTAAGATGAGCAGCATTAAGGACATTGCCAGCGAAGCCGGCGTTTCGACCGCCACGGTTTCACACGTTATCAACAAAACGAGATTCGTCTCGGATGCGGTGCGAGCGCGTGTTCTCGAAGCCATCGAGCTGCATAATTATTATCCGAACGAACACGCCCGCAGTCTAGCTTCGGGTAGCAGCCGGATTTTCGGTCTGGTGATTTCCGATATTGCCAATCCTTTTTTCCCCGAACTCGTCAAAAATATCGAAACGGCGGCTTACGAACACGGCTACGATGTTGTTTTATCTAACACCAATTACGACCCGGAACGCGCGTCGCATTACGTCCGGCGGTTTATCGAGCGCAAGGTTGCCGGTGTCGCTTTGATGACTTCGGAGATGGACAAATCTCTGATTGCGGAACTGGCTCGGTGCGAAGTTCCGGTGGTGTTTCTCGATTCGGGCGAAATGGGTTTGCATATGAGTAATCTATGCGTTCGCTACGCCGAAGGCATCAAACAGGCGATTTTGCATCTGGTCGAACTCGGACACCGGAATGTTGCCTTTATCAGCGGCTTAGAGTATTTGCATTCGGCAAAACGGCGGCTCGAAGCGTTCACGCAAACGATGCGGGAAGTTTTGCCGACCGCGAAAATGCGAATTTATCAAGGCGATTTCAAAATTGAAGGCGGCAGACGAGCCGCTGCGGAAATGCTGCGCGGCGAACTTCCAACCGCCGTCATCGCCGCCAACGATTTGATGGCGTTCGGCGCGATCAGCGAATTCAGACGCGCCGGATTAAATGTGCCGACCGATGTTTCAGTCGTCGGATTCGATAACATCGCTTTTTCGTCGCTAATCGAACCGGCGTTAACGACGGTTAATCTGCCGCTCGGCGAACTCGGACGGCTGGCGGTGAAAGCTCTAATCGAAATGCTTGCCAACCCAACGCAGCACGGAGTCGAAATCGAAATTCCGACCGAATTGTTCATCAGAAATTCGACGGCGGCGGCGCGAAAAAAAGTTAAAGGTAAAGCTAAAAAAATATAAAAAGAGGCATTTGTGGTAAAAAAATACGATTTACGACTGACAAAATTTTGTTTCGTCTTAGTGGTTTTATTAAGTCTGACGTGGCAGGCGTTCGGACAAAAAAGCGCGACTTACACGAATCCGGTGCAGGCGGGCGATTATCCCGATCCGTCGGTGATTCGCGTCGGCAAAGATTTTTACGCGACGGCGACATCTTCGGAGTGGGGACCGGAATTTCCGATTCTGCATTCGACGGATTTGGTCAACTGGAATATCGTCAGCGTAGTTTTTCCCAAACGCCCCGAATGGTCGGTCGGAAATTACTGGGCGCCGGAAATCTGGCAGGAAAACGGTAAATTTTATATCTTTTACGTCGCCAGAAAAGCCGGCGGAAATCTCTGCATCGCGGCGGCGACGGCGAGCAAGCCGACCGGACCTTACACCGATCACGGACCGCTCGAATGTCAGGAAGCCGGTTCGATTGATGCCTTTCCGATTCGTGACGAAAACGGCAAACTTTTTATCGTCTGGAAGGAAGACGGCAACAGTGTCAATAAACCGACTCCGCTCTGGGCGCAGGAACTCGATACGAAAAATTGGAAGATGGTCGGTGAGAAAAAAGAAATTCTTCGCAACGATCCGGAAACGTGGGAAGGAAATCTTGTTGAAGGTCCGTATATTATTCGCAAAAACGGATATTTTTATATGTTTTATTCGGGCAATGCTTGTTGCGGACGCGGCTGCAATTACGCGATGGGTGTGGCGCGTTCAAAAACGCTGCTGGGAACTTGGGAAAAAGACCCGGCGAATCCGATTCTCAAAGGCAATGAAAATTTCAATTGTCCCGGACACGGCACGGCGGTTACTTTGGAAGACGGGCGCGTATTTATGCTTTATCACGCTTTTGACCCGAAAGACGTGAATTATGTCGGGCGGCAGGCTTTGCTCGACGAAGTAAATTGGACGAAAGACGGTTGGGCGACGATTAACAACGGCAAAGGCGCGAGTAAAACCGCCGCCGCGCCGCTCGGAATCGCCGAAAAAGATGAAGAATATCGCTTCATTGATGAATTCGACCAGCCGACTTTGCGCTTCGGTTGGCAGTGGCTTAATAACAGCATTCCGACTTATAAAATCAGCGGCGGATTTTTAGAATTGTCGCCGAACGCCGCGCAGATGACGAATCCGATTGGCGGCGTGATGGCTTATTACACGACGAACGGAAGTTATACGGCGACGACGCAAATTGACCGCAAAAGTTCGACCGGCGGTGCAATCGCCGGACTTTCCGCTTTCGGAGACGGCGAAAACGCGCTCGGTTTCGGACTAAAAGATAACAAAATCGTCGTCTGGCGGCGCGAGCGCAATAATCATAGAACGCTTTCGACGCACGACGCGCCTGCGGGAAATCAGATTTATTTGCGACTGACGGCGCGTGACGGGGCTTTTTACAGTTTTGCGGTAAGCGGCGACGGGAAAACTTTCACATCGGTCGGCAGCGAGCAGAACGGCGATTATCTGCCGCCGTGGGACAGAGGCGTGCGCGTGGCGATGACGGTCGGCGGCGCGGAAAACGCTTCGGCGCGGTTCGGGTTTTTGCGAATTGAACCGGCGAAATAAATTTTGAGACAGGGAATTTTGGAGTGATAAAAATTATGAACTTTTTGTTAAAAACGCGAAGCATTTTGGTTTTAATGTTTATTGTTGCCGCTGCATTTACCGCCTGTGACCGCAAACCGGCGGGCGGCGGCACGAACGGCGGCGACGGCGGCGGCAAAAAAACCGTCGCGTTCGCCCAGATGGAAAATACCGGACCGTGGCGCATCGCCGAAAGCGAAAGTATGAAAGCCGAAGCGGCGAAACGCTCCGACAAATATAATTTCGCTTATACCGACGCGCAAGGCACGACCGCCAAGCAGGTTTCGGACGTGGAAGATTTAATCGCCCGCAAAGTTGATGCTATTTTTCTCGCGCCGCGCGAAGCTGAAGGATTTTCTTCAGCTTTTCAAGCGGCAAAAGCCGCTAACATTCCCGTAATTTTGATTGACCGCGAAGCCACCGGAACTGCCGGAACGGATTTCGTCACGGTTATTAAATCCGATTTCGTCAAAGAAGGACAACGCGCGGGCGAATGGCTGGTGAAAAACACGAACGGCAAAGCCGGCATCGTCGAACTCAAAGGCACGACCGGATCGAGCGTGGCAAATGACCGCAGCAAAGGTTTTATGGACGAAATCGGCAAAAACCCGGAGATGAAAATCATCGCTTCTCAGGACGCGAATTTCACTCGTGCCGAAGGTCAGAAAGTAATGGAAAACATCATCCAAGCGAAAGGCAAGGAAATCACCGCCGTTTACGCGCACAATGACGAAATGGCTCTCGGCGCAATTGCCGCCTTGAAAGCCGCCGGGATGAATCCGGGCAAAGATGTCAAAATTATCTCGATTGACGGTCAAAAATCCGCTTTACAGGCGATCATCGCGGGCGATATGAACGCGACGGTCGAATGCAATCCGCGTTTCGGTCCGATCGCATTCGACACGCTCGAAAAATTTTGGAAAGGCGAAAAACTGCCCGCGCAAATCATCAACGAAGACCGCTTTTTCGATGCTTCAAATGCAGCGCAATTTGTTAATGAAGCGTATTAAATCAATGGTAAATGGTAAATGGTAAATGGCTAATGTAAGAAAGCATCCGCCATTAACCATTAACCATTTACCATTTACCATTATTCCTATGAATAACGAACCGCTTTTGCGGATGCGGAAAATCAGGAAAGTTTTCTCCGGCGTGGTCGCGCTCGACGATGTTGATTTTACATTGGAGCGCGGCGAAGTTCATTCGCTGGTCGGCGAAAATGGTGCGGGAAAATCTACTTTGATAAAAGTGATGACCGGCGCATACACGCGCGACGGAGGCGAAATGTTTTATGAAGGTTCGCCCGTCAATTTCCGCACGCCGCAGGACGCGCAGCGCGCCGGTGTCGTCGCCGTTTATCAGGAAGTCAATTTGCTGATGTTTCGCACCGTCGCCGAAAATATTTTTCTCGGACGCGAACCGCGCCGCTTCGGTTTGATTGACTGGGGGAAAATGTACCGGGAAGCCGGTGAAGTTCTGCAAAATTTAGGTTTGCAGATTGACGCGAAAGCGGTTTTGGGCAGTTTGAATATCGCGTCCAGACAGATGATTGCGATTGCTCGCGGCGTTTCTTTGGGCGCGAAGATTTTAGTTTTGGACGAGCCGACAAGCTCTCTGACCGAACACGAAGTCGGGCTTTTATACGAGGTAATTCGCCGTCTGAAAGCGCAGGGAACGGGTATCGTTTACATCTCGCACCGCTTTGACGAACTTTACGCCGTCTGCGACAAAGTGACGATTTTGCGCGACGGGAAATTTATCGCTACGCGCCCGCTTGCCGGTCTCGAACGCATAGATTTGGTTTGCTTAATGCTCGGCAAACAGCGCGAAGATTTGGAGAAAAAAGGCGCGACCGCGTTCGGCGAACACACGGAAGCGCAAGTTTTAGAGCCGCTTTTAGAAACGGAGAATTTAACGCGCGGACGGCAGCTTAAAAACGTCTCCCTGCGTGTGAGTCGTGGTGAAATTCTCGGAATGGCTGGCTTGCTCGGCAGCGGCAGAACCGAAGTCGCACGGGCGGTTTTCGGCGCGGACGAAGTTGATAAAGGCAAAGTTTCGCTCGAAGGAAAAGAATTAAAGTTGGATTCGCCGAACGATGCCATCCGCGCCGGAATCGCATTTTTATCCGAAGACCGCAAAGCCGAAGGCATTATTCCCGAATGGTCGGTCAGGGAAAATATGACGCTCGCCGCGCTGCCCGCGCTGACGAATCTGGGCGTGGTTTCCCGCGCCAAGCAAACCGAAATCGTCGAAAAATTTATGCGGCGTTTGGGTATCAAAGCATCGAGCGGCGAACAGAAAATCCGCGAGTTGTCCGGCGGCAATCAGCAAAAGGTTTTGCTGGCGCGGTGGCTTTGCAAAAATCCGAAATTCTTGATTTTAGACGAACCGACGCGCGGTATTGACATCGGCGCGAAGGGCGAAATTCAAAGCCTGATTAACGAATTAGCCGAAGAAGGTTTGGGCGTTTTGATGATTTCATCGGAACTCGAAGAACTCGTCGAAGGCAGTTCTCGCGTCGTCGTCATGCGCGACGGCGAACTGGCGGCGGAACTGCGCGGCGCGGCGATTTCGCAGGATTCGATTATCAAGGCGATGGCGACGGAGTAAAGGATGAAGGTTAAGTGAAAAGAATGAATAAAATAATGGCTTAATTTTTCCTACTCATCCTCCATACCAAAATTATGGCTGAGGCAATCACACAACCGGCGGCGAAACGGACTTCGAGTTTTGCTGATTACGCGCCGACTTACGGCGCAGCGGCGGCACTTGTTTTGCTGGTTTTGGCGAACACGTTTTTCACGCCGAATTTTGCCGCGCTCGATAATTTTAGAAACATTCTCGTGCAGGTTACGGCGACGATGCTCGTCGCCGTCGGGATGACGTTTGTCATTGCAACAGGCGGGATTGATTTGTCGGTCGGTTCCTTGATGGCGATTGCTTCGGCGGTGGCGGCGGTATCCTTAGATTACGGCGCGTATCCGGCGATTGCGGCGGCTCTCGTTGTCGTTACATTGATCGGGGCGTTCAGCGGCTGGCTGATTTCGACGTTTAAGATTCAGCCCATTATCGTCACGCTCGCGCTGCTGATTGCCGGACGCGGCATCGCGCAGGTCATCAGCAACGGCGGGCAGCTTATTCCTTTTTCCAATCCGAGCTTTGAATTCTGGGGCAAAGATTCGCTCTTCGGCGTTCTACCCGTGCCGATTTTCGTGATGGCTTTGATTATCGGGCTGGCGGTTTTTATTTTGAGAGCGACGATTTTCGGACGGCACGTTATCGCCGTCGGCGGCAACGAAGCGGCAGCGCGGCTTTCGGGCATTTCGGTTAATCGCACAAAGATATTAGTTTATGCTTTGAGCGGATTTTTGGCGGGAATCGCCGGTTTGATCTACACGGCGCGTCTCGGCGCGTCTGATGCTTCACAGGTCGGACAGACAATCGAGCTTGACGCAATTGCGGCAACGGTTGTCGGCGGAACGGCTCTGACCGGCGGACGCGCGACGGTCGTCGGCACTGTTCTAGGCGCGTTGATTATGCAAATCATCACGACGAGCTTCAATATGAACGGTATCAAATTTTCATATGCACTCGTCATTAAAGCCGCAATTATTATTCTCGTCGTCTATTTACAGCGACCGAAATCACACTAAAAACAAATTTATGTCAAAAGCACAAAAAATACTTCAAACATTTGTTATCGCTTTGCTCTTTTGTTTCACCGTGACCGCGCAATCGCGCTGGACGGAAAAACAGGCAAACGATTGGTATGCGAAACAGTCATTCCTTGTCGGCTCGAATTACGTTCCGGCGACGGCGATTAATCAGTTGGAGATGTGGCAAGCCGATACTTTTGATGCAAAGCGGATTGACCTCGAACTCGGCTGGGCGGAAAGTTTGGGAATGAACACGATGCGCGTTTTTCTGCACGATTTGGCTTACGAGCAGGACAAATCGGGCTTTAAAAAACGGCTCGATAAATTTCTGGAAATCGCCGCCAAACACAAAATCAAACCGATGATCGTATTTTTCGATTCGGTTTGGGACCCGAATCCAAATATCGGCAAACAGCGCGTGCCGCGTCCGGGAATTCATAATTCCGGCTGGGTGCAGTCGCCGGGCGCGAAGGCTCTGGCAAATCCGGCGGAATATCCGCGCCTTGAAAAATACGTCAAAGATATTGTCAGCAGTTTTGCGAAAGACGAGCGCATCAATTCCTGGGATTTATGGAATGAGCCGGACAACCGCAACGGCAACGATTACGCCAAGCAAGACCCGCCGAATAAGATCGAACTCGTCAACAAATTACTACCGCTAACCTTCAAATGGGCGCGCGAGGCAAACCCGACGCAGCCTTTGACTTCGGGCGTTTGGAAAGGCGATTATCCGAACGCGGAAAAATTCGATTCGACCGAACAGATTCAGATTGATAACTCCGACATCATCACGTTTCACAGTTACGATGCGGCGGACGAATTCGCCAAACGCATTAAATTTTTGGAAAAACTGGATCGCCCGATTCTCTGCACCGAATATATGGCGCGACCGCGCGGTTCGACATTTGTGGCGATTTTGCCCGTCGGCAAAAAATACAATGTCGGGATGATAAATTGGGGCTTTGTCGAAGGCAAATCGCAGACAATTTTCCCCTGGGATTCGTGGGAAAAACCGTATGTCGAATACGAGCCGTGGATTTGGTTTCACGACGTTTTCCGCACGGACGGCACGCCCTACTTGCGCGAAGAAACGGATTTGATAAAACGAATGACCGGAAAAACCAAATCTCAGACGGCTGGAGCGCGTTAAAAGCAAAACCTATTCAGCCAAAGACGAACACGGATTTAATCGGGAAATTAATGAAATGATAAAAGGTAATGTAAAAACAATTCGGATAAATTTTCTTCACAGTTTTTCAAAAATATCTGTGTCTATCTGCGTCTGTCTGGGTCTGATTTTCTTCGCTTTAACGACGACGGCGCAAACTTACACGAATCCGGTGATCGCCGGAGATTTTCCCGACCCGTCGGTGATTCGCGTCGACGATGATTTCTACGCGACGGCGACGAGCGGCAACTGGTCGCCGTATTTTCCGATTCTGCATTCAAAAGATTTAGTTAACTGGAAAATCGTCGGTTCTGTTTTCCCCGAAAAACCAGCCTGGACCAAAGGCGATTTCTGGGCGCCTGAAATCGCCGCCGACAAAGGCAAATTTTACGTTTTCTACACGGCGCGGCGCGATGACGGCAAAGGCAAAAAAGGAACTTTGTGCGTCGCCGTCGCCGTCGCCGACAAACCTGACGGAAATTACGTTGACAAAGGTGCGCTAGTTTGTCAGGAAATGGGTTCGCTCGACGGCTTTTTTATCCGTGATGAAAAGGGAAAACCATTTTTAGTTTGGAAGGAAGACGGCAACGACCGCCAACAGCCGACGTGGCTTTACGCGCAGCAGCTCGATGAAAGTTTGACGAAGCTCGTCGGCAAGCCGCAAAAACTTTTTCGCAACGAAGGTTCGGGCTGGGAAAATCACGTCATTGAAGGCGCGGATATTGTTCGCAAAGACGGTTGGTTTTATATGTTTTATTCGGGCAATGCATGCTGCGGTCGTTCGTGCGATTACGCGCTTGGCGTGGCGCGATCGAAAACGCTTTTGGGCAAATGGGAGAAAAATCCGGCGAATCCGATCTTGGCGGCAAATGATGTCTGGCAGTGTCCGGGACACGGCACGATTGTCAAAACGGCGGACGGCGCGGATTATTTGCTGTATCACGCTTATCGCAAACGCGCCGACGCTTTCAACATCGGGCGTGAAGCTCTGCTCGATAAAATCGAATGGACAAAAGACGGCTGGGCGACGATCAACGGCGGGCGCGGCGCGTCAAACGGAGCGAATCTGCCGGTTGCTTCCGCAAAGCAGAAACGAAACTCGTTGTTTGTTGACGAATTCGACAATTCGATTTTAAGACCGAATTACCAACTGCCGCTTGCGCCGTTTGAAACTGTTGATTTGAAAACCGGAACTTTAGCGTTCGGCGCGAGCGACACGAGCGAAGCAATCGTAGCGACGCGCACGGTTTCCGGCGATTACGCAGCGAGCGTTTTGATAAAAAATGTAAGCGCATCAACTGATGAAATCGTCGGACTGTCGGCTTACAGTTGGCGCGGCGGCGCGGTCGGCATCAACATCGGAGCGGACAAAATTTCCGTCTGGCGGCGCGAAAATAATAAACAGGAAATCGCCGCGAGCGCGGATGTTTCAAACGCACCGAACATCTATTTGCGAATGACGGCGAAAGGCGGCGAATTATATCAATTCGCTTACAGTTTGGACGACAAAAGCTGGACGGATTTGGGCAAACCCGTCGTCGGCAGCCACGTCGAAGGCGCACGAGTCGCTTTAACGCACGCCGGCAAGTCACGAGAGGCGCGGTTTGATTGGCTGAAAATTGTGCAAAACTGATTTAACGGTAAATGGTAAATAAACACTAATTTCAAAAGACATTGATGAAAATAAGAAATTCGCCCACGAATCAGCACGAATCAACACGAATTGTAGTTATATGTGAGCAAAATGTTGCTTATTCAACAAAGTTTATTTTGTTTCCATTCTCTAATTAGTGTTAATTCGTGCCATTCGTGGGTAAAAAAAATTAGCAAATCTTTGATTATGAGCGAAACTGAAACCTTGAACGAAGTCAATACCGATGCGACGCGCTCAATAAAAGCAAGAGCGGGAGCGTTTTTGCAGCAGCAGGGCGCACTGATAATGCTCGTCATTGTCTGCATCGCGGGATTTGCGCGTTACGAAGCATTTTTGATGCCGGAAAATCTACTTAACGTCGTGCGGCAGAATTCGATGCTCGGAGTCGTCGCGCTCGGAATGACGTTTGTGATTTTAACTGGCGGCATTGATTTGTCGGTCGGCGCACTGCTCGCCGTCGCGGGCGTGGTCGCGGCGAATCTGGCGAGTCAAGGTTTGGTAGTCGCGCTCGTCGCGGCGGTCGCGGCAACCGCTTTTCTCGGGTTGATAAACGGTTTGGTGATCGCCAAAGCGCGGATTCAGCCGTTTATTGTGACGCTGGCGATGATGATTGCGGCGCGTGGTCTGGCACTGGCGGCGACGGGCGAAACATCGGTCGGAATAACCGACGAAAGTTTCGCGTGGCTCGGTCGCGGCTCAATCGGATTTCTGCCTGTGCCGATTTTAATTTTAATCGTCGCTTTCGCCGTCGGATGGCTCATCTTGAATCAGACGCGCTTCGGGCGCAATGTCTTCGCGGTCGGCGACAACGACGAAGCGGCGCGGCTGATGGGACTCAATGTCAGCCGCGTGACGATTGCGGTTTACGCGATCAGCGGCGCGCTCGCCGGACTCGCGGGCGTGATGCTCGCGTCGCGATTGGGCGCAGGTCAGCCGGTCGCCGGAAGCGGCTACGAACTCGACGCGATCGCGGCGGTCGTCATCGGCGGAACGCTTTTGACCGGCGGACAGGGCAATGTTTTATCAACGCTCGTCGGCGTTTTGCTGCTCGGTGTGATTTTTAATTTATTTAATTTAGAGGGAACAATCAGCCCGTGGTGGCAGCTCGTTTTGCGCGGCGTGATTTTACTGTTCGTCGTCGTCGTGCAAAATCGTCTGACGAAACTTAAATAATGGATAACGGATAATGAATAACTGATAATTTAAGAATCGGAGGAAGCGTTTTCAATTATCTATATTCCCAAAGCGAAGCGGAAAAATCTATCGGAAACGGCGCGGTATCTGTTTCGCTACAAACTGCACGTCGAATCACTCGACGAAATTGACACGCGCGAAGTTTATCAAGCGTTTGCTTATTAAAATTCAAATGGAAACCCAAGAAAAATCAATCGAAACAAAAGTCGGCGCGATGCACAAACGGCGCGAGAAAATGGGGGACGGCGAACGCTGCATAATTTTTTACACTTTCGGCGACGAGAAGAAGATGGAAAAAGCAAACGAGGTCAAAGAAAATGTCTGAACTCAGGTGGAATCCGCTTTACGGCGAATGGACGGTGACGGCGACGCACCGGCAAGACCGGACGTTTTTTCCGCCGCCGGGATATTGTCCGCTGTGTCCGACGCAGCCTGAAGGTTTTCCGACCGAAGTTGCCGCAGCGGATTACGACATTGTTGTTTTTCAAAATAAATTTCCGAGTTTGCAGCCCGCACCGCCTGCACCGGCGATTGAACCGAGCGAACTTTATCCGGTGCGACCGGCGCAGGGCGTGTGCGAAGTCGTCGTTTATACGCCCGAACACAATTCGAGTTTGGCGCGGCAGCCGGTCGAGCAAATTTATAAATTGATGCAGGTTTGGCAGGACAGATTTGCAGATTTGGACAAGCTCGATTTCGTCGAATATGTTTTTATATTCGAGAATAAAGGCGAAGCCGTCGGCGTAACTTTGCCGCATCCGCACGGGCAGATTTACGCTTACCCGTTTGTCCCGCCGCGAATGGAGCGGAAAGTCAAGCAGTGTCGCCGACACAAAGCAAAGACGAGCGAAAATTTGATTGCGAGTATTTTGGCGGATGAGCGAAAAGACAGTCGGCGCATCGTCGCGGAAAACGAATCATTCACCGCGCTGATTCCGTTTTTCGCGCGTTATCCGTATGAGCTGCACGTTTATCCGAACCATCACGCCGAAGCGTTGACCGATTTTTCATTGAAAGAATTGAGAGATTTAGCCGCTATCTTTAAACAAATTCTGACGGCGTTCGACAAGTTGTTCGATGTGAGTTTTCCGTATATTATGTCAATGTTCAATCGTCCGTCGGACGGCGCAGATTACGATTCGTTTGATTTTCACATCGAATTTTATCCGCCGATGCGAACGGAGACGAAACTGAAATTTTTAGCGGGCAGCGAAGCCGGCGCGGGAATGTTTATCAACGACACTCTGCCGGAGGAAAAAGCGGCGGAGCTTCGCAAGCTCATCGTGCCGGTTCTTTAGCGGCGATTTTTGTTATGACGGCTGATTCCCTAAACATAAAATCGAAATTCGCCGGTATTTACGGGCGCGAGCCGCGACTTTTTCGCGCTCCGGGCAGAGTCAATCTGATCGGCGAACACACCGATTACAACGAAGGTTACGTACTGCCGATGGCGATTGAATACGCGACGACGGTTGCCGCCGCCGCGCGGGACGACCGGAAAATTCGCGTGTGTTCGGTAAATTTAAACGAGTCGGACGAGATAGATTTGGACGCGCCGGAACAAAAACGGCGCGGCTCGTGGCTGGATTTTATCGAAGGCGTGGCGCGGATTTTGGAATGCAAAGGCGTAAATTTGCGCGGCGCGAATTTGCTGATTTCTTCAAATGTGCCGACGGGCGCGGGTCTTTCCTCATCAGCCGCGCTGGAAATTGCCGTCGGACTGGCACTCGCCGAGATTTCCGGCGCGACGGTTGATAAAAAAACTCTGGCACTAGTGGGACAGCTTGCCGAACACGAATTCGTCGGCGCGAAAGTCGGGATTATGGATCAATACGTCTCCGCGCTCGGAAAAAAAGGACACGCGCTTTTGATTGACTGCCGCAGTCTGGAATCGAAACAAGTTCCGTTTTCGACGGCTGAAACGGCGGTCGTTATCTGCGATTCAAAAGTCAAACACGATCTCGCCGCTTCTGAATACAACACGCGCCGCGCCGAGTGTGAACAGGGCGTGGAGATTTTGAAAAAATTTTTGCCAAGCATTACGCACCTGCGCGATGTCGCCATCGAAAGCTTTGAAAGGTATCAATCGAATCTGCCCGAAATCATCAAAAAACGCTGTCGCCACGTCATCACTGAGAACGCACGCACGTTCAGCAGCGTCGAAGCGTTACGAAAAAATGATTACGAAGAATTCGGACGATTGATGTTTCTTTCGCACGCTTCTTTGAGAGACGATTACGAAGTGAGTTGCCGCGAACTCGATTTGCTGGTGAAGATTGCCGGAAGCAAGCCGGAAGTTTTAGGCGCGAGAATGACCGGCGGCGGCTTCGGCGGCTCGACCGTGAATTTAATCGAGCGCGAAAATTTGGATCAAGTCATCGCGGAAATCGCTTCCGAATACGAATCCGCGACACATATCAAACCCGACATTTATATTTCCGACGCGGCTGACGGAGCGAGCGAATTAACGAATGGAAATTGTTGAGCGTCTGAATTTACCGAATTGTCTGCGCCTTTCCAGCGGCGAGATCGAGCTGATCGTGACGACCGATGTCGGACCGCGCATCATCGGTTATTCGCTTGTCGGCGGCGAAAATGTGTTGGGCGAACATCCCGAAGCGAAGGTCGAAACCGCGCTCGGCACGTTCAAACCTTACGGCGGTCATCGCCTCTGGATCGCGCCTGAAAATATGCCGAACTCCTATGCGCCCGACAATCAGCCGGTCGAATATTTTTACAATCAAATTGAAAATTCCGTGCGCCTCGTGCAGCCGGTCGAATCGGTGACGAAAACGCAAAAGGAAATAATTATTAAGTTAGACGAAACAGGCACTGGTGTTTCGATAAATCACCGTATCCATAATCGCGGCACGGCGACAATCGAAATAGCGGCGTGGGCGTTGACGATTATGCGCGGCGGCGGCATCTGCGAAATTCCGAACGAGCCGTTCGCCGCATACGGCAGCGGCACTTTAATGCCGGTCAGAAATTTTAGCCTCTGGTCTTACACGGATTTCACCGATCCGCGCTGGCAATTCGATAAAGATTTTATCCGCCTGAAAGTAGATGCCGCGAAAAGCAAACCGCAAAAAATCGGCGTTTTGAATAAACAGGGCTGGGCGGCGTATCGTGTCGGAAACTTACGATTCGTCAAGCGTTTCGCTTATGTCGAAGGCGCGAATTATCCTGATATGAATTCAAACACCGAGCTTTACACGGCGGGCGATTTTGTCGAAATCGAATCGCTTGCGTCGCTTCTCAGACTCGCTCCCGGCGAGGCGACCGAACATCTCGAACGATGGGAATTAACAGCTGCGGATGAAGCATAAATTCATCAAGGCATTCTGCAAATAATAGACCTCTTGCGAAATTAAACTTTTAGATTTTTTAAGCCTATCTGCATTTTCCAGATGCGGACAGGCTATTATTTCGGTAACAATTATCTAAAGTATTCTCCTTGGATTAAAAAATACCTAAACTACTCCTGAATGAAACACCGTTGCGACGGTTTCGATTAAGTCGAAGCCGCATCCGGCGATTTCCCCAAGCGATTATTTTTGCTTTTTCGCTTGGGCGGGATATTACTTTCGGGCAATCTTTCCCCGTCGGCAGGAATGTTTCCTCCTTCATTTTCCCATCTGTCCACAACCTTTTTTTTTAGTTTTTTTCTCGAAATATAATCTGGCATTTTCATAACCTCCGTTTGTCTAATTTTTACTTTTTGAACTTCTCGCTTTGTGAGGCAGAAACTGATAGTTTCTGCCTCGTTTGTTTTATTCGTGCATCGCATCCGGCGGACGCACGATTTCAACCGAGCAGTGCGCGTTCGTCGCCACGGCAGTCGAAACGCTTCCCAATCGGAATTTTTCTAAAAAATTGTCGAAACTGCGCGTGCCGACAAAGATACAATCGGCGTTCCAGCTTTTTGCTTCGCTGACCAAAATCCGTTTAGGGTCGCCTTTCTGTGTCCAGATTGACGGTTTCATTCCGATAATTTTCAGTTCTTCCGCGCCCCATTCCAAAATCGAACGAATTTTCGACGATACCGACTGTTGATAACTATCAATCATATCCACCGGCTGCGAAGGATACCGGAAATTCGATTTGCCGAGGCGCTTTCATCAATAGCGATTAGTCTTACTTCGGTTTCGTCCTGCCAAACGCGCTTCCCGACGGAAAGTATCGCTTCGACGGCGGTCGGCGAATCGTTCACGCCGACAATGATGCGCGGCGGCGATTCATCGCGATTCCCTTTTATCGAACGCGCAACGCGCACCGAACAGTCCGCGTCCTCGGCGATTTGTTTTGAAACGCTGCCCAGAAATAAACGTCCCGCCGCCGAACGCCCTTGCGAGCCGACAACAATTAAATCGGCATCAAAACGGTTTGCCGCTTCCATTATTGCCAGAGCGGGCGTGCCGGTTTGAGCTTCGCTGCGGACAGTCCATTCGGGAAACTGCAAACGCAGATGTTCGGCGGCGTGCGCGGCAAAATCTTCCGCTTCCTTTGTGACGCGCTCTCCATAAGTCATTGCCGGTTTTAATCTTACTGCCGCTGCCGTGCCGGAAGGAAATATCTGTGCCGCCATTTCCCGAATCGGCGGATTGCTCATTACCAAATCTTTAACTGAAACAACTAACGCTTCCGAGTCGCGCGGAAGTCCGGCGTTTTTCAAATCATCAACAATCGCGTCGGCACTCGCCGAACCGTCATAACCAATTAAAAGTTTCATAAAATATTACCCCGCTCTAATAATTTCGGATAAAAATAAATCACTCGATTACTTTTATTATTCGCGTAAATATTGAAAATTTTTATACTTTCTCTTCAATATATTTTAATATTAGCCGTTTGTTCCGGCTGAAACGAGAGAGTTAATACTCGAAAAAGCCGGGTGTTTTCACACGCTCCAATGGCAGATAAAAATTAGCTTGCCGATGTTCTGGAATTTCCTGTTTGAAACAAGTGTAAACACCCGAATTTTTCGCGTGTTTATACTGTTTCTCGCTCGTCATTTACTGGATAAAATTGAATTAACAATGAGATTTGTTATTCAAAATCGAAATTTTTGAAAGGAACATTTTTAATGAAAAAGATTTATACAACGGCGTGGTTTTTATTGGCAATATTATTTATCGCAGCAGTTTTGAACGGCTATCTTAATCCGGTAGGTCTGGTCGTTTTCAGTTTGTTCGCTTTAGCGTTGGTATATGCGCTGGCACTCTGGACGGTGGTGAATAACGCGCGGGACGCAGCTCAATAATTCAGTAATAAACAATCAATTTTCAAGGCGGAGTAAAATTATGAAGACAGCAAAACTATACGTTTTAACCTGGATTATATTCTCAGCGGCGGCACTTTCCGCTTACACGACCGATTCTTTAAGCCCAATTAGACTGACACTTTTCGGATTCTTCGGTTCGACGCTTTTTTTTATGGGACTGGTTGCGCTGATTCCGCATTTGATGAATCGGCATTATGAATCGAAACAAGTGATTCGGACGGTTAAAAGGAAATAAAAATCAATTGCCGCTCAAAAAACTATCGGTGCGGATGGAGTGTGATCAAATGCTCAAATTTTTAGAGAGAAAATTTACCGAATGGCGCAGGCGGCGAACACTGGCTCGCATCAGGCGGCAATTCGCCGAAAGCGGGCATCCGCTTGACGATCTGGACGACGCGAATATCGAAGCCGCTCTGACGCTCGGCGAATGTCGGATTGAGCAAATACAGATAACCGCTAAATCAATTTACTTTGCGCTGCGAAGACTTGCCGTAAATCGAGAAGATACGGCGGCAAAACAATTTAGAAGTAAGAATTTAAGAAGAAGATTTTGGAGGAAAGTATTATGGACTTGAGCGCAATTATTGTCGTTATCGTTATGTCGGTGTTGTTTTTCGGTTTTATCGGTTGGATGGCAATCCATTCCCGGAAAAACACGCGGGAGAAACTGCTCACGGAGGAACGCCCGGAGAGCGGTTTTTCTGAAATCAGGAAACGAAACGAGCGATTTTCTGAAAAGTAATAATTTCTAAACGGTGCTTCAGATAACAGGTGGAAACACCCGCCTGTTTCGAGTGCAAACACGCTGTTTCACGCCGAACCGATTAGATAAAGTTAAATTATGCGGGCAAGGGAAGGCAGGCATTCTCCCGCAAAGCGACCGGCGAAGGCTGGATAAACTGTGATAAGCCCGCAGCCGGTCGCGCCAAATATTTATTTTGCGCTTTTTCGCAATAAAGAAATGAAATTTTTAATTCCATACGACGGCACGAAAGCAGCGGAAAACGCTCTGCTCGAACTTCGCAATTTAGAGTTCAGCAAAACGGACGAAATTTTAATCGTTATCACGGACGTTTTCCTGCCTGAATCTGCGGAAGAATTTTTCAAAGCCAAAAAAGAACGCCGTTTGAATTTGGAAAAATCGGGAACTCATTCTTTCGCTCCGGCGCGAAGACGGTTTGAAGAAGAAAGATTTCTTTCGCGCCAAATCCGCCGTCGCCTGTCGTCAGATTTTCCGAATCGGAATATCAGAATCGAAACCTTGCCGAACTTTTCTCTGGTGTCGAGCGAGATTTTGGCAGAAGTTGCGAGAGAAAAACCCGATTTGATTATCCTCGGTTTGCAGGAAAACAAAAACGATACGGCAAACGACGGTTACAAATCCGGTTTGTGGCGCGTCGCGGCGGAAGCCGCATGTCCGGTGCGTTTCGCTCGCGGGAACGATCACAAAACAGCGGTTTCAAAGGATGTTGCCGAAACATCCCGGCAAAAGAAGATGGATGCGGGCAAAATGTTTCGTTCAGCCGAAAAAATCAAATCGCTTCCGACGATTGTGTCCCGGAGGCGATATAAACCTCAACGCGAAATCGGAAAACTTGCTGCTGTTGCTTCTTTTTAGGAAATTCAATCAAAAAATTTAAAGAGATTTACTTTTTGTAAAAAAAAATAGTCAAAAGCTATTCAGCGGTGAGTTAAAGAGCTTTTCCGGCGAAGCATTTTAAATTTTTTACAAAGGTGACACGATTTTTAAATTAAACTTGGGAGAAAGTAGAAAATTATGACAAATCAAACGACGATTTACACGACGGAAATTGACCGCGAGCGGCTCGGACACTTGATCGAACGTGTTCGCAATCAGGACGAAAAGGAAAATTTTTCTTACATCAATAATCTCGAAGAAAAACTGGAATGTGCGGAAGCTGTCGCGCCCGAACAGATTCCGCCGGATGTCGTTACGATGCGTTCAAAAGTCAGTTTGAAGGATTTGGACACGAACAGAACAGAAGTTTACTCGATAGTTTTTCCGACCGAAGCCGACTACGATGAGGGAAAAATCTCGATTCTCGCGCCGCTCGCTACCGCCTTGCTCGGCTATAAATGCGGGGACACGGTTGAGTTTCAAGCACCGTCGCGCTTGCGGCGTTTGAAGATAAAAGAAATTCTGTATCAACCGGAGGCGGCAGGCGCGTTCGATTTATAGTTTGAAAATTTTATTTGTTCACTTTGTTTACCTTGTAGATAGGTATCGCGAGTTGACCGATAATAATTACGGCAATTCTAACTAAGCGCCCCAACAAAAACAGGTTGGACTGTTGTTGAGATGGGTAACAAAAGTTATCGAACTAACTGTCGAACAGCGGGCAGCCAAATAATCGAGCATCAAAAAATAAATCGCTTCCGTCTCCGCCTGTTCGACCAGCGCGACGAATAAGTTTCCATATAATTCCTGTTTGCCCGCAATCCCGACATTTTTTTATCGCTCTAATTTTTGAGTAATATCTTCAAACCGCGCATTTCCGATTCGGTATTTACGCCAATCCTGATAATCAAAATGCCACCATTCGGCTTCATAGACGGTGAAGCCTTCCGATTCCATCGCGTCGCGCAACAGTTTTCGATGCCACCGCTCCAAAGACGTGCCACCGGGATAATCGGGATAGGCGCGGTCGGTCGTTTCATCGTAAGTTCCGACCATTTCGATTGGTTTTCCCGTCTTCAAATCGTAGAGCGATAAATCAACCGCCGCACCGCGATTGTGGCGCGAACCCTGCGACGGATCGGCGACGAAAATCTTTTTATCGTCGGGCATCGCGTCCCAAAAAACTTTCGTGACATACCACGGGCGATAAGCGTCGTGAACGAGCAGCCCGTAACCCTGTTTGTATAGTTTTTGATTGACGCGGGCGACGGCTTCCGCTGCCGGTCGCTGCATAAACGCTCTCGCTTGCGAATAAAATACGGTGTCGGCAAAATTATTGGTCGTCGCATAGCGGATGTCGAGTTTAATGGTCGGGTCGAGCGCGGTTAATTCGACCAGATCAGTCGGGCGAAAATCGCCGGGTTCCTTTGGCGGTTGAGCGGTGAGAGCTTCTTTTAACAACTCGCCGACGGGACGCAGAGGCTTGATTTTCAACTGTTGCGCGCCTTCTTCCGGTCCGATTTGGCGGCGTTTAAAGTTCACGCCCGCAGCAACGACTTCCGTGGCGCGTCCTGATTTATCACGTTTGAAAACGAGCTGTTCGCCATCGTAAAAACCGCGTTTCGGGAAATTATAAATATCATCTGACACTTGTTCGAGCGGGTCGAATTCAAATTGCTCGATCAGCGTCCACAATTTGCCGCCGCGTTCAAAAATATAAAGCGTGTCGTAATCGGGACCGTATTCGCCGATCAAACCACGATATTTGTCGGGCGCGGGCGCGGGTTTGCCGACTGCAATGCGCTTGAAAGTTTCGTCAGCGACGGAGATGCTTTGGTCGTCTTCGCCCGGTAAGACGCGTGTGCCGAAAGTGAATTTGTCGTCGGTGATTAACCCTTTGTCGAATCTGCGAAGTCTGGTTTCAAAACCGCCGTCGGCGTTCAGCATCGAAAGACCGTCGGCGCGTTCGATTAAATCGTAGGCTTTGTCGCCGTTTTCGTAGCGACCGGCGATTTTCCGGGTGAAATCAAAGTTGACCGGCGCAGTAATTTCCGGTTGCGGAAGCGGTTTGTTGTCCCGTTCGGCGAGCATCGCCTTCAAAGCAGTATCGGCGAGGCGTTTGGTGACACCGTTGGAAAAATCTTCGGTGGTGATGACCACGACACCCAATTTGTCATCGGGCAAAACGCTCAACTGCGTCGAAAAACCGTAAATTGCGCCGCCGTGTCCGATTTGGCGATGCCCGTCTAAATCGGAAATAAAAAATCCCAAACCGAAACCACTTTTTTGATCTGGCGCGGCATACTGCGGCTGCCACATTTTTTCGAGCGTGTCTTTTTTCAAAATCGCGTTCGGCGCGTTATCATCGGCGGCGAAAAGTGCGCTGGCAAAACCCGCCAAATCGCCGGTCGTCGTGTACATACTTCCGGCGGGCGCGATTCCCAATTCAAAACGGGGCGCTTCGAATGTTTTGCCGAAAACCGTCCACATTTGCGCTTTCGCCAGATTATTGGTCATTTCCGCCGTCGGTTTGAAACTGCTGTCGTTCATTCCGAGCGGCGCGAGCAGTGCGCTTTTGAGATAATCGGCGAACGGTTGATTTTGCGTTTTTTCCAAAACGTAACCGACCATCGCAATTCCGGCGTTTGAATATTTAGTGTGCGTTTGGGGCGCGTAAACGAGCGCGGTTTGATTAAGACTTTTGACGGTGGCGGCGAGCGACGGCGCAGTTGAATCGAAATAATTTCCGATTGGCGGCTCGCGCACGAGTCCCGAACGATGCGACATCAATTCGCGCAGAGTAACGGGCTTACCGAAAGGATTACGCGGCTTGAAATCCGGCAGATATTTCGTCACCGGCGCGTCCAAATCGAGTTTGCCATGTTCGACGAGGCGCATCACGGCGATGTCGGTGAAAAGTTTGGAGACCGAACCGACGCGAAAAACGGTGTTGGCGGTGATTGGAGTTTTCAATGCCGGATCGGAAAAACCGTAACCCTGCTGCCAGACGACGTTTGCGCCGTCAACGAGCGCAATCGAAACGCCGGGTAAGTTTTTATCAACCATTTCACGGCGAATAAATTCGTCGAGCAGTTTGATCGCCGCCTGATATTTCTGCGGTAATGCGGCACTTTTTTGACTGTTCGCCGGTTTAACGACCTGAGCCGCAGCGGACGAAACCGCCCCGCAAACCGCGAAAAGCAGAGTCATTAAGACGGCTGTTTTAATGATAAATTTGTTCAATTGTATTTCTGCGAATGACATTGCTTTTGAACTCCTTTTAAATTCTATTTGCCGACCGACAAATAATATATTCATAAAATCCGCCGAATGAAGTGGCTGTTAATTACGATTGATGTTCATTTTTTACATCAATTGATGCACAATGTCAATAATTTAATGTAATTTGCATCAATTGATGCTTTTTTTGTTGACACGCTGCATCAGTTGATGTAATATTCTCTCCAACATCCAATACAATGCAGCAGCCGGTGCAGTTTTCTATACGACTTATTTGATCGCTCATTATTTTATCAAAAGAGCGTTGAAGCAAAAGATTTTTGTTAAAAATCGAAACCGTTAAATTCTGGTGACAACGCCGCTTTTAGTGTCGTTAAACCGAATGGGCGGAACAGATTGCGGAGAAATATGATTCCCAAAAAATCTCGAATTCAAAAAACTGAAACGGACGCGCAAACCAAACTTGAGGCGCGTTTCGTCCAATCGCAAACTAACTTGAGTACGAGCCGGAAGCATCTGCTCAACCAAATTTTAAGCGAGCCGCACCAAACTTATTTTCTGTCTTCGCGCGAAATGGCGCGGCGTTACGGAGTTGATTCGTCAACCATCGTGCGAACCGTGCAGGCGTTGGGCTACGAGAAATTCGGCGATTTTGCCGATGATCTGCGGAATCATTTCGTCAAACAAATTACGCCTTATACTTCGATGAAAGCGGCGACGCAGAAAAATCGCAGCGTCGCCGATTACGTTCACCAGAGCATTGATCAGGATTTGGATAATTTGAACGCCTTGAAAGCCGCGCTCAATTCGGGAAAAATCGTCGAACTGGCACAGCGGATTCATCAAACCAAGCGAATTATCGTCGTCGGAATAGATTTCGCCGCGTCATTGGCGATGTCGCTCGCTTACGGACTGGTGCGGCTCGGTTGTGATGCCGAAGCTCCGGCGGGTAGCAGCGGCGCGGTGCAGAGCAAGGTCAGGATTATGACCGAAAACGATTTATTGATCGCGGTCAGTTTCGGTCAGGGACTGCGCGAAACCATCGAAGCGGTGCAGCGGGCGCGGCGGCAAAAAGTTCCGACTTTCGGCATTACCGACGGCGACAACACGCCGATTGCCCAATTCTGCGAGCAGTATATTATCGCTTCAATCGAACGCACGTCTTTTTTAGATTCGTATGTCGCTCCGGTCGCCGCCATTAACGCGATTCTCGTCGCCTGCGCCCACAGCCAGCCGAAACGCGCGCTTGCACTGCTCGAACAAACCGACAAAGAAGACAGCACCGGCGCACGCTGGTATCACGGCAGCCCGGAAATAGAACCAAAACCCGTTAAAAGTTGAACGATTTAGTCCGCCAATCATTCAAACTTTAACGGGTTTTTCGTTAATGATAGCAATAACAAACAGGACAAACAGGGACAGAAGATTTACGGCAATTTTAATTTCTAATTTTTTGAGAGGTAAATAAAAACATATGCGACAAATCAAATACATTATCGGCTGGTGCGTTCTGCTTGTTGTTATCATCGGTTTGACGATCAGTGTCAACGCGCAGACGACGACATCAACGATTGAAGGAACGGTCAGAGATGCCAACGGCGCATTAGTCGCCGGGGCAACGGTCAAAGCGAGCGGCACGACGCTTGCCGCCGAGCGAACCGCGACGACTGACGCGGAAGGTTTTTATCGTCTGGCAGCACTGCCGGCGGGAACATACACGCTGACGGTTGCACAGACGGGTTTTGCTACCAGCACTTCGGACTTCGAGTTGACGCTCAATCGCACCTTGACTTTCGATATTCGTCTGCAAGTTGGAAATGCTGCGGAAGTCGTCACCGTTACCAACGAAGCACCGTTGTTAAATGAAAATACGGCGGCAACCGGCTTGACCATTACTCCGCGCCAGATCGTCGAGTTGCCGGTCAACGGGCGCGACTATCTCGACTTGCTCCAACTCGTTCCGGGCGTTGCCATCAACCGGCAGTCGGACGGCGATAATGCCAGTCCGGTGCTTGGCGAACGCAGCGGCAACAACAACTTTTTTATTGACGGACAACCGAACAAAGATACCGTCAGCGGCGGCGCATCATCACAATTCAATCAGGAAACGATTGCCGAATTTCAAGTGCTGACGACCGGCTATAAAGCTGAATTCGGACAGGCATCGGGCGCAATTGTCAACGTCATTACCAAGAGTGGCGGCAATGAATTTCACGGAGTCGGATCACTTTTTCACCGCAACGAGGCTTTCGATACGTCGAATTCTTTGGATCAAACCAAGCCGGACCCGCCGCGTCTGCGCCGCTTCGATTACAGCATCGCGGGCGGCGGACCGATCTTGAAAGACAGAGTTTTCTTTTTCGGTTCGGCGGAACGCATCACGGAAGATCGGGTCGTTGACTTTAATTATCCGGTGCTTCCGCCGGTGCTGACTAATCTGATCCGTAATCAGGAAAATCCGTTGGATGTTCCGCAGCGCAACCGCGAAACCAGAGCCTTTTTTAAGCTCAATGAAAATCTCGGGCGGCATCAATTGGTGCAGGAAGTAAATTATACGAACGGCTTTGACAGAGTTTCGGGTTCGGGTTTGCCTTCGACTCGAACGAGTACGGGAGATCGGCGGCTTCTGCTAGCCGCCGCCGATACGATATTGTTGGGCGATCAGGGCAGTCCGTGGATCGTCACGCTTCGCGGTTCTTATCGCGGTGAACCGTCCGACAGCCGTCCCGCCTACTCGCAGTTCACAGGAGTCACCACACTATCAGCCTTCCCCGGTCAACAGACTTGCCCTCCGACGTGCGGCTTTTTTACCACTCTTCCCACAGTAGCTTTTGGTAATGCAACGACCCCCTCAAATCTGAATCAGAAATATACGTCATTTATTGCCAACGCGAACAAAATATTCGGCGATCACGACATTAAATTCGGTTGGCAATTTTTGCGAACGAAAGTTGACGGACTCGATTCGACAACCCTTACAACCCAGCTTTTCACTACTATTGACGACTACACTAACCCTAGCTTTGAAGCATTAACCAGCGGCATATCTTTAATATTGGCAGCCGGCGGCCCGACACCGGAATCCAGCGAAATTCATTTGCGGAACAGTTACAACGGGTTTTTTGTGCAGGACGATTGGAAGCTCAGAAAAAACCTGACGATTACTCTGGGACTTCGTTACGACCGTGACAGCGAGTTCGAGGCGAAGAAAAACTTTTCGCCGCGGCTGGGTGTCGCCTGGGCGGTTACGCCGAAAACGGTTGTTCGTTCAAATTTCGGCGTATTTTATGACCAGTTCCGGCTCGGGTTAGTGCAGCAAATTCCCTCATTCGGCGGCAGTGATCGGAGAATCGGACAGTCATTGTATTTTCCGAGAGGTTTTTACGGTTCTCCGAGTTTGGTCTCCAGTCTCGCTTTCGGGGTCGGTCTTCCGGGACCGTGTATTGCAAACCAATTGACCGATGCTCAAATTACTGCGATGGGAACAAGGTGTCCGCTTGGAGGCGGACCACTCGTCGGCGTTGACAGATTGAACAGAGTAGTCGCTGCGGGACACGCGCCGATACCGGCTAATGCGGTTATAAACATCGGCAATGTGCAGTCGCTCACCGGACTTACACCGGCTCAATATCTGGCACAAGCCGCTGCCGCAATCGGACAACCCAACGGTTATTTTCAATTCGGAGTTGGCGGTCTGTTGAATAATCCGATCATTGCGCCGCAGTCGCAGCCGACAACGGTTGACAGCACTTTCCAAACACCGCATACGCTCGGTTTCAGTATCGGCGTGCAGCGCGAATTAACAAAGGATATGGTGATCGAGGTGGACTATTTTCACCGCGAAATAAAAAATCTGCTCGGCGTTCGGTTGAGCAATCTCGCTTTCAGATCGCGTGTCGCGGGTATCGGACGCAGTTTTGATGCGCCGAATCCTACGGGAGAACTTCGCACATTCGGACCTTTCTTTAAAGGTAAATATGACGGATTGATCGTAAACTTTACCAAGCGGCTCAGCAATCGCTATCTGCTCGGAGCAAATTATACCTACGCCAAAGCAACCGACAATTCGCTCGGCATCTTTACGACCGGAACTGATCAATTTATCGGCATCGCTCCGGTCGTCATTGAACCTTGTGCGGCTGCGACTCCCAATTGCACACGGCAGACGAATACGAACGGATCGTTCATCAGCAGAAACGGCAATTTCGTTGCAGAAGCGGGAACATTCGTCAACGGACCGGATTTGGACAAAGGACCGTCGAGTCTGGCTCTGGATCATATCTTTCAGGTCAACGGACTGGTGAATTTGCCCTATAAATTTCAAGTCAGCGGCATCTTTCGGGTGCAGAGCGGTTTTCACTTTAGCCGCTTCGATACGCTGAACAGAGACCCGGACGGCAATGGTAATTTCAATGGAATAGATGTTACAGCGGGCAGAAATGCCTTTACCGCGCCGCCATTCGTCAATCTCGACATGCGCTTTTCCAAACGCTTCGAGATCAAGGAGCGAGTGAGAATAGAATTGCTCGTCGAGTTTTTCAATCTTTTGAATCGCCAGAATCCAAGAGCTATCCAGAACCGCGACAATGTTGTCAGCGAGTCTTTCGGTTCTACAAATCAGGTCTTGCCGGGACGTGAAGGTCAGGTCGGATTCCGCATCTCGTTCTAATTGTTATAAATTGCCACTAGCTTCAGCTAGTGGTTACGAAATCAATATAAAGGCTTTAGCCGAGATAAAAAACAATATCTATTCCTGATAGCTGTAGCTCAAGCACAAATTGAGCTACAGCTAATCGGATGATTAATTATTTTTCTTAAATTTGGCTCAATCCGAGGTTTCAAATTGACCTCATTCACTAACTGAAGTAGTGGCAATTTATAAAAAATCAAGTTGTCATAAGTTATTTTTTGCACTTTCCATCTTAAGGCTGAATATGAAGATAAAACATCTTGTTCTAACATTATTATTGTGTATTGCTTTGGCTACGCTCGTGTCGGCACAGGGAACACGAATGCTCCGTCATCCGGCGGTCAGCCGCGATTTGGTGGCGTTTGAATATGCGGGTGATCTTTGGACTGTTTCCCGGAATGGCGGCGCAGCTAAACGGCTGACGGCGACACCGGGAATGGACATTGATCCGTATTTTTCGCCGGACGGTTCGCAGATCGCCTTTACTTCGACGGTTGCCGGAAACACCGATGTTTATGTGATTCCGGCAGCGGGCGGCAATCCGATGCGGTTGACGTTTCATCCCGCGCCGGATCGCGTTCAGGGCTGGACACCGGACGGACGCAGCGTGATTTTCAATTCGGTTAGAGAAAATATGCCGCAGGATGCGTATTTTCGGTTGTGGAAGGTGAGCGCGGCAGGCGGACAGCCCGAACCGCTTCCGATGCCGTCCGCTTTAGCCGGTTCGTATTCGCCCGACGGAAATAAATTTAGTTATCAGGAATTTCCGATGCTGTTTATTCCGCAGTTTAACGAGATAAGTTTTTGGCGGCATTACCGGGGCGGGCGCGTGAACCCGATTAAAGTCATTAATCTCGCTGATAATTCCGTCGAAAGACTGCCGTGGACGGACAGCAACGATTCGAGTCCGATGTGGATGGGAAAGACGATCTACTTTATTTCCGACCGCGATTTTACCGCGAATATTTTTTCATATCAGACTGACACTCGCAAACTGACGAAGCTGACGAATCACGATGATTTCGATGTGATGAACGCGACGGCGGGCGCGGATGCGGTCGTTTATGAACAGGCGGGATATATTCATCTGCTCGAAGCTAAAACCGGAAAATCAACACAGCTTAATATTGATGTCAACGGCGATCTGCCGCAAACTCGTCCGCAATTTAAAAATGCGAGCGATATGATCCGTGATGCCGTGCTTTCGCCGACCGGAGTTCGCGCGACTTTTGAAGGGCGCGGTGAGATTTTTACCGTTCCCGCGACGAAAGGTGATTACCGAAATCTGACGGCAACTTCTGGAGTTCACGAACGCGAGCCAACTTGGTCGCCCGACGGAAATCAAATCGCGTGGTTGTCGGATGCGAGCGGCGAATATCAAATGATGATCGGCGATCCTTTGGGATTAACCGAACCGCGTGTGATTAATTTGCCTTCGACGGCTTACTTTTCAAGTCTTTCGTGGTCGCCAAACGGCGAGCAGATGCTGATGCAGGACAATCACGCAACTGTCTGGACGATTGATGTTAAAAGCGGAGCGGCAACAAAAGTAGATACGGATCAATATCCCAATGCGTTTCGCAATTCGTTTGAGGCTTCGTGGTCGCCGGATTCAAAATGGATTACTTATTCAAAAAATTTGAAAAACCGGATGCTGGCAATTTTCGTTTATTCGCTCGCCGAGAAAAAGTCTTATCAGATCACTGACGGGCTGGCGAATTCCAGTTCGCCCGCTTTTGATGCCGGCGGCAAATATCTTTATTTTTTGGCAAGCACCGATTACGGACAGCGTTCCGGCTGGGTTGATATGAGTTCGATGGATCGAACGACGCGACAGTCAATTTATGTAGCTGTTTTGAGTTCCGACGAGCCTTCGCCTTTCCTGCCGGAAACCGGAGATGAACCGCTTCCCAAGCCAACCCCTGTGGCGAATGAAACTCCGAAACCGAAACCTGCAAATGACGGTGTGCGAATTGACTTCGACGGAATCCGGCAAAGGATTCTTTCGGCAAGAGTTGCGCCCGGCGATTACAGTAATTTAACGGCGGGTGCGCCCGGAACATTTTTCTTCACAGAACTTGTTCCCGCAATCGGTGCTTACCGGCTGCAAAAATTTGTCGTCGCGGCGAATGCGGCAGTTCCGTTTATAGAAGGAGTCAGCAGTTTCACGATTTCAGCGGACAAAAAGAAACTTTTATATGGAGCGCGAGGCAATAAATGGGGAATCGTCGGCACGGACGCACCAGCGAAAGTCGGCGACGGCGGAATCAACGTCGCGCAGATGGAAATGAAGGTTGATCCGCGTGCGGAATGGGCTAATATTTTCCGCGAAACGTGGCGGATTCAACGCGAGTTTTTTTACGACCCGAAAATGCAGGGTGCGGATTGGAACGCGATTTATAAAAAATATCAGCCAATGCTGCAATACGTCGGAAGCCGGGAAGATTTGGGTTATTTGATCGCGCAGATGGGTGGCGAATTGACCATCGGACATTCGTATCTGTCGGGAGCGGGCGACGTTCCGGGCGAAGACCCGGTACAAGTCGGAATGCTCGGCGCGGACATTGTTGTTGAAAACGGCAAATACAAAATCAAACGCATTTACAACGGCGAAAACTACAATCCCGAATTAAGATCGCCGCTTAGTTCGCCGGGAATTGACATCAAAGAAGGCGATTACATTCTCGAAGTCAACGGCAGACCGCTCGGTTCGACGACGAATTTTTACAGTCCGTTTGAAAATACGGCAAATCGCCAAACGATTTTGAGAATAAATAGTAAGCCTGTGCGGGAAGGTTCGCGGCTCGTGACGGTGATTCCCGTGGCGAGTGATACCGGACTGCGGACGCGGGCTTGGGTCGAAGATAATCGCCGTCTGGTGGACAAACTTTCCGGCGGTCGCCTCGCTTATGTCTGGCTTCCGAATACCGGAATGCCGGGCTATACCTCGTTCATCCGCTATTTTTACGCGCAGCAGGACAAACAGGGCACGATTGTTGATGTGCGCTACAACCAGGGCGGTTTTGTCGGTGACTTTGTGATTAACCAACTCGAAAGAAAACCGCTCGGTTATTTTACGATCCGCGACGGAGAACCGTTCACATCGCCGATAGCCGGAGTTTTCGGACCGACGGTGATGCTGGCGAATGAAACGTCGGGTTCGGGCGGCGATGCTCTGCCGTTTTTCTTCAAGGAGCGAAAGCTCGGTCCGCTGATCGGAAGGCGAACTTGGGGCGGTTTGGTCGGAACAACCGGTGTTCCGCCGACGATTGACGGCGGCGGAATCACCGCTCCGGCACTGGCGTTTTACAATTTGGACGGCAAATGGGATGTCGAAAACGTCGGCGTTGCGCCCGACATCGAAGTCGAAAACACTCCGTCCGAAGTGGCGAAAGGACACGATACACAGCTTGAACGAGCAATCACGGAAGGGGTCAAACTGCTGGAAGCGAATCCGGTCAAACGGATGCCGCGCCCGCCTTCAATTGACCGCGTTTCAAAACCAAAAGGGAATAAATAATGATGTTTAATGTAAATTTTCAGCGAAATTCGATGGCAAAATTGCGCCAAGTTTTCTTGACGACGTTTGTTTTCAGCTTACTTTTGGCGGCGATTTCGACGGTTTCCGCGCAAACTGCGCCGATGTTCAACATTAGTGCGGCGACGATTCAGATGCGCGACGGCGTGAAACTCAACACGCAGGTTTTCTCGCCGTCGCGCACCGACGAAAAATTTCCGATCATTTTGATTCGCACACCCTACGGCATCGGCAATTTAACTTCCGAGCAAATTGCCGGTGCGCTTCCCGAACTTTCAAAGGAAGGCTACATCTTCGTTCAGCAGGACATTCGCGGGCGGTTCAAATCGGAAGGCGATTTCGTGATGCTGCGTCAGCCGCGTGATAAAAAGGACAAAAAAGCGATTGACGAAAGCACCGATACTTACGACACGATTGAATGGCTTTTGAAAAATGTGCCGAACAACAACGGGCGCGTCGGAATGAGCGGCACGAGTTACGGCGGTTGGCTGACCGTCATGGGAATGCTCGATCCGCATCCGGCACTCAAAGCGATTGTTCCGCAGGCTTCGCCCGCCGATATGTGGCTCGGCGATGATTTTCATCACAACGGAGCGTTTCGCCTTAGTTACGGACTTGAATACACCTATTTGATGGAAACATCGAAGGAAACAACCGATCCGGCAAAATTGGTCAACACCGGCGACGCTTACGATTGGTATTTGAAACTCGGCGCACTGTCGAATGTTGACCCGAAATATCTGCACGATAAATATCCGACGTGGAATAATTTTGAAGGGCATCCTGACTATGATGAGTTTTGGCAGAAACAAGCGTTTGCTCCATATTTGAATAAAGTAACCGTGCCGACTTTAAATGTCGCCGGTTGGTGGGATCAGGAAGATTTTTACGGACCGATAAAAATTTATGAACTGCTCGAAAAACACGACACCCAAAATAAAAATTTCCTGACGGTTGGACCTTGGAATCACGGCGGTTTTTCGCGCGGCGACGGCGATAAATTGGGACGCATCAATTTCGGCAGCGCGACGGGCGATTATTTTCGCAAAAACATCCGCGCACCGTTTTTCGCTTATTATTTGAAAGATAAGAAAAATCCGAATTTGCCCGAAGCGTTGACGTTTCGGACGGGTTCAAACGAATGGGTTCGGCACGATTCGTGGTCTCCGAAAGAAGCAAAAGTCAAAAATCTTTATTTTCAAAAAGACGGAAAACTTTCGTTCGACGCTCCGGCGGCGGACAAATCCGCGTTCGACGAATACGTTTCCGATCCCGCAAAACCGGTTCCATATCGTCTGCGTCCAATCGAACCGGGAATGGGCAATTCGTGGCGGATTTGGCAGACCGAAGACCAGCGTTTTGTTGACGGTCGCCCCGACGTGATGACTTACGCCACCGAACCTTTGACGGAAGACATCACTGTTTCCGGCAAAATTCTCGCCAATCTTTTCGCGTCAACTTCCGGCACGGACAGCGATTGGATCGTGAAATTTATTGATGTTTATCCCGACAACTTCAAAGACGATCCGACAATGAGCGGTTATCAACTGATGATCGCCGGCGACGTTTTTCGCGGACGCTACTACAAAGGCGATGAAAAATCGAATCCGATTCCCGCCAATTCCGTGCAGAAATACACGATCACCTATCCGGCGAACGATCATACGTTCAAGCAGGGACACCGAATTATGGTGCAGGTTCAAAGCACCTGGTTCCCTCTGATTGACCGCAATCCGCAAAGATTCGTCGAGAATATTTTCAAGGCGAAAGATACGGATTTTCAAAAAGCGACACAGCACATTTTCCGTTCGGGCGCGAATGCGTCATATATTGCGCTGCCCGTTGTTGATTCGGCGAAATAATTGTTTCAAGTTTTTTATTTTTGTGATTATGCAGCTTGATAATTCGGAGAAAGAAATCTTAAACAGAGTTAAAGAAGCTGTTTTACGATCACAGCAGAGCGTTGCCGGTCGGGATGCAATGTTTTCGATTACCCGCGCCTTTTTTGAAAATAAACTTGTAGCGGACGCGAAGATTCTCGTCGTCGGCGCGGGTTGGGGCGATGAAATCGTATCGCTTGGAGTTCCGAATCCACAATGGGAATTTGTCGGCGTTGATTTGTCCGAAGAAATGCTGAATCTTGCCCGCGTCCGGTTTGCCGCCGAAAATTTTCCGAACAAAGTGGAACTGCAAAAATCAGACGTTCAAAATTTGAAAGATGAAAATTTCGATGCGGCAACTTGTATTTTGACTCTTCACTTCGTGCCGGATAACGGAGCGAAATTAGCATTGCTCAAGGCAATTCAGAAACGCTTGAAACGAGATGCACCGTTCTTTTTGGTTGACGGTGTGCGCGAACCGGACGAAGCGGAATACCAAGAAAATCTCGCGGCGTGGAAACGTCACGCCGTCAACCAAGGAATGCCGGTTGAAATGATTGATAAATTCGTTGAAAGCACGATGAATTTACCAATTGTAACCGAACAAAGAGAATTGGAGTTACTGCGGGAAGCGGGTTTTTCAAAGACGCGAAAAGTTTATCAGGGAATTCACGTCTGCGGCTGGTTGTCAGTATGCAAATAACAAGATGAAATTTTTGCGAAAATAAAAAAATAATGATGAATAAATTCAAACGACAAAGTTTAAAACTAGGGTTTCTAACTATCAATGTCTGGATAATTCTAATCTTTTCTGCCGCCGCATTCGGTCAAAACATTGATGTCAATAAACTCGCGGCTGAACTTGAACCGGACATAAAGCGAGCGATGATCGAAGGGAAAATTCCTTCGGCAACGATTGCGCTGATTTCCGGCGATAAAGTGATTTGGACGGGTGCTTACGGCGAATCGAATCTCTGGGCGCGAACTCCCGCCACGCCGAATACGATTTATTTAATCGGCTCGACTTTCAAAGCGATGTCCACGATTGCCTTGCTTCAGCAAATGGAAAAAGGCAAATTTAAGCTCGACGAGCCGGTCAGCAAATATCTGGATTTTAAGATTCAGGGCGACGACCCGAAAAATCCGGTGACGTTTCGACATCTTTTAACGCACACTTCCGGTCTCGAAGGCGATTTCGGAGCCGTTCCCGTTTGGAGCAACGCCGCGCCGACGACCGTTGACGAGTTTGTTCACAAATCGCTCAAAGTAGCGTATCCGCCGATGACGAAAGTCGAATACTCGAACGCCGCGTTTACATTCATCGGCTACTTGGTCGAGAAATTTTCCGGTGTGCCTTTCAGACAGTATATTCAGGAAAACATCTGGAAACCGCTTGAGATGAATAGCACGGCGTTTGACCCGACACCGGATATGGACGAGCGTTTGAGCGTTCCCTATGTCGTCAATAAAGATGGAAAACAGGAAGCGACCACTCGCATCAGAGCGGCGGTTTATCCGGCGGGCATTGTTTACGGCACGATTGAAAATCAAGCAAATTGGTTAATTACCAATCTCAACAGCGGCGTTTTCAAAGGCAAGCGAATCATCAGCGAGGAAACTTTAAATCAAATGATGACGCGCCAATTCGATCAATTTAAAGGCGGAATCGAAGGAATTTGGGGCAACGAAACCGCCGGATTCGGCTTGACGTGGTGGGTGCAGGAAAAAGACGGCGAACGCTATTTCGCCCATAGCGGAAGTCTTGGCGGATACACGGCATTTCTACTCGGAAATCGTGATCGAAAATTCGGTTTTGCGATTTTAACCAACGGCAATCGCGCCCATCCGCACCTTTTCAAACTGAGCGAACGAGCGATGGAATTGATGAAAAAATATTCCGTTGACGGGAAAACGGCAAAAAATTAGAACAATCTGAAAGTTCGTTTTGCCGCTAAAGCCAAAAATTTCAAAGATTTAATTGAATTACAGCAATCGAAAAAAAATGAAAAATCATATCCGACAATTTTTTACCGCAACGCTCGTTTTTGTATTTTTATCAAGCATTTTTATCACGCCAATCCACGCGCAAAACGGTGAAATTTACGACCTCGTGATTCGCAACGGGCGCGTTTTGGACGGCGCGGGAAATCCGTGGATTCTGGCGGATGTCGCCGTTAAGGACGGACGGTTTGTAAAAATCGGCAAATTCGGCGGCAAAGGCAAACGTGAAATTGATGCGAAAGGTAAATATGTTTCGCCGGGTTGGATTGATATGCAGGACGCATCGGGCGGAATATTGCTGAAAAACGGTTTAGCGGAGAGCAAACTTTTGCAGGGCGTGACGACGGCGATTGCGGGCGAAGGCGGTGCGCCGGTTGAGGCTGATAAACTCGCCGAGTATTTCGCCAATATCGAAAAAGGCGGTTTCAGTTTCAACTTCGGAACTTATTACGGAGCGACACAGGCGCGGGTTGCCGTGATCGGAAACGATGCGCGTGATCCGAACACCGCAGAACTCGATAAAATGCGGGCAATTATCGAAACGGCGATGAAAAACGGCGCGTTGGGAATTTCGACAGCGTTAATTTATCCGCCGGCGAGCTATTCCAAAACCGCCGAATTGATCGAACTCGCCAAGGTTTCGGGAAAATACGGAGGCATTTACATCAGCCACGTTCGCGGCGAAGGCAAGGAATTGATCGAATCAATTAACGAAGCGATTGAAATCGGCGAAAAAGGCAATTTGCCCGTCGAGATTTATCACCTCAAAGCGGCGTATCAGCCGGGTTGGGGAACGCTGATGAAAAAAGCCGGCGAAACGATTGACGCGGCACGCAGTCGCGGTGTCGAAGTTTCCGCCAATATGTATCTTTACACGGCGGGCGGCACATCGCTTTCGGCGGTCGTTCCGGCGTGGGCATCCGAAGGCGGGCGCGACAAACTGATCGAGCGGCTGAAAGACCCGAAAATTCGTGAGCGTCTGAAAAGTGAAATCAAAACCGAATCGCCGGGTTGGTGGAATATCGTCGAAGCGGCGGGCGGTTGGGATAATATCGTCGTCGTTTCGACCGGAAACAAGGACAACGACAAATTTAATAACAAAAGCGTCGCGCAAATCGGCAAGGAATTGAACAAAGAACCGGCTGATGCAGCTTTCGATTTGATCGTCGAAGGCAATAATCGGGCGGGTGCATTGTTTTATTTGATGAGCGAAAAAGATATTGAAACCGCCGTCAAATTCCCCTGGATTAGCTTTGGAAGCGACGCTGCGGCTTCCCCGACTCTGGTTGATCCGAACACCGTCGGCAACGGACATCCGCGCGGTTACGGAAATTTTACGCGTGTGATCGCCGAATATGTTCGTAATAAAAATATTATCACGCTGCCCGACGCGATTCGCCGGATGACTTCTTGGTCGGCGACGCGCTTGAGAATTCCCGAACGCGGTTTAATCAAAGAAGGAATGTGGGCGGATGTCGTCATTTTCGATTACGACAAAATTCAGGATAACGCGACTTACGAATACCCGTTTAAAACGCCGTCGGGAATCAATTTCGTGATCGTCAACGGCACGGTCGTCGTCGAAAACGGCAAACACACGGGCGCGAAACCGGGAAAAGTAATTTACGGTCAGGGTTACAACGCAGAAACACGCACGAAGTAAGTGTGTTTTACGCCCTTACTTCGTGCGGGCTTCTGCAAATAGAATTCCAAAAATGGAAACGTCAATAGAAATTCGTCCGATTACGAGCATCGCGGAAATGCAGGCGGTTGAAGAACTCCAAAAAGAAGTTTGGGGAATTCCAGATATTGAAGTCGTTCCCATTTCGCAATTGGCAGCGGCGACAGCGGCGGGCGGCTGTTTATTGGGCGCGTTTGATTTTGGAAAATTAGTCGGATTCGCTTACGGTTTTGTCAGTTACGAAAAAGGGCAAATGGCTCATCATTCGCATATGCTCGCCGTCAAACCGAAATATCGCAATTACAAACTCGGCGAGAAATTGAAAAGAGCGCAACGTGAATTTGTTTTGCAGCAAGGAATTTTCCTGATGTCGTGGACCTTTGACCCGCTGCAAAGTTTGAATGCTTATTTCAATTTCAATAAGTTGGGCGTAGTTTCAAATCAGTATTTTGTCAGTTTTTACGGCGACGATGCGCCGAGTTTTCTCCATCAAAACGATACGGACAGACTTTGGGTAATCTGGAATTTGAAAGAGGAAAAAGGAGTTTCTTCAACTAATATTGAGAAAGTTAAACGGTTGGTGAAATTAAGTGAAAACAATATTCCACAGACTTTTTACTTATCTGAGGAGGATGAACAAGTTGCGATTGAAATTCCGGCGGACATTAATGATTTGGTCAAACGAAACAGCGATTTAGCAAGAAAATGGCGCGAATTCACGCGTAAGGCTTTTGTAAACGCTTTGGAAAATGGCTTTACGGTCACGGAGTTTTTTCGTGGAAAGCGCGAGTTTTCGGAATACGGCGTTTATCTGCTTGAGCGGCGAAGGTGAAAATTTATGAAAGAGAAAAATAATTTGTTATCAAGACGCGACATACTCAAACGAACGGCGTTCGCCGGTGTCGGAGTATTTGCCGCACCGATGTTGAACCTTGGTCATTTCCAACTTTTCGCAAATTCAACCAAAGAATATTCTGCGCGGGCGATTGATTTAGTTAAACAATCTACCGTAATTGATATGCTTTGTGTGATGACGCTCGATTTTACGAAACAGGCGAAATGGTTCAAAGACCCCGAAAGTTTTACCGCTGCCGATTTACAACCGTGGAAAGATTCGGGCATCAACATCATTCATCCCGCACTCGGAATGGGCGGAATGGATTCTTACAATAATGTTCTCGAATTTTTCGCCTTCTGGAATGGGTTTATCGCCAATCACGACGAGCATTTTATGCGGATTGATAGTGCAAATGATCTCGACCGCGTGAAGAAATCGGGCAAATTGGGCGTAATTCTCGGACTCCAAAATTCAGACCAGTTTCGCAAACCCGACGACGTTGATTTCTTTCGCGGACTCGGACAGCGCGTTTCGCAATTAACTTATAATTCACAAAATTTTATCGGCAGCGGTTCAACCGAACGCCACGACGAAGGAATTTCGGATTTCGGCGCGGCGATAATCGAGCGAATGAATAAAGTCGGAATGGCGGTTGACGTTTCGCACTGCGGCGACAAAACGACGCTCGATGCGTTTGAGATTTCCAAAAAACCCGTGCTGATTACACATTCAAACTGTCGTGTTCTCGCAGGCGGTCATCCGCGCGATAAAACCGATGAAGCAATAAAAGCGGTCGGAAAAGCCGGAAGCGTGATGGGAATTACCGGTGTCAGAATGTTCGTCAAAGCGACCGAGCCGACGACCATCGAAGACGTACTCGACCACTATGACCATGTTAGAAAACTGATCGGTGCGGAACATCTCGGTGTCGGCAGCGACATAGATTTATATGGCTACGACGCGATGCCGGCGGAAGATAATAAACGACTTCGTGCAGGTTACAAAGGCAGTTATGGCTTCCGCGAAAAAATTGACATCGAACGCTTAAATCATCCGAAGCGTATGTTTGATTTGACCGAAGGCTTAATTCGCCGCAAATACAGCGACGCGGACATTCAAGGCATCCTCGGCGGAAATTTTGCGCGGGTTTTAAAACAAATTTGGACGGTTTGAACACATCAATTTTTAAGAGGAAACATTATGAAATTTCAATCACGAGCGAGTCATTTTATATTTTTTATTCTGCTGCTTTTTACCGGTTCAGTTTCTGCGTTTGCACAAAACGCGCCGTTGCAGGGGTTTGATGATTACGTCAATAAAGCCATTAAAGATTGGGAAGTTCCGGGCGCGGCGATTGCCATTATTAAGGATGACAAAGTGGTATTCGCCAAAGGTTACGGAGTCCGTGAACTCGGCAAGCCGGACAAGGTTGATGAAAATACGATGTTCGCCATCGGCTCGTCTTCCAAAGCTTTTACTTCCGCCGCGATTGCGATGCTGGTTGACGACGGGAAACTCAAATGGGACGACCACGCAACAAAATATCTGCCGGGATTCCAACTTTTTGACCCGTATGTCACACGCGAAATGACCGTCCGCGATTTGCTGTCGCACCGCATCGGACTCGAGCGCGGCGATCAGCTTTGGTATGCGACGGATTACAGCCGTGATGATATTTTGCGGCGGATTCGTTTTTTACAGCCATCTTCGAGTATGCGTTCAAAGTTCGGTTATCAAAACATAATGTTTCTCGCCGCCGGACAAATCGTGCCATCGGTTACAACCAAAAGCTGGGATGATTTTCTAAACGAACGCATTTTCACGCCGCTCGGAATGAAGGACACCAACACGAGCATCAGATTGCTCAAAGGTAAAGCGGACGTTGCCGCGCCGCATCAGATGATTGATGACAAAGTTCAGCCTGTTCCATACCGAATGATTGACAATATCGGTCCCGCCGGTTCGATTAACTCCAATGTCGTTGATATGGCGCAGTGGGTTCGCTTGCAGCTTAACAATGGAAAATTCGACGGCAAACAGCTTATCAGTGCGGCAAGTATCAATGAAATGCACTCGCCGCAGACGATTATTCCGCTCGAAGGTCAAATGAAAGTAATGTATCCCGAAGCACATTTTTTGAATTACGGAATGGGTTGGTTCTTAAGTGATTTTCGCGGGCGGAAACTCGTCGAACACGGCGGAGCAATTGACGGAATGCGTGCGGAAGTGGCGTTGATGCCGGAAGAAAATCTCGGCTTGGTGATTTTAACGAACAGAGGCGGAACGATCTTGCCGCAGCCGCTCTCCTACAAAATCTTCGACGCATTTCTCGGCACCAAAGAGCCAAAAGATTGGAGCGCGGAAATGTTAAAAACGATGAAATCGCTCGAAGCGCAGGGCAAAACCGCCGCCGCGAAGATGGAAGCCGCCCGAATCAAAGGCACTTCGCCGTCTCTGGATTTAGAAAAATACGCGGGCGACTACACGAGCGAAATGTATGGAGACGTAAAAATCGCGCTTGAAAACGGCAAGTTGATGGCAAAATTCGGACCGAATTTTACGGGCGAAATGGCACATTGGCATTACGACGTTTTCCAAGTGGTTTGGCAGGACAAAGTGGAAGGCAAAGCGTTCCTCAGTTTCCGGCTCAATCAGCAGGGCAAAGTCGCCGAAATGAATGTGGCGGGAATGGGCGATTTTTCGCGTGTGCCTGAGAAAAAGTCAGCAACTGCGGGTAAATAAATTGATGATACTCAAAGCATATTTTTAAGGGCTATACCCGCCAATGTGCGGAAAGGCTGTGCCTTTCCGTTACGCTTTTCACCTTTCTTGAGGCTGTGCCTCATTACATAAATTGAGGCACAGCCTCAAAAACTTTAAGAAGATTTGACGGCGAGGCAGAGCCATCGACCACACATTAGGCGGCACAGCCGCAGATTCGAACTTCTATTTGGTAAATGAAATTTCTGCCGTAAGTTTGAGAACAATTCCGTTGAAAAAATCTATATGTATAAAAATTTTAATGTCGTAAATCGTCTGACTGCACTGGCTGCAATCTGCTTGTTGTTTGTTTCATTCGCAGCGGCACAAACTGCCGCCGCGAAACTGACAGACCAGCAAATAACCGCTAAGGCTGACGAATATATGAACGCCGCCGTTAAAGTTGACGGTTTCAGCGGTTCGGTTCTCGTCGCGCGTGATGGGAAACCGATTTTCAATAAAGGTTACGGGATGGCGAATATCGAATTGAATGTGCCGAATTCGCCGCAGACGGTTTATCGCCTTGGTTCGGTAACGAAACAATTTACCGGAATGGCGATTACGATGCTGCAGGAACGCGGGAAATTGAGCATCAACGATCCGCTTTGCAAATATGTCGCAGCTTGCCCGGATGCTTGGAAACCGATCACCATCAAAAATCTGCTGACGCATACGTCCGGCATTCCGAATTACACGGAATTTCCCGATTTTGCCAAAACGACGATTTTGCCTATTTCCACGACGGAAATGACCGATTTATTGAAATCAAAACCGCTTGATTTCACGCCGAACGAAAAATTTTCTTACAGCAATTCAGGTTTTTATATGCTTGGTGTGATTATCGAAAAAGTTTCGGGCAAAACTTACGCCGACTTTTTGCAGGAAAACATTTTCACGCCTTTGAAAATGAAAGATACGGGTTATGACAATCCGCTGCAAATTATCAAAAATCGTGCGGCGGGTTACGCACGAACAGGCGGCAAAATACTCAACGCTTCATATATGGATATGTCCGTCCCGTATGCGGCGGGTTCGCTGTATTCGACGACGGGCGATTTGCTGTTGTGGGATCAGGCACTTTACACGGAAAAACTCGTTTCCCAAAAATCACTCGACGAAATATTTACACCATACAAAAGCGGTTACGGTTACGGCTGGGGCATCGGCAAACGATTTGAACATCGTTCAATTTCGCACGGCGGCGGCATTTACGGTTTTGCGACCGATATTTCACGTTTCCCCGACGATAAAATTACCGCCATCGTTTTGACCAATATTCAAGGTTCACCGGCGGGCAAAGTGTCTAATGATCTGGCGGCAATCGTCTTCGGCGCAAAATATGAAGTTCCGCAGGAACGCAAAGAAATCGCGGTTACTGCGAAATTGTTGGAAGAATACGTCGGCGAATACAAGATCGAACAACCGAGTATTACTTTGAGTATTACGCTCGAAAACGGGAAGTTGTTGGGGCAAGTAAACGGACAATCGAAATTCGCACTTTCTCCCGAATCGGAAACGAAGTTCTTTTCCAAAGATGTAAATGCGACCATTACATTTTCAAAAGATGCGGGCGGACAAGTAGCCGGATTAACGCTAAATCAAGGCGGCGCGGGTTTTCCGGCGAAAAAGATTAAGTAATTCAACCAACGGTGACAATAAAAAATACGGGAACTACAACTATGAGAAAATTAACGGCTTATATTTTACTGAGTTTGATGCTCTTTTCATCCGTGATCGGGCAGATTCCGACAGCTCCGTCAATTGAAACAAATGCTGCGAATGTCGAAAAACCGACGAATGCCGCGCCTACCGGAAACGGGCAAATGACGACAGCGGATATTGAGGCTTTTCTCGATGGTGTGATTCCGCTGCAACTCGCTCAACAGGATATTGCGGGTGTCACCGTTTCAATTGTCAAAGACGGAAAGCTCTTGTTTGCAAAAGGTTACGGTTATGCCGATGTTGAAAAGAAACTGCCCGTTGTCGCCGACAAAACTCTATTTCGTCCCGGTTCGATTTCAAAACTTTTTACCTGGACAGCTGTGATGCAGCTTCAGGAACAAGGCAAATTAGACCTTGATAAAGACATCAATGAATATCTCGATTTCAAAATTCCCGAAGCGTTTGGAAAACCGATTACTTTGAAAAATATAATGACGCACACGGCGGGATTTGAAGAGCAATTAAAGGACCTTTTCGGCGGCGATAAAAGCCCGAATTTGGGCGACTATGTAAAAACGCATATTCCGAAACGAATTTTTCCGCCCGGAGAAGTTCCGGCATATTCAAACTACGCGACGACACTTGCGGCTTATATCGTCGAACGGGTTTCCGGTCAGCCTTTTGATGATTATATCGAGCAGAACATTTTTAAACCGCTCGAAATGAACAGTTCGAGTTTCAGACAGCCGCTTCCCGAAAACCTTGTTCCTAATATGTCGAACGCCTACATTTTGGCATCCGACAAACCGAAACCGTTTGAAAATATCGGACCCTTTCCCGCCGGAAGTCTGAGCAGCACGGCGACCGATATGGCGAATTTTATGATCGCCCATCTGCAAAACGGTGAATTTAACGGCAAAACAATTCTCAAACCCGAAACGGCAAAATTGATGCACAGCCGCCTTTTTGCGATGGATGATAAAGCAAATGCGATGGCTTACGGTTTTTATGAAGAAACGCGCAACGGACACCGCATCATCGGACACGCCGGCGATACGGTTTCGTTTCACAGCGATTTGCATCTAATTCCCGATTCAAATCTCGGATTCTTTATTTCGCAAAATAGTGTGGGGAAATCTGTCTTGCGAACCGCCGTTTGGGACGCATTTATAAATCGTTATTTTCCGGTTGAAGATTCAAATTTGCCGACACTCGAAACGGCTAAACAGGATGCCGCCGCCGTTGCCGGAACGTATTTGGGCAGTCGCCGCCCTGAAGGTTCGCTTTTTAGAATAATGGCACTTTTAGGACAAACAAATGTGACTCCAAATGAAGACGGCACAATTTCAGTAGATTCGCTGACAGGCTTTAACGGCAAACCGAAAAGCTGGCGCGAAGTTGCGCCGATGACTTTTCGTGAAGTAGGCGGTCAGGATTCTTTGATTTTCAAACCGGACAGCAGCGGACGGATGCAAATAGTTGTCCCGTATCCGTTTATGACGTTCACCCGCGTCAGTTTTTTGGACAACGGCAAATTGATACTTCAGGTGGTCGGACTTTCGCTGCTGGTTATGGCATTAACGCTGATTCTGTGGTTTGTCGCGTGGCTGGTCAGACGCTACCACGGAGTCAAACTCGAACTGACACCGCGCGAAAAACTTCTTCGATATTTGGTGAGACTGGTTTTTGCCTTAGACCTCATATTTATCATCGCGCTCATTGCCATTGTCAATTATATGTCTTCACACTTCGACTTCTTTAGCGATACGGGCAATTTCTGGGTGCAGATTGCTCAAGTTATCGGTTTACTCGGAGTAATCGGCTCGGTAATTGTTTTTTATAATGCCGTTTATGCCTGGTTAAGCAAACGATACAGCATTTGGGGCAAGCTTCAGGCAACGGTTTTTGCACTCGCTTGTCTCGGTTTTATCTGGTTTGTTTACGCCGGAAATCTTCTGAGTTTTACTTCAAATTTTTAATTATGAGTAACTTGAATTTAGAAAAAATCGAACTGCGCGAAATCGAAATGCCGCTTGTCAACAGTTTTGAAACGAGTTTCGGAACGGCGACCGGACGGCGCGTTTTGCTCGTTCGCGTGTTGGATAAAGACGGCGCATCCGGCTGGGGCGAATGCACGGCGATGAATCACCCGTTTTACAATCACGAAACGATTGACACGGCGTGGTCAATCATCACGGGATTTATTGCGCCGCTGCTCAAAGAACAAAACGTCTCGAACGCCGCCGCCGCCGCGCAAATTTTATCGCCGATTCAAAATAACCGAATGGCAATCGGCGGTGTCGAAACCGCAATTTGGGATTTGGAGGCGAAAAAAGCCGGTGTTCCGTTGTGGCAGCATTTGGGCGGCACGCAAACCGAAATCAACTGCGGCGTTTCCATCGGAATTCAAAAATCGCCGGAAGTTCTGCTCGAAGTCGTCGGGCGCGAACTCGAAAGCGGTTATCAGCGCATCAAACTAAAAATTAAACCCGGATGCGACATCGAATTCGTCAAAGCGATTCGCCAAAATTTCCCCGATATTTTATTGTCGGTTGACGCAAATGCGGCTTATCGGCTCAATGATGACGACGTGAAAATATTTGAAAAACTCGACGAATACGATTTGCTGATGATCGAACAGCCGCTCGAAGCCGGAGATTTGGTTGACCACGCCAAACTCCAAAAACGTCTGAAAACGAGCATTTGTCTGGACGAATCAATCACGACGCTGCGCGACACACGCCACGCGCTCGAACTCGAAAGTTGCCGCATCATCAACGTCAAACTCGGTCGCGTCGGCGGACATTCCGAAGCGAAAGCGATTCAATGTTACGCCGAGAGTAAAAACATTCCGGTCTGGTGCGGCGGAATGCTCGAAACCGGCATCGGTCGCGCTCACAATATCGCCATGTCCACGCTTTCCGGTTTTACATTACCCGGCGACGTTTCGGCTTCCGCCAGGTATTGGGAAGAAGATATTATCGAACCGCCCGTCGAAGTCAGTCCGCAAGGCACAATCAATGCGCCGACCGCTCCCGGAATCGGTTACGAAGTTAAAGAAAATCTAATAGAAAAACTGACCGTCAAAAGCGAAAATGTTTTGCTTGATTAGAGCGCGGTTAGATTTCAAATGAACGAAGTGCCGTCGTGCGTTTCGTTTCCGCAATGATGGGTAAGTTGCCATAAATGGATACTGTCGGCGAATTCATTTTGAGCGAATAAAGTCGCCAAAAATTAAAATCAAACTCAAGTATTTTAGGCTCTTGTTTGAATTCGCCAACAGTATCACAAATGAAGAAAAGTCCCATTGGATTTTATCTCCACAACCTTTCAAATCTGTAAGCTGCTGTTCGGGTACAGCCAACCGAATGCGTGATGTTTCGATGTCCGAGGTTGGTCTTTGATCAATCTGTTGTCGCAACCTTTATTTTTCAGATAATAAAGTCGAATGCCGAAGCATTTGCGGATTGACCTTGAAATTCATTTTCGCGCGAATGCCGGTTTGTTCGACCAGACGGTTAATCGGTTGGCGAGTCATCGGACCGTGTTCGCTTAGAAGGTGATAATTTGAATTAGCATGAGGATAATTTTCGCGTTCCCTGAGCTACGCCCGACGCTTATATCAATACCAAAATCATTGAAGAAAACTGGGATTTGACTCTCAGGTTCGTCGCCGCCACCAAACTCAAACGAACCACCGCTTCGCAACTTTTCAAGCGTCTTAATTCTTATTTCTATCAACATTCGATCAATCAATCTCTCAATGAATTTGGTAAAATCATCAAGAAGCTTTTTATTTTGCAGTGTGTTGATGATCTCGAACTGCGCCAATCAATCGAAAAACAGCTCACTAAACCACTACCCACTCCAAGTGGGTAGGTTTTTCGTAGACTGAAAGTCCTCACTCTAAAATAAATGTATCGCTTTCGCCGTTTGACGGTTTGCGATGATGTTCCAGATATTGCTCGACCATCTCATCAGAGATTTTACCCGTTGACCACGCTCCATAGCCGATTGCCCAAAAGTGTCGTCCCCAATATCTTTTCCGCAGACGCGGAAACTCTTGCTGTAATTTGCGCGATGTGCGCCCTTTGAGCCGTTTGACGATATTTGATAATGCTAGTTTCGGCGCATATTCGATGTGCATATGAATGTGATCTTTACTGACCACTCCTTTGAGTATCCGAATGTCGTCGGCATCACAGATTTGAATGATTAATTCTCGACAGCGAAGTTTTATTTCGCCTTCTAATACGTGATAACGATATTTCGTTGTCCAGACAATGTGCGCTGTCAAACGAGTCGTTGTATGCCCTGATTTTCGATTCTCTTTCATCTTCCGTCTTTATATCATAGACTTAGCTGAAGGACACTGAAAGTCTTGCAATGAAATTGCATAGCTTTTACTAGCGTGTCTAAAATAGTAAATTAGTTGTGAATAAAATAAGTACCCCAACAGAAATAGATTAGACTGACATTTGGCTGAACGCTATCTTGTATTCTGATCCGATGCCGGTAAATATCGCTTTGACCTTCTTTTTATATTTGGCAAATGAGCCGTAATCACCCGGTCGCAGCCATTCAT